>NZ_CP092915.1:3633699-4239316 GCF_022557175.1 Mycolicibacterium sp. YH-1 | reverse complement strand
CGCTGGTCAGCGTGCAGGGGTCGCTGGCGATGTTCGCGCTGCACGCCTTCGGCAGCGAGGAGCAGAAGCAACAGTGGTTGCCCGAGATGGCCGCCGGGCGCAAGATCGGGTGCTTCGGACTGACGGAGCCCGACTTCGGCTCGGACCCGGCCGGAATGCGCACGCGCGCCACCCGGTCCGGCGATGACTGGATCCTCAACGGCGCCAAGATGTGGATCACCAATGGATCGGTGGCCGACGTCGCGATCGTGTGGGCCCGCACCGACGAGGGGATCCGCGGGTTCGCCGTCCCCACCGACACGCCCGGCTTCACCGCACACACCATCAAGTCGAAGATGTCGCTGCGCGCATCGGTGACCAGTGAACTGGTCCTCGAGGACGTCCGACTCCCCGACAGTGCCCGGCTGCCGGGCGCCACCAGCCTGCGCGCGCCGTTGAGCTGCCTCAACGAGGCGCGCTTCGGCATCGTGTTCGGCTCGGTCGGTGCAGCCCGGGACTGCCTCGAGACCGCGCTCACCTACGCCCAGACCCGAGTCCAGTTCGACCGTCCCATCGGTGGTTTCCAGCTCACCCAGCAGAAGATCGCCGATATGACGCTCGAGTACGGTAAGGCGTTCCTGTTGGCGATGCACCTCGGCCGGGCCAAGGACACCGACGGGTTGCGCCCCGAACAGGTCAGCCTCGGCAAGCTCAACAACGTGCGGGAGGCCATCGCGATCGCCCGCACTGCGCGCACCATTCTGGGTGCCAGTGGCATCACGGGGGAGTACCCGGTGATGCGGCACGCCAACAACCTGGAGTCGGTGTTGACCTATGAGGGCACCAGCGAAATGCATACTCTGGTAATCGGGCAGGCCCTCACCGGCACCGCCGCGTTCCGCTGACCGAGTCGGGAAGGGTCAGAGAAGTAAAGTGGCCGAATCAATCGATGAGTACTTCACCGCGACGATCTCCGAGCTGACAAGCCCCGAGACCGCGGATCCCTCCGTGCTGCAAGGGCTGTCACCGCAGCGCTGCCTGGACGTGTTCGACGCGCAGCTGGGTAGCAGGCATCTGGACCTGGCGGCGCGCTGGTTGCGGTCACACGGCAAGGGCTTCTACACCATCGGCTCGTCGGGCCACGAGAGCAACGCGGCGGTCGCCGCCGCGCTGCGGCCCACCGATCCAGCGCTGTTGCACTACCGTTCGGGCGGCTTCTTCCTGGCCCGCGCGAGCCAGGTGCATGGCAGCGATCCCCTGCGCGACGTCCTGCTGGGGTTGGTTGCCGCCACCGAGGAGCCGATCTCCGGCGGCAGGCACAAGGTGTTCGGCCGCCACGACCTCAACGTCATCCCGCAGACGTCGACGATCGCCTCCCACCTACCGCGGGCGCTGGGCGTCGCGTTCTCGATCGCTCGGGCGCGCAAGTTGCGTGTCGAATGCCCCTGGCCCGCCGATGCACTCGCGGTGTGCAGCTTCGGTGACGCGTCGGCGAACCACTCCACGGCGGTCGGCGCCATCAACGCAGCGATGCACACCGCGTATCAGGGTGTGCCCATGCCACTGCTCCTCGTCTGCGAGGACAACGGCATCGGCATCAGCGTGCGGACACCGCAGGGTTGGATCGCGCGCACCTATGGAAACCGAGACGATCTGCGGTACTTCACCGCCGACGGCACCGATCTGCCGTCAGTCCTCGCGACCGCGGAGCTTGCCGCGGAATACGTACGGACACAACGTCGTCCCGCGTTCCTACACCTGCGCACCGTCCGGTTGATGGGACATGCCGGCTCGGACTACGAACCGGCCTACCGCAAACCCGACGAGATCACCGGTGATTTCGACCGCGACCCGGTGCTGTGCACCGCGCGGTTGCTCATCGACGCGGGAGTGCTCGACCCGCAAGAGGTGATCGAGGCCTACGAGGCCAAGCGGACCGAGATCCTGGAGATGGCCACCGAGGTCGCCGAACTCGACCAACTCGACGGCCCGCGCGCGGTGATGACTCCACTGCGCGATGCACTCGATGAGGCCGTCGGTGCCACCGAGGCCGCCGCGAAACCGGCACCCACAAAAACCCCGTCGGCGCCGATCACGGTCGCCCAGGCGATCAACCGCGCGCTGCAGGATGTGCTGGCCACCGACCCAGGGGCCGTCGTGTTCGGCGAGGACGTCGGCCGCAAGGGTGGCGTCTACGGGGTGACACGCGGGCTGCAGGCCAGGGCGGGAACGGCGCGCGTCTTCGACACACTTCTCGACGAGCAGTCCATCCTGGGGCTCGCGTTGGGCGCGGGAGTGTCAGGGCTGCTGCCCATTCCGGAGATTCAGTACCTGGCCTACCTGCACAACGCCGCCGATCAGATCCGCGGCGAGGGCGCCACGCTCCAGTTCTTCTCCAACCGGCAGTACCGCAATCCGATGGTCGTCCGAATCGCCGGCTACGGCTACCAGAAGGGATTCGGTGGGCACTTCCACAACGACAACTCCATCACCGCGATCCGGGATCTCCCAGGTGTCGTGATCGCTTCCCCCGCCCGGCCCGACGATGCCGCGGCGATGATGAGGTCGTGCGCCACCGCGGCCCGGTCGGCGGGTGTGGTCTGCCTGTTCCTCGAGCCGATCGCGCTGTACCACACCCGTGACCTGTACGACGACGGCGACGATCTCTGGCTCGCCGACGACGCCGGTGGCGTCGTGCCGATCGGCCGCGCCCGCACCTACGGGGACGGCCGTGATCTCACCATCCTCACGTTCGGCAACGGCCTGCGTATGAGTCTGCGTGTGGCGCGCAGGCTGGCGTTGCTCGACATCGCCGTGCGGGTGGTCGATCTACGGTGGCTCGCCCCACTTCCGGTGGACGACATCCTCGCCGAGGCCACGGCAACGGGCCGGGTGCTGGTGGTCGACGAGACGCGCGCCAGTGGTGGTGTCAGCGAGGGCGTGCTGACAGCGTTGATCGACCACGGATACACCGGCGGCATGGCCCGGGTCGCGAGCGATGACAGCTTCATCCCGCTCGGTGACGCCGCCCTGGCGGTGATGCTGTCCGAGGACACCATCCTCGAGGCCGCGGTCAAACTGGCACGCACCGCCGCGGTCTGATTGGCGGCACCGCCGCGAGCTAATCGACCTTCTCGGCGTACGCCGACCACTCGATCTGCGACGCCGTGAGGTGGCGGCCGGCGGGGCGTATGTAGCGGTCACGGATCTCGTCGGGGCCCAGTTGCTCCCGCAGCCGCCAGCCGTAACCGCCGAGGAACGCCGCGACGTCCTCGGGTTGCATGCCGAACTTCCAGATCTCGCGCTTGCGAACGAACTTGCGGTGGAGCGTGTCCGCGCCGTAGAGCTCGGCACCCGAGAGGAAGTCGGCTCGGACGTAGGTGAAGTCGATCCGGCTGCCCGCCGCGACTGACGACAGTTGGTCGAACGTCGCGCGCACCGCCGACTCGGTCAGGTACTGCGTGACACCCTCCCAGACGAAGAACGTGCGGCTCTCGGCGCGGTAGCCACTGCCGGCCAGTGCGCCGAGCAGATCGTCGCGTTCGAAGTCGACCGGCACCAGGTGTACCGACGGGGGTGGGGCGCCGAGAACCTTCGCCACGATGTTGTGCTTGCGCGCGATGTTGATCGGCAGGTCGACCTCGAAGACGGGGACGTCGCTGCGGCGGGCCAGCCGGTAGGCCCGGCTGTCGAGCCCGGCGCCGAGGACCACCACGGCGTCGACGTCCCCGAGTGCAGCCGTGAGATTGTCGTCGATGTAGCGCTTGCGGCAGGCGATATTGGCCCACAGTCCCGGGCCGTACCGCTCCGATGTGCCGATCACCGCTCGGCGCACGGGCGCCCAGCGTGTCGCGGCGACGACCGCCTGCAACGGTAACGGGAGGAAGGGTGCCGCCAGATCGTCGTCGACCAGCCGTCGCCGGGGTGACTCGTTCTGCTCCACCGCGGACAGGACCATCGGCCCGAAGGCTGTGCCCGCGGCGGGGTTTCGCGGCATCGCTACCTCTTGTTGACGTAGCCCGCGTCGAGCGGCAGCGTGATTCCGGTGACGTAGCGAGCGGCATCGGACACCAGCCACAGCACCGCATTGGCGATGTCCTCGGTTTCGAGGGTCTGCACCGGCAACGCGTTCCGCATATCCGGTCCCCCCTTGCTCTTCTGGGCCATGCCCTGGAGCCAACTGCGGGTGAAGTCGTTGTCGATCATCGGTGTGTCGACGCCGGCCGGGTGAATCGAGTTGACCCGGATGCTGAATGACGCAAGGTGATTGGCGTACACCCGCATCAGTCCCACGATCCCGTGCTTGGCCGCGGCGTAGGCGACCGAACCCGCCACCGGTGACGCCAGGCCAACCAGGCCCGCCACCGAGCTGGTCAGGACGATCGCTCCGCCGTTGCCCGCCTTGATCATTGGTCGCATCGCCACGTCGACGGTGTGGTAGACGCCGGTGAGATTGACGTCGAGCACGTCACCCCACGCGTCTTCGCCGTCCATCGGGGCGATGCCCGCGTTGGCGATCACGATGTCGAGGCGCCCGCCGAGTTCCTCGACGCCGGCCTTCAAAGCCTCCTTGAGCCCCGCACGGTCACGAACATCAGCCTGCGACGCGACGATTCGCGCGCCGGTCTCCTCGACGAGCTTGACTGTGGCGGCCATGTCATCCGGTGTGGCCAGGGGATAGGGCACCGAGGCGATCTGGTCACAGAGGTCGACGGCGATGATGTCGGCGCCCTCGGACGCCAGTTTGACTGCGTGCGCGCGACCCTGGCCACGGGCGGCGCCGGTGATGAAGGCGACTTTTCCGGTGAGCGATCCCATATCGGTATTCGCTAGCTCCGCAGCTGACCCTTGGCCGGGTCCCCGGCGACCACCGGCGACAGCATCTTGATGTCCGGAGCGCCGTCGAGGTGCTCGCCGACCGCGCCGAAGAGTGCGCCAATCGCAGGTGCGGTGCTGTGCGCCTTCAGTGCCTCCTCGTCGGCCCACTGCTCCACGAAGACGAATGTCCCGTTGGCCTCGTGCAGCGAGTACAGCTCACAGCCGGGCTCGGCGTGCACCGCCTCGATGGCGTTCTTACATGCCTCCCGCACCGTGTCGACGGACTCGGGTTTGGCGGTCATGGTGGCGACAACGACGACGGGCATAGTGCTCCTCGGACTGCTCGATGAGTGATTCAGGTCACGACATTACTGCGCACACTTGCCGGTCACCTGGCCACCTCCTGGCGATTTGGGCGCGCTTTCATTCGTCCAGCGAACAAAACCGCGCCCAAACTGCCCATTCGCGGTGTCTGCGCAGGTGAGGCGCACGCTGTCTACCTGCAGCTTTCGTTGTCGGATGGTTAGCGAACTGTTACCTGTGTGGCTGATGGTGCAAATGGGTCTACTGCGACTAGGCTTACCCGCATGGCAAGTAAGACCGTCAGCCGATCTGGCACGCGAAATACCAGGTCAGGGGCGGCGTCGCGAAGCGCCAGCGCCCCGAAGCGTCCTGCGTCCCCGCGTAAGAAGGCGCCCGCTCGCAAGGCGCCCGCTCGCAAGTCGAGCGCATCGGGAGCGGGTTCCGCGGGCGCGGCCGTCGGGCGCGGTGCGCGCGCCGGTTGGTTGATGCTGGCCAAGGGGGCGGGCAGCACCGCACGATCGATCGGTCGTGCGCGTGACCTCGAACCCGGCCATCGCCGCGACGGCATCGCCCTGGCACTGCTCGGTATCGCCGTCGTCATCGCGGCCAGCTCGTGGTTCGACGCGGCCCGGCCGGTCGGCGGCTGGATCGACGTCGCCGTGCGCACTGTGATCGGCTCCGCGGTGATCCTCGTCCCGTTGCTGCTCATCGGCAGCGCGGTTGTGCTCATGCGCACCGAACCCCAGCCCGAGTCGCGCCCGAGGCTGATCCTCGGTTCCACCATGATTGCGCTCCCGGCCCTCGGGCTCTGGCATCTGTGGGCCGGCTCGCCCGCCGACCCGATTGCACGCCGCAGCGCCGCGGGCTTCACCGGCTTCGCGATCGGTGGCCCGCTGTCCGACGGTCTCACGCCGTGGATCGCCGCACCCCTGTTGTTCATGGGAGTCCTGTTCGGAGTTCTGTTGGTCACGGGCACCACGATCCGTGAGGTTCCAGAGACCGTGCGGGCGCTGTTCGCCACCGGATACCGCGACGACGATGACTACTACGAGGACGACAACGACGACGACGACGACGAGTACGACGACCGTCCGGGCGAGCAGGCCGAGGACTTCTCGGACGGCTACTACGACGAGCCCGCCGGCTACAGCGAGGATCCGGCCCCGGCGTGGACTGCCGCCGAGTCGCCCGAGCCCGCCGGAACCCCGTACGACAACTACCCACTGGCCGATGAGACCCCGACGGTCCCCGAGCCGGTTCGTCCTGCGCGACGTAAGAAGGAGCCGAAGAAGCCCGAGGCTGCGATGACCGCGGTGCTCGACCGCGTCGTCGAGGGGCCCTACGCGCTGCCGCCACTGGACCTGCTCGTCGCCGGCGACCCGCCGAAGCTGCGCACGGCTGCCAACGACAAGATGATGGACTCGATCAACTCGGTCCTGCAGCAGTTCAAGGTCGACGCCGCCGTCACGGGATGCACCCGCGGACCGACCGTCACGCGCTACGAGGTCGAACTCGGCCCCGGCGTGAAGGTTGAGAAGATCACCGCGCTGCAGCGCAACATCGCCTATGCCGTGGCCACCGAGAGCGTGCGCATGCTCGCGCCCATCCCCGGCAAGTCGGCCGTCGGCATCGAGGTGCCCAACATCGACCGCGAGATGGTTCGCCTGGCTGACGTCCTCACCGACCCGGTCACCCGCAGCGACCACCATCCGTTGGTCATCGGTCTCGGCAAGGACATCGAGGGTGATTTCATCTCGGCCAACCTGGCCAAGATGCCGCACCTGCTGGTGGCGGGTTCGACGGGCTCGGGCAAGTCGAGCTTCGTCAACTCCATGCTGGTGTCGCTGCTGACCCGGGCCACGCCGGACGAGGTCCGGATGATCCTGATCGACCCCAAGATGGTCGAGCTGACGCCGTACGAGGGCATCCCACACCTGATCACGCCGATCATCACGCAGCCGAAGAAGGCGGCGGCCGCGCTGACGTGGCTGGTCGAGGAGATGGAGCAGCGCTACCAGGACATGCAGGCGTCCCGGGTGCGGCACATCGACGTGTTCAACGAGAAGGTCCGCTCGGGTGAGATCACCACGCCGCTGGGCAGCGAGCGGGTCTACAAGCCGTACCCCTACATCCTGGCTATCGTCGACGAGCTCGCCGACCTGATGATGACCGCTCCCCGCGATGTCGAGGAGGCGATCGTCCGGATCACGCAGAAGGCGCGCGCCGCGGGTATCCACCTGGTGCTGGCCACCCAGCGCCCGTCCGTCGACGTCGTCACCGGCCTGATCAAGACCAACGTGCCCTCGCGGTTGTCCTTCGCGACGTCATCGCTGACCGACAGCCGGGTCATCCTCGACCAGCCGGGCGCCGAGAAGCTGATCGGCATGGGCGACGGGCTCTTCCTGCCGATGGGGGCCAACAAGCCGATCCGTCTGCAGGGCGCCTACATCAGCGACGAGGAGATCCACGCCGTCGTCGAGGCCACCAAGGCACAGGCCGAGCCGGAGTTCGTGGAGGGTGTCACCGCCGCCAAGCCGGCCAGTGAGCGTTCCGACGTCGATCCCGACATCGGCGACGACATGGACGTGTTCCTGCAGGCCGTCGAACTCGTCGTGTCCTCGCAGTTCGGTTCGACCTCGATGCTGCAGCGCAAGCTGCGGGTCGGGTTCGCGAAGGCCGGCCGGTTGATGGACCTGATGGAGACGCGCAACATCGTCGGGCCGTCGGAGGGGTCGAAGGCACGCGAGGTGTTGGTCAAGGCCGACGAGCTGGCGGGCACGCTGATGCTGATCCGCGGGGGTTCTGACGCTGCCGGTGGCGACGCCGACGACGAACCCGACTTCTAGCGAGTCCTCTTCTAGCTAGTCCAGCCGAACGTGACACCACTGCGAAGAATCGGTCGGATTCTCGCAGTGGCGGCACGCTCGGCGATCTGTCGGCGGTCGTAGGCACACTCCCCATATGGGGGAGCCATTCATCGGCACGGAGGCGGTCGCGGCGGGCAGGCTGACGCCCTACGCGTTGCGAAGCCGCTTCGTCGCCGTACACCGCGACGTCTACATCTCGCGTGGGGCCGAGCTGTCGGCGATATCGCGCGCCAAGGCGGCGTGGCTCTGGTCCGGCCGTGCGGGTGTCGTGGCCGGTCAGTCGGCGGCCGCGCTGCATGGTGCGAAGTGGGTCGACGCAGCGGCACCAGCCGAACTCCTGCACCCGAACCGCCGCCCGCCGCCTGGCATTCGGACGTGGTCGGACCGCGTCGAAGACGACGAAGTCCATGTCATCGGCGGTATCGCGGTGACCAACCCCGCTCGGACCGCCTTGGACATCGCCCGGCGGTACGAGGTCGATCGCGCCGTCACAGCGCTCGATGCTCTTGCCAGAGCAACGAGACTCAAATCGGCTGACGTTGAGTTGCTGGCGGAGCGGTATTGCGGCAGGCGCGGTATCCGCGCAGCCGCCACTGCTATCGATTTGATGGACCCCGGCGCAGAGTCGCCCCAGGAAACCCGGATTCGGCTACTCCTCATTCGCGCTGGCTTCCCGCGTCCGGAGACACAGATCCCGGTGTACGACGAATGGGGACAACGCGTCGCCGTGCTCGACATGGGCTGGCGCGACGCGATGGTCGGCGTGGATTACGAGGGCAGACACCACTGGAGTACCCGTCGCGATTTCGGCCGTGGGATCAGGCGCCACGACACGGTCACCGGACTGGGATGGATCGACGTCAGGGTCACGGCGGAGGACACCGACGCCAGCATCGTCGATTGGGTGCGGCAGGCGCGCGCACGCCGAAACTGCTAGAGCAGCAACAGCATCCGGGTGTTGCCCAGAATGTTGGGCTTGACGTAGGACAGGTCCAGGAACTCCGCGATGCCGATGTCGTAGGACCGGCACATCTCCTCGTAGACCTCGGCGGTGACAGGTGTTCCGGCGATCTCCTCGAACCCGTGCCGTCCGAAGAACTCCGTCTCGAACGTCAACACGAAGATCCGCTCGAGCCGTAGCTCGCGGGCCACATCCAGAAGCGCCGCGACCACCGCGTGCCCGACACCCCTGCCGCGGACCTTGGGGTGGGCGGCGACTGTGCGCACCTCGCCGAGATCCGACCACAGCACGTGCAGCGCGCCGCAGCCCACCACCTCGTTGTCGATCTCGACCACCCAGAACTCCTGCACGGCCTCGTACAGGGTGACGAGGTTCTTCTCCAGCAGGATCTTTCCGGCATAGATGTCCACCAATTCCTTGATGGCGGGGACGTCGGAGGTCCGGGCGCGCCGAACCGACATGGGCTCGTTAAGAGGCGCTGGGCTCACAGGTGGAGAGTATCGGTAGGTGCAACGGATATTCTGTGTCGGTGCCAGGACCACCAGATACCGATCCCGTGGTTCCGCGCGTCCATGTGCTGAACGCCGCCAACGCGTTGACGGCCTTGCGAATCGTCCTCGTCCCGGTGTTCCTGGTCGCCCTGTTCGTCGGTGACGGCCATGAAACGTTCTGGCGAGTAGCGGCATTCGTCGTGTTTGCGACGGCCGTGATCACCGACAGGCTCGACGGCGAGATCGCGCGCAGCTACGGGCTGGTGACCGAGTTCGGCAAGCTGGCCGATCCGATCGCGGACAAGGCCCTCATCGGTGCCGCGTTGATCGGTCTGTCGGTGCTCGAGGTCCTGCCATGGTGGGTGACGGTGGTGATCCTCGTGCGTGAGGTCGGCGTCACGGTGCTGCGCTTCGCGGTGCTGCGCCGCGGTGTCATCCCCGCCAGTCGCGGGGGGAAACTGAAGACCCTGGTGCAGGCGGTGGCGATCGGGCTGTTCGTGCTTCCGCTCTCGGGTGCATGGCTGGCGTTGGCGTGGGTTCTGATGGGAGCTGCGATCATCCTCACCGTCGTGACGGGCGCGGACTACGTGATCTCGGCCGTCAGGCAGTCGCGCCGCCGACCCGCCATCGGGTGATCTGTCGGGTTTCGGGAACCAAATCGAGGCGCGTCTGCGTTCTTCGTGAAGTGACCGCCGAGTGACCCAGAGCAAGGAGCCCACCATGACGGCATTGCTGCGCGAAGTGATCGGTGACGTGCTGCGTCAAGCCAGGACCTCGCAGGGTCGGACCCTGCGCGAGGTGTCCGATGACGCCCGCGTCAGCCTCGGCTACCTCTCGGAGGTGGAGCGGGGACGCAAGGAGGCCTCCAGCGAGCTGCTTGGTGCGATCTGCACCGCGCTCGACGTGCCCCTGTCCCGTGTTCTGACCGACGCGGGCGAGGAGATGGAGCGCAGGGAGGGCGGACGGCTCGCGAGCGCGATCGGCAATATCGACGTCGCCACGAAGGTCGTCATCCCGCAGGCCGTCACGATGGCGGTCGCATAGGCCCTTCGGTCGCGCCACGGACCGAGAAATCGCCTGCAGGGGTGTGGTGGTCTGCGCGAAACCGATAGGTTGGCAGCTAGCGCAAACACAGGCAGGTAGCCGGCCCCCAGCGGGTGGGTACCGAAACGACACAGAGCATCGAATAGACACGAAGGCGGAACGAACTCATGGCCAATCCGTTCGTCAAGGCGTGGAAGTACCTCATGGCGCTCTTCAGCTCCAAGGTTGACGAGTACGCCGACCCCAAGGTGCAGATCCAGCAGGCGATCGAGGACGCGCAGCGCCAGCACCAGGCTCTGACCCAGCAGGCCGCACAGGTGATCGGCAACCAGCGGCAGCTGGAGATGCGACTGAACCGCCAGCTCGCCGACATCGAGAAGCTCCAGGTCAACGTGCGTCAGGCACTGACGCTGGCTGATCAGGCCACCGCTGCCGGCGACGCGACCAAGACCACCGAGTACACCAACGCCGCCGAGGCGTTCGCCGCGCAGCTGGTGACCGCCGAGCAGAGCGTCGAGGATCTCAAGAGCCTCCACGACCAGGCGTTGCAGGCCGCGGGCCAGGCGAAGAAGGCCGTCGAGCAGAACGCCATGATGCTGCAGCAGAAGATCGCCGAGCGCAGCAAGCTGCTCAGCCAACTCGAGCAGGCCAAGATGCAGGAGCAGGTCAGCGCCTCGCTGCAGTCGATGAGCGAGTTGGCCGCGCCCGGCACCACGCCCAGCCTCGACGAGGTGCGCCAGAAGATCGAGCGACGCTACGCCAACGCGATGGGCGCTGCCGAACTCGCACAGAACTCCGTGCAGGGCCGGATGATGGAAGTGCAGCAGGCCAGCGTGCAGATGGCCGGGCACTCTCGGCTCGAGCAGATCCGCGCCTCCATGCGCGGTGAGTCGTTGTCCGCAGGCGGCACCGCCGCCCCGGCCACGCCTGCGGTGAACCCGCCCGCGGCTGCGCCGGAAAACCCACTGTCGCAGTAACTCTGAAGATCATGGCAGCGGATTACCGAAGCGGACGGCACGAGGCCTGGCGCACGCTCGCGCAGCGTGGCGTCGACACCGCGGCTGAGATGTCCGATGTGCTGGCGCAGAAGTTGGGTGCTGCGGCCGACCCGAGGGCCAAGTTGCTGCGCAAGCGCAAGTGGGCGTTTCGGACGGGGCTGTTCCTCGCGTTCTCGTCCGGCCTCTGGATCGTGGTGACGGCCGTGCTGGCGTCCTGGGATACCCCGGCGTGGGCGCTTCTCATTCCGGCCCCCATCGCCGTGGGGGCGGCGTTCCTGTCGACCCTGGCGTTCCTGCGCTACCGCTGGCTCAAGCGGGCGCCGCTGCCTGCGGAGCGAAATCTGCGGCGGCTGCCGCCATGGGGGTCGGCGGCCCGTCAGCCGATGGCCGCACTGGCGTCGTCCGAACGTGGGCTGTTCTCACTGCTCGGCATCATGGAACGGGGGCACATGCTGCCCTCCGACGAGCTGAACGAGGTGGTGATGGCCGCGAACCGGACAGCCGCCACCATGACGGCCACGGCCAACGAGATCGTCTCGATGGAGAGGGCCGCGCACGCCGCGCCGCAATCACGCGCCCATCTGACGCCGACCATCGCGAGCTTCGCCGCACAGCTCGATGCCGGTAGCCGCCAGTACGGCGATATGGTGACCGCCGCGGCGCAGCTGGTGTCCGCGGCGAACTCCGGATCGATGTCGAGTTCTCCGATGTCGGCTCAACGCCAACGGTACGAACTCAGCGCCGCGACCGACCGCCTGGCCGGGTGGGCGCAGGCGTTCGACGAACTCGGACACCTGCGCGGCGCCTAGGGTCGCCGGTCCCTCACATGGACTTGCGCAGGGCGGGGACCGCGATGCCGAGGACACCCCGGACGGTTGCCTTCAGCATGTCGAGGAAGTCGAAGTAGTCCCGCCACAGCGTGATGCGGCCGTCTTCGACCTCGAACACGCCGCACACCCAGAACTGGATCCGCAGCGGGCCGAGCACAATGGCGTCGGTCCGCTCGTTCAGCACGGTGGAGCCCTCGGCGACGTTGCGATGGAACTTCACCTCGAAGCCCATCTTGCCCTCCATGCCGCGCAGCAGCTTCACCACGCGGGAGCGGCCGCGGATCGTCGGCAGTCCGACGTTCTGGTAGACCACATCATCGGCCAGGAGCGAGTCTAGGGTCTCGAAGTCCTGGGTCTGCAACGCGTACAGGAAGGTCTCGACGGTGCTCGCGTTGATCGCGCCCGTGACATCGGGTGTCTGCTGAGTCATGGCGTCAGGGTAGTGGCGCGGCCTGTGGCAGGGTAGTGCCGATGCGCATCGCGGTGGTGGCCGGGCCCGACCCCGGACATGCGTTTCCGGCGATCGCACTGTGCCTTCGCTTTCTGTCCGCCGGTGACCATCCGACGTTGTTGACCGGTAGGCAATGGCTCGACACGGCCCAATCCGCCGGCGTCGACGCGATCGAACTCGACGGCCTGGACCCCGCGGACGGTGACGATGACACCGACTCCGGTGCCAAGCTTCACCAGCGCGCCGCCAGGATGGCGGTTCTCAACGTGCCGCACATCCGCGACCTGGCACCTGACCTGGTGGTATCCGATGTCATCACAGCGTGCGGCGGTATGGCGGCCGAACTCCTCGGTCTTCCGTGGGTCGAACTGACCCCGCACCCGCTGTACCGGCCGTCGCGGGGGCTTCCGCCGCTGGGTAGCGGCCTGGCGCCAGGCGTCGGACTCAAGGGCCGTCTGCGCGACACCGTGATGCGCGCGTTGACCGCGCGGTCAATCCGGCGCGGCACGGTGGAACGGGAGGCGGCACGCGCCGGAATCGGGCTGCCCGCCGACGATCCCGGCCCCCTTCGCAGCCTCATCGCAACACTGCCCGCCTTGGAGGTACCGCGACCCGACTGGCCGGATGAGGCCGTGGTTGTCGGTCCACTGCACTTCGAGCCGACGTCGTCGGTGCTCGAGGTCCCACCCGGCGATGGTCCGCTGGTAGTCGTCGCGCCCTCGACGGCGACCACCGGCGCCGAGGGGCTCGCGGAGGTCGCGCTCGCCGCGCTGATACCGGGGGAGACGTTGCCTACCGGTACGCGGGTCGCGGTGTCGCGGCTGGGTGGGCCTGACACCATGGTGCCCCCCTGGGCGGTCGTCGGCCTGGGCAGACAAGACGAACTGCTGACGCGCGCGGATCTGATGATCTGCGGGTCTGGCCACGGCATCGTCAGCAAGACACTGCTGGCAGGCGTGCCTCTGGTGGCCGTACCGGGTGGTGGCGACCAGTGGGAGATCGCGAATCGAGTTGTCCGACAAGGAAGTGGCCGACTGATCCGACCGTTGACCGCCGATGCCGTGGCGGCCGCTGCGGCCGACGTGCTGTCATCGCCGGGCTACCGCGAGCGCGCGCTCGCGGCCCGTGCCGGTGCCGACACGGTCGCAGATCCGGTACGGGTGTGCCATGAAGCGCTCGGCGCCTCCGCGTAGGTTGGTCGGATGCGGCTGACGGAATTCGCCGAACTCGTCAACGGACGGTTCGGTTCGGTGCGAGGGTCATCGTTGTTGGTCGACCACGTGCTGACCGCTTTGGGCGGTCGCACCGCTGCGCAGGCCATTGAGGACGGCGTCGAGCCGAGAGATGTCTGGCGGGCGCTGTGCGCGGACTTCGACGTCCCGAAGGACCAGTGGTGACCCCACTCATGTCCTCGCCACGTTGACGATGTCGAGGGCCATCTGTGTCGCGGAGGCCAGCGCCGCGGCCTGATCATCGGTTAGCGTGCCGCACACCCAGTCCCAGTGCGCCGACACCGTCGCGCCCCGCGCCGGTCTCGGCGTGAGCGACACGCCGTCCCTGCGCCATCGCACCCGGTCCTCGACGGGGTCACCGAGTGCCAGGGTGCCGTCGACGAGTGTCAGCGGCCGTGCTGCGAGCACAACGTGGTCACCCAGAACTGACTCCACGACGCCCCAGCGGATCCGGCAGTCACCCATGACCTGCACCGGTTTGACGGGGTCGCGGTCCAGGAAGCGGATCCAGGGGTAGACGGCGAGAACGTGAAAGTTGTGGTGGGCCAGGGCCTGCCCGGCCGCCAGGTCGTCGAGTATCCCGGTGACTTGCCCGGTGAAGGCGGCCCGCAACCTGCTCAGCAGAACGTCGGGGTTCACCGCGCCAAGAAGTGGACCGCCGATCCAGTACGTGCGCACCACCTCGGGATCCAGCGGGTCGGTGATAAGCGCCGCGTCGGCGATGGCGTCCAGGTAGGGCCACGCGCCGTCGAACTCCCTGGCGTGAGCGGCCAGTTCGGCGGAACTTCGGCGCAACGGATCGCCGGCGTCAGCTGGACCGCAGTAGCCGAGTTCGTTGGGCGGGAAGGCGTACCGGGCGAACTCCTCGTGGCCCACCCGCAGGCGCGCGGTCGACGTCATGGATGTCAACAGATTCGCGGAAGCTGTTCACCGATGGGCAGATCGACCACTCGGGTGCCGCCCAGGGCGGTCCGTGCGACCACGATGCCGGGGTGCTCCGCGACGCAGGTGCCGATCACCGTCGCCCTGGCGCCCAGCGGGTGCGCGCGCATGGCGGCCAGCACCCGATCGGTGTCCCCGGCCGGGACGAAGGCCAGCAGCTTGCCCTCGTTGGCGACCTGCAGCGGATCGAGTCCCAGCAGGCCGCACGCGTCGCGCACATCGGCGGGGATGGGGAACGACCGTTCATCCAGCGCGATGCCGAGCCCGGCCGCCCTGGCGAGTTCGTTCAACGTCGCCGCCACGCCACCGCGGGTGGGGTCACGCAACACGTGGACGTCAGCGCCCGTGTCGATCATGGCGGCCACCAGCCCGTTCAGCGGTGCAGTGTCACTGGCGACCGTGGTGGCGAACTCGAGCCCCTCGCGGCAGCTCATCACGGCGACACCGTGCACACCGATGTCACCGCTGACGATCACGGCATCACCGACCGCGGCGCGCTGCGGCCGGATGTCCGCGCGGGGGTCGACCAGGCCGATACCCGCCGTGTTGACGTAGATGCCGTCGCCGTGGCCCGCGTCGACGACCTTGGTGTCACCCGTCACCAGCTTCACCCCGGCCGCGAGTGCGGCGGTGCCCAGAGCCTGTGCGACACGGGCTATGTCGTCCAGCGCCGTGCCCTCCTCCAGGATGAACGCCGTCGACAGGGCGATGGGCTGGGCACCCGCCATCGCCAGGTCGTTGACTGTCCCGTTGACGGCCAGGTCGCCGATCGTGCCGCCGGGGAAGACCAGCGGCTTGACGACGAACGAGTCGGTCGAGAACGCCAGCCGCTGCGACCCGAACGTCAGCACCGCCGAGTCGCCCATGCCTGCGTCGGCGGCCGGCCCGAACGCGGGCAGGAACAGATGCTCGATGAGTTCGCCCGACATCGCGCCGCCACCACCGTGACCCATCACGATGTTCGGCGACCCGCGTAACGGTATCGGGCACACCCACTGCTCCATGTCGATGGTGGCGGGCCGGCTGGTCGTCGAGTCAGGCATGACTCACCTCGAGACGCCGGTAAAGGTAGTAGGCCGCGCACGCGCCCTCTGAGGACACCATGGTCGCCCCCAGGGGATTACGCGGTGTGCAGACGGTGCCGAACGCCGCGCACTCATGGGGTTTGATCAGGCCCTGCAGCACCTCTCCCGACCGGCAGACGGTGGACTCGGCGGTGTGGATGTCGGTGACGGCGAACCGGTGCTCGGCGTCGTAGTCGCGGTAGGCGGGCGAGAGTCGCCATCCGCTGGCCGGGATGACGCCGATACCGCGCCAGGCGCGGTCGGTCACCTCGAACACGTCGGCCAGCATGGCCTTGGCCGGGCTGTTGCCCTCCGCGCGAACGGCGCGGGGGTAGGCGTTCTCGAGCTCATGTCTGCCCGACTCGAGTTGCAACACCGTCCGTCGAATGCCCTCGAGGATGTCCAACGGCTCGAACCCGGTGACGACGATCGGCACCGAGTACTTCTCGCACAGTTCCGGATACTCGTCGGTGCCCATCACCGCGCACACGTGGCCAGCCGCGAGGAAGGCCTGCACCCGGCATGTCGGTGACTCCATGATCGCCGAGATCGCGGGTGGCACCAGGACATGTGACACCAGGAGCGAGAAGTTCTCGATGCCAAGCCGTTTGGCCTGATACACGGTCATGGCGTTCGCGGGTGCGGTGGTCTCGAAGCCGATGCCGAAGAACACCACCTGCCTGGTCGGATTGTCCCTGGCGATGGTCAGGGCATCCAGCGGGGAGTACACCACGCGGACGTCACCGCCCTCGCTCTTGATGCGAAACAGGTCCTTGTCACTGCCGGGCACACGCAGCATGTCGCCGAACGAGCAGAAGATCACATCGGGCCGCGCCGCGATCTCCATCGCCTTGTCGATCATCTCCAGCGGCGTCACGCACACCGGACACCCGGGGCCGTGGATCATCTCGATCTCGTCGGGCAGCAGTTGGTCGATGCCGTGCCGAATAATCGAATGCGTCTGTCCGCCACACACTTCCATGATCGACCAGCGGCGGGTGGTGACGGCCTTGATCTGCTCGATGAGCTTGCCCGCCAGGTCGGGATCGCTGAACTCGTCCAGGTACTTCATGATGACCTCGCTTCGTTGGGGTTCTGCACACCGGCCTGTCGCGCGGCCAGTTCGAACCCGTCGCCGAACTCCTCCTTGAGCACCCCGAGATGCTCGAACTCCGCCAGCGTTGCGATGGCTGATTCCTCATCCAGTCGCTGGATCGCGAAACCGACGTGGACGACCACGTACTCACCGACCGCAGCGTCGGGGATGTACTGCAGGCAGACGTCCTTGCGGAGACCTCCGAAGTCCACCGTGGACATCAGCGTGCCGTCACGGTCGGCGATGCTGACGATCTTTCCCGGCACCGCTAAACACATGGTGTCCTCCGTTCCTATCCCGATGTCCCGACCAGGATCTGACCGAGCGCGATACCGCCGTCGTTTGGCGGGACGTGTCGGTGGGTCAGTACGTCGATTCCGTTGGTGCGCAGTTCGTCGACCGCCATCCGCAGCAGCAGCGCGTTCTGGAAGACCCCACCCGTCAGCGCCACGGTCGGCTTCTCGAACGCGATGGCGAGGTCGACGATCAGACGGGCGACGGCGCGGTGCAGCCGGGCACCGATGAGACCGGGCGGTGCGCCGTCGCGAACGTCGACGACGACGGCCCGGAACAGCGGTGCGGGGTCGATGATGGTCGTCGGCCCCTCGGCGTCGATACCGAAGGCGTAGCCGGTGGCACCGCAGTCGACACCACGGGCAAGGCCCTCGAGTTCGATGGCGGCCTGAGCCTCGTACGCGATCACCTGCCGGACACCGGCCAGCGCCGAGACCGCGTCGAAGAGGCGCCCCATGCTGGATGTCGGGGCGCACGCCAGGCCGGTCTCCAACTGGTGGGCCAGGACGCCCCGCTCGGTCGGCGGACACGCCCGGACCGGGGCGAGGTCGGTGTCCCACGGCAGGCCCGCCGCCCAGAGGTGGGCCAGCGCCATCCGGTAGGGACGCAGGACGCTGGTGTCCCCACCGGCCAGCGGGACGTACTTGAGATGGGCCAGCCTGCGGTACTCCTTGTAGTCGGCGAGCATCACCTCACCGCCCCACACCGCACCGTCGGGGCCATATCCCGTGCCGTCGAACGCGAATCCCAGCAGCTGCCGGGTGCCGTCCAACCCGTGTTCGGCCATCACCGCGGCGATGTGGGCGTGGTGATGCTGAACGGAGCGCACCGGTCGGGCACCGGCGTTGCGGTGCGCCCACGCGGTCGAGCGGTAGCGCGGGTGCGCGTCAGCGGCGAGAACAGTGGGCGCGACGCCGGTCAGGGCGCAGAGGTGGCGGGTGGCGGCGTCGAAGGCGGACAGCGTGGCGAGATCGTCCATATCGCCGATGTGCTGGCTGAGCCATGCGTATCTGCCGTCGGCGACGGCCATGGTGTTCTTCAGATCGGCGCCCACGGCGAGTGTCGGAGGCACCGACACGGGCAGCGAGACCGGCATCGGCGCATAGCCGCGAGACCGCCGGATCGGCAACTGTTGGACGTCTCGATGCTCGGCTCCGCCGAGGCGCACGACACGCACGACCGAGTCGTCACATGGCACCAGGATCGGCCTGTCGTGCAGCAGCCAACCGTCGGCGAGCGGGGCAAGGCGGTTCAGCGCGTCATCGTCGATGAAGCAGATCGGCTCGCCGCCAAGGTTTCCCGACGTCATGACCAGCGTGGCCGGCCCCGGTTCGTCATCGGGCAGCCCGAACAGCAGGATGTGCAGCGGGGCGTAGGCGAGCAGGACACCGAGGTCCGGATTGCCGGGGGCGACCGATGCGGCGATCGATGCGCCGGAACGCCGTTCGACGAGCACGATCGGGCGCTGCGGACCGGACAGCACGCGTGCCGTCGCGTCGTCCAGCAAGGTAATGGTGTGCGCGGCGGCCAGGTCCGGCACCATCACCGCGAACGGCTTGTCGCCGCGGCGCTTTCGTCGCCGCAGTTCGGCGACCGCGGTCTCGTTGGTGGCGTCGCAGGCCAGGTGGTAGCCGCCGATGCCCTTGACTGCGAGGATTCCGCCGTCGCGCAGCAGGCGCCGGGCGCTGGCGAGTGCCTGCTCCCTGCGCTCGGTGTGGCCGTTGTGGTCGCGGTAGGTCAGCGTTGGTCCGCAGGCGGGGCAGCAGACCGGTTGGGCGTGGAATCGGCGGTCACCCGGGTCGGCGTACTCGCGTGCGCAGTCGGGGCACATCGGGAAGTCGGCCATCGTCGTGGTGGCGCGGTCGTAGGGCACCGAGGCGATGATCGTGAACCGGGGACCGCAGTTGGTGCAGTTGATGAACGCGTGCCGGTGGCGTCGGTCGGCCGGATCGCGTTGTTCGGCAGCGCAGTCCGCGCACATCGCGACGTCGGGGGAGACCAGGGTCCGGCCACCACCGGAACGCGACGTGTCGGCGATCTCGAATCCGGTGCCCCCCATGAGTGGGATGTCATGACACTCGACGGCCCCGATGACGGCCAGCGGCGGGGGGTGCTCGCGCAGATGCCGGGTGAACTCGTCGACGGCACGTCCGTCGCCCTCGGCTTCGATGATCGCCCCGGAGCTGTCGTTGCGCACCGAGCCGGACAACCCCAGTGCCGCCGCGGTGGTGTAGACGAACGGCCGGAAGCCGACGCCTTGGACGACGCCGTGCACGCAGATCCGGGTCCGGCGGCGGGTGGTCATGGCGAATCGTCCTCCGTGGGGCCCGAACCCATCAGTTCCAGGCCCGCCATCGCGGCGTCCGCGCCCGCCTCGTCGGTCTTCTCGACGACGAAGCCCATGTGGATGATCACCCAGTCGCCGGGATTGAACGTCTCCTCGGGCAGCATGCCGATGTTGACCTTCCTGGCCTGCCCGACGACGTCGACGAGCACGAGTTGATCGCCATACCCCTCGACCATGGCGATCACCCGACCAGGAATTCCCAGACACATGGCTGTTCAGCCCTCCCTCGCGGTCACCGGTGCGCGCAGTCTCGACAACACGTCCTCGATGGCCGTGACGGCGTCGGTCACGGATGCGGCCACGGCTTCGGACAGCGCCATGCCCTCGCCGATGTCGGCCACCTCACAGCCGACGACGATCGTCCTGGGCGGCGTGCCGCCCAGCGCCCTCAGCGTGCCGATCACCGCCGCCGGATCGATGCTGTGTGCTTCGAGACCAGCTGTGGGTGTCAAGGTTTCGTGATCGGCCTCGAAGACGTGCAGCAGGCCAGGTGCACCGCGATCGGGCAGCGCGTCCACGAGCACCAACGCGTCCCAGTCCTCGAGGAGGTCATAGGCCAGGTGCATGCCCCGAATGCCGTAGTCGACCACCGTGACGGTCGCACCCGGGAAGTCACGGTTGCACAGCGCCGACGACGCACGCCTGATCACCTCGGAGCCAAATCCGTCGTCTCCGAGGAATATGTTGCCGATGCCGGCGACCAGGATCCGTATCGTCATCCCGGGACCGGACTACATGTTCCGCATCTTCATGTATCGCTGCATGTCGGGGATCGACCGAATTCCGATCAACACCCCTCCCACTATGGCGGCGGCGATGACACCCGTTGCGACCCAACCAACTACATCCATCATGAACTCCTATCTGGGCTGACCACTCTCGGTTCGAGCGGCTCGACTTCCTCGGGGGCGAAGTACAGGTAGCGGCCGTAGGAATCCGGCATCTCGATCTCCGGATCGTCCTCAACGATCACACCGACGTACCTCTGGCCGTCCACGTCCTCGTGCACCGACGTGACCCGGGCCGATCTCCCGGCGAAGAAGATGTCCTGGGCGTCGGCGCGCCTACTCGGCCGCAGCCGTACCCGACTACCCGCGGCAACCCGTACGCCGTCGATCAGTACGGCGTCGATGTCAGGGCGTACGGCTTTGTCGGCCAGCGGGTCCCACCAGTCCACGCCCTCTGGAATCTCGGGGATGAGTCCGGCCGGCGGGTTGCGCAGGATGCCGTGCAGTTGCTGCATATCCTGCGGCGACATCGAGTCGCAGCGATCGATGAGGGCGGCCGCCAGCGGGTCGGTGGCGCGGGCCTGCGCCTTCTCCTCGGCGGTCATCGTCATCACCCGCAGGGTCAGGATCTCGTCGATCTCGGTCGAGTCGTAGAGTGCGCCCTCGCTCTGTTCAGCGATCTCGGGATGGTCGTAGAGGATTATCGGGGAGATCAACAGCAGGTCTTTATCGCCGGCGCGCCCGGCCAGGACGGGGAAGCATCGGTGCTGAACGCACCGGGACACCGGACCCATCGCGGTCTCGGGTGGTTCGAGCAGTGAGACGAACTCGCCGCCCTCGACGTGCGCGATGATGTGCGTCCCGATAAGGGATGTGGCGACCGCGGTGTCCTTGTCGGTTGCCGCGGGTCCCGTGTTGCGGATCGTCGTCGTCACACGGAGCAGGCCCTCGTCGTGCTCGCCGGTGACACGCAGTTCGGCCCGGATCGCATGCCTCGTGCGGGTGAGGCGGCCGCCGTCGACGAGTTCGGTATCGGTGCCCGCGTTCACCGTGACGGGCAGAGTTTGCGACCGCGTGCAGTCCGCGGCGTCGAGCGGTCCGAAGGTGAGTTCGCACTCCACCGCCTCGTCCCAGGTGACCCAGGACTGCAGGCCGCTGGTCAGTTCGTCGACGGGTTCGAATCGCCCGCCGCCGGCATCACGCTCGGCGCGTCGGTGCTGAAGCTGGAGGAAGCGCACGACGAGGGTCAGCACCCCGTCCCCGTCGATCAGGAACTGCGCGGACAGGGTGTCGTCCTCGCCGAAGCCCGCATCGGACGCGCCAGGTGGCCCCACCACGCCGAACTGCCAACGGGACTGGTTCTTGCTGGAGGTGGCCCGATAGGGGTAGAGCAGGTAGCCCTCGTAGAGCACCGCGTCGGCGATGGCGCGGGCCCGGTCCCAGGTGGTGCTCATCGGACCTCCTCGGCCCGCGGTGACGAGGCGCGCTGTGACAAATCCCGGGTCGCTCCGCTCCTGCCCTCCGAGGCCTCGGCCAGCAGGGCGCTCACAGCATCCTCGAAGTCCAGCATTCCGCGGGCGGACTTGTAGGCGGCGAGCGCGGTGACGGTGTCGTGCCCGAGGCGTATCCAGCCGGCGTTCGGATAGTGCAGCCGCATCAGGTCCTGCCACACCGACACCGGCATGTCGTAGCGGGCCTCGCATTCCCACGACACCAGGTGTACCGAGAAGCCACGCTCACCCGGGGCGAAAACCGTTCCGCTGAACAGGAACAGGAGCGGGATCGTGCCGTCCCGCAGGGCGTGCAGGTACTTGGCGGCCGTCACCTCGAAGTCGTAGGTGCACTCCAGCGGCATCGACGTCTCGGTGGTGCCGGTGAAGCCCTGAACCATCGCCGTGCAGTGTTGCCACAGGAATGTGCGTTGGGTGTCCGCCCACCGCTCCCGCGGCCCGAACAGGTCGGCCAGACCGACGGCCTCGACGTCCGAGTAGCGGCGACGCAACGGCTCGATGCGCACCTGACACTGCAGCGCTATCGCCTGGATCGGTTCGGTCGAACCCGTCGCGATGCCGATGCGCGCCGTCAGCCGCGGCGTCACCGAGAACTGCTCCGCGGCAACGTCCCGCACGACGAACGTCAGATCGATCATGGCGCGGCCACCGTGCTACGAGCCCTGACGCGATCGAAGAAGTCGTCGACGAATGCGCGTACCTCCTGGCCGCCGTCGAATCCCCGCCACAGCATTCGCAGCCTGCCCACGAACTCGTAGCAGGCATCGATCGGCACGAGGTAGCACTCGGCGGCGACGTTGAGCTCGGGGTCCGCGTGTTGTCGGTCGGGGACGCGGACCAGCAGCGCCTCGACGTCGTCGGCAAGCATGGTCAGTGCGCGAGCAGCACCGCCGATGGTGCTCCAGGCGCCGAGATCCAACTCGGATTCGGTGGCGCCGGCCGGACCGGGATAGAACGCCACCGTCTTGTCCATCTCGGAGTTGTGGAAGAAGAACGCCAGCCCGACGGGTATCTGCAGCGCATCCCATGCGCGCCGGTCCAGGGCGAAGTCGGAGAACGTGAGGTACCGATCGGGTACAGCCCGGTAACGCAGCTTGGCGTGCTGGTCGGCGAACAACAGGTAGCAGCCGCGGCACGTGCACATCAGTTGGCGTGCCGCAACATTCACCACGTGCTGGTGCTCATCGGCGATCGGCTCGGCGCACATCTCACACCGCTCGCCGACCGGCGGCGCGGGTCGCTTGTTGGCCCGGATCCGCGTCAGTACGTCGTACGCACCTGCCCCGGCCATCACATCACCCCGGATGCCTCGGCGTGTACCGCGACCGACAGCACGCCGTCGCGAGGCAGCAGCGGGATGGGATCGAGATGCGGTGGGAGCCCGGGGCCGCCGTCCAGGCCGGCACCGGCGTGCACGACGTCGAAGTGGGCACCGCAGCGCGGGCAGCGGATCACGGCCTCGCCGATCGGTGCGCCCATCGGGCGATGCAGCGCCGCGCCCGCCATCGACTCGTCACAGCGCCCGCATCGATCGTGGTAGGCGAAGAGATCGTCACCGACGCGGCAGGCCAGGATGGGCACGCCTGCGACCAGGAAACCGCCGACCTCACCGGGGCCGAGATTCCCGAAGTCGGGTACCGGGTGCCAGGCGGCACCGGAGGCCTCCCTGGTGTGGACACGGCTCATCAGCGTGTCCGCAGAGATCAGACCCGACGATGCTGCCGGATCCGGTTCTGCGGTCACCACTTCGATCGTGGTGACCTCGGGCGCGGCTGCGCGGACCGCATCCTCGACGGCGAACTGCAGGGTGACCGCCGAGGACGGACAGGCCTTGCAGCTGCCCGCGAACTGCAGGCGCACCACAAGGCCGTCAGGGTCCGCGGGATCGTCGGTGACATCGCGCAGGGTGACGTCGCCGCCGTGGGAGCCCAGGTAGGGCCGCACCTTTTCCAGCGCGTCCTCGATCCGGTGTCGCACGCCGTGCGGATGCAGGCCATGCACCAGAAGGAGGCTGGCGACGAGGTCGTCGGAGGCCAACTGGCTCACCAGATCCGGGTCCGAACGGCCCGCGATCAACACGATCCGCTCGAGGGCCGCGCCGTAGAGATCGGTCAATTCGCCGGCCAGCTGCTCGGCGCGTTCACGCGCCACCGTCCCGCCGCCCGAGCTGGCGTCCAGCAGGATCTGGATGCGATCACCTGCTGTCCGCCATCGCGTGTCGTCGTCGGGTGCCTCCGGGCCTTGTCGTCCTGTCGAGGCCATGTATTACTCCCCAGTGACGGACTGGGTCGGAGAGTGCAGTTTCTCCAGCGTCTTGCCCGCACCGAGGTACATGTGCACCCCGCAGGGAAGGCACGGATCGAAGCTGCGAACCGTCCGCATGATATCGATGCCCTTGAAGTTGTCCCGATCGTTCTCCTCGAAGATCGGTTGACCCTGGACGGCGTCCTCATACGGTCCAGGGGTTCCGTAGCTGTCGCGTGGGCTCGCGTTCCACGGGGTGGGGGGATAGGGATGGTAGTTCGCGATCTTGCCGTCCCGGATCACCATGTGGTGACTGAGCACGCCGCGCACGGCCTCGGTGAAACCACATCCGATGGCCCTTTCCGGCACCGTGAACTTCTCCCACGTCTTGGTGCGGCCTGCCCTGATCTCGATCAGCGCCTGCTCGGCGAAGTGCAATGCGCACGCCGCGGCGTAGGCCTGGAAGTAGGTACGTGCCCGGTTTCGCTCGATGGTGTTGCTGCCGTGCTGCGGGATCTTCCACTCGAGCTCGACGGGACCCTTGAGCGCGGTCTTGGGCAGGTTGATCTGCACGCTGTGCCCGGTGGACACGACGTATCCATCGGCGTTGACGAGTCCGGCGAGTGCTGTGCTCCACAACCGCGCCAGCGGACCGCCACCGGTATCGAGCGCCAGATGGTCCTTGCCGTCGAACCAGCGCGGTGACATCACCCAGCTGTACTTGTCGTCGAGATCGCGCTTCTGCGGTTTGGGGTTGGTGTGCTGATTCCACGGATGGCGCCGATCGACCGGGTTGCCCAGCGGATCGGTCGTGACGAACATCTCCTGGTCGGTCCAGTCGTCGTAGTAGCTGCTGCCCAACATAATTCGGAGTCCGAGGTTGATGTCCACCAGGGAGTGGGTGACCAGCTTGCCGTCCACCACCACACCCGGCGTGACGAACATCTTGTTACCCCACATCTCCATGTCCTTGTAGGAGAAGTTGCAGTACTCCGGATCCTGGAAGGAACCCCAGCAACCGAGAAGTGTGCGTCGCAGGCCGACCTTCTCGTAACCGGGTAGCGCCTCGTAGAAGAAGTCGAAGAGATCGTCGTGCATCGGGACGACCTTCTTCATGAACTCGACGTAGCGCATCAGCCGGGTGATGTAGTCGGTCATCAGCTGAATGGTCGCCACGGTGCCCACACCGCCCGGATACAGCGTCGAGGGGTGAACGTGCCTGCCCTCCATCAGGCAGAACATCTCGCGCGTCCACCGGCTGACGACCAGTGCCTCGCGGTAGAACTCGCCGGTGAACGGGTTCAGCGCCCGCATGATGTCGGCGATGGTGCGGTAGCCGTGTGCATCGGAGTGCGGGGCCAGCGTGTTCTCGGCCTTGGCCAGCACCCCCGGGTTGGTCTCGGAGACCATCTTCTCGCAGTAGTCCACGCCGACCAGATTCTCTTGAAAGATGTTGTGGTCGAACATGTACTCGGCGGCCTCGCCCAGGTTGACGATCCACTCGCCCAGGTTGGGCGGCTTGACTCCGTAGGCCATGTTCTGCGTGTAGCACGAGCAGGTGGCGTGGTTGTCACCGCAGATCCCGCAGATCCGACTGGTGATGAAGTGCGCGTCGCGGGGATCCTTGCCCTTCATGAAGATCGAGTAGCCGCGGAAGATGGACGATGTGCTGTGGCACTCCGCCACCTCACGGTTCTCGAAGTCGATCTTGGTGTAGATGCCAAGGCTGCCAACGATGCGGGTGATCGGATCCCAGGACATGTCGACCAGCGTGCTCGGATCCTTCTTGGTGTGCTGGGGTCCCGGAACTGTGGTTGTCATGGGGTTCTGCCTTTCTGTGCGCCGCACGCCTACCAGGTGCGCTTCGCTCCGGTGGTCAGTTCCTTGCCCGGATGGCGCCACCTCGGCTCTTTGTCGAGAGTGCGCCTGGTGATCCTGCGCAGCGGACGGATCACCGATCCGTACATACCCGACGCGGTCGACGAGATCATGCCGCCGGGCGGCTCATCCATGAAGGGCATGAACTTGTCGGGGAAGCCGGGCATGGTGCACCCGATGCAGATTCCGCCGACGTTCGGGCAGCCGCCGACGCCGTTGATCCAACCCCGCTTCGGCACGTTGCACTTGACGACCGGACCCCAGCAGCCAAGCTTCACAATGCATTTCGGCGATCCGTACTCGGTCGCGAAATCGCCTTGTTCGTAGTAGCCAGCCCGGTCGCACCCCTCGTGCACGGTCATGCCGAACAGCCACTGCGGTCGCAGCGCGTCGTCGAGCGGGATCATCGGCGCCTGACCGGTGGCCATGTAGAGCAGGTAGGTCAGTGTCTCGGACAGGTTGTCGCCCTGGATGGGGCAGCCGGGCACGCAGACGATCGGGATGTCGGCCTTGCTCTTCCAGTCCCAGCCGAGGTAGTCCGGCACGCCCATCGCGCCGGTCGGGTTGCCCGCCATCGCGTGGATACCGCCGTACGTCGCGCACGTGCCGACGGCGACGATGGCGGTGGCCTTCGGCGCTAGCCGGTCAAGCCACTCACTGGTGGTGATCGGCTGATTGGTCGCGGGGTCGTTGCCGAACCCGCACCAGTACCCCTCCCTGTGCAGATTCTCGTTGGGGATGGACCCCTCGACCACCAGTACGAACGGCTCCAACTCGCCGCGATCGGCTTTGAAGAACCATTCGAGGAAGTCGTCCGCACCGCCCGCCGGTCCGCACTCGAAATCGATGAGCGGCCAGTGCACCGCGACTTGAGGCAAGCCGGGTAGCGCTCCGAGCGCGATCTCCTCGATGCTTGGTTGGGTGGCGCCTGTCAATGCCACGGAATCGCCGTCACAGCTCAGGCCGGCGTTGATCCACAGAACGTGGATCAGTGTCTGTTCCGCTTTCTTGGCAGCTTCTGTAGGCATGCTGCAACCCCTCCGGGACCGGGCTGAGGTCCCTGCGGCGTAGGAGTCGCCCTTCGGCTCACTTACGCGTCGCTGCTTCTGGGTTTACTCGCCGCTGTTTGCCTTGTCAACGGATCCTTGTCGGATCAACCATCAGATACGCGTCGTGGCTGAGTGGGCGATCCACTGCAGCCAGGGTTCGATGCCCTGTCCCGTCGTGGCGGATACCGGCATGGTTTGCACATGGGGGTTGACAGACCTCGCGTTGGCCGCGCAGATGTCGAGGTCGAAGTCGACGTAGGGCAGCAGGTCGATCTTGTTGATCACGACCAGCGAGGCCGCCGCGAACATGTGCGGATACTTCAGCGGCTTGTCCGCACCCTCGGTGACTGAGATGACGACCACCATGGCGCGTTCGCCGAGGTCGAAAAGTGCTGGGCATACCAGGTTTCCGACGTTCTCGATGAACAGCAGTGTGCCGGGTTCGGGATCGAGTGCGTCGAGTGCGCGTCCGACCATGTCCGCGTCAAGGTGACATCCCGCGCCGGTGTTGACCTGGACGGCCCGGCATCCGGTGGCCCGGATCCGTTCGGCGTCGAGCAGCGTCTGTTGGTCACCCTCGATGACGGCCACGGGTCGTCGGTTGTCCCACTCGGCGATGGTGCGTTCCAGCAGTGTGGTCTTACCGGCACCCGGCGAACTCGTCAGGTTGAGGGCCAGGATGTCACGTTCGGCGAGCCACTGACGGTTGTGCTCCGCGAGGTGATCGTTCTTTGCCAGAACCCTGTGTTCGAGAGTGATGGTCTGTCGCTCCGCCTGGTGCGAGTGCGAGTGTGGGTGTTCGTGGGTGTGGGAATGGGGGTGCGTGTGGGTCTCGCCGGCGAGCGTGACGGTCGCCGCGTCCTCACCGCAGCCGCAGGTTGCGCACATGTCAGCTCACTTCCATCGAGAGAATTCGCAGATCCCGTCCGGTCAGCACCTCGAGATCGGCGCTGCCGCAGGGGCACAACAGAATCAGATCGGTCAGTTCGAGGTCGCCGCCGCAGCCGCGGCAGTGGGCGGTCCCGGGGCAGATGTCGAGGTCGAGGCGGGCACCGTCGGCGACGGTGCCCTCGACGGCGAGTTCGAAGCAGAACGTCATGGCATCCGGTACGACGGCGCACAGCGCCCCGACCTCCAGCTTCACGCTGTGGACGCGGCGACCGGCGGCGTGCTCGCACACCGCTTCGACAAGACTCTGCGTTAGCGCCATCTCGTGCATGTTCGCCCCAAGCTTCGAGAGCCTGATGTCCCCACGATAGGTCGACTCGCGCCGCAAGGGTTCGGAGCCGCGATATCGACAGGGGGCCATCACCGGCGTGTCCACTTGAATCGAACAGGTGTTCGTCTACTGTGGGGATCGTTCGACCGCGGGACTTGTCGGTGGCCTGATCTAGCGTCACGGCCAACTGATCGACACCGATCAACCGAACACACACAAGGACGGAGACACCACCATGGCGCAAGCCCCCGACCGCGAGAAGGCTCTCGAGCTGGCTCTCGCACAGATTGAGAAGAGTCACGGCAAGGGTTCGGTGATGCGGCTTGGTGAAGAGGTTCGCCAGCCGATCTCGGTTATCCCGACCGGGTCGATCGCCCTCGACGTGGCGCTGGGTATCGGGGGGCTGCCGCGTGGCCGAGTCGTCGAGATCTACGGACCGGAGTCCTCGGGCAAGACCACCGTCGCACTGCACGCGGTCGCCAATGCGCAGGCCGCCGGCGGCATCGCAGCGTTCATCGACGCCGAGCACGCACTGGATCCCGACTACGCCAAGAAGCTCGGCGTGGACACCGATGCGCTGCTGGTCTCACAGCCGGACACCGGTGAGCAGGCGCTTGAGATCGCCGACATGCTGATCCGTTCGGGCGCGCTGGACATCCTGGTCATCGACTCGGTGGCCGCGTTGGTTCCGCGGGCGGAGATCGAGGGCGAGATGGGCGACAGCCACGTCGGTCTGCAGGCGCGGTTGATGAGCCAGGCGCTGCGCAAGATCACCGGTGCCCTGAGCAACTCGAATACCACCGCGATCTTCATCAACCAGCTCCGCGAGAAGATCGGCGTCATGTTCGGCTCGCCCGAAACGACAACGGGTGGAAAGGCATTGAAGTTCTACGCCTCCATTCGCCTTGACGTGCGTCGTATCGAGACGCTCAAGGACGGCACCGACGCGGTGGGCAACCGCACCCGTTGCAAGATCGTCAAGAACAAGATGGCCCCGCCGTTCAAGCAGGCCGAGTTCGACATCCTCTACGGCAAGGGCATCTCCAAGGAGGGCTCGCTCATCGACATGGGTGTCGAGCATGGCTTCGTCCGCAAGTCCGGCTCCTGGTTCACCTACGAGGGTGAGCAGCTGGGACAGGGCAAGGAGAACGCCAGGAACTTCCTGCTCCAGAACCCCGACACCGCCGTCGAGATCGAGAAGAAGATCAAGGAGAAGCTCGGCATCGGAGCCGTGGTCACCGACGATGTCAGTGCTGATGAAGTCCTTCCCGCCCCCGTCGACTTCTGAGTCCAACAGGACTTCTGAGTCGAACAGGACTTCTGAGTCCAACGACCAAGGGGTCGCCCCCGTTTCGGCGGCCTCACGCGAGGAGCAGGCGCGGGCGGTCTGCCTGCGCCTGCTCACCGCGCGGGCACGCACCAGGGCCGAGTTGGCCGGACAGCTCACCAAGCGGGGTTACCCCGACGACGTGAGTGATCGGGTGCTGGGCCGGTTGGCCGTTGTCGGACTCATCGATGACGAGGACTTCGCCGAGCAGTGGGTCCGTTCGCGGCGGATGAACGCGGGAAAGGGCAAGCGCGCCTTGGCTGCCGAATTGCGCACCAAGGGTGTCGATGACGAGGTCATCGCCGCGGCGCTGGCCGATATCGATGCGGGTGCCGAGCGTCAGCGGGCCGAGGAGCTGGTCACCGACAAGTTGCGCCGGGAACGGCTCACCGACGAGGCCGACGACGTGAAGGTGATGCGGCGTCTGGTCGGGATGCTGGCCCGTCGTGGCTACGGTCAGTCGATGGCCTTCGACGTGGTCAAGGTGGCATTGGCGGCCGAGCGGGAGCGTCGGCGCGTCTAACCGGTGTCAGGCTCAACGGCGCAGAGCGGTCTCGCTGTGCAGGTAGGTGAGCTTGTGCGGGTTGCGCACGATGTAGAGCCCCGTGATGAGGCCGTCGTCGATCCGCACGGCCACGATGTCGTCGATCTCTCCGTCGAGCCGGATGAGCAGTGCCGGACCGCCGTTGATCTGCACCGGCTCGAGTGACATCTGGCCGGCGATCCTCGGGATGCCGGCAGTCAGCAGGCGCGCCACCTTGTCGGACCCCACGATGGGACGCAGCACGGCCTGCTTCACACCGCCTCCGTCGCTGAGTAGCACGACATCGGGCGCCAGGATGTCGACCAGGCCCTGCAGATCGCCTGTCTCGATGGCCCGTTGGAACGCCCCGAGTGCATCCCGGGACTCGGCCGCCGACACGATGCCGCGGGGTCGGCGGGACGCGACGTGTGATCGTGCCCGGTGGGCGATCTGACGGACCGCAGCCGGAGTCTTGTCGACGGCGTCGGCGATCTCGTCGTATTCCAGCGCGAACACGTCGCGCAGCAGGAACACCGCTCGCTCGGTCGGGGTCAGCGTCTCGAGCACCAGCAGCATCGCCATCGAGACGCTGTCGGCCAGCTCGACGTCCTCGGCCACGTCGGGTGTGGTCAGCAGCGGCTCGGGCAGCCAGGACCCGACGTAGGACTCCCTGCGACGGCTCAGCGTCCGCAACCTGCCCAGAGCCTGACGGGTGGCGATCTGGACAAGATAGGCGCGCTGATTGCGCACCTGGTCCAGATCGACGTCGACCCACCGCAGCCAGGTCTCCTGCAGGACGTCCTCGGCGTCCGACGCCGAGCCGAGCAGCTCGTAGGCGGCGGTGAAGAGCAGGTTTCGGTGAGTGAGGAACACCTCGGTGGCTGGGTCTGCGGGCGGTGGCGTGTCCGGCATGAGCGACTCCTCACTGTCCACTTCTCGTTAGTGCCGACCACATGACACCAGTCAACGTCATGTTGTGACATCAGGGTCCCCGCCGAGTGATGTGGCGCGCGTCACATTGCACGGGTGTCACGGACATCGGCTCATCGGCGTCTCATGTCCGGCACTGCAAACACGACGAGTGAGGACGACCCCATGGAACCCCGGATCAACCTGTTCACCAACGAGCTCGGCATCAAGTTCGTCAAGCGATTCGCCAACCTCGGGCAGGTGATCGAACAGTCGCCGCTGCCCAAGGCCACCCAGGAGCTGGTGAGTCTGCGCGCCAGCCAGATCAACGGCTGCGGCTGGTGCATCGACATGCACACCAAGGAGGCCGCGGCCGCCGGTGAGTCCGCGACCCGGCTCAACCTGGTCGCCGCCTGGCGCGAGTCCAGTGTGTTCACCGAGGCCGAGGCGGCCGCGCTGGCGCTAGCCGAGGAGGGCACCCGGCTGGCCGACACCGGCACCGGCGTGTCCGACGAGACGTGGACCCAGGTGAACAAGCACTACGACGATGACCAGATCGTTGCCCTGGTCGCCCTGGTGGCGATGATCAATGCGGCGAACCGGCTCGCCGTGATCGTGCAACAGAAGGGTGGCTCGTACGAGGCCGGAATGCTGGCGGCGTCGCGCTAGTCGCCCAGGGAAACTGCGCCCGGCCCAGGGGGTTTCGAGCCGAACCGCACGGCTAAACCGCCTTGGCGCCGGGCGCGCCCTCCTGTTCGACGGCCTCGATCTCGAGTGGGGCCGGTCCACGCCGGGACCGGCGCATCCGGCGTTCCAGCCGTGTCGCCAGTGCCGACAACGCGAAGTTGAGGCTGATCATCAACAGCGCGATGACGATCAGGGCAGGGACGTAATTGCCGTACGCGGCCCCGACGACCGTGCCCTGTCGGACCATCTCGACGAACGTGATCTGGTAGCCGATGGCGGTGTCCTTGAGGACCACGACCATCTGCGATACCAGCACCGGCAGCATCGACGTGATGGCCTGCGGCAGCATGATCGACCGCATGGTCTGACCCCAGCGCAGACCAAGGGCCGATGCGGCCTCGGACTGGCCGCGCGGCAGCGCGTTGATACCGGCGCGGACGATCTCGGCGATCACCGCGGCGTTGTACAGCGTCAGACCGGTGATGACGCCGGCCAGTGCGAGGTACTTGGACGGGAAGACGTCGTACAGGGCGAACAGGAAGTACGCGAAGATCATCATGATCAGCACCGGCACCGCGCGGAAGAACTCCACGAAAATCGCGCACGCCCAACTCAGTGGTCTGTGCGTGGACAGCCGGCCGACACCGAGCAGAAGCCCAAGGATCAGCGCTAGCACGATCGACACGGCAGCGGCCGTCAGCGTGCCCTGCACACCCGGCAGCACGTAGGTGGTCCACAGGTTCGACGTGAGGAACGGCTCCCACTTGGCGCTGGTGAGTTGGCCCTTGCTCTCCAGTCGCCCGTAGACCACCCAGGCAACAAGCGCCGCGAGCACGACCGTGACCACGGTGATGAGCCGGTTGCGCACCCTGGCGCGCGGGCCGGGCGCATCGAAGAGGACTGATCCGCTCATTACCGCACCACCGCGAGTCGCTTGCCCAGCCAACCGAAGAACAAGCCGAGCGGCAGCGTCAGCACCACGAAGCCCAGCGCGAATATGGTGCCGATCGCCAGTAGCGCAGCGGTGTTCTCAATCATCTCCTTCATGAGCAGCGCGGCCTCGGCCACGCCAATCGCCGAGGCGATGGTGGTGTTCTTCGTCAACGCGATGAGGACCGATCCCAATGGGATGAGCACCGCGCGAAAGGCCTGAGGCAGCAGGATCATTCGCAGGTTCTGGCCGAACGTCAGGCCCAGCGACCTGGCGGCCTCGGCTTGACCCAGCGGCACCGTGTTCACCCCGGACCGCACCGTCTCGCACACGAACGCCGCCGTGTAGACCGTCAAGCCCAGCACCGCGAGCCGGAAGTTGCTGTCCTCGATCGAGGTCATCGACTGCGCGTCCACCAGCGTCAGGCCGAGCGTCTGGGACAGGCCGAACGAGCAGAACAGGATGATGAGGGTCAGCGGAGTGTTCCGCACCACGTTGACGTAGGCGGTGCCGAGCCACTTGAGCACCGGCACCGGTGACAGCCGCAGGGCGGCCAGCACGGTACCGAGGATCAACGCACCCACGGCCGAATACACCGTCAACTGAATCGTGGTCCAGAACGCCTCGAAAATCTGGCCGCGATACTCGGAGAAGACCTCCACGTGGACTCCGCTGGCTCCCGTCAGCTCTCGTCGATGACCGTCAGTTCTTGTCGACAGTCGGGGGAGTGGGCACCGGGATTCCGGCGGGCCCGAGGTTCTTCTCGAACGCGGCCTTCCACGCGCCGTCGGCCTCCATCTTCGTGATGGCGTCGTTGATCTTGGTCTGCAGTTCGGTGTCGCCCTTCTTCAGGCCGATGCCGTAGTTCTCCTCGGAGAACGGCTCGCCGACGATCTTGAACGTGCCCGGGCTCTGGGCTGCGTAGCCGGCGAGGATGACCTCATCGGTGGTCACCGCGTCGACGGCACCGTTCTTCAGGGCCTCGACGCACGCCGAGTAGGTGTCGTACTGCTGCAGCTGCACGCCGGGGTACTCGTCCTTGATCCGCTGTGCCGGAGTAGATCCGGACACCGAGCACAGCTTCTTGTTGTTCTGCAGCGAGTCCTTGCCGGTGATGTCGGTGTTGTCCGCACGCACCAGCAGGCTCTGGCCGGTGACCAGGTACGGCCCGGCGAAGGACACCTTCTCCTTACGCGCGTCGGTGATGGAGTAGGTGGCGGCGATGAACTTGACCTGATCGTTCTGGATCAGCGTCTCCCGCTGGCTCGAGGGCGATTCCTTCCACTCGATCTGCTCCGGTGTGTAGCCCAGTTCCTTGGCCACGTAGGTGGCGACATCGACGTCGAACCCGGTCACGGTGCCATCGGGGTTCTTCAGGCCCAGACCGGGCTGGTCGAACTTGGTGCCGATGACGATCTTGCCCTCGTCGGATCCGCCTCCGCCCCCACACGCGGTGAGCGACAGGGGGAGGGCGATGGCGATCGCGACGGCGGCGGCGACCCGGAATCGCAGAGTTCGGGTGGAGGTCTTGAGTGGCACAGTCAGTTCCTTTCGGCGGGCAATGGGGTGCAGGGCGTCAGTGGTTGAGAATCTTGCCGAGGAAGTCCTTGGCGCGATCGGATTTGGGGTTGGAGAAGAACTCCTCGGGCGTGGCGTCCTCGACAATCGCGCCGTCGGCCATGAAGACGACACGGTGTGACGCCCGCCGCGCGAAGCCCATCTCGTGGGTGACCACGAGCATCGTCATGCCCTCCTCGGCCAGTGACGTCATCACCGAGAGGACCTCATTGATCATCTCTGGGTCGAGCGCGCTGGTGGGCTCGTCGAACAGCATGACCTTGGGATTCATCGCCAGGGACCGGGCGATGGCCACGCGCTGCTGCTGGCCGCCCGAGAGCTGCGCCGGGTACTTGTCCTTCTGGTTGGCGATACCGACGCGCTCGAGCAATTCCATCGCCTTGGCCCGCGCCTGCTCCTTGGAGGCCTTGCGGACCTTCATCGGGGCGAGCGTGACGTTCTCGAGAATCGTCTTGTGCGCGAACAGATTGAACGACTGGAACACCATGCCGACGTCGCTGCGTAGGTCGGCGAGTTTGCGACCCTCCGACGGCAGCTGTTGACCGTCGATCGAGATGGTGCCGGAGTCGATTGGTTCCAGCCGATTGATCGTCCGGCACAACGTCGACTTGCCCGAACCGGACGGCCCGAGCACCACCACGACCTGGCCGCGATCGACCTCGAAGTCAATATCCTTGAGCACGTGCAGGTCGCCGAAATGCTTGTTGACCCCCCGCATTGAGATCATCGGGTGGCTGATCGAAGCCGGTTCCCTCACTGCGGACGCCGACCCGTCGCTCTCCATGCGGACAGACCTTACCCAGGGAACGCCCTGCTCGCCGGGCTCTCGGAATTCCGGCGAGTTTGACCGAATTGGGCCTCCGGACCGGCCGCCGTACCATTGGGCCGTGACTTCGACGGTGACCGACGGCGCCCCGATGGGCGTCGGAGGGCGCCCAGCGGGAGTCATCGACCCAGCATCCGAGCGCACGACAGAAGTCGTCGGCTCCTCGCACGAGCGCTCGTCGGCCCGTACCTATCAGGTCCGTACCTACGGCTGCCAGATGAACGTGCACGACTCCGAGCGGCTCTCCGGCCTGCTGGACGCCGCCGGCTACGAGCGTGCGGCCGACGGTTCCGATGCCGACATCGTGGTGTTCAACACCTGCGCGGTGCGGGAGAACGCCGACAACAAGCTGTACGGAAACCTCAGCCACCTGGCACCGCGGCGGGCGTCCGATCCCGATATGCAGATCGCCGTCGGCGGCTGCCTGGCGCAGAAGGACCGCGAGGCGGTGCTGTCCAAGGCGCCGTGGGTGGACGTGGTCTTCGGCACCCACAACATCGGGTCGCTGCCAGCCCTGCTCGAACGCGCCCGGCACAACCGGGTCGCGCAGGTCGAGATCGCCGACGCGCTAGTGGAGTTTCCGTCCGCTCTGCCCGCCACTCGCGAATCCGCATACGCCGCATGGGTTTCCATTTCGGTCGGCTGCAACAACACCTGCACGTTCTGCATCGTTCCGGCACTGCGCGGCAAGGAGGTCGACCGCCATCCCGCCGACGTCCTCGCCGAGGTGCAGGCGCTGGCCGACCAGGGCGTCCTCGAGGTCACGCTGTTGGGTCAGAACGTCAATGCCTACGGCATTTCGTTCGCCGATCCGGATGTCGAGCGCGATCGGGGCGCATTCGCGAAGTTGTTGCGTGAGTGTGGGCGCATCGAGGGGCTGGAACGGGTTCGCTTCACCTCGCCGCACCCCGCGGAATTCACCGACGACGTGATCGAGGCCATGGCCGTCACCCCCAATGTCTGTCCGACCCTGCACATGCCGCTGCAATCCGGGTCGGACCGCATTCTGCGGGCCATGCGCCGGTCCTACCGTGCCGAGCGCTACCTGGGCATCATCGACAGGGTTCGCGCGGCCATACCGCACGCCGCCATCACCACCGACATCATCGTGGGCTTCCCCGGCGAGACCGAGGAGGACTTCGCCGCGACGCTCGACGTGGTGGCCCGCGCGCGCTTCGCAACGGCATTCACGTTTCAGTACTCGAAGCGTCCCGGCACGCCGGCCGCCGAGTTGGCCGACCAACTCCCCAAGGCGGTTGTGCAGGAGCGGTATGAACGTCTGATCGAGCTGCAGGAGCGAATCTCCCTGGAGGAGAATGCCGCACAGGTCGGGACGGTCGTCGAACTCCTGGTCGCCACCGGTGAGGGACGCAAGGACTCGAGCACGGCAAGGATGTCGGGTCGGGCGCGGGACGGCCGTCTGGTGCACTTCGCGCCCGGTGGCCGCGACGTCCGCCCGGGCGATGTGATCGTCACGACGGTGACCGGCGCCGCGCCCCACCACCTGATCGCCGACGCAGATGTAATCGACCATCGGCGCACCAGGGCCGGAGACGCACACGAGGAGGGTCGCAAGGTGACCACCAATGTCGGGCTCGGCATGCCAAGTATCGGCATGCCGCGCCCGCAGCCCGCGGTATCGGGATGCTCCAAGTGACCGGCAACGGGGAGTTCGACGACTTCAAGGGCGATATCGAGGACGCGGAACGTCGCGTCGCACGTGAGATCGACCCGGGGGCAAGGGCTCTGGTCGTGGCGGGCCTGGTGTTCGTGATCCTGCTGTCGTTCGTGCTGCCGCACACCGGCGGCGCCAAGGGGCTCGACGCCCTGCTGGGCACCGACGCCGCCGGAGAGGCGGCCGTGGCGTTGCCATCGCGCGTGTTCCTCTGGCTGATCCTGGTGTTCAGCGTCGGCTTCTCGATCCTGGCGCTGCTGACCCGCAGATGGGCGCTGGCCTGGATCGCGCTGGCCGGCTCAGCGGTGGCGTGCCCGATCGGCATGCTCGCGGTGTGGTCGCGCCAGACCGTCGCGGCGCCTCTTCCCGGCCCCGGGTTGGGGCTCGTCGTGGCCTGGATCGCCGTGATCCTGTTGACGTTCCACTGGATCCGCGTGGTCTGGTCGCGAACCGCCCTGCAGTTGGCCGCCGAGGAGGCGCGCCGCCAGCAGATGGCGGAGAACCAGCGCAAGGGTCTGTTGGATGGGCCGGGCGACCACCCGGCCGCAGGTCCCAACCGTCCCGACGCCTAGCGCTTCTTGCCCAGAGCCTCCACCGCGGCCTCGGCCCACTCCCGCCACTGCGTTGCGCTCGCGCGTGCCTGCTCGGCGTCCTTGGTGCGTCCCGCGGCCTCGGCCTTCTCGGCCTGGTGCTCGAACTGCTCTGCGCGAATCCGGAACTGGTCTGCCCGGGCCTGAGCCTCCGGATCCAACCACCCTGACGACGCCGCGTCACGAACTCGCTTCTCGACAGCACGCATGCGTCGTTCGAGTTCGGCGCTGCGCTCGCGCGGTGCCTTGCCGAGGGCGTCCCACTTGTCGCCGACCGTGCGCAGAGCGGCACGCGCCGCGTCCGGGTCGGAGATGTCGATGGCCTCTGCCTCGATCAGCAGGGCCTCCTTGGCGGTGGCGTTGGCCTCGAACTCGGCGTCGCGCTCGGCGTTGACGGCGTTGCGGGCGGAGAAGAACTTGTCCTGGGCGGCCTTGAACCGGCGCCACAGTGCGTCGTCGAGGTCCTTGGACGCCCGTCCCGCGGCCTTCCACTGGGTGAGCAGGTCGCGGAACGTCGAACTCGTCGGGCCCCAGTCGGTGGAGTCCGACAGCGCCTCGGCGCGCTCGCACAGCGCCTCCTTGGCCTGCTTGACCCCGACGCGTTCCCGATCGAGTTCGGCGAAGTGCGATCCGCGGCGACGGTTGAACGTCTCCCGCGCCGCCGAGTAGCGCTTCCACAGCGCGTCGTCGGTCTTGCGGTCCAGTCCGGTGATGGTGCGCCACTCGTCGAGGATCTCGCGCAGCCGGTCGCCCGCCGCCTTCCACTGCGTCGAGGAGTTGGCGATCTCCTCGGCCTCGACGGCCAGTGTCTCCTTGCGGGTGGTCTGGGCGGCGCGGTGCTCGTCGCGGCGCTGACGCTCGTCGGCGGCACTGCTGTCGGCCTGCCCGATGATGGCCGTCAGCCGCGCTGCCAGCGCATCGACGTCGCCGAGGACCGCCGCGGTCGGCAGCCCCTCGGCCAGCGTGGTGGCCGCGGACTTGATCTTCCGGGCGTCACCGGTGCCCGACGCGAGCCGTCGCTCCATCAGCGCGACCTCGGTGTGCAAATCGTCGTACCGGCGCCCGAAGTGCGCGAACGCGGCCTCGTTGTCGCCGGCCTGCCACGAACCGATCTGCCGTTCGCCTGCCGACGTGATCAACCAGACGGTGCCGTCGGGGTCGACGCGTCCGAACTGGTGCGGGTCGGCAGCGGGGGCGGTGACCACTGTCGGAGCAGAACCCCCGGGCCGGGGAACCGGGCGCGGTGGTCCGGGTCGGGGTGCGGGCTTTGGGGTGCTGCCTGACTCGCTGGTCGTCATGTCCGTCATCCTCGTGCACTCTGCGTGGGGGCCCACGCTCCTGCCGCGCAACGCGGCGCCATTTGGCTCTTCGCACGCTATTAAACAGGGTGGCGTCCGGAGTGCCCACGTCTTTGCGCGAGTCGTTGCCTAAGCTCGGGTCCCGGCGGGCACATGCGACGCCGTCCCAGAGCTGCCGGAGGTGAACGGTTGGAGGTTGCCGAGCGCCGTGGATAAGACCGATATCGCCGCCCTCCTGGCGCTGGGCGCGGCCCTGTTCATCGCCGTCGGCGATGTCATCCATCAGCGGTCCGCGCACGAGGTCACCGATGAACCGGTCAGTCATCTCGGGCTGTTCACGCGCCTGCTGCGGGACCGTCAGTGGTGGCTGGGCAGCGGGGTGTCGGCGGTGGGATTCGGGCTGCAGGCGGCCGCGCTCGGTTTGGGCTCGGTGCTCCTGGTGCAGGCCATCCTGGTCACGTCGCTGCTGTTCGCACTGCCGATCAACGCCAGGATCACCGGACAACGCGTGTCGCGGTTCCAGTGGACGTGGGCGGCGCTGCTCGCGGCGGCCGTTGTCGTCATCGTGACGGTCGGCAACCCGACCGAGGGGGTCTCGCGGGCGTCGTTCGAGACGTGGTCGCTGGTCATCGCGGTGCTTGGCCCGGCGCTGGTGGTGTGCGTTGTCGGTGCGCGGATCTTCCCCGGGCCCACAGGTGCGGTGCTGCTCGCGATGGTCTCCGGCGCGCTGTGGGGCGTGTTCGCGGTGTTGACCAAGGGTGTGGTGGACCGCCTCGGCGACGGAGTCACAGAACTGCTGCGCACCCCCGAGCTCTACGCGTGGGCGCTCGTCGCCATCGCAGGCACCGCGTGGCAGCAGTCGTCGTTCCGTGCGGGTGCGCTCACGGCGTCGCTGCCGACCATGACCGTCACCGAACCCGTCGTGGGCTCGGTGCTGGGCGTGGTGATTCTGGGCGAGACGCTGCGACCCGGCGATGCGGGCTGGTTCACCCTCGTCATCGCCTTCGCGGTGATGGTTTTCGCGACCGTCGCGCTGGCCCGCGGCGAGGCGGCCACGGCCGAGAGCGCGAGTGCCGCCGGGTCGGCCCGCGCCGATGCTGGATAGCGTGGTCTCGTGCTGAGCGCGATTGCCGTCGTACCGTCCGCGCCCGTCATGGTGCCCGAACTCGCGTCCGGCGCCGCACCCGAGTGCGACGAGCTGCGGGCCGCCGTGCTTCGTGCGGCGGGGGAGTTGCCGGACCGCTGGGTGGCGATCGGGGTCGCGGCAGCCGACCGGGTGATAGCACCCGGGTCGGCCGGCACATTCGCGGGTTACGGCGTCGACGTCCCCGTCGCGCTCGGCCCTGAAACGCCTGGTACCGAGGCGGAGGCGGTGCGCCCGCTGCCCCTGTGTGCGCTCATCACCGGCTGGGTGCGCGGGCAGTGCAACCCCCGGGGCAGCGCGCAGGTGCGGGCATACGCCGCCGGCCATGACGCGTCCGCTGCGGTGTCCATCGGCCGGGCGCTGCGTGCGGAGATCGACGCCACCGCCGACCCGATCGGCGTTCTGGTGGTCGCCGACGGCGCCAACACCCTCAACCCGTCCGCACCGGGTGGGTACGACGCCGCATCGGTGCCGGTGCAGGAGGCCCTCGACGACGCGCTGGCCACCGGCGACGTGGCCGCACTGGCCAGTGTGGGCGGCGGCATCGTCGGGGCCGTTGCCTTCGCGGTCCTCGCCGGACTCGCCGAACCGACGTCGTGGTCGGCGCGCGAGTACTACCGCGGTGCGCCCTACGGTGTGGGGTACTTCGCGGGCGTCTGGTTGCCATGAGGCCCATTGCGATCGTCGGACCCACCGGCACCGGCAAATCCGCGCTGGCGTTGGCCGTTGCTCAGGAGTTGAGCGGCGCGGCTGTCGAGATCGTCAACGCCGATGCCATGCAGCTCTACCGCGGAATGGACATCGGTACCGCGAAGCTGAGCGTGGCCGAGCGTCAAGGCATCCCGCATCACCAGCTCGACGTTCTCGACGTGACACAGACCGCGACGGTCGCCCGATACCAGCAGGCCGCGGCCGCCGACGTCGAGGCCATCGCCGCTCGGGGTGCGGTGCCGGTCATCGTCGGTGGATCGATGCTCTACGTGCAGTCGCTGCTCGACGAGTGGACGTTCCCGGCCACCGATCCCGATGTGCGGGGGCGGTGGGAGGGTCGGCTCGCCGAGGTGGGCGTCGCCGCGCTGCACGCCGAACTCGCCCGCGTCGATGCCGAAGCCGCATCCTCGATCCTGCCCACCGACGGCCGCCGCATCGTGCGCGCGCTGGAGGTGGTCGAGCTGACGGGGCAGCCGTTCGCCGCGAGCGCGCCCACCATCGGACATCCGCGCTGGGACACCCTCATCATCGGATTGGACTGGGAGACCGAGCGTCTCGACGAGCGACTCCAGACGCGCACCGACCTGATGTTCACCGGTGGTCTCGTCGCCGAGGTGGCCGAACTGTGCGACCGCGGGCTGCGCGACGGGGTCACCGCGTCCCGGGCCCTCGGATACGCGCAGGTGCTCGAGGCCCTCGATGCAGGAGGGACGGAGGAGGCGCTGGCCCACGCCGCCGAACGCACCTTCATCGGCACGCGACGGTACGTGCGCCGTCAGCGATCGTGGTTCCGCCGCGATCACCGCATCCACTGGCTGGACGGTGCGGCGGACGGCAACGTTGCGGCGACGCTCCGTGCGTGGCGAGGACGGCGGGCAGGAGCGGAGCGACCGGGGGATCCGTAGCGGCGGGCAGGAGCGAAGCGACCCGGGAATCCGGAACGTATCCTGATCAGGTGAAGTTCGCCAAGGGACACGGCACACAGAACGACTTCGTGGTGCTTCCCGACCTCGAAGCCCGCCTGGGCCTGACGGCGCAGTCGGTGGCCGCACTGTGCGACCGGCGGCGCGGCCTGGGCGCCGACGGGGTGTTGCGGGTGACGACGGCGGGTGCCGCACTGAACGCGGGCGTTTTCGATCGCCTGCCCGAGGGCGTCGACGCCGGCGACTGGTTCATGGACTACCGCAACGCCGACGGCTCCGTGGCGCAGATGTGCGGCAACGGGGTGCGGGTCTTCGCGCACTACCTGAGGGCCAGCGGCCTGGAGGAGAGAGACGAGTTCGTGGTCGGTTCGCTGGCCGGGCCGCGACCCGTCGTCCTGCACTCCCATGACGCGCTGACCGCCGACATCACCGTCGAGATGGGCAAGGCCAACCAGGTGGGCGCCGGATCCGCCGTCGTTGGTGGCCGACGCTTCACCGGGCTGGCCGTTGACGTCGGCAACCCCCACCTGGCCTGCGTTGACCCGACCCTCACCGCGGATGACCTGCGCGCGCTGGACGTGGCGGCCCCCGTCGAGTTCGATGCCGCGCTGTTCCCCGACGGCGTCAACGTGGAGGTGCTCACCGCCCCGGCTGACGGCGCGGTGTCGATGCGCGTCCACGAGCGGGGTGTCGGCGAAACCCGGTCATGCGGCACCGGAACCGTGGCCGCGGTCGTCGCAGCGCTGCGTCATGGCAACACGGAAACCGGAACCCTGCGCGTGCGCATCCCCGGCGGTGAGGTCGAGGTCAGCATCACCGACGCCTCCAGCTTCCTGCGCGGACCCTCGGTGCTGGTGGCTCACGGCGAGGTCTCCGAGCAGTGGTGGCGGGCGCAGTAGCGGAAAATCGGATGCACGAGGCAACCCCGAAAGGGCACCATCAGTAATTACATGACTCATCCAAAGATCCCGAGCACGGGCGAACTCGACCTCGAAGACCGCGTCGCACTGCGCCGCGTGGCGGGTCTGTCCACCGAACTCGAAGATGTCTCCGAAGTCGAGTACCGCCAGTTGCGGCTCGAAAGGGTCGTCCTGGTCGGCGTCTGGACCGACGGCAGCGCCGCCGATGCCGATGCCAGCATGGCCGAACTCGCCGCACTTGCCGAAACCGCGGGCTCCGAGGTCCTCGAGGGCCTGGTCCAGCGGCGCGACAAACCCGATCCGTCGACGTACATCGGCTCCGGTAAGGCGGCCGAACTGCGCGAGATCGTGGAGGCCACCGGCGCGGACACCGTCATCTGCGACGGCGAGCTGAGCCCTGCCCAGCTCAACGCGCTGGAGAAGGCCGTCAAGGTCAAGGTCATCGACCGCACGGCCCTGATCCTCGACATCTTCGCCCAGCACGCAACCAGTCGAGAGGGCAAGGCGCAGGTCGCCTTTGCGCAAATGGAGTACATGCTGCCCAGGCTTCGCGGCTGGGGCGAGTCGATGTCCCGTCAGGGCGGCGGCGCGGGCGGCAGCGGCGGCGGTGTGGGCACGCGTGGACCCGGTGAGACCAAGATCGAGACCGATCGTCGCCGGATTCGTGAGCGGATGTCGAAGCTGCGCCGCGAGATCAAGGACATGAAGAAGATCCGCGACACCCAGCGCGGCCGTCGGGTGCAGAGCGATGTCGCAGCGATTGCGATCGTCGGCTACACCAACGCGGGCAAGTCGAGCCTGCTCAATGCGCTCACCGGTGCAGGTGTCCTGGTCGAGAACGCACTGTTCGCAACGCTCGAACCCACCACGCGCCGTGGACAGTTCGACGACGGTCGACCGTTCGTGCTGACCGACACCGTCGGCTTCGTCCGGCACCTGCCCACCCAGCTGGTGGAGGCGTTCCGCTCGACGCTGGAGGAGGTCGTCCACGCCGACCTGCTGGTCCACGTCGTCGACGGTTCCGATGCCAACCCACTGGCGCAGATCAGCGCGGTGCGCGCGGTCGTCAGCGATGTGGCCACGGAGTATGACGAGGCACCGGCCGCAGAGCTGTTGGTGGTCAACAAGACCGACGCTGCAAGCGATCTCACGTTGGCCCACCTGCGGCGAGCGTTGCCCGACGCGGTGTTCGTCTCGGCGCACACCGGCGACGGGCTGGACCGGCTGCGCACGCGGATGGCCGAAATGGTCACGCCCACCGATGAGTCCGTCGACGTCACGATTCCGTATGACCGGGGTGACCTCGTCGCGCGGGTCCACGCCGACGGACGCATCGACGCCACCGAACACACTGATGACGGCACGCGGATCAAGGCGCGGGTGCCCAAGTCGTTGGCCGCCGGACTGCGCGAGTTCGCGACGTACTAGTTGCCAGGCCTGAGCCGATAGCTGACGTCGAACAGTTCATCGGCGGGAGTGGTCATAACCCTTTGGGCCAGTCGGGATTTCAGTTCGTCGAGCCGCCGCTCCTGCTGGTCGGTTCGCTCCTGCGTGCGGGCCAGGTCGATGAACTCGTCGTCGACGAACCCATCGCGCAACAGAAGCGTCACCGTGGCATCGCCGAGGCCCACCTCGAACACGAAGTCCTCGACCAGGCTGCCGCGGTCAGGGCGAATCAGCGTGCGGTCGACCGTGAATCGCTCGTCGGTGACGGCGCGGGTCACGGCTTCGAAGCAGTCGCGGGCACCGGGACCCCGGAACGCGGTCGCGATGGTGACCGCACGCCGTTGCGGTGGTGCGTCGGGGGAGAGTGCCGCGAAGGCGACGCGCAGTGACTGGAACGCGATCGCGACGCCGGCGGGTGAGTGCGGTCCGGCGTAGCGCAGTGCATCGTCGAACGTGAACTCCAGCGTCTCGCCGCGCTCCTGGACGGAGACCGACTCAGTCACTGTGCCTTCCCGTTTCGACAACGTGAGGTGGCATGTGCGCCCGCACCGGGGGTAGCGGATCGGTGAACGGCTCGATCTCGACCAGCACGTGCGCGCCGGTGCATCCCTTGGCCAGCGATGACGTGCCGATGTCGGCCGTCAGCACGTTGGGGTTGCCATGAACACACATCGCACCCGGGTCGGTGGGGTCCTGAGGGTCGTACCAGGCGCCGGTGGACAGTTGCACCACATGGGGCCGCAGGGCCTCGTCCACCACGACGCCGGCCAGGCACGCGCCCCGGTCATTGAAGACGCGGACCACGTCACCGTCGGACAGGTTCCGCGCAGCCGCATCGGCGGGGTTCATCCGGATCGGTTCGCGGCCCTGCACTTTGGAGTGCTGACTGGTGGCGCCGCCGTCGAGCTGCCCGTGCAACCGGGTCGCGGGCTGATTGGCCAGCAGGTGCAGGGGATAGCTCGCGGCCCGTTCGCCACCCAGCCATTCCGATGGCTCATACCAGGTGGGGTGACCGGCGCAGTCGTCGTAGCCGAATCCGTCGATATCGGACGAGAAGATCTCGATGCGGCCGCTCGGTGTCCCCAGTCGGTGGTCGACGGGGTCGGCGCGGAAGTCGGCGAGCAGGGTCAGACCGTCCTCGGTGGGCAGGCGCAGTGAGCCCGCAGCCCAGAAGTCATCGAAGCTGGGCACCGTGAAATCCAGTTCCGCCGACCACTTGTCGTAGAGGTGCACCAGCCACTGTTGGGCGGTGCGGCCCTCGGTGAACTGCTCACCGAAACCGAGTCGCTCCGCGAGGGCGGCGAACGTCGTGTAGTCGTCGCGCGAGTCGGCGTGGGGCGCTGCGAGGGCGGGCATGGCCACCAGGAGGGGGTCGTTGCGTGAACCCGAGTAGTCGTCGCGTTCGAACGCGGTGGTTGAGGGCACCACGATGTCGGCGTGCTTGGCCATCGCCGTCCAGTAGGGGTCGTGCACAACCACGGTTTCGGGGCGCGCCAGCGCACGCCGCAGTCGCGGGATGTTCTGGTGGTGGTGAAACGGGTTGCCGCCGGCCCAGTACACCAGTCGGATGTCGGGGTAGGTCAAACGACGGCCGTTGAAGTCGAATGTCTCGCCCGGGTGCAGCAGCATATCGCTGACCGCGGCCACCGGGATGAACGTCCGCACCGGGTTCATACCTTGCGGCAGGGTGGGCAACCGGCACCGAAGCGGCGGTAGTCCCGGCTCGTTCATCGATCCGTAGCCGTGCCCGAAACCACCTCCGGCAAGCCCGATCTGGCCGAGCATCGCCGCGAGGACCAGGCCCATCCACGGTGCCTGCTCGCCGTGCCGGACGCGTTGCAGAGACCAGCTCACGGTGACGATCGTCCGGCTCGACGCCATGCGCCTGGCGAGCGCGATCAGGTCGTCGGCGCGCAGACCGCTGATGTCCGCTGCCCACTGCGGCGACTTGGGCACCCCGTCGTCGACGCCGAGCAGGTAGCGCTCGAAGCGCTCGTATCCGGTGCAGTAGCGATCGAGAAACTCACGGTCGGCCAGGGACTCGGTGGCAAGCACGTGCGCGAGCGCGAGCATGATCGCCACGTCGGTGCCGGGTCTCGGCGCCAGCCATTCGCAGTCACCCTCGACGTCGTCGCGCAGGGGTGAGATCGACACGATCTGGCCGCCGCGATCACGCAGGCGGCGCAGGGCATCCCGGGTCGGGTGGGCGGTGGTGCCGCCGTGGTTGATGCCGGTGTTCTTCAGGGCGATGCCTCCGAAGCACACCATCAGATCGGTGTGTTCGGCGATGACGTTCCAGTCGGTGGACCGCTTGAACAGGTCGTCATGGGTGCCGACGACGCGCGGCATGATCACCCCGGTGGCACCGAGGCTGTAGGAGTGTCGCGAGAAGCTGTAGCCGCCCAGCAGATTCAGGAAGCGGTGAACCTGGCTCTGTGCGTGATGGAACCGCCCTGCACTGGCCCAGCCGTACGAGCCGCCATAGATGGCCTCGTTGCCGTGCGCGCCGACCACGCGGCGCAGTTCGTCGGCCAGCAGCTCGGTCAGCTCGTCCCACGACACGGCGACGAACTCCTCGGTGCCGCGTAGATCGGTGGGCCCGGGTCCGTTCTCCAGCCAGCCGCGGCGCACGGCGGGCCCAGTCACCCGCGAGCGGTGCCGCAGGGACCCGGGCAGGTTCCCCAACAGGGGAGAGGGATCGGCATCGCCTGCCATCGGCCGAACCGAGGTGATCTCGCCGTCGGTGACGTCGGCGGTGAACGCGCCCCAGTGCGTGAGACTCGAACCGGAGACCATGCCGATGATCTTAGGGGCCGCGACAACGGTACCGCGGGTATCAACCATCCGGTTGGGTGGGATAGGGTTGTGGGCAAAATCCAGCCCGTCGATCCGGAGGTCCTTCATGGCCGCGTCCAGCCAGGTGATCAAGTTCGAGCGCACTCTCTTTGAGCCCGAGCACGAACTGTTCCGTGACGCATTTCGTGCCTTCCTGGAGCGCCACGTCGCCCCGTTCCACGAACAGTGGGAGAAGGACAAGATCGTCGACCGCGGTATCTGGCTCGAGGCGGGCAAGCAGGGCTTCCTCGGCATGTCCGTGCCCGAGGAGTACGGCGGCGGCGGAAACCCGGACTTCCGCTACAACGTCGTCATCACCGAGGAGACCACCGTCGGCCGTTACAGCGGTCTGGGCTTCGCGCTGCACAACGACGTCGTCGCGCCGTACCTGCTGCGGCTGGCCACCGAGGAGCAGAAGCAGCGTTGGCTGCCAGGCTTCTGCTCGGGTGAGCTGATCACCGCGATCGCGATGACCGAACCGGGCACCGGAAGCGACCTGCAGGGCATCAAGTCCCGTGCGGTCAAGCAGGAGGACGGCAGCTGGATCCTGAACGGTGCCAAGACGTTCATCACCAACGGTGTCCACGCCGACCTGGTCATCGTCGTGGCCTGCACTGACCCCGACAAGGGCGCGCTGGGCTTCTCGCTGCTGGTCGTCGAACGCGGCATGGAGGGCTTCGAGCGCGGCCGCCACCTCGACAAGATCGGCCTGGACGCCCAGGACACCGCCGAGCTGTCGTTCGTCGATGTGAGGGTGCCCGCCGAGAACCTGCTGGGCGAAGAGGGATCGGGCTTCGTCTACCTGATGCAGAACCTGCCCCAGGAGCGCATCAGCATCGCCGTGGTGGCCGCCGCGGGCATGGCGGAGGTGCTTGAGCAGACGCTGCAGTACACCAAGGAACGCAAGGCGTTCGGCAAGCCGATCGGCAGCTTCCAGAACACCCGTTTCACGCTCGCCGAGCTGTCCACCGAGGCCACCGTCGTCCGGATGATGGTCGACCAGTTCATTGAGCTGCACCTCGAGGAGAAGCTGACCGTCGAACAGGCCGCGATGGCCAAGTGGTTCTCCACCGAGGCTCAGGTCCGCCTCAACGACCGCTGCCTGCAACTGCACGGTGGGTACGGCTACATGCGCGAGTATCCGGTGGCACGGGCCTTCCTGGACTCCCGGATCCAGACGATCTACGGCGGCACGACCGAGATCATGAAGGAGATCATCGGCCGTAGCCTCGGCGTCTGATGGCCCGAAATCGACGCGCGAGGGGCCCGCAGTCGCCGTGTGGGTGACGCGACACTTACACGCCACGGCCTGGATATCCCTCAAGATTGACGTCGCCTGACGCAAGGTTGACGGACGCGACACTTGCAGAGAACCCTCAGTGTGTCGCGGGGAGGAACGATGACTGGGCTGCAAAACCTGCTGGGCAGGTTCGTGGGGCGCTCGAGTGTGGCGCTCGTATTGGTTGCTGCTGTCGTGGCGTTTGCCCCGATGGCGCCGATCGCGTGGGCGACGCCCGAGGGTGACGCCGACGCCGCGATCACACAGGTCTGGGATGCCAACGGTGGTGACACCGGCACCTTGGGTCCCAAGGACGGTGGCGTCTATGCCGTCGGGGCTGGCTTCGGACAGAACTTTGCCGGCGGGCGGATCTTCTTCACCCCGGAGACCGGTGCGCGCATCATGCAGGGCGCGATTCTGGACAAGTATCTGGCGCTCGGCGGGCCCGCTGAGAGTGATCTGGGCTTCCCGAACATCGATGAGGGTGCGGGCCGGGCGCCCGACAGCCGCAACACGACGTTCAGCGCGGTCGACAAGCCGGTCATCTTCTTCACCCCCGACACCGGTGCCAGGGTGGTCCGTGGCGCCATCAACGCGGCGTGGGACGCGCTTGGTGGATCAGCGGGTGTTCTCGGTGTGCCGACGGAGGACGAGGTCTACCGCGGTGAGGTGGTGTCTCAGAAGTTCACCGGTGGCGAGCTGTCGTGGAACCGGAGCACCAAGACCTTCACGACCACCCCGCCGGAGCTGGCCGATCAGCTCAAGGGTCTCGAGATCCCGGGTGATGCGACGTCGGAGATCAATGCGGCGCGCCGCGCCGCGGGTGGGCCGCTTGGCCCACTCGGCGCTCCCGACGGACCGCCGCAACCGGTTGGCGACGGCAACCTGGTGCAGGCGTTCAGCGGCGGCAAGATCTTCTACAGCCCCGCCCACGGCGCCGATGTGATCACTGGCCAGCTGCTGGAGAAGTACGAGAGCGTGGGCGGGCCGACGGGTGACCTCGGCTTCCCGATCGCCTCCGAGGCCGATGGTGGTCTCGCCCCCGCCAGCCGGATCGCGAAGTTCGCCGCCCCCGACGAACCGGTGATCTTCTGGACGCCGGACTTCGGCGCGGTGATCGTGCGCGGCGCGATGAACGCGGCCTGGGCCAAACTCGGCGGCGCGACCGGCGATCTCGGTGCGCCGACCGCCGATCAGGCCGAGAACGGCGATGTGATCACCCAGAAGTTCGCCAACGGGGCGATCACGTTCGACCGTGCGAGCAACGAGTTCTCCACCGAGCCGCCGAATCTGGCCAACGCGCTCGCGGGTCTCGCGGTGCCCGGTCAGGACGCCCCGAGGGCACCCCAGGCCACCGGGCCGGTAGGCGATGACGGCGGGAAGCCGTGGTATCAGAAGTGGTGGTGGGCGCTCGCCCTCATACCCGTTCTCGTACTGGTGGGTGCCGTGGTCGTCGCGGTGATCTTGAACCGGCGGCGCGGTGAGGACCGCGCACCGATGGACCGCTTCGACGAGTACGACGACTATGACGACGACGATCGTGACGTTCATGATCACGATGACGACGACGAGGGCAGTGACTTCGCGTCCGGCCCGATGCCGTCGGCGGGCCCGACACCGGCCAGCCAGCAGCAGCCCTATGTTCCGTTGAGCGCGTGGGCGATGCCGAAGGACGACGAGGGCGGTGACGCCGCGACGCCTGCCGCGTCCGTGCCGCCGGAGGTTCCCGCCGCACGTTCGTTGGACGGTGGATTCTCCCTCGATCAGGACGCGATCGACACGAAGCCCAACCTCATTGTGAGCGTCGTCGAGGAGCGCGACTCCACCGACGAGGCGGCCATGGAGGACTCGGAGGCGTCGGAGGTCTGGGCGGACACCGAGGCCGTCGACGATGACGTCGAGGCCGCGGACGCCGCTGAGGCCGTCGATCCCGCAGCGGTGGATCATCCAGACGAGGCTCGCCCAGAGGAGGTCGAGGCCGTTAGCGGCCCGCCTAGCGGTCGCCACGCGGCCATACAGCTCGATGAGCCCGCGCCGGCTCAGACGTCGTTGCGGCTGGCCTCCGATGAGGGTGATGGTGCCCCTGCCGGATATCCGATCAAGGCCGACACCAAGACGGGTCTGTACTGGCTACCCGGTTCGGAGCAGTACGACCGAGTGAAGGCCGAGGTCTGGTTCGCCAGTGAGGAATTCGCTCTGACGAACGGCTTCGTCAGAGGCTGACGCGGCCGGCCGCCGTCACACCTTGCGGAGAACGGTGACGACCTTGCCCAGGATGGCCGCGTCGTTACCGGGGATCGGGTCGAACACCGGGTTGTGCGGCATCAGCCAGACCTGTCCCCGGGTGCGCTTGAACGTCTTGACCGTCGCCTCGCCGTCGATCATGGCGGCCACGATGTCGCCGTTGTCGGCCACATTCTGCTGACGCACGACCACCCAGTCGCCGTCGCAGATCGCGGCGTCGATCATCGACTCGCCGACGACCTTGAGAAGGAACAGCGATCCCTCGCCGACGAGTTCGCGCGGCAGCGGGAAGACGTCCTCCACCGCCTCTTCGGCGAGGATCGGACCACCCGCGGCGATCCGGCCGAGGACGGGTACGAAGGTGGGCTCGGGCAGCGTGTCCGACCCGGCGACGTCGGTGGTCACGATCGGAGTCACCATGTCGTCGGAACCGCGCACGTCCACCGCGCGGGGCCGGTTGGCGTCGCGCCGCAGGAAGCCCTTGCGCTCCAACGTGCGCAGTTGGTGTGCGACCGATGACGTCGAGGTCAGGCCGACGGCATCACCGATCTCTCGGATGCTCGGTGGATATCCCCTTGTGGTGACCGAATTGCGGATGACCTCGAGGATGGTGCGCTGACGTTCGGTCAGCGCGGCGTCACGGCGCACAGGTGTGTCGTCGCTTCCGTCTCGTGTGTCGCTGCTGTCACTCATGGTGGCGAATCTAGTCCTGTCAATCCCGATAATCAAACATGTGTTCGACGCGTGTCGGGAGCGGCGCGTGACGGCCGGAACTTGTCGGTGGGCGCCGATATCGTTTGCAACAGTTCGATCACATGTTCTATTCATCGAACACCTGAGCGATTATATTTCGAACACACAAGCGAACACACGCTCCGGCGCTTCACCGAAAGGCTCGAAGATGACCATCATCACCAGGGAGAACCCGACCGATCTCATCGCTCGCCCGGTGCGGCGACGCCCCGACGCGTCGCGGGGTCCGCAACGCCGTCGGCCGGCCGCGGAGCCGCTGCGGTACCGCGGCACCGGCGTTCTGATGTCGCGGGCTTCGCACCGACGCAAGCCCATCACACCGGTCACGACAGTGCTGCTGGCGCTGATGGCAGCTGGCATCACGGTGTGGCTCGGACTCGTGGCCCAGTTCGGCGCCCCGCCCGAGGTGCCCCAGCCCGTGCCGGGCCAACTGGCCGTCGTCCAGGTGCAAATGGGGGAGTCGCTGCAGCAGCTTGCTCGTCGCGTGGCCCCCGATGCGCCCACCGGTGCGGTCGTTGATCAGATCCGTGAGCTCAACGAATTGGATTCCGCCGCGGTCGATGCCGGGCAGACGCTCATCGCCCCCGTGGGCTGACGTGCGCCGTGCGCCGTGAACCCTGCGTCCGTGCGACGGTACGCTCGTATGCGACCGGGTTGCCCGGACTGGCCATAGGCGGCGAAGGAGCGGTGATGCACTGTCCGTTCTGCCGTCACCCTGACTCCAGAGTGGTCGACTCCCGTGAGGCCGATGAGGGGCAGGCCATCCGCCGCCGCCGCTCGTGCCCGGAGTGCGGCAAGCGTTTCACCACCGTCGAGACCGCCGTGTTGGCGGTCGTCAAGCGCAGCGGGGTCACCGAACCGTTCAGTCGGGAGAAGGTGATCAAGGGCGTCCGCCGGGCCTGCCAGGGCCGACAGGTCGACGACGATGCGCTGAACCTCCTGGCTCAGCAGGTCGAGGACGCCGTCCGCGCCGCCGGATCACCCGAGGTTGCCAGTAACGAGGTCGGGCTGGCGATTCTGGGCCCACTACGAGACCTCGACGAGGTGGCCTATCTGCGGTTCGCCTCGGTGTACCGGTCGTTCTCCTCGGCCGATGACTTCGAACGCGAGATCGAGGCGCTGCGCGCGCACCGCAAGGTCGCCCCTTCCAGCTGACCGGGCGAGCGGGTCAGTCGATCTGCCTGGTGCCGTCGTCGACGACCCGGCCTGCGACCTTCACCCAGCCCTGTGCGTCCCACGACGTGCGAATGTGTGAACCCTTGCCCTGCGTGATAGAGAGATCGCGACTCAGGTAGTCCGTCATGCGCACGGCCGCCGAACCGGTGGCCTCGTCCTCGGGAATGCCGAAGTGGCTGGCGAACATCCGCGACCGGATGGCGCCGGCGGCCCGATCGCTCCACGACCACACGTAGTGCTCGACGTCCTCGGCGTAGTCATCTGGATCGGCGGCCAGTACCTCGTCGATCGATGACATTTCGTAGATAAGGAACTCCGGTGCCCACTCCGCGCGTGCGGTGATCGTGGTGAACTCACCGTCGGGCGCAGACTGGTGCTCGACCTGCACCACCCCGGCGGGCACCTGCAGCGTTTTGACCGGCGTCCCGCGGTTGCGCAGCCACCAACCCGCTCCCACGGTCGGATGCCCCGCGAACGGAAGCTCGGTCGTCGGGGTGAAGATGTGCGCTATGGCGGTGGTGGCTCCTGGTGCCGGCAGTCCGACGAAAATGGTTTCGCTGTAACCCAATTGCGCGGCTACGCGCTGGCGGTCGGAGGGGGGAACTTGGTCGGCGTCAACCACGCCAAGGGGATTGCCGTGATTGCCGTCGGAGTCGGTGAAGACGCGCAACACGGTCACGTCGATAGCCATCTGCCGATGCTACGTCGTCGGGCGGCCCAACTGGGCGGCTCTGCGACCTCAGGTGGCGCTGCGCTCGTCGGTGTCCATCGCGTCCAGCACCGCGGCCCGGGTGCCGGTGGGACCGGTCAAGTCGGCCTCGGTGACACCGGTGCGCAGCAGGTTCCGAAGTGCTTCCTGGTCGTGTGTCGCGGGGGCTGTCGAGTCGATGAACGTCTCCACGAGCGCAACGAAGCGGTCCGGATCGTCGTGGAACGGGAAGTGGCCTGAGCCCTCGAAGATCTCGAGTTGTGAGCCCGGCATCGCCGCGTGCGCCATGCGGCCGTGACTCACTGGGATCACCGAGTCCTTTGATCCCCAGATCAGTTGAACGGGAACGGATTCGGTCAAATAACATCGGTCGAGCATGGTGACCACCTGTCCCCGCCAGTCCACCACCGCACGCAGCGTGCGGGCAAAGGCGGATGACGCCGTCGGCTCGGGCAGGTCGGCCAGGATGCGCAGCATGTTGGGGATGTCGCGGCCGACACCGGTCTTGCCGAACAGGGCGCCGCCCACTCGGCCGACCAGCTGCAGAGCGGGCAGCACCATGGGCAGGCGCAGCGCCGCTAGGGCCTCGCTGCCCATCGGGAGGGACGCGATGCGCAGTGCGACGTTGACGTCCTTGGTCACGCCGCCCGCGCCAACGAGGATGAGTCGGTCCACCAATTGTGGGAACTGATAGGCGAATTGCATGGCGACCCCGCCGCCCAACGAGTGACCGACCACTGTCACTCGCTCGATGTCGAGGACACTGAGCAGGTCGCGCATGCCGTTGGCGTAGGCGGCGACCGAGTAGTCGGCGCGCGGTTTGTCCGACTTCCCGTGACCCAGCAGGTCGGGCGCGATGACGGTGAACCGCTGCGCGAGCTTGGTCTGGACCGTGGTCCATGTCGTGGAGTTGTCGCCGATGCCGTGAATCAGCAGGATCGGGGGGCCTGACCCGGCCACTCGGAAGGCGCGGCGGTACCCGTGGATGGTGCGGTACTCCAACGTCGGGACGATTTCACGCACGGGTCGTAGGTTGGGCTTCTGGTCCGTCGTCATCCGCCAACTCCGTCGTCGGGCCCGTCAGGGCGATGCAGGTCCGCCGTGCCCGTCGGTGGGCTCGTCACCGGCCTGCTCGGCGAGGAAGCGTTCGAATTCCGCGCCCAGTTCATCGCCGCTCGGCAGATCTTCGTCCCGGGCCAGCAATGACCGGTTCTCCTGAGCAGCGACGAAAGCATCGTACTGGTGCTCCAGGGCAGAAACCACTTGAGCGACCTCGGTGCTGGCCTCGACCTGCTCGGCGATCTTGGTGTGCACCTCCGCGCTCGCCTGTCCGAGTGCCGCGAGCGGTATCTGCAGCGCAGCCGCCCTACTGACCTCGGCCAACAGTGCCTCGGCCGCGGGCGGGTAGTCCGTTTGCGCCAGGTAGTGCGGTACGTGCACGGTGAAACCCAGGGCTTCGTGCCCGTGCTGCGACATCCGGTACTCGAGCAGATTCGACACGCTCGCGGGAACCTGAACCTCACCGACCCACGGCTGGTGCTCGGCGATCAGTTCCTTGTCGGTGGCGTGCGCGGTCATGGTGACCGGGCGGGTGTGCGGCACGGCCATCGGGATGGTGCCCAGCCCGATGACCTTGCGGACGCCGAGACGTTCTGCCAGCAGCCGAACCGCCGCGATGAACCGTTCCCATTTCAGATCGGGCTCCATGCCCGCCAACAGCAGAAACGGCGTGCCCACGCTGTCGTGCAGGGCGTAGAGATTCAGCACGGGATCTTCGTAGTGGGTGAAGTGATCGGTCTTGAACGTCATCAGTGGTCGCCGCGACCGGTAGTCCAGCAGGTCGTCGATGGCGAACGACGCGACGAGCTCGGTGTCGAGAGTGTCCGTCAGGTGGGCGGCGGCCAACCGGATGGCGTGACCTGCGTCCGAGAAGCCCTCGAGGGCGTGAATCATCACAGGCCCCCGGCCGTCGGGCAGCGACAATTGTGGTGCGGGGAACTCCAGCTCGTACATCCCGTTCTGTTCGGGCTGATACTGCTGTTCCGGGTTGTCGGCCATCGCCTTGCCTCCTCACCACGGGTCATCGACGGTCGGACCGCCACACTCCGTGATCTCTAGTGTCCCGCACGTTGGGGTGCCTGCCATCGCAGGCCCACCCTTCGTTATGAACGCGACAGTGTGCTGGGCGAATTCCTAGGTACTTCGGGCAGGATCGTCAGATGAGGATTCGGATGCTTGCGCTGGCCGCCCTGGTGGCGCTGGCGCCGGGGTGCTCGGACCGGGCGGCCCCGCGACCAGTCGGAGTCGCCGCGGCCGAGGCGGGCGCTGCCCAGGCGGCCGTGACCGAGGCCAGCGCGACGTCCGTCGAACCGGACCGACGCATCGGTGCCGTGTTCCTCGGCAACCAGACGCTGCACACGTGCTCGGGTTCGGTGCTCGACTCCAAGGACGGTGATCTGATCATCACCGCGGCGCACTGCATATCCGACGGGATCGACGCCTACTTCGTACCTGGTTTCTCCGATGACGCGGACCCTGAGGACTTCTGGCACATTGACGCGGTCTACCTCGACCCTCGCTGGGTGTCCGATCAGGACCCGGTGGCGGACTATGCCATCGCCCGAGTGAGCAGGGACAGCGGTGATTCGGTCGAGTCGGCAGCAGGTGGAGGTTTCGCGCTCGGTTCTGCGCCTCACCAGGGCATGGCGATCACGTTGACCGGCTACGCGCTGGGCATCGGGGGAGGACCGGTCGGGTGCAGTACCACCACCACGGCGACCGAACGGGGATTCCCCGCGCTGCCCTGCACGGGGCTGTCCGACGGCACGAGTGGCTCGCCCTGGGTGTCGGGCGCGACGATCGCGGGTCTGACCGGCGGTTTGGACGGTGGTGGCTGCGACGAGGCGGTGTCATACTCGGCACCCTTCGGACCTGCTGTGGTGCACCTGTTGGAACGCGCCGAGGCGGGCGGGGAGGGTGACGACGCCCCGACGATGCTCGACGACGGCTGCTAGGTGCGGAACTGACTCAGTGCCCTGAGCTTGTTCATCACGTCCAGTGCGGCGACCTTGTAGGCCTCTGAGAACGTCGGATAGTTGATGACGGCGTCGACCAGGTACTCGACGGTGCCGCCGCAGCCCATCACGGCCTGGCCGATGTGCACCAGTTCGGTCGCTGCCGTACCGAAGATGTGCACGCCCAGGATGCGCAGGTCCTCGGTCGAGACGAGCAGTTTGAGCATGCCGTAGGAGTCACCGGCGATCTGGCCGCGGGCGAGTTCGCGGTAGCGCGACACCCCCACCTCATAGGGGATGGAGTCCTTGGTCAGTTCCACCTCGGTGGCGCCGACGTAGGAGACCTCCGGAATGGAGTAGATGCCGATCGGCTGCAGTTCGGTCATGCCCTTACACGGCTCGCCGAACGCGTGATACGCCGCGAGACGGCCCTGATCCATTGAGGTGGCGGCCAGCGCGGGGAAGCCGATGACGTCGCCGACGGCGTAGATGTGGTCGACCTTGGTCTGGTAGTTCTCGTCGACGAAGATGCGCCCGCGATCGTCGGCCTCCAGCCCCGCCGCGTCGAGGTCGAGGTGATCGGTCTGCCCCTGCCGTCCCGCGGAGTACATGACGGTGTCCGCCGGTATCTGCTTGCCGCTGGCCAGGGTGGTGACGGTGCCGGCGGAGCCGACATCGACGGCGGTCACCTCCTCGCCGAACCGGAACGTGACCGCCAGATCCCGCAGATGGAAGCGCAGCGACTCCACGATCTCCGGGTCGCAGAACTCCAGCATTGCCGTGCGCTTCTCCACGACCGTGACCTTGGTGCCCAGCGCGGCGAACATCGAGGCGTACTCGATGCCGATGACCCCGGCGCCGACGACGACCATCGACGTCGGAATGGTTTTGAGGTCCAGGATCCCGTCGGAGTCCAGGACGCGATCCTCGTCGAATTCGACGCCGGGGGGCCGGGCCGGTTTGGTGCCTGTGGCGATGACGATGTGGCGGCCCGAGACGGTGATTCGCTCGGCCCGCGACGGGTCCTCGATCAGGACGGAGTGCTCGTCGACGAAGCGGGCGTGCCCGACGTACAGCTCGACGCGGTTGCGCATCAGCTGAGCGCGCACGACGTCGACCTCCTTGCCGATCACGTGCTGTGTGCGGGCCAGCAGGTCGGCGGGGGTGATCTTGTCCTTGACGCGATAGCTGTCGCCGTACAGCTCGCGCTGGCTCATGCCGGTGAGGTAGACGACGGCCTCGCGCAACGTCTTCGACGGGATCGTGCCGGTGTTCACGCAGACGCCGCCCAGCATCCGGCCTCGCTCGATCACCGCGACCGACTTGCCGAGCTTGGCCGCCGCGATCGCCGCCTTCTGGCCGCCGGGACCGGATCCGATGACGACGAGGTCGTACTCCTGCGAGGAACCCATGGGTGTAGTCCTACGCCGCTTGCCTCAACCCCGCATGCCGACGGCGTCAATAGCGGGTGAACACCGTCCCCACGGGCCACAGTTTCATCCCGATGGGGAGTCTGTCAGTAGTCGGATGCCACCTCGGGCCCAGCCGCGCCGAGCAGCGCGCGCGATCCCGACACGCCTAGCCGGGTAGCGCCCGCCGCGATCATGGCCTGTGCCTGCTCGAGAGTGCGCACACCGCCTGATGCCTTCACCGCGAGACCTTCGCTGTGGACCGTGCGGTACATCAGCTCGACCGCGTGCGCGGTGGCACCGCCGGTCGGATGGAAACCCGTCGAGGTCTTGACGAAGTCGGCGCGTGCTGCCGTAGCCGCGCGACACACCCCGACGATCTCGTCATCGGTCAACGCGGCCGACTCGATGATCACCTTCAGTACCGTCGGCGCGGGCGCGGCGGCGCGCACCGCTGCGATATCGGCCTCGACGCGGTCGAACGAGCCCTCCTTCGCCGCCCCGATGTCGATCACCATGTCGATCTCGTCTGCGCCGAGGCGCACTGCCTCGGCGGCCTCGGCGGCCTTGACCGCCGAGCTGTGCTTCCCGCTTGGAAAGCCGCACACCACTGCGATTTTCAGATCCGAGTCGGACGGGACGCTGATCGGCAGCATCGATGGTGAGACGCACACCGAGTAGGTGCCCAGCGCCACTGCCTCGGCGACCAATGCCTCGACGTCGGCCGCGGTCGCCTCCGGCTTGAGTAGGGTGTGGTCGATCATTGCAGCGACCTCGGTGGTGGTCGGCTGTGTGTCGATAGTCATCGGATTCGAAGCCCTTCTGTTGTTGCCTGGGTTTCAGGCGGTCTTGTTCTGACGGTCCAGGACGTAGTTCATGATCAGCGCCGCGATCAGGATGAGTCCGGTCACGAGCATCTGGAAGAACGAACTCAGCCCCAGCAGGTTGAAGAGATTGCGCAGCACCGACAGCAGCAGCACGGCGATGAATGTGCCCATCACGCCGCCCTTTCCGCCGAACAGGCTGGTCCCTCCCAGCACCACCGCGGCGATGGCATCCAGTTCCAGTCCGGTGTTGGCTGTGGGTTGACCGATGGTGAGCCGCGCGGTGAGCAGCACTCCGACCAGCGCGGCCAATCCGCCGCAGATCACATACGCCGCAGTGGTTATGCGCTGCACTGGCAGCCCGGATAGCCGTGCCGCCTTGGCGTTGCTGCCGACCGCGTAGATGTGTTCACCGAAGGTCGTGCGGCGCAGCACCAGACCCACGATCACGGTGGTGATGACGAAGATCAGCCCGACGACCGGAATGCCGGCGATGGTTCCGGCGCCCAAGAACCGCAGGCCGATCGGAATCTCCGCGGTTGTGGGTGTGCCGTTGGTGGTCAGGAAGGTGAGACCGCGGATGCTCTGCATCCCGGCCAGCGTGATCATGAACGCCGGTAGGGCTAGGTAGGCAGTCAATCCGCCCATGATCCCGCCGAGAACCAGCCCGCTCATGATGGCCAGCACCATGGCGATTGGCCATGCGATTCCCAGGCCGATGAGGATCGCGACCACCATTCCCGACAGTGCCGCAACGCTTCCCACCGACAGGTCGATGCCAGAGGTCAGGATCACGACGGTCATGCCGATCGCGACGATGCCGGTGAGGCTGGATTGCTGCAGCAGGTTGGCCATGTTCTGCGAGGTGAGGAACTGCGGGGCCGTGACCGATGCGACGACGAACAGCGCAACGAAGATGAACAGCAGATTGAACCGCACGATGATGTTCTGGCGACGTGTACGCACATTGACCGCCGGGGTGGACGGCGCGTGCGGTGTGGGGCCCTGAATGAGGTCAGTCAATGTCGTGTCCTCCTGTGACAACGCAGCGGGCGATATCCGCCGGTGATGTGGTTCTCGGGTCGTATGCCGCGATGTTCCTGCCCTCGTGCATGACCCAGATCAGATCGCAGTTCTCGGTGAGTTCGCTCAGCTCGCTGGAGGCCATCAACACGCCAACGCCGGCCTCGGCCAGCGCCTGAACCTGTTCGAACAGATCGGCTTTCGCACCGATATCCAACCCGCGGGTGGGTTCATCGAGCAGTAGCAGGTCGATTCCGCGGGCCATCCACTTGGCCAGCACAACCTTCTGCTGATTGCCGCCGGAGAGTTCACCGACCGGCTGGTCAATGCTGGAGAACTTGACACCCAGACGCTGCAGTGGCGGCATGCACAGCGCTCGGGCGGCCTTCATCGGGTTCAGGGCGAATGGCGCCAACGCGGCGATGCCTGCGTTACGCAGGATCGACTGCTCCAGGAACAGTCCCTGGCTCTTGCGGTCCTCGGGGACCAGGCCGATCCCGGCCTGAACGGCGCCCCGGGGGGTCTGCCGGGTGATGCGGGAGCCACTCAGCGTCAGGTCGAGCGTGGCACGCCTGTCGCCGAATAGGGTCGCCAGCAGTGTGGAACGGCCCGCGCCGCCCAACCCCGCCAGCCCGACTATCTCGCCGCGCCGGACGGTGATACCCGACACGTCGATCACGCCCGGGATGGCGGCGCGTCGAATCTCGAGCAATTCGGCGCCCTCGCCGTCCGGGCGGGGTTGGCGGGGCGTGTGGGGCTGCAGGCCACGGCCGATCATTGCCTCGACCAGTTCGTCCTTGGTCACGGCGGCGACGTCGAAGACTCCGACGGTGGCGCCGTCGCGCATCACGGTCGCGCGGTCGCCGATCTCCTTCACCTCGTCGAGGCGGTGGGAAATGTAGATCACCGACTTGCCCGCGGCGGTGAGTTCGCGGATGACGCGGAACACCTCGGCGAGATCGTGATCGGTGAGCGTGGCGCTGGGCTCGTCCATGATGATGACGCGGGCATCGGTGGTGAGTGCCTTCGCGATTGCCGTGAGCTGCTGATCGGACACAGACAGATTGGCCACGACATCCGACGGTGCGAAGCCGCCGCCGACTCGGGTGATCGCCTCGGCCGCCAGGCGATCTCGTTCCCGGCGTGCGACGAAGGGGCCGCGCAGCGGTTCATGGCCCAGGAAGAGGTTCTGCGCCACGGTCATATCCGGGATGAGGTCTAGTTCCTGGTAGATCGTGTTGATCCCGGCCCGGACGCCATCGATGGGGGAACCGAACGTGACGTCCTCGCCGCCGAGGGTGATCGTTCCAGAGTCCGGCGTATAGGAGCCGGACAGAATCTTCATGAGAGTGCTTTTGCCCGCGCCGTTCTCGCCGAGGAGGCAGTGCACTTCGCCCCTGGCGACCTCGAGGCTGGCGCCATCACATGCCTTGGTCCCGGGGAACGCCTTCGCAATGTCGTGCATCCGCAGTGCGGTGACCCGTTCGGCTTCGAGAGGCTGGCTCGGCGGTGTCGAACTGATGGTGCGGCTATCTGTCATGTCGGTGCTCCAGCACGGCCAGTGCCGTGGGTTCGTCGGTGATGAGGACTGAGCACAGCCCGCTGGCCAGAGCGCCGTTGATGACGGGGACCTTGTGTGTTCCCGCAGCCACCGCGATGGCGCAGTTGGCGGTCTTGACGTCGTCGAGGCTGAGACCCACTGTCCGCCTGTCGATATCGTCGTAGGCGATCTCGCCGGTCGTGGTGATGTAGTGGGCGAGGATATCTCCGCAGGCGCCTGCCGAGTCGAGTTGGGCGAGTTCGGCAGGGGTGACGGCACCGGACTCGACCAGGACTGACGTCGGGCCGAGCGCCCCCAGGGAGAACAGAAGGGCGTCCGCCTTGCGGGCGCGGGACAGCACGTCCACGACGAAGCCCTCGGTGTAGAGCGCATCACGCGTTTCGATTCGCTCGACGATTGCCGGTACCGGCAGCAGCGTGGCCCGGCCATTTCCGCTATGGGCGATGCTCGTCACGATGTTGGCCGCCCTCGTGGGATGCACGGATCGGCTGACCCCGCCGTTGGCCTGAATGACTTCGATACCGCGTGTCCATCCGTCGGGCAGCACTGCGGCCACTTGCTGCAGAGTGTTGCCCCAGGAGACACCAAGGGTGGTGATCCACGACGAGTTCGTCTTCAGGTAGTTGGCCGCGGCCGCGGCGATGTGCTCGCCATCCGGTCCGCGGTTCTCCGGGCCCGGCACGACCACGCATTCACGCAGTCCGAAGCGGCTGCGCATCGCCACTTCGAGGTCGGTGCGCCGCGCCTGCGGATGCACGATCTTGATCTGGACGAGGCCAACCCCGCGGGCCTCGTCGAGCAGTCGTCCGACCTTCCATCGAGTCAGGTGGAGCTCGGACCCGATGTCCTCCTGGGTGCGGCCCTGCTCGTAGTAGCACTGCGCAACATAGAGCAGCAGGTCAGTGCGGCTCTCGTCTGCGGCCGCGCTCATTACCGCACCACCCGGAACGGGCCGCGGGTGCCCACGTCGGGGCCAGGACCCCCGTTGTCGGCGGCGTCGCACATGATCGGTCGCAGCGCCTCGGTCAGTCGCTGGTATTCGCCAAACGTCTGCTCGTAGACCGCTATTCGCTTCGGGTCGGGTTCCAGCATCCGGACCCGCGGGGCGAACAGTTGGGAGCCGGCGCCCAAGCTCGGAACGATCCCGGCGGCGGTCGCCGCGATCACCGCGCAGGCCCGCAGGGTGAGGTTCTCACCGATCACCAGTTCGGCGGGCCTGCCGAGTACGTCTATTGTCACCTGCTGCCACAACGAGTTTCGCTCGATGCCACCGGAGAAGACGAGGCGCGTACAGGGCACCCCGGAGCGTTCGAACGAGTCGATCACACTGCGGGTCCCGCAGGCGACGGCCTCGACCATCGCTCGGTAGAGTTCCGCCTTCGTGGTACCCAGCGTGAGCCCGATCACGGCCCCGCGCAGGCGGGCCTCGCGGTGCGGGGTGCGGTTGCCCATGAAGTAATCGAGGGCTCGCAGACCATGCGCACCCGGGTCAACCGCGGTCGCCTGATCAATGAGCGCAGGAAGATCCTCGCGGCGCACACCCATGATGGACTCACCTGTCCACTTGAGCACCGAACCACTGGTGACCTGACCGCCCTCGACCAGCCACTTACCGTGATTCAACGCGTCGGGGTAGGGGCCCCACACCTCGTTGGAGGTGGTCGGTTCGTCCACTTCGGTGACGATGGCCGACGACGTACCGGACACGACCGAGACCAGCCCGTCCACCTTGCCGCCACAGGCCAGCAGCGACACGTGTGCATCGATACCGCCCACGGCGACAATCGCTTTGTCGGCGATGCCCAAATCTGCCGCCGCGCTCTCGATGAGGGTGCCCGCGACACCGCCGACCTCGACGATCTCATCGGGCAGCTTGCCGACGAGGTCCTCCATGCCCAGCGCGGCATAGAGTTCCGCGGGGAAACGCCCGGCGAGGGCGTCGTAGTTGTACTTACAGACGGCGTTCATCTGCGAACCGACCCATCGGCCGGTCAGCCGGAACGTGATGTAGTCGACGGCCTCCACGATGCGCGCGGCTGATCGGTACGCGTCGGGATCGTGCTTCTTGAGCCACATCGCCTTGGGCAGTAGCCATTCGGCGGCATCGGATCCGCCGGACCATTCGAGGATCGGATGCTGCCTGCTCAGTTGTGCGGTGCGCTCCGATTCCGCCGCACCGCGCGCATCCATCCAGAGAATGGCCGGGCGTAGCGGCGTTCCGGCCGAGTCGACAACCGCCACCGTCGAGGCGGTTGTCGACGCGGCGATGGCGATGACCTGCCCGGCTGCCCGACACGGGTCACTGCCCAGCAGTTCACGGGTCGCGGCGGTGATCGCGGCCCACCAGTCCCGCGGATCCTGCTCGGCCCACCCCGGCCTGGGGTGGTGGGTCGAGTAGGGGCGGTGGGCCGTGCCCAACGGGGTGCCGTCCTCGGTGAACGCACCGATGCGTGCGCCCTCGGTGCCGAGGTCGATCGACAGAAGAATTCCCATGACTCAGTCCTCGTTGGGCATGAACAGAACTTTTGACGAGAAGATCGAGCGGTCACCGAGCTGCTGCATCATGTCCGGCAGTGCCGACAACGGCAGTTCATGAGTGATCATGAACTCCCACTTCAGCTTTCCTTCGGCCATCATCTGAGCGGAGGTGCGCCACTCGTCGCCTGGGAACGGTGCGGAGAACGAGTTCCACGAGCCGTGCAAGCTGGTCTCCAGCCGCATGAACTGGTTGAAGGTCTCCTTCTCCAGGGTTACCGGCGCGTGCGGGATACCGACGAACACCGCGTGTCCGTGCGGGCCGGTCAGGTTCGCCGCCATATCGGCTGTCGCGGGCACGCCCGCGGACTCGAGCACCACGTCGTATCCGCGGCCACCCAGGGCGCGGGCCTCCTCGGCGCTCTGCACCGCATGGGTGGCACCGGCCTCGCGGGCCATGGCCGCCTTCTCCTCACTCAGGTCGACTGCCACAATCTGGCTGGCGCCGTGCAGCTTTGCCCATTGCACTGCGAAGAGTCCAATCGGACCCGCGCCGATCACCAGGACGCGGTGTCCGGCCCGCAGGTTCGTCTTCCACAGTCCGTGCAGTGCGATGGCTGCCGGGTCCAGCATCGCGGCTGCGCGAGGATCGATACCCGCGGGCAGTTTCAGCAGATTGCCGACCGGGGACACGACGTACTGCGCGTAGGCACCGTCGGATCTGCTGCCGAAGTAGTCGTAGTTCTCGCAGAGCCCGAACGCGCCGTCAGAGCAGAAGTCACAGCGCCGGCACGGGATCAGCGGTGGGACCGATACGAGTTCGCCGACCTCGAATCCGTCGACGCCTGCGCCGAGTTCGACGACCCAGCCGGAGAACTCGTGCCCGCAGATGATCGGCATGACGTAGCCACCGTTGCGCAGCATCCGGGGGATGTCGGAGCCGCACACGCCGCAGGCGGCGACCTTGAGCAGCACCTCACCGGGTGCGGGTCTGGGCACCGGCGCCTGCTCGACCCGGATGTCGCCGGGCGCGTACATCACCGCCGCAGTCATGCTCTGGGGCAGATCCTGTGGGGCCGACACGGTTGCCGGGGCGGGGGCCTCGGTTGTCATCAGAAGTTTCTCCTCGTGCGTTGTCTTTGGCTGACTCAAACTCGGCTCGCTATGCGGCGGCGAACGTTGATTCGCCCTGAAGCGATGGTGCGTTGGACTTGTTGACCAAATCGGTTCCGGCGTCGACGAACTCCGGCACGGTCTCACCGCGGGCGACCTTCACCGCAGTCTCGATCGCCAGTTTTCCCTCGGCGTTGGGATCGTTGAGCGCGGTGGCGATGTACTGGTCACCGCTGGCGATGGCGCGCACGGCCTCCATCAGACCGTCCACCCCGAAGACCTTGACGTCGGTGCGGTTGTTCTCGGTCAAGACCTGCAGAGCACCCAGCGCCATATCGTCGTTCTGGGCGTAGACGGCTTTGAGGTCGGGATGGGCCTGCAGGAGATCCTGCATCGCAGTCACGGCCTTGGACCTGGTGTAGTCGCAGTAGGGCCCGTCGATGACGGTGATATTCGGCTGGGCGGCCACGGCAGCCTGGAATCCGTCGTGGCGATCCCGCGCCACCGCGCCACCCGCGTCGCCCTGGATCTCGATGATCTTGCCCCCGGCAGGCCCGAGCGTGCTCACGGCCGCCTCACCAACGAGCTGGCCCATGGCCTTGTTGTCGCGGCCGACGAACGCCGCCGCGCCTGATTCGACCGGGCGGTCGACGGTGACGACTTTGATGCCCGCAGCCTTGGCGGCCGCCAGGGAGGGGGTGATGCCCTTCGGGTCGACCGGGTTGATCACCAGCACGTTGATACCCCGGGTGATCAAGTCCTGGACGTCGTTGTTCTGCTTGGTCACGTCGCCGTTGGCATCGGCGTAGAAGAACTCATTACCCTGGGCCTGCGCCTCGGCCTTGGCCGCGTCGGTGAGTGCGACGTAGAACGGGCTCTGCTGAGTGGCCTGGCTGAAGCCGATCTTGAGCGGTCCGTCGACGACGGTGCTGCTCTGGGCGGCGTCGTCACCTGGTACTGAGCACCCGGAGAACGCCATGGCCATTGCGGCTCCGAGCGCGATTCCCGAGAGGGCTTTTGCGAGTCTCACGTTTCCTCCTAGCTGTGCGCGCCGGTGGTTGGGCCGCGCATGACGACCATCACGTTAGGGACGAGCATGTGACACCGTCAACGGATGAGCAGAACTTTGCTCATATGCGCATAGATGCGGCCATCCCCAGAGCCGACTTCATCCACAGCGTCGCGCCCGATGCCGTCATCGTCTGGTCGACCCGACGGCGGCTGATGTCACGTTCGGCGCATGACCACATCCAATACTGGTGACTTCCACGACAACCGGCCCGGTGCACTGATCGCCGCGCTGCCTGCGGTTCTGGGGTTCACGCCCGAGAGTTCGCTGGTCCTCGCGACCCTTCAGGACGGTGCGATGGGGTGCGTGATGCGCGCTGACCTGTCCGAGGAGCTGATCGTCACGGTCGAGGAGATCGCCGATCTCGCGGCCGGCAGCGGTTCTGACACGGCGATGGCGGTGATCGTGGACGCCGACGGCGCGGCGTGCCGCATGTGCGACGACGAGCACCGCCGCCTCGCCGATGCCCTTGCGTCGGCCCTGGAGAACCGCGGGATTGACCTAGCGGAGGCGTACGTCGTGGACCGCGTCTGCGCGGGCGGGCGATGGCACTGCGCGGACGGGTGCGGTCGCAGCGGCACCGTGGACGACCCGTGCGCGTCACCGGTGGCCGCCGAGGCCGTGCTCGGCGGGCGTCGTCTCTACGGCAAGCGCGCCGAACTGCTGGAGGTCATCACCGTCACCGATCCCGCTCGCGTTCGGGCATTGCGGGCAGCCATCGCCAATGCGGCGTCATTCCGCGGCGCCGAGCGGGAGGACGCCGACACTCGCGCCGACGTCGAGCACGCCATCGCCACCGCGGCGGCCACGGGACGTGGGCGTTGGCCGTCGGATGCCGATCTCACCCGGATTGCGGGCGCTCTGAGTGATCCGCGAGTCCGGGACATGCTCTACGCGTTGGCGGTGGGATGTGATGCCGCACAGGCGGAGTCGCTGTGGGCGCTACTGGCCCGCACACTTCCGGACCGGTGGCGCGTCGATGCGCTGGCTCTGCTGGCGTTCTCCGCCTACGCGCGAGGTGACGGTCCGCTGGCCGGTATCGCGCTGGAGGCGGCGCTACGGGTGGATAGCGGCCATCGGATGGCCAGGATGCTGGATCAGGCACTGCGGACCGGCATGCGGCCCGAACAGATCCGGGAACTGGCGCGCAGCGGTTACCGGCTGGCGCAGCAGCTGGGTGTCACGCTGCCGCCGCGAAGCCTGTTCGGCACACGCGGGGCTAGACCTTCTCGACCTTGACCGCGTGGGCCATGTCGTGGGCCAACTCCACCTGCTCGTGGCCCGGGATGATGATCATGACGCTGCCGTGGTCGCTGACCTGAACGGTGACCCGCGCATTGGGCACCACGCCGGCGTCCTTGAGTCGGGTGATCAAGTCGGCATCGCCCTGGACGTGCTCGGAGAGCAGACGCACCCGCACGGCGATCGGGAAACCGCTGGGCAGCTCGGTGAGCCGCACCAGGTTGCCATCGTCGGGGTTGGGCAGCTCGACACCCAGTTCGGCGAGGCCGGGGATCGGGTTGCCAAAGGGCGAGGTCGTCGGGTTGTCGAGCACCCGCACCAGGCGTCGCTCGACGTCCTCGCTCATCACGTGCTCCCAGCGGCATGCCTCGGCGTGCACTTCCTCCCAGGGCAGCCCGATGACGTCGATCAGCAGACGCTCGGCGAGCCGGTGCTTGCGCATGACCGAGATCGCCAGGGCCCGTCCCTTGTCGGTGAGTTCCAGGTGGCGGTCACCGGCGACGTGCAGGAGGCCGTCGCGCTCCATCCTCGACACGGTCTGGCTGACGGTGGGGCCACTCTGCTCGAGACGCTCCGCGATGCGCGCGCGCAGTGGCACCACACCCTCTTCCTCGAGGTCGTAGATGGTCCGTAGATACATCTCGGTGGTGTCGATGAGATCGTTCATGTTGCCGCCCTCCGTCGGGAAGAGTCTACCGTTGTCGGGGCGCGAAGCGGGCCGCACCACGGCCGCGTCACGCAGTGATGCCCGCCGCGCATCGCGACGGGCATCACAGGATGAGAAGGGTCAGCTTGCGTAGGAACGCAGGCGCTCCGCGCGGTCGCCGTGGCGCAGCTTGGACATCACCTCGCGCTCGATCTGACGGACGCGCTCGCGAGACAGTCCGAAGAGCTTGCCGATCTGGTCCAGAGTGCGGGGCTGGCCGTCATCCAGACCGAACCGCAGCCGGATCACCTGCTGCTCGCGCTCGTCGAGCGTGGCCAGCACGTGGCGGATGTCGGTGTGCAGCAGTTCGGAGATCACCGCGTTCTCGGCGGACATGGCGTTCTCGTCCTCGATGAAGTCGCCCAGCGGGGCTTCCTCGTCGCTGCCGACCGGCATGTCCAGGCTCACCGGGTCACGGCTGTGCTCGAGGAGATCGGCGATCTTCTCGGCGGGGATGCCCGACTCCTCGGCCAGTTCCTCGTCGGTGGCCTCACGGCCCAGGTTCTGGTGCATCTCGCGCTTGATCCGAGCCAACTTGTTGACCTGCTCGACGAGGTGGACGGGGAGCCGGATGGTGCGGCTCTGGTCGGCCATACCGCGAGTGATCGCCTGGCGGATCCACCACGTGGCGTAGGTGGAGAACTTGAAGCCCTTGGCGTAGTCGAACTTCTCCATCGCGCGGATCAGTCCGAGGTTGCCCTCCTGGATCAGGTCCAGAAGCGGCATGCCGCGACCGGTGTAGCGCTTGGCCAGTGACACCACGAGACGGAGGTTGGCCTCCAGCAGGTGACGGCGGGCCGCCTCGCCGTCCCGGACGATCGCCGCGAGATCGCGCTTGCGGGTATCGCCGAGGCGTTTCTTGGTGGCCAGGACGTGTCGGGCATATAGGCCGGCTTCGATGCGCTTCGCGAGTTCGACCTCATCGGCGGCCGTGAGCAAGGCAGTCTTGCCGATGCCGTTCAGGTACACGCGCACCAAGTCAGCGGCTGGGCTCTGGCTGTCGAGATCGGACTCGATGCGGCTTGCGGTAGCACTCGCCATTACTGCCTCCTGCTCGGCTGGAACTGTCATGAACTTCAACGTCGGGACAGTCCAAAGAGTTCCCACTGGCCGCCAGTTACACACCTGCTGAGCTGCAGTTTCTCGCCGACGACCTGAGAATGTCCTGAGAAGTGAGCCAGATTTCGCTCAGTGCGGAACGTCGCGCGGTGTCTCAGCCGAATCGGGCGGCGGCACAGCATGGGGTGCCTCTTCGAGCGCGGGCCGCTCGGCGGTGGGGAAGAGCGGAATCTTGCGCCGCGACGCGTAGCGCCGTGGCTCCTCACGCTGTCGCGGCGGTCGGTCATTGGCGATCAGCACGGCGATCCAGGGCAGCGGGATGGACGCCACCAGGATGGCCAAGGAGATCAGTCCGTTGTGCCATATGCCGTAGGCGACCGCTGCGAGTATCAGAGCCGGAATGCGAAACGACATGATCGTGAGGTACTTGCGCACACGCTCGCGGTGCTGCTCCTCATAGGGCACCGCCGCACGGGTGATGAGAACCGGCTTACCGTCGTCGTCGAAACTCAGCTCTTGGCCGTGTTTCATGCCTCCATCGTTCCACACCCGGGGCCGGTGTAAACCGCCGGTTCATTACGGAAGCCTTGCGATGCACAATGTAGGCATGGAAACCCAGACGATCGAGCGGACCGACGTTGACGAACGCGCCGACGACGGCACGGACGACGATGCTCCCAAGGTCTTCCACTACGTGAAGAAGAACAAGATCGCCGAGAGCGCGGTCATGGGAACCCACGTCGTCGCCCTGTGCGGCGAGGTGTTCCCGGTGACGAAGTCGGCCAAGCCGGGCTCGCCGGTGTGCCCGGACTGCAAGCGGATCTACGAGGGATTCAAGAAGTAGTCGAGGTTCCCTCGCGCGGTGTTGGCGCGGCGGGTTTCTCGTCATCGACTGAGGCAGTGCTCGCGCCGCCGTCACTGTTGAGTGACTCGGCCTTCTCCTCGAGCCAGCCACGCAACCTCTTGGCGTGGGTCTCGGGCGCCGGCCACTCCTCTTGGATCGCCGCGTTGAGTTCGGCGCCGATCATGATCGCGAAGCCCAGGAAGAACGCGAACAGCAGGAACGCGATAGGTGTGGCGAGCGCTCCGTAGGTGTAGCCCGTCGCGGTGATCCAGGTCAGATACACGCGCAGCCCCACCGTCGCGATGATGAACACCGTCGCGGCCAATAGGGCGCCGAACACCAGTCGGTGCGATGGCAGCGGTTTGGGCAGTGCCACCCGGTAGAGCACGCCCACCGCGACGGCCAGGCCGAGGAACAGCACGGGGTAGTAGCCGTACTGAAGGACGTGATCCCAGCTGTCGGGGATGTACTCGCGGACCTTGCTCGGCCCGAGCGCGACAAACGGCGCCGTGACGATGACGCCCAGCAGCATGATCATGTACAGGCCCAGCGCGTAGAACCGTTGACGCACTGGATGCCTCAGCGGGGTCTGGTCGTGCGCCTCCACGATCGAGTCGACGAACGCCGAGATCGCCGACGACCCGGCCCACAGCGATATCACGAAACCCAGCGACACCACCTCGCCGCGGGCACCCGCCACGATGTCGGAGATGGTGGGCTCGATGATCTCGTTGACGACGTTGCCCGAGAACAGGTTCGCCGCCGTCGAGATCAACTGATTCTCGATCGTCTGCAGTGTGTTGGGCCCGAACAGCGGCGCCACCCATGCCAGGCTGCCCAGCATCCCCAGCAGTAGGGGAGGCAGGGACAGTGCACACCAGAAGGCGGCTTGCGCGGCCTCCGAGAAGATCGAGTCGTCCCAGCTCTTCGAGAGAGTGCGCTTGCTAACCCGCCAAATGTGGTGCTTGGACGGTCTGACTGGCTGTGGCTGGTCGCTCATGACCAGACCAGCATTACCGACGCGGACCGATTGCGCCCGCATGGGTGCCGCTCGGCGGGTCTGTCAGGCGTCGACCGGGCTAACCTCGATGACGGCCGCCAGCTCAACCAGCTTCGCCTCGTGCTCATTGGCGTGGTGCTGGCAGAAAAGCAGTTCAGCTCCCGACGGCAGCTTCGCTCGGACGCGAGCGGCGGCGCCGCAACGGTCACAGCGATCAGCCCGGGTCAATTCGGGGCTGGTCAGAGTTGCGTTCATGGCTCCTCCTCCGGTCTCGCGTGTCTCTACTCTGTCAGACGTTTGGGCGTCCGGGGTTGTTCCCCAAGCGTTCACCGGTGTGTCGTGTCTCACCCGATACCCGAGTTGCCGTTCCGCCACACTGGACCGATGCCCGCGGAATCGCATCAGCTGGTGCACCTTTGCACCCAACAGGAGTGGGAACGGGCTCGCGCCTTGGGGGAGCGTCGGCCGCCGTCGCTGGAGGATAGCGGATTCGTCCATCTGTCCAGCCCGGAGCAGGTGCACCTGCCCGCGAACCGACTCTTCGCCGGGCGCACGGACATGCTGTTGCTGACGCTGGACCCGTCGCTACTGACCGCACCCGTGCGGTGGGAGCCCGGCGTTCCGGGCGATCCCGAGGCGATGACGTTCCCGCATCTGTACGGCCCGCTGCCGGCCCACGCTGTGACAAGTGTCACGGCGTACCTGCCCGGTGAGGACGGGCGCTTCGCTGCGATCGGTCACTCGGGGACGTAGGCGTCGGCCTCGATCTCGACCAGAAGATCCGGTGCGATAAGGGCTGAAACCTCGACCATTGTCGTCACGGGCCGGATGTCGCCGAACGCCTCAGCGTGCACGGCCGCGATGTCCGGCCACAGCGTGATATCGGTGACGAACGTCCGGGTCCGAACGACATCGGTCATCGATGCGCCGCAGTCGCGCAATGCAGACTCTATGCGGCGCAATGCCTCCCGCGCTTGAGCCGCGACGTCGTCACCCGGTGCGGTGGTACCCGCGACGACGACGAGCGGCCCAATGCGCACCGCGCGCGAGTAGCCCACCTGGTCCTCGAACGGGGAACCCGACGAGACGTTCAACCGGTCGGGCATCACCGCGTCCTCACGCCGGCACCGCTTCGACAATCGACATCGGCCCCGTCGTCCCGATGACACGAGTCATCCGGAACCCGGCGCGCGCCAAAAGATCCCGGTATTCGCTCGGGGTGCGCTCGCATCCGCCGGGATGCACCAGCATCTCGAGGTCGAGCAGCATTCCGGGATGCGACGGTGCGCCCTCGGGAAGTACCAACTCGAACAGCAGAAGTTTGCCGTTCGGCGCGATCGCGGTGCGGATGTTGCGGAGGATCGTCAGCGACTTCTCGTCGTCCCAGTCGTGAATGATCGTCTTCATCAGGTAGACATCGCCGCCTTCGGGCACCGCCTCGAAGAACGAGCCGCCCGTCTTGGTGCACCGGTCCGACACCCCGGCCCGGTCGAGTTCGGGACCCGCGCCTGCGATCACCGACGGCAGGTCGAACAGCACGCCGCGGGCATCGGGTGCCGTCGCCAGTGCTGCGGCTAGAAGCGCCCCGTGGCCGCCGCCGACATCGATGATGAGCTTGTGGCCGGAGAAGGTGTAGGCCGGAACGGCGGCCTCGATTGCCATCGCGGACACGCCCGTCATGGCGTCGTTGAAGACCTTCGCGTACTCAGGATCGGTCTCGAGATAGTCGAACACCGGCATACCGCGTAGCTTCTCCGCCGCCGAGTCGCCCGTCTTGACCGAGTACAGCAGGTTGCCCCAGTGCTCCCAGTGCGACGGGTGGCCGACCAACTTGATCATCGGGGCCATGGACCCGTCGTAGTCCGAGCGCAGCGCTTGGCCAACGCGGGTCAGCGAGAATCGTCCGTCGCGGTGCAGCTTGAGCAACCCGTTGGCAGCCAGTGCCCGCATCAGGCGGTAGGTGGCGCCGGGGTCGGCGCCGACGGCGGATGCGATGTCGGCGCTCGAGCGTGGACGGTCACGAAGCTCGTCGGCGATGCCGAGTTGGGCGGCGGCATACAGGGCCTGGGTCAACCACGCGCCCTGGGTGATCTCCAACAGTGCGATGTTGGCGGGCACGGCCGATCGGCTGGCCGTGCCGAGGGCGTTACGGATGCGGCCAATTGTGTTAATCAGCCAGGTGGGCGGGGTCTTCGCGGTTGCAGGCACGAAGGCAAAGGATATACCTGCGTGCGTCCCTGGTCGTCTTGCCTAGACTCAGCCATCATGGGAATCCTGTCGGGCTTCGCGCCGTGGGTCGTCTATTGGATACTCGTGGGGAACGTCCCCCTTGCCGCCGCGGTGTTGGTGGCGCTCGCGGTGGCGGTGTTGGCGCTGATCGTCAGCCGGGCTCGCCGTTCGACGGTCAGCTCGCTCGAAATCGGGGCGATCGGGACGTTTTCGGTGCTCGCGATCCTGACGTTCACGCTGAGTCAGACGTTCATGGAGCGCTGGATCCTGACGTTGAGCGGTGCGGGCATCCTGCTCGTGGCCCTGGTCGGCGTTCTGGCCGGCAAACCCTTCGTGCGGGAGTTCGCCGAGGCCGACCAGCCCGCCGAGGTCGTCAAGAGCGATCCGTTCGAACCGGTCACCGCGTTGGTGACATGGATCTGGGTGGCCGCCTTCGCGGTCATGACGGTGTCGTCGGCCATCCCCCCGATCGTGGCGCGCGACGCCAGCCTCCTGGACACGACCCCGCTGTCGGTCGTCTGCTACTGGGTGGTCCCGGTCGTCGCGCTGGGGCTCGCAGTGCTGGCCGGCCGTGTCCTCATCGACCGGATGGTGGCTGCGGCGCTGAGCCCGGACGTCGTCCGCAAGACCACGTTCGTGGCGTTCCGCGAACTCGCGATAGACGAACTGCTGTACATGGCCAAGGAGAAGGCCGATCGCGAGGTGGGCGCAGGTAAGGAGGCCTACGCCGTTCAGGTCCTCGGAAAGGGGACTCCACTCACCGGAGACGAGTCCCGCGAGTCGTGGCCGGCCTCGTACAAGGTGCGCGAGAGGCGCTGAGCACGCCCGCTCTCAGCTCGACCATGATTCGCGCACGCCGAGCCGTATAACAAGAATTGCAGTGCCGCGCGCGACGCCGGCGCGGCACCCGTCATGGAGGGCGACCCGGGTTACGGGCCGCACCTCGACCGGGACGGTGACGGCGTCGGATGTGAGAGCTAGACCCAGAACGACGAAATGGTCGCTACCAGCACGCTGGTAGCGACCATTTCGTCGTTTTCGACTAGTCCAGGTAGTCGCGCAGTACCTGGGAACGGCTGGGGTGGCGCAGCTTGCTCATCGTCTTGGACTCGATCTGACGGATGCGCTCGCGGGTGACCCCGTACACCTGGCCGATCTCGTCGAGCGTGCGCGGCTGGCCGTCGGTGAGGCCGAAGCGCAGCCGGACCACGCCGGCCTCACGCTCGGACAGCGTCTCCAGCACGCTCTGCAGCTGATCCTGCAGCAGGGTGAACGACACGGCGTCCACCGCGACGACGGCTTCGCTGTCCTCGATGAAGTCGCCGAGTTGGCTGTCGCCCTCGTCGCCGATCGTCTGGTCCAGCGAGATGGGCTCACGCGCGTACTGCTGGATTTCCAGCACCTTCTCCGGCGTGATGTCCATTTCCTTGGCGAGCTCCTCCGGCGTGGGCTCGCGGCCCAGGTCCTGGAGCAGCTCGCGCTGGATGCGGCCGAGCTTGTTGATGACCTCGACCATGTGCACCGGGATACGGATGGTGCGGGCCTGGTCGGCCATGGCGCGGGTGATGGCCTGGCGGATCCACCACGTGGCGTAGGTGGAGAACTTGTAACCCTTGGTGTAGTCGAACTTCTCGACCGCGCGGATCAGACCGAGGTTGCCCTCCTGGATCAGGTCCAGGAACGCCATGCCACGGCCGGTGTAGCGCTTGGCCAGCGACACGACCAGGCGGAGGTTGGCCTCCAGCAGGTGGTTCTTCGCGCGGTCACCGTCACGGCAGATCCACTGCATGTCGCGGCGGTACTGCGTGGTGAGCTTCTCACCCTTCTCGGCCTTCTCCGCGAGCTGCTGAGTGCCGTAGAGCCCGGCCTCGATGCGCTTGGCGAGTTCGACCTCCTCCTCGGCGTTGAGCAGCGCGACCTTGCCGATCTGCTTGAGGTAGGCGCGGACCGAGTCCGCCGAGGCGGTGAGTTCGGCGTCCTTGCGGGCCTGTCGCAGCGCCTCGGATTCCTCTTCGTCCCACACGAAGTCACCGGAGGCCTTGTCCTTGTCGGACGGCTCGGCGATGTCGTCGGACTCCTCGTCGGTGGCCTTGCCCGCTGTCTTGACGGCAGGGGTGGCGGCGTCGGCCGAGTCCTCGGTGTCGTCGTCCTCGGTGTCGATGTCCTCGAGTTCGATATCGGCCTCGTCGACGTCGATGTCCTCATCAGACACATCGACGTTGTCGGCGGTCGTCACATCGTCGTCGACGCTCGTGGCCTTCTTGGCGCGGGTGCCCTTCGCGGGCCCCTTGGGGCCGGTCTTGGCGGCGGCCTTGGTGGCACGCTTGGCAGGAGCGGCCTTCTTGGCGGGCGCCTTGGTGACGGCCTGCTTCACCGGCTCGTCTGTCGCCGACTTTGCCTTCGTCGCGGTCACGGGACACCCCTTACGGTCTTGCTGGATCGGGGGCGTGGGCATGCGCCACCGAAAAATTGTCGGCTCTCGAATGTTGGCGTCGATCGCAGTTCGGATACTGCCGCTATTCGTTGTGCGGCCGCCGTTGACCATTGTAACGACAGAGTGGGCGACCGCCCGCCTCGAGCGCAAAAACTCGATGTCGGCGAGCCGCGCGCGCGCTCGAGCGGGGCGGATGAGGCCGCAGTGAGCGCCACTCCGGGAAACGGGACCGTCTCGGCCAGTTCATAGCCAGAACCGACATCGGCCGCTCGAGAATCTCCCAGATCGCCTGCCGATCTGATCATGAAGGGCTGAGTATGTCGTCCCGCGGAGAATCTTCGGAGCGGGATTGGGGGTGCCTTCTGCTTTGCTAGCTGCGATGATTGTCGGCGTGTCGTTCGCAGCGGTCAGTAGGACTGTGGAGCTGCAGGCGGTCGATATCCTCTTGATGACGGCTGCGGCACGCCCGTCTGCGTTGGTCATCGCGGGGGAGTCCGGCATCGGCAAGACCACGTTGTGGAACGAGGCGGTCGAGCATGCGCGACGTGCGGGGTACCGGATCCTGTCGGCCCGCGCCGGTGAAGCGGAGTCGGTACTGACCTACGCGGCCGTGGCAGACCTGTTGGCGGACATCGAGCCAGACATCCTCGACCAGCTGCCCGATCTGCAGCGCATCGCCGTTGACCGGGTCCTTCTGCGCGCCAGCGCCGACGGCCCGCCCACCGATCAACGCGTGACCGCGGCCGCCCTGGTATCGGTCATCACCGCGCTGACGGTGCGCTCGCCGGTTCTCATCGCCATCGACGACGCACAGTGGCTGGATTCGTCGAGTCAGCCCGTGCTGCAGTTCGCCGCCCGCCGGCTCGCGGGCCGAGTCGGCATGGTGCTCACCGAGCGCACCGATTCAGACGGCGTGACGGCATCGCCCTGGCTGAGGCTGGGAGATCCCGACGCGGTCAAGCGGTTGCGGGTGGGACCCATGACGCTGGGGGCACTGGACACCATCATCTGTGGGCGGTTCGGTCGTGCCCTTCCTCGGCCGACGATGGTCCGGATCGCCGAGGCCTCAGGTGGGAATCCGTTCTACGCCCTGGAATTGGCGCGCGCGGTGGACGGACAGTCGGTCAGCGCAGACGCCGTACTGCCCAGCACCCTGGCCGATCTGATGCAGCTGCGCACCGGACACTTCAGCCCGGCTGTCGCCGACATGCTGCTCGCTGCCGGATGTGTGGCGGAGCCGACCGTGAAGCTGCTGGCTGAGGCCACCGGGGTGGGCGTGGACCGGGTCGAGGAACTGCTCGCGGGACCCGAACGTGAGGGCATCGTCGTCATCAACGGTGATCAGGTGCGGTTCAGCCATCCACTGCTGGCTCGCGGGATCTACACCCAGGCCGGTCCGGCGCGCCGTCGTCGCATGCACCGTGCGCTGGCGAGCGTCGAGACGCAGCCCGAACTCAAGGCCCGCCACATGGCTCTCGGCAGTGCCAGCGCCGATCCCGCGACTCTGAACGCACTCGATACGGCCGCCGATGCGGCGAGTGCGCGCGGCGCGGCGGCTGCGGCGGCGGAGCTGACCGAGTTGGCGATCGAGTTGGGCGGCGACACTCCCGCCCGCCGGCGGCGCGCTGCCAGACACCTCCTGCGGGCCCACGAGACCCGTCGGGCCCGCAAGCTCCTCAAGCCCGTCGTCGAATCGCTACCTCCCGGACCGCAGCGGGCGGCGGCGACCATCCTGCTGGCCGGTACATGGATCTACGACAACGACTTCGCTCCTGCCAAGGAACTTCTGTCCGCGGCGTTCGAGGACGCCGAGGGCAGTCCACTGCTGTTGGTCCGGGCACACTTGGGGCTGGCGCTGGCGCAGGGTTGGACCGGAGAGTATGCGGACGCGTTGCAGCACACGGCGTCGGCCGTCGAGCAGGCCGAACTTCTCGGCGCCCCTGCGGTGATCAGCCAGGCGCTGGCCATGCACGTGGCTCTGGAGTGCGGGCAGGGCAGGGGCCGCGACGAGGAGGCGTTGCGCCGGGCCCTGGAACTCGAGGACCCCGACGCCGACGTGCCGGTACCCGCGCGGGCCGGCACAGCCGATGCCATGACGCAGGCGTGGCTCGGTCGGCTCGACGAGGCCCGGACGGCCATGATGATGGTTCGTCGCCGCTGCATCGAGCGCGGGTCCGACGCGGACATGATGCAGGTGTCGCGGCACCTGTCGATGATCAACGTCTGGATGGCGCGGTTTGGAGCCGCCGAGGTGGTCGCCGACGACATGATGCAGCGCGCAGAACACCTCGGTGGGGAGTACTCACTGGTGATCGCTCGGATTCAGCGAGCGCTGGTGTGGGCCTACCAGGGGCGTGAGCAGCACGCGCGAAACGAGATTCACGCCGCGATCGTCGGCGCGCACCGGTGTGATGCGCCGCAGATGGCCGCGTGGCCGATGATGATCCTCGGCTTTCTCGAGGTCTCGCGTGGCAACCACGCCGACGCACTGGAGGCACTCGCGCCGATCCTGGCCGGTTTCGACCCCGACGGGGGGACCGAGATCATCGCTGCGTCCTACATCCCCGACGCGGTTGAGGCGATGGTCGCGCTCGGCCGCCTCGACGACGCCGAGCCGTTGATCGCTGCGCTGGAGCGTAACGGCGCCGCACTCGACCGGCCGTGGATGCTGGCCGTCGGTGCGCGGTGTCGGGCCATGATGCTGGCCGCGCGCGGCGATGTGGTGGGCGCGGAGAAGATGGCAGACAAGGCGATGGCCGAACACGACCGGCTGCCGATGCCATTCGAGCGGGCCCGTACGCAACTGTTCGTCGGTCAGCTCGCCCGCCGGCAACGCCGCAAGCAGGTTGCGGCCCAGGCCCTCACCGAGGTGGTGACGGAGTTTCGACAGTTGGGAGCCAGGCTGTGGGTCGATCGGGCCCGCGCCGAACTGGCCCGGGTTAACGTGGCGCGCAACAGGGACTCCGATCTCACACCGTCGGAGATCAGCGTCGCCAGGCACGCGGCGGCCGGGATGACCAATCGGGACATCGCCGCTGCGCTGTTCATCAGCCCGAAGACTGTCGAGCACAACCTCAGCCGCATCTACCGCAAGCTCGGTGTGCGCACCCGCGCGGAGCTGGCCAGCCACGCCGAACTCATCGAGGGCTGACGGTCGGCGGGAAGTCGCCGAATGACAGCGAAAACCGTTGTGCTGTACCGGGTTCTCCCCAGCGAGATCAGGTGGTGGTGTCCTTGTCGGCGGCCATCGCGGCGCCGACGATGCCCGCCGTGTTGAGCAGCGTCGCGGCGACAACCGGCGTGCGGTTCTTCAGCAGCGGAATCCACTTGTCGGCCTTGCGACTGATACCGCCACCGGCGATGAAGAGGTCCGGCCAGATCGCGTTCTCGATGGTCACCAGGACCTTGGTCACCTCCTCGGTCCAGCGCTCGTAGCTCCAGTCCTTGCGCTCCTTGACCGACGAGGCCGCACGGTGCTCGGCCTCCTTCCCGCCGACCTCGAGGTGTCCGAATTCGGTGTTGGGCAGCAGGATTCCATTGTGGATGACCGCAGAGCCGATGCCGGTGCCGAAGGTCAGAAGCACGATGACACCGGTGTTGTCGCGGCCCGCGCCGAACCGCTCCTCGGCCAGTCCGGCGGCGTCGGCGTCATTGAGCACGGTCACCGCCTGACCGTTGAGCTCGGCTGAGATGGCGTCACGCGCGCTGGTGCCGATCCACGCCTTGTCGACATTGGCGGCGGTCCGCACGATGCCGTCGGTGACGACGCCCGGGTACGTGACGCCGAGGCTGCCCGTCCAGCCGAATTCGCGGACGACGGCGGCGACGGTCTTGGCGACGGCGTCCGGGGTGGCGGGTTGGGGGGTGGGCAGTTTGAACCGCTCGCCGATCAGCTGACCGGTGGCGAGGTCGACGACGCCGCCCTTGGTCCCGCTGCCGCCGACGTCGACACCGAATCCGCGGTGTTGTGTGCCTTCGGTGCCCGAGTCTGCTGCAGACGTTTCGGTGGCGGTCATGAGCACTCCTGTTCCAGAGGCCGGCAGGTGCGACGCGATCCACACACTAGTGGGTCGGCAATGGTCTTGTGGGGCAGCCGCGCAACCGGATCGGCTTGTCCTGTGATCGGCTTTGGTCTTGCGATGGCTTCTGTGCTGCGATGAGCCGGTGACTGACATCGACTCTGAGCCCACGACGCTGCGGACGGTTGCCGAGGACCTTGCCGCACAAGCCGCCGACTTCGTCCGACGTCGTCGTGCCGAGGTGTTCGGCGCAGGCAGCGCGGAGAGGGCGTCGGCGGTGCGGAGCAAGGCCTCGCCGACCGATCCGGTGACGATCGTCGACACCGAGACCGAGCGGCTGCTGAGGGACCAGCTGGCGGTGCTGCGCCCTGGCGAGCCGGTGCTCGGCGAGGAGGAGGGCGGGTCCGTGCACGCGGAGCCGGGGCAGCCGCTGTGGGTGCTCGACCCGATCGACGGCACAGTCAACTTCGTCTACGGGGTCGAGGCGTACGCGGTGTCGGTGGGTGTTCAGGTGGACGGCCGGTCGGTGGCGGGCGCGGTGGCCAATGTCGCGACCGGTGAGGTGTTCTCCGCCGCACTGGGCCATGGCGCATGGCTGCGGCGCGGTACCGAACTCACGCGACTGGCGTGCACGCCGATCACGGATCTGTCAATGGCGTTGGTGGGCACCGGTTTCGCCTACGCGCGCGACGGCCGGATACGCCAGGCCGAGGTGTTGGCGCAGATCCTGCCCGAGATCCGCGACGTGCGGCGCATCGGGTCGTGTGCGCTGGACCTGTGCATGGTCGGTGCCGGCCGGCTGGACGCCTACTTCGAGGACGGCGTGCACGTGTGGGATTGGGCGGCGGGTGCACTGGTGGCGTCCGAGGCGGGCGCCGTCATGGATCTGCCGCCCGTCGACGGAAGCGGCGGTGAGCTGATCGTGGCTGCGGCGCCGGGCATTGCGGGTGATCTGGATGCCGCGCTGCGTCGTGCGGGCGCGCCAATGCGCTAGCGGCGAGTCAGCAGGTGACGGACTGGATCTTGGTCAGCAGTGATGAGTCCGGCGGCTGCGTCGCCTCCGGTCGCAGGGCGGTCAGCACCGCTTCGATGTCGTCGTTGTGGCTGAGTTCGGTGTACTCGGTGCCGATCGCCAGGTCGACGGTGTCATCGCCGCGCTCGTCCTGGAACAGTTCGGTGCACGGGGCCACCAGCCACAGCGATGCAGCGGCGGCGCGTCCCGCCGGGCCGAACCGGATTTGGCCCTGGCACTGCAGTCGCTCGCCGGCGTACACCGCGTCGTTGGCGGCGGTGGGCTGGGCGAAGCCGAGGTCGCGCAGGGCGCCCGCGACCTCAGCCGCCTGTCCGCCCTGACCGCTGGCGTTGAGCACGCGGATCTTGGTGTCAGCGAGCTTGGCCGGAACCACCTCGGACATTGTCGAGGCCGTGACCCGGTCGCCGAGAGTGGGTTGGTTCGGCTCCGTCGGCGCAGGCGGAGCGTTGCAGTCCGCGACTTCCTGGACGTCGGTGGGCTGGTTGAACGCGATCACCCAGACCATCAACGACACGACGGCGAGAGCGGCCAGCATCGCGAGACCGGGGACGTAATTGCGTCGACGGAAGGGACGGCCGTGTTTGTCGAATGCCGTACCGGAGGTGATTTGCGCGACCACCACTGCACCTTAAGGGCAGGCAGTGCCGTCCTCTTCCACCTGCGTCCCCACCCGAGGAATCGACATGTGATATAAATCACATCCATTCCGGCGGTGATCGGGGCACGAATCATTTGGCGGATGCGTTCTGCGCTGGTACAAAGCTCTGTCGCAAGGTTACGGAGGGGAAGAGGTAAATGGCTACCGACTACGACGCCCCGCGGCGTACCGAGACCGATGACGTTTCCGAGGACTCCCTCGAGGAACTGAAGGCTCGCCGCAACGAGGCACAATCCGCCGTCGTCGACGTCGATGAGACCGAAACGGCTGAGTCGTTCGAACTACCCGGCGCAGATTTGTCGGGCGAGGAACTGTCTGTCCGCGTTGTTCCCAAGCAGGCCGACGAGTTCACGTGTTCGAGCTGTTTTCTGGTGCATCACCGCAGTCGTCTCGCCAGCGAGAAGAACGGCGCGATGATCTGCACCGATTGCGCGGCCTGACGCAGGCGCCAGCCTCAGTCGCCGCGTAGCGCCGCCAGCAGGCGGTCGGGGTGACGGCTGCTGATCAGCCAGTACGGTGTCGGGTCGTCGGGGTCATCGAGGACGATGAGCACCAACGAGGGGATCCACGCCCGGTGCACGACGTAGGCGGCGGGGTCCAATTGGCGACCCAGCGCTGCCGACTTGGCCGAGCGAGGTACCTCTGCCATGCGCGCGATGACGCTCACGGGAAGGTGTGCGGGGCCCACCCAGAGTTCGGTGTCGTCCCCACTGGCGACGACACGCACGTCGACGCGGCCCAACCACGTCAGCGCCGCGGCGGCCACCAGCGTCAGGACGACGAACGGCACCCACATCGGGATGGCCGCGATGCCGAGGTTGACCTCGAACGCGATCAGTGCCGCCAAGCCGATGCCGGGCAGCCACCACCACCACGGCACGCGCAGGCGCTCGCGGTAGCGCAACGATTCGGTGGCTGCACGCGTCTCGGACACGCGCCCAAGAGTAATCTCGTGCAACGTGCCCACCTCACTGGCGGTAGTGCGACTTGATCGCGAACTGCCCATGCCCACTCGAGCGCACGACGGCGATGCCGGCGTCGACCTGTACAGCGCCGTCGACGTCGACTTGGCACCGGGACACCGGTCCCTGGTGCCAACGGGAATCGCCGTCGCGATCCCGCACGGCATGGTCGGCCTCGTGCATCCACGGTCCGGTTTGGCCACCCGCGTGGGGCTTTCGATCGTCAACAGCCCGGGCACGGTCGATGCTGGCTACCGCGGCGAGATCAAGGTGACGCTGATCAACACCGATCCCGAGCAGCCCATTGCGGTGCGCCGCGGCGACCGCATCGCGCAGTTACTGGTACAACGGGTCGAACTTCCCGAGTTGGTCGAAGTCACATCGTTCGACGAGGCAGGTTTGGCTGATACCAGCCGTGGCATTGGCGGCCACGGTTCCTCTGGCGGACACGAGAGTTTGTGATGGCACTGGGTAGGCGCAAGAACACCGGCAGCGACGAGGCCACCGGCCCGGCTCCGGAGGACACGGATGTTGCGAACATGAACGCTGCGAACACTGACGCTGCGAACGGCGCTGACGACGATCTCGACGGTCCGTTCGACATCGGCGACTTCGACGATGCGAGCCACGCCACGGTTGGTCGGCATGACCTCGGCTCGGTCCTGATCCCCGAGGACGAGACCGCAGAGCTGGTCTTCGAGGTCAATCAGCAGGGCGTGCCGACCGCTGTGTGGATGGTGACGCCCAACGGGCGCTACAACCTCACCGCGTGGGCCGCCCCGAAGACCGGGGGACTCTGGCGTGAGGTGGTCACCGAGATCGCCGACTCGCTGCGCAAGGACAACGCGCAGGTGTCCATAGAGGACGGCCCCTGGGGCCGCGAGGTCGTCGGTGTCGTGACCAACGGCCCCGAACCCGTCGTCATGCGGTTCATCGGTGTCGACGGCTATCGGTGGATGGTCCGTGGTGCGGCCATCGGCCCGCCGCAGTTGGCCGACAAGATCGCGGACGAGGCACGGAAAGCGTTGGCTGACACGGTCATCCGCCGCGGTGACACGCCGCAGCCGGTGCGTGCCATGTTGCCGCTGCAGTTGTCCGAGACGCTGGTGGAGCGGTTGCGCGTTCGCGCCGAGCAGATGGTGGCCGCGCAGGCTCAGCAGCTGCAACAGCAGCAGCAGCCCGAGCCACCCGCGCCGGCGGCGCGCCGCAGTGAGCAGGGCTCGGCCATGCAGCAGCTGCGGACCATCACGGGCGGCTAGGACCGCCGACCTCTAGAGGTCAGGCATCCAGCAGGGCGGCGAGGCATGCGCGGCCCAGCGCTGCCGGGTCGGCGCCCATCTCATCGAGTGTGACGGTGCGCAACGCCGCGTGCGGAGCCGCGCTGACCCACTCCAACGCCACCTCGATGGGATGCACCGCGTCATCAGTGGCGGCCGCGACCCCCATCGGGACGGCGAGCGACTCCATCTCATCGCTCGTCGGTGCGACGACACCCGCCGCCTCCTCCATGGCATCGGGCAGCGCGGGCCACTGACTCACCCACGACCTGGTCAACTCCTCGCCCAGCCACTGCGGGCTCGACGCGCGCATCTGCGCGACCGCTGAGGCCAGCCCATCCCTGCGCAGCACATGTGCGGTGTGACGCGCGGCGTGTGCGGCGGGCGCGTCGGCCGGGGACCCCGTCCACGCCGGCAGCGCGGCCAGGACGCCGAGTGCCAGGGACGGATGATCCAGTGCCCACCGCAGGGCCGCGGCCGCGCCGATCGACACCCCGCCGACCACGATGGGGCCCGAGCGCGCTGCGTCATCCAACTCGTCGCGATACCCGTCGACGAGGCGATTCGGGTTCGGCGGCGGTGTCACCACGGTGGCACCCACGTCGTGCAGGGCGGGGGCGAACACGCGGTAGATGTAGTCGTCATCGGAGCCCGTTCCGGGCAGCAGAACGACCGTCGCCCCGCTCAGATTCAGCGCCATCAGACGATCGTGCCGTGTGCGTCAAATCACCCGCGCGCAACGCCAGGAGCGACGTGGCGAATCCCTACCAAGAGGTCTACGGTGGCGAGGGGTCAGGATCCACGGTGGATTCGCCACAGCGGTCAGGAGAGACATGGCCACGGCCGAAGGCTATCTGCGTCGGCTCACCCGTCGTCTGACGGAAGATCCAGAACAACACGACGTAGCGGCGCTCAGCGACGAGGCGGCCCAGACCGGCGCGCAGAAGGCGATTGACTGCCAGCGCGGCCAGGAGGTCACCATGGTCGGCACCTTGCGTTGCGTGGAGACCGCCGCGAAGGGGTGCGCCGGTGGTGTGCGCGCCGAACTCTTCGACGGCACCGACTCGGTGATGCTGGTCTGGCTGGGCCAGCGCCGCATCCCGGGCATCGAGTCAGGTCGAACGCTGCGCGTCCACGGCAGGATGGGCAAGCTGGAGAACGGAAGCAAGGCCATCTACAACCCGCACTACGAGATCCAGAAGTGACCAGTCCCGACAACGGGGCTGCAGACGAGACCGCATCGGACGGGCAGGACCGGCCGGAGAGCAAGCTCAACGCGCAGGCGATCCTCGAGCAGATGGGCGGCATCAGCGGCCTGATCTACTCATCGCTGCCGGTGGTGGTCTTCGTGCCGGTGTCGTCGTTCGCCGGCCTGATGCCCGCCATCTACGCCGCCCTCGGTGTGGCCACGCTCATCCTGGTGTGGCGGTTGATCCGCCGGGACTCGTTGCAGCCAGCCGTCTCCGGGTTCTTCGCCGTCGGCGTCAGCGCGCTGATCGCCTACATCGTCGGCGAGTCCAAGGGCTTCTTCCTGCTGGGTATCTGGTCCTCGCTGATCTACGCGGGCGTGTTCGCCCTGTCAGTGCTGATCCGGCGGCCAATCGTCGGCTACGTGTGGGGATGGGCCAACGGACGCGACCGGGGCTGGCGCGACGTGCGTCGGGCGGTCAGGGCGTTCGACCTTGCGACGCTCACCTGGGTGCTGGTGTTCGGCGCGCGCTTCGTGGTGCAGAACCACCTCTATGACGAGAACCAGACGGGTCTGCTCGGCGTGGCCCGTATCGCCATGGGATGGCCGCTGACAGCCGTTGCGGCACTGGTCACCTACCTCGCCATCCGGGCCGCTCAGCGCGCGGTGCACGCTGACGAGGACGAGAAGGCACGTGCCGTCGAGGGCGGGGCGTCGACGCAGACGTCCGAGACGTCGAACGCGTCGGGACCGACGCCCACCGACTGACGGGCATGTGATGCCGCGGACCGCTGACCGGCTGGTGCTCGCCGTCGCGGTGCTCGCGTCGTTCGTGGCCTTCCTGGACGGTTCGGTGGTCAATCTGGCGCTGCCCGCGATGTCCGCCGACCTCGGTGGCGGCCTCGCGCTGCAGCAATGGGTCATCGACGGCTACCTGCTGACGCTGGGTGCGCTGATCCTCGTCGCCGGTGCGGTGTCGGATCAGTACGGCAGGCTCAGGGTCCTGCGGCTGGGGGTGGTGGTCTTCGCCGTCGCATCGGTGCTGTGCGCGCTGGCACCCAGCGGATGGATCCTGGTCGCCGCGCGGTGTCTGCAGGGTGTTGGTGCTGCGTTCCTGGTACCCAGTTCGCTGGCGATGCTCAACGCCCGGTTCACCGGCGCGGCACAGGCCAGGGCCATCGGCACCTGGACGGCGTGGACCGGTACGGCATTCGTTATCGGACCACCCCTGGGCGGGCTGCTCGTTGATGCGCTGAACTGGCGGTGGGTCTTCGGCATCAACGTGATCCCCCTGGCCGTCACGCTGTACCTCATCACCCGGTTGCCCGCCGACGAACCTCGCCGCACCGCAGGACGGATCGACGTCGTCGGCGCCGTCCTGGGCGCGCTCGGGCTGGCGGCCGTCGTCATCGCGCTCATCGAGCAGCAGCGCCTTGGGTGGACCCATCCGGCCGTGCTGGTCAGTCTGGCGGTGGGTGTCTGCCTCCTCGTCGCCTTTCCGGTGTGGGAACACCGGGTGCCGAATCCGGTGATGCCGCTTGGGCTGTTCACCGCCCGTAACTTCGCGGTCGGCAACCTGGCGACGGTGTTCCTCTACGCCGGGGTGTCACTCGGCACGCTCGTGGTGGCGCTGTTCCTGCAGGAGGGTGCCGGTATGTCGGCGTCGATGGCAGGCCTGGCCACGCTGCCGATCGCGGTGCTGTCATTCGTTCTCGCGCCGCGCTTCGGGGCCCTGGCGGGCGCACACGGCCCCCGCGTCTACATGGCGGTGGGCCCGCTGGTGGCCGCCGCCGGCTTCCTGTTGCTCACCACGGTGCGCGAGCCGTTCGACTTCTGGACGCAGATACTGCCGGGTCTGGTGGTCTTCGGGCTGGGTCTGTCGATCACCGTGTCACCGCTCACCTCGGCGGTCCTGGCGGCGGTCGATCCCGCGCAGAGTGGCATCGGCTCAGCGGTGAACAACGCGGTGTCGCGGATCGCGGGCCTGGTGGCGATCGCCTTCGCGGGCGTGATCATCGGTGCGGGTGGCGATTCCGGGTTTCCGCCGGGGGAGTTCGAGGGCTTCCGTCAGGCGGCCGCCGTGATCGCGGTGCTGTTCGCGGTCGCCGGGGTGATCTCGGCGATCGGCATCAGCAACAGCCAGTGTGACTACCGTCGCGTGGCACCCGAGGCGTCCGCCCGATGCTTCGATCGGTGGCCACCACCGCCAGCGCTCGCGCGGACGGACTGACCGCTCGGCTCGGGTGCGGAATCAGCCTGCGTTCAGGATCAGTGCGCGCAACTGCTCCTCGACTTCGGCGACCGCGACGAAGAGCAGCTCGTCGCCTCCCTCGAGGGGTTCGTCGTCCTGAGGCACGATGACCCGCGACCCGCGCAGGATCGTCACGAGGGACGCGTCGCGCGGAAGCTCCAGCCGCTTGACGGCCTTGCCGCCCCACGGTGTGTCATCGGGCAGCGTGATCTCGACGAGGTTGGCCTGGCCCTTGCGGAAACTCATCAGCCGGACCAGATCGCCGACGGACACCGCCTCCTCGACCAGCGACGCGAGCATGCGCGGCGTGGACACGGCGACGTCGACGCCCCAGTTCTCGTCGAACAGCCACTCGTTGCGGGGGTCGTTGACGCGGGCCACCACGCGGTCCACCGCGAACTCCGTCTTGGCCAGCAGGCTGAGCACGACGTTGGCCTTGTCGTCGCCCGTCGCGGCGATCACCACGTCGAAGTCCTCGAGCTTGACCGACTCCAGCAGGCTCAGCTCGCACGCGTCTCCGAGTCGCCACTGCGCGGCGGGAATGGCATCGACGTCGAGGTGATCGGGATTGCGCTCGAGCAGTGTCACGTCGTGGCTCTCGACGAGCTCGCGGGCTATGGACCGGCCGACGGCGCCGGCTCCTGCGATGGCGACCTTCACTGGGGCCTCACCTGGTTCTTCACTGGTTGTCGTTGTTCACTGGTCGTCGATGTCCTCGGCGGGAGGCAGAGCGGAGATCGCCATCGCCTCGGCGATGTGACCGGACACCGCGGCCAGATACACCTGGTCACCCGCCTGGATCACGGTCTTCTGGTCGGGCAGCACGCCGCTGCCGAAGCGGATCAGGAACGCGACCCGGCCGCCGGTCGCACCCTCCAACACGGTGACGCGATGGCCGGCCCACTCCTCGTGCAGCGGCAGCTCGGCGACACCGACATTGCCCGACGGGTCGCGCCATTTGGTGGTCTCGGTCTCACGGGTCAGCACGTTGAGCAGCCGGTCGGTGGTCCACGGCACGGTGGCCACCGTCGGGATGCCAAGGCGTTCGTACACCGCGGCGCGTTTGGCGTCGTAGATCCGGGCGACCACACGCTCGACGCCGAACGTCTCGCGGGCCACCCGTGCGGAGATGATGTTGGAGTTGTCGCCGGAGGAGACCGCGGCGAATGCGCCCGCATCCTCGATTCCGGCCCGCAGCAGGACGTCCCGGTCGAAGCCCATGCCCAGCACGCGCTCACCGGGGAACTCGGGTGACAGCCGGTGAAATGCCGTGCCGTCACGGTCGATGACGGCCACCTCGTGGCCGATGCGGGCCAAACCGTCCGCCAGTGACGCGCCCACTCGGCCGCATCCCATCACCACTACCCGCACGCGTCGGTCCTCCCAGCGCTATCCAGAGATCGTTGTGCCCAACATGCGCACTGAAGAACGCTACAGCTATTGGGACGGTACGCGACGCATAGGCATACCCTTGGCTCTCGTGTCCAAGCTCTCGACCGTCGCGCGCCGACTGGTCCTAGGAACGCCGTTCCGCAGCGACAAGCTCGCCCACACGCTTTTACCCAAGCGCATCGCGCTGCCGGTGTTCGCATCCGACGCACTGTCGTCGGTGGCGTACGCGCCGGAGGAGATCTTCCTGGTGCTGTCGATCGCCGGGTTGAGCGCCTACGCGCTGACGCCGTGGATCGGCCTCGCCGTCTGCGCGGTCATGCTCATCGTGATCGCCAGCTACCGGCAGAACGTGCACGCCTATCCGTCCGGTGGCGGCGACTACGAGGTGGTCACCACCAACCTCGGGCCCACGGCTGGACTGACGGTGGCCAGCGCGCTCATGGTGGACTACGTGCTGACGGTGGCGGTGTCGATGTCGTCGGCGATGGCCAACATCGGCTCGGCGGTGCCGTTCATCGCACAGCACAAGGTGTTGTTCGCCGTCGCCGCAATCCTGATCATCGCGGCGTTGAACCTTCGCGGAATCCGTGAGTCCGGCACGGCGTTCGCAATTCCCACCTACGCGTTCATGATTGGCATGTTCCTCATGTTGGGCTGGGGCTTCTTCCAGATCCTCGTCCTCGATCAGCCGCTGCGGGCCGAGTCCGCAGGCTTCGAGATGCACTCGGAGCACGGTGACGTGCTCGGGTTCGCCCTGGTGTTCCTGGTCGCGCGCGCATTCTCCTCCGGATCGGCCGCCCTGACCGGTGTCGAGGCCATCAGCAACGGTGTGCCTGCGTTCCGGAAACCGAAGTCGCGCAACGCCGCCACGACTCTGTTGATGCTGGGTGGGATCTCGGTATCGCTGCTGATGGGCATCATCCTGCTGGCCAAGGAGACCGGCGTACAGATCGCCGAACGGCCGCACGAGCAGTTGATCGGTGCGCCGGCCGACTATCACCAGAAGACGCTGATCGCGCAGTTGGCCGATGCGGTGTTCCACGATTTCCCACTCGGGCTCTTCCTCATCGCTCTCGTCACCGCGTTGATCCTGATGCTCGCCGCGAACACCGCGTTCAACGGCTTTCCGGTGCTGGGATCGATTCTCGCTCAGGACAGTTACCTGCCCCATCAGCTCCGCACCCGTGGTGACCGGCTGGCGTTCTCGAATGGCATCCTGTTCCTGGCGTTCGCGGCCGTCGGCTTCGTCGTCGCGTTCCAGGCTGAGGTCACCGCGCTGATCCAGCTGTACATCGTCGGGGTCTTCGTGTCGTTCACGCTGAGCCAGATCGGCATGGTGCGGCACTGGACCCGGCTGTTGCGCATCGAAACCGACGACGCCGCGCGCAGCAAGATGCAGCGCTCCCGGGCGATCAACACCATCGGTTGCATCTGCACCGGATCGGTCCTGTTGGTGGTCGTCGTCACCAAGTTCGCGGCCGGGGCGTGGATCGCGATCCTGGCGATGGGCGTGCTCTTCGCAATCATGAAGATGATCCACAAGCACTACGCCTCGGTTCGGCAGGAGTTGCTCGAGGCCGATGAGGGCGGTGACATGGTCCTGCCCAGTCGCAACCACGCGATCGTGCTGGTGTCCAGCGTGACGCTGCCGACCAAGCGTGCGCTGGCGTATGCGCGGGCGACGCGACCCGACGAACTCGAGGCGATCCACGTCAGCATCGACGACGCCGAGGCGCGTGCGCTGAAGGGAGCATGGGAGGAGAGTGACTTCCCCCTGCCGCTCAAAGTGATTGCCTCGCCGTACCGCGATATCACGCGTCCGGTGCTCGAGTACGTCAAGCGGATCACCAAGGACTCGCCGCGTACGGTGGTCACAATCTTCATACCCGAGTACGTCGTCGGACACTGGTGGGAACAGGTCCTGCACAATCAGAGTGCCCTGCGGCTCAAGGGCCGTCTGCTGTTCGAGCCGCAGGTCATGGTGACCTCGGTGCCTTACCAACTGAGTTCGTCGGAGCGGTTGAAGAATCTCAAACCGCAGTCCGCTCCCGGCGATGCTCGAAGGGGTTACCTGGAATGAGTTCCACACTGGAGTTGACCGTCGGGCCCGCGGCCAACGGCGGCAGCTGCATCGCCCGTCACGACGGACGGGTGGTGTTCGTGCGCTACGCGCTGCCCGGCGAACGGGTTGTCGCGCGGGTGACCGACGAGCGCGCCAAGCACTGGCACGCGGTCGCCGTCGAGATCCTCGAGCCGTCGCAGGACCGGGTGGACTCGCTGTGTCAGATCGCCGGTGTCGACGGCTCGGGGTGCTGTGACCTGGCGTTCGTGAAGCCCTCGGCCGCAAGGAATCTCAAGGGTGAGGTGGTCGCCAATCAGTTGGGACGCCTCGGCGGCTTCTCGTGGACGGGCGAGGCCGAGGAGGTCGACGACGACGGTGCGACGGGGTGGCGCACCCGGGTGCGGCTGGCCACGACGGGAGACGGCCAGGCGGGTTTTCACCGCTATCACAGCCCCGAACTGGTGACCGACCTCAACTGTGCGCAACTGCCCGCCGGGATGCTCGACGGACTCGACGGGTCGCGCTGGCCACCGGGCGCCGAGATCCACGTCGCACTCGATGACGACGGTTCGCGCCACGTGGTCCAGACCGGACCGCGCACCGCACGAAAGTCAGCTCAGACACAGGTGATCGAGGGCGAGTACGAGGCCACCCAGCGTGTTGGCGACCGGGTGTGGCGTGTGCCGGTGACGGCGTTCTGGCAGGCGCATCGCGGGGCGGCCCAGCTCTACAGCGATCTGGTCGCGCAGTACGCCAGGCTGCAACCCGGCCAGACGGCATGGGACTTGTATGGCGGCGCAGGCGTTTTCGCGGCAGTCCTGGCCGAAGGGGTGGGGGAGTCGGGCCGGGTGCTGACGGTGGACACCTCGCGTGGCTCGGCGCGGGCGGCGCGCTCAGCGCTGGCCGACCTCAGCTGCGTCTCGGTGGTGACGGACTCGGTGCGACGCGCGCTCACCGGCGAGAAGCGCCGCGCCGACGTCGCGGTCCTCGATCCGCCACGGACCGGTGCCGGACGCGAGGTGATCGATCTGCTCGCCGCCGCCGACGTCCCGCGGATCGTCCACATCGGTTGTGAGGCGGCGTCGTTCGCGCGTGACGTGGGGCTCTACACGGGCCACGGCTACGCCGTCGAGGAGCTACGGGTGTTCGACTCGTTCCCGCTGACCCACCACGTGGAGTGCATCGCGGTGCTCACGCGGGGGTGACCCACCGCGTGGCACCCGTGCCGAGTCACGGAGCGCGAGGGGTCTCGGCCTCCTCGTAGACGTCGGGTATCCCGTCGTGGTCGTCGTCGCGCGTCTCCTCGAGGTACACGGCGCGGTAGTGCCGGTTGCGCAGCCGCAGCAGGATCGCGGCTAGAGCGGCGGCGAGCAGTGACCCCGTCAGCACCGCGATCTTGACGTGCTCGCTCTGCTCGGAGCCCGGGCCGTAGGCCAACTCGCCGATCAGCAGAGACACCGTGAAGCCGATACCGGCAAGCATCGACATGCCGAAAACGTCGATCCAGCGCAGTGCGCTGTCGAGCGATGCCCGGGTGACCGCGGCCAGAATCCGAGTGGTGCCGAAGACGCCGATCGCCTTGCCCACCACCAGACCGAACACGATGCCCAGCGCGATGGGGTCGCTCAGGGCCGAGGCGAGCCCGTCCAGACCGCCGATCGTCACGCCGGCGGCGAAGAACGCGAAGACCGGCACGGCCACTCCGGCCGAGACCGGGCGGATGATGTGCTCGAGGTGTTCGGCCAGCCCCGGCCCGGCGTCCGGGCCGCCGGCAGCCTGACTGCGCAGCACCGGCACCGTGAAGCCGAGCAGCACCCCCGCCACCGTCGCGTGCACGCCTGACTCGTGCACCAGGGCCCACGTCGCCAGCGCCAGCGGTATCAGCAGCCATGGTGACCGGATGCGGCGCTGCACGCACAGCGCGAACAGCAATAGCGGCACGACCGCCAGGCCGAGCGCGACAAGGTTGATGTCGTCGGTGTAGAACACCGCGATCACCGTGATCGCCAAGAGGTCATCGACCACAGCCAGGGTGAGCAGGAAGGTCCGCAGCGCGCCAGGAAGGTGTGTGGAGATGACCGCGAGCACCGCGACGGCGAACGCGATGTCGGTGGCGGTGGGGATGGCCCATCCCTGCATGGCCTCGCCGCCGACCTGAGCCGTGAACGCCACGAAGATCAGCGCCGGCACCACCATGCCGCCGACCGCGGCGGCGATCGGCAGGGCCGCGCGGCTGGGGTCGCGCAGGTCGCCGGCGACGAACTCGCGCTTGAGTTCGAGGCCGACCACGAAGAAGAAGATGGCCAGCAGCCCGTCGGCGGCCCAGGTGCCCAGGCTCAGGTTGAGGTGCAGGCCCAACTGGTCGGTGCCCACGCGCAGGTCGCCGAGCGCCTCATAGGAGGCCGCCCACGGTGAGTTGGCCCATCCGATGGCCACGACGGCCGCGACGAGCAGCAGGGCGCCGCCGACGGTCTCCTTGCGCAGGATGTCGGACACCCGCGATGTCTCGGCCCACGAGCCGCGACTCAGCAGGGCTCGGGTGACCGAGCGGCGGGGTTGTTGATCGTCGGGCAACACGAGCACCTCGTTTGGTGGTGGGTCTGGGCATGGGGCGTCCATTCGCCGACCAGACTTCCCGGCACACCTGAACGGGGAGTTTAGCGCGGCGAGCACGACCGACGTGCCATGTCACGGGTGTGACGCGCGTCGATGCCGCGGACACGCCGGAACCCGGAAAGGCGGTGCTGGCGGCCGTGGCTGCGGGCGGATGCGGGGGAGCTGACCTGCGTGGTCGCGGATTCGGCCGACCGTGGCCGACCCCCTGGTGTGGCCCATGTCTAACCGCCTTGAGAGGACTGCACGAGGTTCGCGTGCGTAAACTGACGAGATGCTTGAACAGGTCCGCGGACCCGCTGATCTGCAGCACCTAACGCAGTCGCAGCTGGACGAACTCGCCATCGAGATCCGGCAGTTCCTGATCCACAAAGTCGCCGCGACGGGCGGACACCTCGGCCCCAACCTCGGTGTCGTCGAACTGACGTTGGCGCTGCACAGGGTGTTCGACTCCCCACACGACCCGATCGTCTTCGACACCGGGCACCAGTCCTACGTGCACAAGATGCTGACTGGCCGCTGCGCGGACTTCGACAACCTCCGGATGAGGGGCGGCCTGTCGGGCTACCCGTCGCGCACCGAGAGTGAGCACGACTGGGTCGAGTCCAGCCACGCCAGCAGCGCGCTGTCCTACGCGGACGGTCTGGCCAAGGCCTTCGAGCTGAGCGGACATCGCAACCGTCACGTCGTCGCCGTTGTGGGTGACGGTGCGCTGACCGGCGGCATGTGCTGGGAGGCGCTCAACAACATCGCCGGCTCCAAGCGGCCCGTGGTGATCGTCGTCAACGACAACGGCCGCAGCTACGCCCCGACCATCGGTGGTTTCGCCGATCATCTCGCGGGCCTGCGCCTGCAGCCGGGATACGAGCGGCTGCTCGAGAAGGGCCGCGACACGGTTCGCGGCGTGCCGTTGATCGGTGAGTTCTGCTACCAGTGCATGCACAGCGTCAAGGCCGGCGTGAAGGATGCGCTGTCGCCCCAGGTGATGTTCACCGATCTCGGGCTGAAGTACGTCGGCCCCATCGACGGGCACGACGAGCACGCGGTTGAGACGGCGCTGCGCAGCGCTCGCGGCTTCAACGCACCGGTGATCGTGCACGTCGTCACCCGCAAGGGCAAGGGGTTCGGCCCGGCCGAGGCCGACGAGGAAGAGCAGATGCACGCCACCGGCGTGATCGATCCCTACACCGGGTTGTCCACGTCGGTGGCGGCCCCGGGTTGGACGTCGGTGTTCTCCGACGAGCTGATCAAGCGGGCGAGCAAGCGCCGCGACATCGTGGCGATCACCGCGGCGATGCCCGGCCCCACCGGGCTCAGCGCCTTCCGCGACCGCTTCCCAGACCGGTTCTTCGACGTCGGCATCGCCGAGCAGCACGCCATGACCTCTGCCGCCGGTCTGGCGATGGGCGGCATGCACCCGGTCGTGGCCATCTACTCGACCTTCATCAACCGGGCCTTCGACCAGCTGATGATGGACGTTGCACTGCACCGGCTTCCGGTCACGATCGTGCTCGACCGCGCCGGTGTCACCGGCCCCGACGGGGCGAGCCACAACGGCGTCTGGGACCTCTCGATCCTCGGTGTCGTCCCCGGCATCCGGGTCGCAGCCCCACGGGACGCGGCGCGGCTACGCGAGGAACTCGGCGAGGCCCTCGAGGTCAAGGACGGTCCCACCGCGGTGCGCTTCCCGAAGGGTGCGGTGGGCGAGGACATTCCCGCGCTCGAGCGGCGCTCCGGCGTCGACGTGCTCGCGGTCCCCGCGGACGGCCTGTCCGATGACGTGCTGCTGGTCGCGGTCGGGGCGTTCGCCTCGATGGCGCTTTCGGTGGCCGAGCGTCTGCGCAAGCAGGGCATCGGCGTGACCGTGGTCGACCCGCGTTGGGTGCTGCCGGTGTCCGACGTTGTGGTGTCGATGGCGAGGACGCGCAAGCTCGTCGTGACGCTGGAGGACAACGGCGTTCACGGTGGTATCGGGTCGGCGGTGTCGTCGGCGCTGCGCCGGGCCGAGGTCGATGTGCCCTGCCGCGACGTGGGTATGCCGCAGGAGTTCTCCGACCACGCCTCGCGCGGCGAGGTGCTGGCCGCGGCCGGCCTGACCGACCAGAACATCGCTCGCCAGATCACCGGCTGGGTGGCCGCACTGGCGAGCACCGTCGGCGAGGCGAGCGTCACCGGCCGGGTCGACTGACGCCGCGGCCTAGGCTGCGAGCATGGACGCCGATCTCGAGCGCTGGAAGGCCGCCGGTCAGTACTTCGACTACCTGGGCTTCGACATCTTCTTCTCTGTTGCGGGCCTGCCCCTGGGTGAGGGCCCGACGCTGTTGCTGATCCACGGCTATCCGTTCAGTTCGTGGGACTGGTCGCTGATCTGGCCGACGCTGCTCGAACGGTTCACCGTCATCGCACCGGACATGATCGGCATGGGATTCTCGGACAAGCCGGTGGCCTACCAGTACTCGGTGCACGACCACGCCGACATGCACGAGGCGCTGCTGGAGCACCTCGGCGTCGCGCAGTGCCATGTGCTCGCGCACGATCTCGGCGACTCGGTCGGTCAGGAACTGTTGGCGCGGCACGAGTTCGGCGACTGGTCCTACCGGCCGCTGCGTTTCGAGTCCATCACGTGGCTCAACGGCGGCATGTTCAATGAGGCCTACACCCCGCGCGTGATGCAGAAGCTGATGTCGCGAACACCGTTGGGCGACATCATGAGTCACGTTCAGGGCAGTGTGTTGTCACGAAAGTTATTGGAGCCGACCCTCAACGAGATGTTCGGACCCAACACCAAGCCGACACCGCACATGTTCGAGCAGTTTCACCAGATCCTGGAATTCAACGACGGTAAGCGCGTCATGCATCAGGTCGGCAGATTCCTCAACGACCGGTACACGCACCGCAATCGCTGGGTGCGGGCGATGCGGCAGACCAGCGTGCCGATGCGTCTGATCGACGGGCCGATCGACCCGAACTCGGGCCGCCACATGGCCGACCGGTATCGCGAGGTGATCCCCGACGCCGATGTTGTGATGCTGGCCGACGATATCGCGCACTGGCCGCAGATCGAGGCACCCGAGGCCGTGCTGACTCACTTCCTCGAGCACGTGGACCGCGTGCTGGGGCGCTGAGCGCTCCGGCTACGCAGTCGAGCGTCAGTCCTGCGACGCCTCGGCGCTCGCCGCGGTCTCCAACGCCTGAGCGAGCACGGGAACGGTCAACTCGCGCTGCCACGCCCGCGCACCGGCCTCGGCCAGGAACGCCTCGACGACCGACGCGGTGTCCGGCACCGGCTGCCAGTCCCAGCACAGCCGTCGCACGGTGTCGGGGGTCAGGAGGTTCTCGCTGGGCACGTTCACCCGCTGCGAGAGGTCGGCCAGGCCGGCCCGTACCGCCTCCAGACGCGCGGCGGCCTCCGGCTTGCGGCGGGCCCACCGTGCGGCAGGCGGCGGACCGGTCTGCGGGTCGGACGATGTGGGCAGATCCTCGGTGGTGCGTGCCCGGGCCAGCGCGTCCAGCCACACCTGCGCGCTGCGGCGTTGCCTGTTGCCACCGAAGATCGGCAGGGCGATTAGCTTCTCGATGGTGTCGGGGTCCGCCGTGGCGGCGTTCACGATCGCCGAGTCCGGCAGGATTCGTCCCGGTGCGATATCGCGCCGGGAGGCGATGGAGTCCCGAGCGGTCCACAGTTCGCGCACCGCAGCCAGGGCGCGCGGGTTGCGCACCTTGTGGATGCCCGAGGTGCGACGCCAGCGGTCACGCCGGGTGGGTGCGGCGATGTAGGTCCGGAGGTACTCGAATTCCTGGGCGGCCCACTCGGTCTTGCCCTGCTCCTCGAGAACCGCCGCGACGGCCGCGCGCAGTTCGACGAGTACCTCGACGTCCAACGCGGCGTAGTTCAGCCAGTCCGCGGGCAGTGGGCGCTTGGACCAGTCCGCGGCGCCGTGGCCCTTCACTAGGTGCAGGCCCAGCAGGCGCTGCACCATCGCGGCCAGGTTCACCCGGTCGAAGCCCGCGAGTCGTCCGGCCAGCTCGGTGTCGTACAGGCTCGGCGGGGTCATGCCGAGTTCGGCCAGACACGGCAGATCCTGGTCGGCGGCGTGCAGGATCCACTCGTCTGATGCCAAAACCTCAGCCACCGGCGCCATCGTGGCCAGCGGATCGGCACCGTGGTTGACCGGGTCGATCAGGACGGTGCCCGCGCCTTCGCGGCGGATCTGCACCAGGTAGGCGCGGTTGGAGTAGCGGAAGCCCGACGCCCGCTCGGCGTCGATGGCGAACGGCCCGGTGCCCGATGCGAGAAGCGTTGCCGCCCTCTCGATGTCACTGGGATAGATGGCCAGCGGGGGCACGCCGTCGGCCGGGGCCAGCAGTGGTGTGGCCTCGGGCTCGGTGTCTTTCCCGGGCGTCTGCGTCTCGGGTGAGGGGGTATCCGGCATCTCAGGCGCGCGGGCGGGAGGTCAGGTCGGTCACGCCCGCCGGCGGCAAACCCGCGGCGTGCTCGAGCACCTCGCAGAATGCCTGGACGTGCGGACCCAACTCGAGGTTCGTCGCGGTCCACGACGCCCGCAGCTCGAGTTGGTGGGCACGCGGCGGACCGGAGATGTCGCCGTAGCGGACCGATGTCGTCGCCGTCACCGTGCCTCCGAGGGCGGTCACGTGTTCGGCGTTGGACTCGAGGGCGTCGACCAGCCAGCTCCACGCCACCTCGGGCAGTAGCGGGTCGACGGCTTCCATGGAGTCGAGGTCGGCCTGGATGTAGGCGACCAGCCGCATGGTGCCATCCCAGGCCTCGGCTCCCTCGGGGTCATGCAGAAGGATGAGCCGACCGAAGGCGTCGCCCTCGGAGCGCTCGGGCACGATCGCGGTCTCGGGGTGGCGGACCTCGGCGCCCAGCGCGTAGCTGAACGGTGCGAGTCGCTGCGGCGGCCGGATCGGGCCGAGCTCGATCTCCGGCCGTACGATCGCCGCACTCATCGCCGCGACGGCTTCGCGGAATGGAGCCGGTTCGGCGGAGGTCACGACGTTTGACGCTAGCCGATCACGCCTGGTGACGGCGCAGGCGCGCCGAAGTCATCCGACATGGCAGCATGGACCCCGATGAATACCCGTCGTGACCTGCCCAAGTCTCCCTATCTCGCCGCTGCGTCCGGGCGCGAGCCAAGCCACGTGCCTGTGTGGTTCATGCGTCAGGCTGGGCGTTCGCTGCCGGAGTATCGCGCCCTGCGGGCGAAGAACACCATGATGCAGGCCTGCTTCGACGCAGAACTGATTTGCGAGATCACGTTGCAGCCCGTGCGGCGGCACGGTGTGGACGCGGCGATTCTGTTCTCCGACATCGTCGTCCCACTGCGCGCTGCCGGCATTGACCTGGACATCGTGCCCGATGTGGGGCCGGTCATCGCGCACCCGATCCGCACCGCGGGCGACGTCGCCGCGGTCCGTCCGCTGGACGCCGGGCAGGTTTCGCCGGTCGTCGACGCCATTGGCCTGCTGACCGGCGCGCTGGGCGACGTGCCGTTGATCGGGTTTGCCGGCGCGCCGTTCACGCTGGCGTCCTACCTGGTGGAGGGCGGTCCGAGCCGCAACCACGAGAAGACCAAGGCGATGATGTTGGGCGAGCCGGACACCTGGCACGCGCTGATGACGAAGCTGACCGACGTCACGATCGCGTTCCTGCGCGCGCAGCTGGATGCGGGGGTCGACGCCATCCAGCTGTTCGACTCCTGGGCGGGCACGTTGTCGCTGGCCGACTACCGCAGCTTCGTCCTGCCGCACAGCACCCGGGTCTTCGAGGCCCTCGTCGACGACGGCGTGCCGATGACGCACTTCGGGGTCGGCACCGCCGAACTGCTCGGTGCGATGGGGGAGGCCGGCGCCAACGTCGTCGGGGTGGACTGGCGAACCTCGCTGGCCGACGCTGCGTCCCGGGTGGGTCCTGGCAAGGCGTTGCAGGGCAACCTCGACCCGGTGGTGCTGATGGCGGGCTGGCCGGCGGTCGAGCGTTCGGTGCGCGCCGTGGTCGCCGACGGCAGGCGCGCGATCGCCGCGGGTGCCACCGGCCACGTGTTCAACCTGGGGCACGGTGTGCTGCCCGCCACCGATCCGGGCATCATCTCCGATGCCGTGGCGCTGGTCCACTCGTTGTGACTGTCCGGTCGCGCCCGCCGTCCTATTGTGTTGTCGGGGGCGGTATCTCGGGGTTGGTCACGGCCTACCGATTGAGAATGGCCGCGGGCCCCGATGCGTCGATAACCCTGTTCGACCCCGCCGACCGGCTCGGCGGTGTGCTGCGCACCGAACAGATTGGCGGCCAGACCGTGGACGTCGGCGCGGAGGCGTTCATCGCGCGCCGCCCGGAGGTCCCGGCGCTGCTGGCCGAACTCGGACTGGCGGGTCGGCAGGTCGGCACGACCGGCGTGCGACCGCTGATCTTCGCGGGCGGGCGACTGCATCCCATGCCGCAGGGCACGTTGCAGGGCATTCCGGCGAACGCCGCATCGATGACCGGGCTGGTCGACGCCCCAACCGTTGCGCGAATCGCCGACGAACGGGCGCGCCCCCTGCCGTGGCGTCGCGGGGCGGACCCGGCGGTTGCCGAGTTGGTCGGGGACCGGTTCGGGAGTCAGGTCGTGGCCCGGTCGGTCGACCCGCTGCTGGCGGGGGTGTACGCGGGGTCGGCGGCCACCATTGGTCTGCGGTCGTCGGTGCCGACGTTGGCTGCGGCGCTCGACCGAGGCGCGCGCAGCCTGACCGATGCGGTGCGGGAGGCCACCTCGGGACTGGGGCCACCGCCGGGCGCCGGCTCGGTGTTCGGCGCTGTCGACGGCGGCTACCGCGTACTGGTCGACGAGTTGATCCGGCGGGCCGGGTTCGGCTGGGCGCAGGTGGGGGTGCGCCGCATCGAGGGGGCTGGTCGCGGCTGGACCCTGATCGACGACGACGGCGGGCACAGCCACGCTGACGCCGTCGTGATCGCCGTCCCTGCGCCGCTGCTGCCGGGAATCGTGGAACCGTTCGCGCCGAGCACCGCGGCGGCGGCCAGGCGCATCGCGGTGGCGTCCACGGCGCTGGTGGTGTTGGCGCTGCCCGGCGGGACGCCGCTGCCCGAGCATTCGGGTGTGCTGGTGGCTAGCGCGGAACGGTTGCACGCCAAGGCGATAACGCTGACCTCACGCAAATGGGGCCGTCGCGGCAACGTCGAGCTGCTGCGGTTGTCGTTCGGGAGGTTCGGCGACAGCCTGGCCCGCAACACCAGCGACGAGGAGCTGTTGTCGTGGGCGGCCGACGACCTGGCCGATCTGTTCGGGATTCGGCCCGATCCGGAGGACTGCCTCGTGCAGCGGTGGATCGATGCGATGCCGCAGTACGGTCCTGGCCACGCAGATCTGGTCGCGCAGTTGCGTGCCGGTCTGCCGCCGACGGTCGCGGTGGCGGGCGGCTATCTCGACGGTATCGGCGTGCCCGCCTGCGTGGCGTCGGGCACCAGGGCGGCGGCGTCTGTGGCGGTCGCCACCGCCGCCGAGTAGCCCACATCGGACGTGGCACGATGGAGCCATGGCCAAGCTCGACTACGACGCGCTCAACTCGATGACCCGGTACATGATGCTGTCGGTGTTCTCCGTGCAACCGGAGGCGTTGGGGGATGACCGTTCTGCGGTCATCGACGAGGCGGCGACCTTCCTCAAACAACAGGAGGCCGACGGCGTCGTCGTGCGGGGCCTGTATGACGTTGCGGGGTTCCGCGCGGACGCCGACTTCATGATCTGGACGCACGCCGAACGGGTGGAGTCACTGCAGGCGACCTACCGGGCGTTCCGTCGCACCGGACTCGGTCTGGTCAGCGACCCGGTGTGGAGTGCCGTGGCTCTGCACCGGCCCGCCGAGTTCAACAAGAGCCACGTTCCCGCGTTCATCGCGGGTGAGGATCCCGGCGACTACATCTGCGTGTACCCGTTCGTGCGATCACTGGAGTGGTACCTGCTGCCCGATGACGAGCGCCGCAAGATGCTCGTCGAGCACGGCATGGCCGGCCGCGAGTACCCGGATGTCCGCGCCAACACCGTGCCCGCGTTCGCGCTCGGCGACTACGAGTGGATCCTGGCTTTCGAGGGCCCGGATCTGGGTCGGATCGTCGAGCTGATGTGGAAGCTGCGCTACACCGATGCGCGCCGCCACGTCCGCGAGGAGACGCCGTTCTTCACCGGCCCGCGCGTCGCAGTCGAGGACCTGGTCACCCGACTGCCCTGACGCGTCAGGATTGCGCCGGCACCAGCTTCAGCGAGATGGAGTTGATGCAGTACCGCTGGTCAGTCGGGGTCGGGTAACCCTCGCCCTCGAAGACGTGCCCGAGGTGGCTGTGGCAGTTCGCGCAGATCACCTCGACGCGACGCATGCCCATCGAGTCGTCGGTCTTGAGGATGACCGCGTCGGAGTCGGCCGGGTCGAAGAACGACGGCCAGCCGCAGTGGGATTCGAACTTCTCGGTGCTGCGGAAGAGTTCGGTGCCGCAGGCGCGGCACTGATAGACGCCCTCGGTCTTGGTGTCGGTGTACTCGCCGGTGAAGGGCCGCTCGGTGCCCGCCTGGCGAAGTACCGCGTACTCGTCGGGGGTGAGCTTCGCGCGCCACTCATCGTCGGTCAGTTCAACTTTGGGGCTCATGCCTTAACGCTAGCGCGCTCTCCATCGTCCGTCATCCACGGCGGATCGATACCGTCCTCGAGGCGGCCGTCGGCCTTGGCGTCGAGATAACGGAAGTAGAGCACGCAGAACACCACGATCAGCATCAGCGACCAGCCGTAGGTGATCTTCATGTACTCCAGGAAGCGGCCGGTGGTCGGCCAGTGCGCGAGCAGGTAGCGGTCCATCGTCATGAACCCGTATATCGCCAGCCACGCAGGCCAATTGCGGATCACCGAGTTCTTCAGCACCACCGTCATCAGGAACGGGAACAGCATCATCGAGTAGTAGCCCTGGCCCAGCGACGTCACCAGGTAGGACGCGATGAGCAGCACGCCGGAGGATGTCAGCAACCAGAACAGCGGGTCGCGGGTGCGGTAGTAGCGGTACAGCAGTACCAGACTGCCGAGGGCCAGCAGCGCGAACAGAATGCGCATGGCCAGGATCAGCCACATCGGCAGGCCGTAGTAGATGCCGTTACCGAGGATGGATGAGTTGAAGTAGTCGCGGGTGCTCAGGATGTAGGGCACGGTGCGGTGGATGAAGTTCATCGGGTCGCTGACCATCGGCCACGCCACGGCGTTGAAGACCAGCGGCACGCCGAACGCGCCGACCAGCGGTCGCCACTGACGATTCAGCACAGGCAGGAGCAGTAGCGGTAACAACGACGGTTTGACCACCACGGTGAGGCCGATGGCGATACCGGCCAGCCACTCGCGGTTGCGTCGGCCGTCGAGCAGCCACATCAGGAACAGCACCTCGCCGAGCAGGATGCAGCCGTTGATGTTGGTGTAAACGAGTGTGCTGGTGACGGATTCGGTGACGAACATCGCCAGGATCAACGCCGGAGCCGCCACCGAGGCCATCGAGTACTTGAACAGTCGCAGCAGGAAGTACGCGGCCAGCAGGATCGCCACGGTGTTGAAGAAGATGAACCAGTACCGGGACGCGTCGACGGGCAGGTAGCCGAACGGTGCCAGCAGCAAGGTGCCACCCGGCGGGTACAGGTAGTGCGGGTCGACGTGCTGGAAGTTCTCGTTGTAGATGTCCCAGCCGAGCTTGAAGTTGATGACGGCGCGGTAGACGGGGCCGAAGTCGTCGGTGATGTAGCCGTTGGTCGCCAGCACGTAGCTGCGGTGGAAGATCGACAGGATCGCGATGGGCCACAACACCGAACGCAGCACCGTCGCAACGCTGGGTGGGGAGGTGCGGGGCCGGAAGGCGCTCAGGAGGGATTCGGGTACCGCCACCAGCGAACCCTATAACGAAGCCGGTGGGGGTCCCGCTAGGCGGGGCAGTACGTGTCGGTGCCCGGCAGGGTGCCGCTGGCCAGGTAGGCCTGCACCGGTGTCAGGGCGCACTGCGAGTAGATCGACGCGCCGTGGCCGATGCCCTGCCAGATCACCCGTCGGTTGGATGCCCCCGCGTTGATGGCGGTGGCGGCGACGGCGGCCACGCCCTCATTGCCGACAATCGGGTCGTTCTGCACGCCGAGCAGCAGGACCGGGATCTCCAGGCCCTTGGGCTCCTTGGGCGGCGTGCTGCTGGGCCAGTTCAGGCAGTCGACCAGGTTGAGCGCGCCCACGCTGCCGAACTGCGGGTAGAGCTTGCCCCACGCCACCACCAGTTCGCGGACCCGGTCGGGCGTCGGCCGGTTCAGCGCGTCGCTGCACGAGTTCACGAACTGTCCGTCGGACTGGCGCATCGATTCGGCCTGCGAGATCAGTGCGTTGAGCCCGCCGGTGTCCCCGCCGCGGGCGGCGGCCAGCGTGCCGGCCAGCGCGTTGGTGGAGGCGACGCGGTCACCTCTGGGGAAGCCAAGCGCGGTGACGATGGCGTCGGTGAGGGTCGCCACCGAGGCGCCCGCGGGTCCACGTCCGTCCCGGGCGGCGGCCAGCATGGCGTCGACGGCGCCCTTGGGGTCGGGGCCCAGCGCGCACGCGGTGGCCGCGCACTGGGAGGCGAATGCCTCCAGCGCGGCCTGCTGACCCTTCACCCGCTGTTCGGCGGCGGACTCGGCGCCCACGGCCAGGGGCAGCGGTGAGTCCAGGACGAGGCGCGAGAGCTTGTTGGGGTGTGACCCGGCGTAGGCCAGCGCCACCTGGGCGCCGTTGCCGATGCCGAGAACCGCCAGCGTCGGGACGTCCCAGGTGCTGCGGAGCCGTTCGAGGTCCTCGGCGGCGTGCGCGTTGTCGTAGGCGGAGTCGCCGGGGGCGATGGTGTCGGTGCAGCTGGTGGTGGCGGTCTGCACGATGGAACCCAGGTTGGCGACGGGGTCATCACCCGATTCGAACTGCGCCTGGTCGAGCATCTCCTGGCGGTCGTACAGGTCGCGGCAGTCGATTTCGCCGGACACTCCCATGCCGCGGCGATCGACGGCCACGACCGGGTTGGTCTTGAGCACGTCGGTTCCATTGCGTGACAACCACACCGGCAGCTGCACGGACGACGGGATGTCGGTGCCGGTTGTCATCACCAGGGGGCCCGCGTCGGACGGGGTACCCACGGACTTGGCCCGCACCACCCCGATGCTCAGCGTTCCGGAGGCGCCGTTGATGGAGTCCAGGGGGGAGTCGTACTCGGCGCAATCCAGGCTCACCCCGGGCGGCGGTGCCACGCTGGCGACACTGAACATCCGCGACGTGCAGTCGCGCCAGGACAGCTCGTTCTTGGGGACCTCGATGGGAGGCGGTCCCTTGGGGGTCTCTGTGGTCTCCGGTGCGCCCTGCGGGCGCGCACCGGAGTCGGTGGCGTAGCGGGGGTTGGCGGCCAGGATCGGCGCACATCCGGCCAGAACGGTCACCGTGACGGTCGCAAGGCACAGAGCCCGGAGAGGGTGACGACGCCGATACATGCTGACCACAGTAGCGATCGGGCTCAACGGTCCTCGTTGGCCTTGACGTAGCGGGTGTACAGGTAACCCTCGGGGTCGGTGAGCAGGTGGCTGCGACGCATGCGGGTGTGCACCTCACCCGAACCGGTGGCGATGCGCCGGGCCTGCCCGCCGACCAGGATCGGCGCGATCGTCACGCACAGTTCGTCGATCAGGTCGTGCTCGATGAACAGGCTCAACAGTTGGGGGCCGCCCTCGGTGAGCACGCGGCGCAGTCCTCGATCGGCCAGGATCTCCAACACCGATGCCGGGTCGACACGGTCGGTGTGGCGTCCTGAGGCGTCGAGCACCTCGGCCAGCCCGCCGAGGCGGCGACGGGCCTCCGCGACGGTCTCGCGGCAGGTCAGGATGAGCGGCGGCACCTCGGAGCGGGTGAACAGCTTCGCGTCGTGGTCGAAGTCGGCGGTGTGGGTGACGACGGCGATGGGCGGCACCTCGGCCTGCCCGCGGTGGTGGCGCGCCAGTCGCTGGGCGGCCGACACCTGTGCGCCGGAGTAGTTCTCGATGCGCACCGTGGCCGCCCCGACCAGGATCACGTCGGACTCCTGCCGCATCCTCGCGAACAGCGCGCGGTCACCGACCCCGGCCAGGCCACCCACGGTGCCGTCGTCGGTGGCGCCGCCGTCGAGGCTGGCGATCATATTGGCCCGCACCCAGCATCTGCCCAGGTCGTCGGGGTAGGAGTAGTAGCTGGCGAGGCGGTCGTCGTCGGCCTCGAACGACGCGCCGACCGCCTTCAGCTCTGTGAGCTCCGTCGCAGCGTGGGCATCGGACACGGGATTAATTGCAACACGTCGATAGGGTGCCTGCATGAACGGGGCCACGGGCATTACTCATCTCACCGATCGGCAGCCCAAGGTGACACCTGAGCGGCTGGTCGCGCAGTTGGTTCCGCCGCCGACCTTCGCCGATGTCGCCTTCGACACCTACCGACCCGATCCGGGTGAGCCGTCACAGGCCGCCGCCGTGAAGTTGTGCCAGCAGTTCTGCGATGAGGCCGTGCTGCGTCGGGCGGGCAGGAAGAAGATGTTCGGCAAGCGTGAGGTGCTTCCGGGTGTCGGGGTGTACCTCGACGGTGGGTTCGGTGTCGGCAAGACCCACCTGCTCGCATCGACGTACTACCGGTTGTCGGCAGCGGATACCGGGCCGGCGGCGTTCGCGACGTTCGGTGAATTGACCCAGCTGGCAGGGGTTTTCGGCTTCGTCGAGTGCATCGACCTGTTGGCCGATTACGTGGTGGTGTGCATCGACGAGTTCGAACTCGATGATCCGGGGAACACGACGCTCATCTCGCGGCTGCTGTCGGCGCTGGTGGAGCGCGGTGTGTCGATCGCGGCGACATCCAACACACTGCCCGAGCAGCTGGGGGAGGGGCGGTTCGCCGCCCAGGACTTCATGCGGGAGATCGCCGCGTTGTCGCAGATCTTCACGACCGTGCGTATCGAGGGTCCGGACTACCGGCATCGCGACCTGCCGCCGGCGCCGCAGCTGCCGAGCGATGAGGAGGTGCGGGCGCGCGCGGCCGGGGTGGCGGGCGCGACCCTGGATGACTTCGACGCGCTGTGTGCGCATCTGGCGACCATGCACCCGTCGCGCTACCAGGCGCTGATCGAGGGCGTGTCGGAGGTGTTCATCACCGGGGTTCACCCGCTGGATGACCAGAGCGTGGCCCTGCGGCTGGTGTCGCTGACCGACCGGCTCTATGACGCCGGGATCCCGGTGACGGCCTCGGGCTCCAAGATCGACACCGTGTTCAGCGAGGAGATGCTGGCGGGCGGCTACCGCAAGAAGTACCTGCGGGCCACGTCGCGTCTGCTCGCGCTGACCCACGCAGGCCGGGAGTAGCCGCGCTCGTTCAGAGCGTGCGCACCATCACGTAGTCGTTCTCGAGGCCCTCGCCGAGCCGGAAGGTCTTGGTGCCGGCGACACCGAACCCGTGCTTGGCGTAGAACCGTTGCGCGCGTTGATTGTTCTGGTTGACGCCGAGCCAGACGGCGGCGGCACCGAGTTCGCGGGCCCGGCCCAGTGCGGCGGTCATGAGGGCCGCGGACGCGCCTGCCCCGTGCGCGTCGGGCAGCACATACATCTTGGACAGTTCCACCGCCGGTTCGGTGGTCACCGCGCGTTGGACGTCGGCGTCGCTGCCGACGCCTCGAATCAGGATGGCATAGCCCACGATTCGGTCGCCGTCGCGACCGACGAGCACCGCGCGGTCGGGGTCGGTGAGGTACTCGCCGAAGCGATCCCTGGACAGGTTCTCGGCGATGAATGCCGCGATGTTGTCGGCCGTCGCCGACGCGGGGCAGGCCAGCGGGAAGGTGCGCGCCGCGACGTCGGCGAGTTCCGCCAGATCCGCGTCGCCGGGAGTAGAGACCTCGACGGGCACGGTGGTCAGGGGAGCGGTGTGCCCGGCTGCCAGATGTTCCACTGGGCCAGTTGCATGCCCGACTGCGGGTTGATCAGGACGACGTTGGTGACGAGGTCCCGGTAGACCTGCCAGTACACGCCCCCGCTGACCGTCGCGCCCGCCGGAGCGTTCTGCAGCGCCGTGGTCAGCGCGTCGGGGGCGTCGGTGTTCTTGGGCCCGTACGAGTCCCCGTAGGGGGTGTTTCCGTTGAACGCGAACATCAGTGACGCGGCGAACGGGCTGGGCGTCTGGATGATGTGCACGGTCACGGCCGCCCGCCACGGGCCACCCTGGTCGCGCCAGCGCGGCGATCCGGTGGGGATGTAGCCCGGCGGTGGTGGGGTGGGAAGCACGTCGTGCACCGTGACGTCGGCGACAAGGCCCTTGTACTCGACGCGCAGCGTCTGGTTCAGGTTCCCGATGGGAATCAGGTCCGCGGCCGCCGGAGGTGCGACGGCGAGACCGAGGGCGGCCATCGTGGCGATGAGGAGGACGAACATGCGTCGACCGATGTGCTTCGCCTGAACACCCATTGAATTCCCACTCCTCATCGCCCACCGCTTCCGTTGCTGCCTCGCATGATGGCACATCGGTGCAGCGGCGACGACGGATTCAGTGGTCAGGATGCCCAGGGGCCCACGCCGCCGACCCTGTCGATGCGCACCCGGGTCAGCAGACCCGCGGGCGAATTGGGTGGCGGGAAGTGCTCGCTGGAGCCGAGCATCGTCTGCGCCAGGTCGGTGAGAAGTTCGGGCGCGCCGCCCTCGACGATGCGTGCGGTACCGCGTATTGCCAGGTACGGGGTCTGCTGACCGGGTTGGGTCGGAGCCGCGATGGTGAGGGCGACGCGCGGGTCGCGGCGGATGTTGCGGGTCTTCTGGTACTCGGCGAGGTGCGCGCTGACCAGTTCGTCACCGTCATCGGTCGACTGCAGGGCCACCCACACCATCGACACCTGCGGGCTGCCGTCGGCGTTGATGGTGACCAGCGTGGCATCGGCGCCGGAACCGATGAGCGTGCGGGCGGAGTCGTCGAGTCTCATACCGTGTCCTACGGTCGCGGCGCGCGTTTCATTCCCCGTCGGCTCCCGTGATCGACCGCAGCGCGTCGACGAGTTCGGTCTCGACACGCTGCTTGTCGACGCCGAGATCGTGCAGCGGTCCCTGATCGCCCTCGCTCTCCAACAGGGCGAGCAGGATGTGCTCGGTGCCGATGTAGTTGTGTCCCAGGCGAAGTGCTTCGCGGAACGTCAATTCGAGCACCTTCTTGGCGGGTCCGCTGAAGGGGATCAGGGCGGGCATGTCGTCGACCCGCGGGGGCAGGGTCACCACGGTCGCGACCGCGGCGGCGTCGACGCCCTGTCCGCGCAGCAGCGTCACCGCGAGCGACTCGGAGTCGGCGAACAGCGCGAGCAGGATGTGCTCCGGTCCTATCTGGTTGTTACCGGCGGCGTGGGCGGTGTTCTGGGATTCGACGACGACATTGCGGGCGCGTGGGGTGAACCTGTTGAAGCCCTCGTTCGGGTCGAGCGGGGATGCCTCGGCCTTGGGGACGAATCGCTTCTGGGCGGCCTGCTTGGTGACGCCCATGCACTTGCCGATCTCGGTCCACGACGCGCCCGATCGGCGGGCCTGGTCGACGAAGTGCCCGATGAGGTGATCGGCGACCTCGCCGAGGGCCTCGCCGGCCAGGACGGCGTCGGTCAGTTGTTCGAGCGGCTGGTCGTGGACTCTCTTGATGGCGGTGATGAGCTCATCGAGGCTGACGGGGTTGGTGATGCGCGTGGCGTCGGCTGGTTCGGTCATGCGTCAACCGTAGGTTGACGATCGGAAATCGTCAACCTTGAGTTGACGCTCTCTCGCCGCGGGGGTAGCCGCGTCGGACGGTGCGATCAAGGATGCCCAGGGTGCCGCGCAGCGCCGCCTCGGAGATGACGGGGAAGATGGCGGCGTCGCGCCAGTGCTGGTCGATGTCGGACCAGTCGTAGAACGAGGTGACCAGCGTGCCACCGGGGTTGGCGTCGTCGGGTTCCAGTCGGTAGCCGTACACGTGGCCGATCTGCGGCTTGATGTTCCCGACGATGGTCCAGGCGATCAAACGGTCCCTCTCGTACTCGGTGATCTGGACGGTCACGTCGTACTTGCCGAGCGGAAAGTCGTTGAGCGACTCGCGATCCATGTGGATGACGAAGCTGTCGCCGGCCGCGGACACCGCGTCGCCGTCGGCGTCCTGAAGCATCCCGGTGGCGTCGATGGCGACGTGTCCGTGGGGATCGCACAGTACGGCGAAGACGTCGGCCGGGGGAGCGGGAATGGCGCGCTGGACTTCGATTCGGTCGGTCATTTCCCCGATGCTGTCAGGCTGCCTGGGTCGGCGGTAGTGCCTACGGCGCGCCGTCGAACACTTCCTGCGCTGCGAAGGTGAACGCGCCCGGCTCGGTTCGCCACTGCACGTCGGATCCGTCGGCGGTGACCTCCACGGGGACGTCGCGCTCGGTGCCCTTGGGTGTGCGGACGGTGGCGACGCCCTTGTACTCGGTGCCGTCGGGCTGCTCCAGTGTCACCTTGACGACGCTCATGTCGTAGTCGGAGAAGTTCGGATCGTTGGTGAGCGTCTCCTGCATCGAGTCGCGCACCTTGTTGCTCAGTTCGGCGGGGTCGGGTGACCCGCTGCATCCCGCCAGCAGCAGTACCGCCGCGGTGATGGCGATCAGTGCGGCTTTCATGCTGTGCAGTCTAGTGACGCGGTGGGGTCGCTCAGCCGGACGTGGTGACCATCGGCAGGAGGTAGGTGCGCACGTAGGCCCGTGTGTCACCGATGGTGGTGAGTTTGATGCCCGTGTGCGGGGTGACGATGAACGACAACGTGAGTCGGGTGTGGAGCTCGGCGACGGTGCGCAGGTGGCGCTCCTGGGCGGGTGTCGTCGTGCTCGTCCCGTAGAGGTCGGTTCGAAGCAGCGCGGCGGAGTGGGCGGTGGCGAAATCGAGGATCGCCCCGGCGTCGATGGTCAGGCTGGGAAGGATCGTCTCCGGTTCCGTGCGCAGCAGCTTCTTGAGCAGCGTGTGTTCGCGAAGGAAGGTCACCGTGAACACCGTGCCGTAGACCAGACGGTCCTCGAGGGTGTCGGCCCGTGAGCGGGCGTGCGCGCTGCCGTCGAGGTAGCGACGGGCTTCGGCGAGCACCAGGGCGTCGATGAGGGCGTCCTTGGTGGGGAAGCGTCGGTAGAGGGTGGCCCGACCGACGCCGCTGCGGCGGGCGACGTCCTCCATGGTCATGCGCCGGATTCCGACGAGCTCGGCCTGCTCGAGCGCCGCGTCGAGGATGCGACTGGTGATCGCGTCCGGCTGGCTGACCCTGGCTAGCACGGCAGGGTCGGGTTCGGCGAGGCGTCGCATGAATTCCGATGTCCGGGTTGATGCCACGGGAATTCCTCCTTGCCTGCTCAAGCGGATCGACGTAGCGTGGCGACGGAACGTGCGAGACAGTGAGAGTATCAATGTCTCGCATATCTCATCAACGATTTCATGCCTGATCGGGGAGTCGCATGGGCATCGGGTTACGAGCACGGTGGACGGCGCTGCACGGAGTGCCGCGGGCATACATGGCGATCCGGGCACGTCGCGGCGACCCGTTCGCGCGGCTGATCGCGAATCACGGACAGGGCGACGATCCCTACCCGGTGATGGAGGAGCTCAGGGCGCGCGGGCCGTTGGTGCGACGCCCGTTCGTCTGGGTCAGCGTCGACCATGGTGTGTGTCGAGAGATCCTGCGCGACAGACGATTCGGTGTCACCGCGCCGACGGATATGGAGCTTCCATGGCCGTTGGGGGCCGTGCTGGCCAGAACCGACCCGAAGGTGGCCAACCCGGTGGAGCCGCCAGCAATGGTCGTCATGAACCCGCCCGACCACACCCGGTATCGGCAGTTGGTGGCGCAGAGCTTCACGCCGCGCGCGATCGAGACGCTCGAAACTCGCGTCGACGAGGTGACCCGAGAGCTGATCGATCAACTCGACGCGACCGCTCGGCCCGACCTGATCGCGGACTACGCGGCGCAACTGCCGGTGGCGATGATCGCTGAGATCCTGGGCCTACCCGCGGGCGCGCACGCGCAGCTGCTGGAGTGGGGCCGTTGTGGCGCGCCACTGCTGGACATCGGTATTGGGTGGAAGTCCTACCGCCGGGCCATCGACGGGTTGCGCGGCATGGACGGATTTCTCGGCGAGCACTTCGACCGCATGCGCGCCGACAAGGCGGGTGACAATCCGTTCAGCCGGTTGTCCGGGGATGCCACCCTCACCGACCGTGAACTCACCGCGAACGCGGCACTGCTCGTCGGGGCGGGCTTCGAGACCACCGTGAACCTCATCGGCAACGGCATCGCTCTGTTGTTGCGTCATCCCGAGCAACTGGCACTCCTGCGCGACGACCCAGGGCTGTGGCCGGGTGCCGTCGAGGAGATCCTTCGGTTCGAGAGCCCCGTGCAGATGACCGCGCGCACGCCGCAGTGCGATGTCGAGATCGCCGGCCAGCACGTTCGGGCCGGGGAGACGGTGGTGTTGCTTCTCGGTGGCGCCAATCGCGACCCGCGGATGTTCGCCGACCCCGCCGCCTTCGACATCACCCGAGCCAACGCGCGCGAGCACCTGGCGTTCGCGTCCGGTGTGCATGCGTGCGTGGGGGCGGCGCTGGCCCGCATCGAGGGTGCCACCGCGCTGCGCGCGCTGTTCGAGGCGTATCCGGAGCTGGACCTGACCGAGACCCCGCGACGACGCGGGCTGGTCAACCTGTTCGGTTACACGCGGCTGCCGGCCCAGCTGCGCAGTCGACGGGCCGCGCCCGCCCAATGACCGTCTGAGGTTCGTGAGCCGGGGAGGGCAGCGATCGAGGGGGTGCCGGTGACGACTGGTGCCGCCGATCGGACCGCCATAGTGGCAGAGCGGATCTCAGCGGTCCTGGGTCCGCGCGTGATGCGCCTCATCGCGCAAGTCAACAAGCGCGTCACGAATCCGATTCAGCCGCTCTGGGCATCTCGGCTGCGCCACATGGCCGTCATCGAGCATCGTGGCCGAAGATCCGGCACGACCTACCGGACTCCGGTGATGGTGTTCGTCGAGGGCGACGAGTTGGTGGTGGTTCTGAACTACGGTGTCGAATCGGACTGGATCCGCAACGTGGCAGCCGCGGGCACGGCGGGGGTTCTGCATCGTGGCCGGCGATACCGACTGACCAATCCCCGCGTCATCCCCGTCAACTCAGCGGAGCTGCCCGCGGCGGTGCGATCGGTTCGAACGCCAGATCGCAGCGTCCTGCACGCCGCCTTGGTCTTGGACTGAATCCGACTGCGTCATGGCCGCGCTGTGGCGTCCAATGCTCGATACCCACCGCCTGGCGGGTTCAAGTTGGCTCTACGCCTCATGAGAGGAAATGGCCATGAAGGGAATGTCGCGGTTCACGACAACAGTGGTGATGTCCGGCGGTCTGGGGCTCGCCGGACTGGCGGTCGGTGCGGGGCTGCCCAGGCCGACACCTGCGCTACCAGGACGCGGCACGGGGCAGGGACCAGGCGATCGCGGCGGCGGTATCGAAGATTGCGGGTGCCTAGAAGATTCTCGGCCGCGAGCACGGCCAAGTCCAAACCGCGGCTGAGAACGCTTAATTCGGATTTAGAGGCTGTACGAAAAGCGTCTGTACCTCGCTGTTCCCAAAGTTCCAGTTCAACAGGCCAGTTTGCAGCGATTCCCACGAATCCAGGTCAGTCTTAGGGGACTCGGTGAGATTGCCCAGTGCCCCACGTCGCCATCGGAGGTCGCGGTGATCCCGAAAGCGCACGTCGACAACGTCGGGCTCCAAGGCTTTGCCCGGAAGCCGTATCTCTACCAACCACGTGCCGGGAGGCAGTATTCGGAGGTTTCCGCGAGCGAGTTCGCGGGGGCCGAAGGATGAGGCTAAGTGCGAAGACAGCAAAGTAGACGTTATCGGGTTGAAGTTGCTCTGTTTAGTCCAGTCGGCTGCAATCGCCGACCAATCAGTGGTTCGCGAAGCCCTTGACTTCCTAAACCATTTGAGGGGCGAGTCGGCGTTCGTCGACTCGATCGTCCATCGAATTTCTGGAGGCTGCATCCCTGGTTTGAAGGCGGACCGCGCATGTCCGCTAACCACGACCTTGACGTCATACGCAACTGAGGTAGAAGCATTGACCAGCGCCACCCGTACCTTGACGGTATCCGGTTCCATTAGGCCGACCGCGTGGTCGTGAATCCAGGCCGTTACAAGCTCAGCCTGTCGACGACGCTCATCCGTGCTTCGTTGGCGCATCCCGTGCCAGAACACATACACCGCGACACCCAGCGCTCCGACAGTTCCAATCGACGCCAATGCGTCCCACGGGGTTCCCCAGTCAACGTCGAAGTGGCGGTCATCAAGCTTGATCGTCTGAATGACGAACAATAGAGCGAAGATGAGCGCGAGCGCGGCGAATAGACACGCTAGTTCGGAAGTGTGCTCGTTCCATGCGCGGTCTACCCGTGCCCAAGCTGCGCTGACCCGTGCCCACGCGCGCTTCACCCGGCTCCACACCGACTTTGAAAACCACTCACGAACCCCCACTGGATGCACGGTAGTGCCGCCGTCTGTATCGCTGGTGCAGGACGGGAGGCGTGTCGACGCGGCCGGTATGGCGACGGAGGCTCATAAGTTGGGACCCGCGGCCGGCTGCATCAAGGCCAGGTCGGGTGGACTCGTCACCCGATTGGCCGAGCTTGGGCACTGGCCTTGCGTTCCCGACGGGTCACCCTCGGGCACTCCGCGTGGTGGTGGTGTCCATTGTGCTGTCGCGTCCCGACGTCACGCGCAAACGGGCGCCCAGCTACGGCTGCCCAAACGGCCCCTCACCGTCGCGTATGTTCTCGGTGGCGATCTTCACATACTTGCCGAGCGGTCGCGGCTTGCCGATGCTTCGCCGGAACCATTGGGGACCGTGTTTCGATGCCCAGTGCCGGAAGTGGCCGCGGTGCCTGTGGCCGACGTACCACCGCCATTGCTCCACGTCGGCCGTCGTGAGGGGCTGGCGTACTGCGGCGGTGCGGACACCATCGCCAATGGTCTCCACCCACGACAACACGCATTTGGTGCGCGGGACCAGATCAAGTGGCAGCCAGAACGCCCAGCCGATTGGATCGTCGGTGGACGCCATCGTGTGCCTGACCTCCGGTGTCGCGGCGCTGCCGTTCAGCCTGGGGTGGAAGTCCCGTTTCGGGTCGCGCTGCACACCGTCAATCTCAATGTGGACGTTCACGTTGTGGAGCACCCGAGGGCCGGTCAGCGTTACTCGCACCGTGCAGTATTGGTATGTGATGCCGTCGTCCTCTTCGGAGTCAGCACCGTCGTGTCTCCAGGCGTTGAACTGAAATAGCCTGCCGCCTGCTTGGTTTCGTGACAAGACGAGTTGCCGCCACGCGACGAGGAGTGCTAGTAGCGTCGCGATCGAGACCAACTGCGTCAGCAGGCCGGGGCCGGTGTCGATCAGCCAGGAGCCAACGTCGCCGACGGCCGCTCGCAGCCAACTCCCGAACCAACTCAGAACAGTAGCCAGCATGAGGACGGCGGCACTGACGACCACCAGCAGCGTACTTAGATCGCGCCGCAGCCACGACGTGTTCACAGGCAGAAGCTAGGGCACCGAGTAGCCGGACTGGCGCAAGACACGCTCTGTTCAGCGGGACCAGCTACGCCGTAGCCCGTAGCCCGTAGCCCGTAGCCCGTAGCCCGTAGCCCGAACGCTGGCCACCTGCCGCCGGGGTCGCGGGCCTGCGTCACCCGCCTAAGTGGAGCGTGGGCATCCGACCGGCGGTAGGGGCAACTGTGCCCGGCGCACGTTCGCGTCACTCAATCCTCGGGTCCACGACGTACTGGTGTTCGGGGTTGCGTGGGTCGTTGACGTAGGCCAGCAGGTGCAGTGGCTCGACGGTCGTGGCCCAAACTTGGCCGCCTGGCTGGCCAGCGAACCGCTCGGCAACGTCGCGGTGGGTTGTCCAGGCCATGCCGAACCGACCGCCGCGTGTCGCGCCTCGGTAGACCGTCACGGACTCGGTGAGCGGCCGAGCCGGTCGGCCGTCGAGGCAGTAGCCCGCGCGGCAAAACAGAGCGACCACGTGGCAGCCGACAAACGCGGTGGCCGGTTCTCTGGTGCCGCGTCAGACCGAGACGATGAACGTGGCCGGACGTGGTGACACGGTGAGCGTGCGCAACAGCTCGACCTGGCGTACCCCGACGACCATGTTGGTGGTCTCCGCCCGGGCCGGTACTTCGGCGAGTTGGTCCACGTCACCGCGCTAACGGGAGAGCGCGGGGTCTGGCCTGCGACGATGCCGAAAGATGCGCTTCGAATTCCGCCCGTGACGGGGGAGTGGCTACCGCCGTCCTTCTCCACCGGCACTATTCAAAGCCAGGGCGAAGGCCAAGCGGACGGATCTGTGTTCTATGACTTGCGGCACGCGGGTGCCGCCTTGCGGCCCAGACTGGCGCGACGTGGGCCGAACTGATTGGCGCGCATCGTGCACTCGATGCCGGCGGCTGGCACGAGATACCAGCACGCGGCGCAAGGTCGGGAAAGGTGATAGCCGACGAGTCCGAAGCTGACCCAAGACTCAGCGTGACCGAACTCACAGCGTGTAAAACCATGCGTCCGCGTGGGGAGAGTGATGAAGCGAGTCCCCGCCACGTAACCGAACAACTGCAGGTAGGCGACTTGCGTCAAGTTGCATGTTGGAGCGGCGCAGGGTGTTGACACGCTGTGGAACACGTTGTGGCGCAATGGAGTATCACAAAAATGATACGCCCCAGTGTCTCCGGAACGAGCTATTGGCATGTCACAGTGGATGTGTGACCGCTACAGAGCAGATGACGGATCTGGAGTCGCTTCCTGTCCGCCTTGGTATCCAGCCCGCGGCGGAGATATTCGGTCTGTCGGACAAGACTATTCGGAGATGGCTCAGTGCGTCGCGCATCAATGGCTATCGGCTCGGCACGCGCACGATTCGTTTTGACCGCGACTCTCTGCTCACGCTCCAGCGCGCAAAGAGCAGTGAGCGATGAGCGACAACGTCAAGGTCCGTCACGAAGATGACGTCGCGGGATGGATGGCGAGGGGCAACAATCCGAACCGCTTGCCGGTAATTCAACACCAAATGGCTATGCATCCGGCCCATCCCGATCGTGTAGGCGGTTGGGTGCTGCGCGAGCCGAGCGATCAACTGGCAGAGTAGTGGGTGCAGGTACCGCTACAGGCTCACAACGAGGCGGATGCCATTGCCGAGACAGAGGCGATTGTGAGCAGACGGCAGCGTGACTAACATCTGCAGAGCGGTCTCAACCCTCAGCCCGACGGCCGGCAGCATGTTGACCGGTGCGTCAGACTGAACTTGTTGAACTTGCCGTTGAGCAAGTCGGAAGCACGGGGCCGGGTGATGTGTAGTACCCGCGAAACCTTCGACCTGGGTCCACCCTTGCGCGTGGATGTGTTCGGCAATGGCAACCATCAACTGAGACCGCGCGGTGAGGTTCGCGGCCTCGTCTGTCGGAGATGCCGTAGAACACTCCGCGTGCGTCACCGGTTTCGACCATGGTCCTTGGCATTTCTCGGAATCACTTTCGCGCAGCAGCGGAGTTGAGCAGTGGTGCGTAGCTAGCTCAGCAGCGGGTACCGACAACGCTGGGCGACACAAGACGTTGTTGCGCGCGTGTCGCGCCGAACCTGGTCCATGAGCCCCGCCGACACATTCACCGGCGGGTCATCACCGGTATGTCGGTCCCGGGCGCTAGATTTCGCGGATGGGGGCTTGGAGCGCGCTTACGACCCGGTGCAGCAAGGCTTGGGCCGTCAACAAGGGTTGGCTCGCCGTGGTGTTCGGCATCGCCACCGTGTGCCTGATCGCCTTGACCGTGATCCAGGCAGTGGCCATCCACCAGACCTACACAGTGATCAGCTGGGGCAGCGTCTCCGAAGGGTTCGCAGCTGTGGGTACCTTGCTCGCAGTCGGTGTTGCATTGTGGCAATCGGTAGTGATTCGGCGGCAAGCCGCCGAGCAGGTTGAGGTCCAGCAGGGGATCGCCCGTGCCGAACGAAAGCGCCTCGACGGTGAGGTGCTAATCGGGGTGTACGACGCGATACGCACATACGTTGAGGCCAGCGGCTACTTGTCAGGAGCTGTAGCGGCTGAACAGGATGGCGACGACAGTGCTTTCCCTGAGATCCAAACTGTCATAGACAATGCGGAGGATTCCTTCCAAGAACTGCTGGAAAAGACCGAGCGCGCAATGATTGTCATTGGGGACCAGCGGGTTGTAAATGCCCTGAGCGGAATCGCCGCCTACTGCTTGGCCGAGGACTTACCCCACCACAATCTCATCGAAGCTGCGCGCCAAGGCGATGTTGCGAAGGCATCTGAGGTGGCCGCGAGGGCAGCCGAACTCCTCAAGATCATGGTGGCCAGTGAAAAGGCGTTTCGCGGCTCTGTTGGAGCTACCGACTAGTTCCCACCGGGGTACCTCAGAACGGGAAACCTCAGCGTGCCGCCCCTGCCCACCGGTAGTGGTCATACCCCCGTGGGGTATAAGTGAACGCGCACATGAGGTTCCGGACCCTGCCGCCGCCGACCTACAATTCTCCAGGTCAAGAACCTGATCCAGATCGTGGCAAAACGTTCTGCACCAACGACTTCGGTGTTCACTTTTGGGCCGGTTCCAACTGGTCCGATTGATATTCCCCGCCGCTGATCCGCAGTCTTTGGGCGCCAGCGATTTTCGGGTGTCTATCCAGGACCTTGTCGGTGAGGACGGTGACACTGGCGGTCGCTGCTTGAGGCGGCGAAGGGGTGTGTTGCTAGTGCCGGAGAACCCGGCTCTCTCGGGAGGGTCGGGCATTTTGCGGGGACGATGGTGGTGTGCGTGATCTCCAGGTGATCGACGGTGAGCTGCGGATGCTGGCCACGGTCCGTCAGTCGGTGGTGGGGCGGGGGTCCGGCCCTGAGCATGTCGGTGGTAGACGAAATTACTGGACGAGCGGATCGCCGTCTGTCGCCCAATCCATTCCGGTTACTGAGTACGCATCTGTCGGCCCTTGCGCTTATGCTGGATCGAGGCATGTTAGCAATTCCATTGTCCACCTTGGTATTTCACCGACTCGGAGTTACGGTTTGATCATGAACCTTGATCCGAAGTGCCCGCCCACCACCCCGCCGACGTGGAGAGACGCGCCCTGGAGCTACTCGTCGCGGTACAGGAGGCGGTGGTGAAGGCCGACGCGCTGACCCGCCCGATGCTGCAAGACGTCGCGGGCCTGCTCCAGCTGGAGGAGGTGTTCGGCGGTTTGGCGTGGCCGGATGCCCAGCGGGCGGCCATCCTGGTGCTGCTGTCCGTGGTGAACCACGTGGACCCGGCAGCAGCGATGCGGGAGCGTGCCCACCTGGTGCTCACCGAGGGGGGCGAAGACGTGTGGCAGGACCGTACCGCCGTGGTGCGTTCGATCAGCGCGGCGGCGTCTGTGCTGGACTGTGAGCGGGCCAAGTGCCACCCGTCCCGATCGGCCACGGACCCACCGAGACGGGTGGCTACTTTGGGTGACGCCTAGCGGCCCGCTGGATGCACGTCCACCAGCGTTGCGGGACCGCCGTGGAGCACTGCGAGGCTTGCCGCACTGACCAACTCCACAGCGCGTGCCGCCGCGAGGGTCCCTTCGTTCTCCCACTCGCGCAGGTGCACCGTCACCCTTCGAGTGGGACCACCAACGCTGCTCACCTCCACGCCGTCCACGTCCAGGTGTTCAACCTCCGGCGGGTGGGACGGGTCGAACCCCACGACCCGATTCAGCATTCGCTTGAACACCACCAGGTTGGCGACCTCGCACTCGACCTGGACGCGCCAAAGCGGAGCGCCGGGGGAATCGGCGAGATCAGCTTGCAGCTCGCCCGGGCACGCAAACGAATCGGCGTTAGGGCCAACAGGGTGGGTGACGAATGGATTGCGGAGCTGTAAGCGAACAACGCATGGCTGCAACAGTGCAAGGCATCGGCCATTGCGACGTAACCCAGACCTGAGCGTCGCTAGGCCAATTGCATTTGCATGGACGAGCCCAATCGCCAGACTTAGGGGGATGGCCGTATTTGCAAAAAGTGTCCGGTTCGGTGTGGTTCGGGGGTACCCCCCAGGCGAACAGTGTGCAACGACCCTTCATCAGAACTGTCTGATAGTCAATCGAATTGGAGAAGAATGACCTGCAAAGAGGATGGATGCACACGACAGAGGCGCTCGAGGGGTTGGTGCACTACGCACTACCGTCGGTGGCGTTCCGGTCAGCGCATGGACGCGCCGGTGAGAAGCTACGTGCAGCACGATCTTGGTGAGGACGGGGAATGCATACCGGTCACGGGGAAGGCCCCGAGGTGTAGGCGGGAGCGCCCCTTCGCCGCCGAGTACGCGCTGTTGGCCGAACTCGGACTTGACGGATAACGCCACAGCCTTGATGTCACGTGCGGTTAACTCCGCTGTGAGAATTTCTACGCTGAGCTTCCCTGCACTGGTGTGTGCGCTAGTGGCTTGTGCGCCTGGCGGTCATTCGGTGTCGCCGACGACGGTGACGGTTAGAGACACTGTGACAGCCCAGGCGACGCCGACAACTCGAGCGGTCGGTACGCCTACCCGGCCTCCAACGCCACCGCAGCCTGGGACGACCATCTCTGGAGACGGTATTTACCGCGTGGGTAGCGACATCCGACCCGGCACATACCGGACCACGGGATCGGAATCGTGTTACTGGGAAAGGCTCTCCGGCTTTAGCGGTGTAGCCGATGACCGCATCACGAACGGCCTCTTGGCTGGCCCGCAAGTGGTCCAGATCCCGGCGTCTGATGCCGGGTTCATGACGCAGCACTGTGCGACTTGGACTCTCATCTCTCCAGTGCCGGTTACTCCACCATTCCCAGTGGCTGCAGCGACGGTGCCTAGCGCCGTCTTGCCCGACGCGGATAGCCAGGGCTTTACGACATACCAGGGCGCGGCGCGGTGCCACGGCACCGACCAAGCCGTGCAGGTCGTGCGAACAGCCAAGTCGGCCGTCGTTGTCTGCCAAACAACTCAGAACGCGCTCTACTACCGGGGATTACGACTCAGCGACAACGGGCTCATCGAACTAGGTGGAGCCCGTCAAACCGAATCAGGTTTCGCTGCCTCCAACACCGACGGGACGTTGTACGAGATCAGCAGTACTGAGTTGGTAATCCGCACTGCCGGGGACGTCTATACGGAGCAGGCGGTGGAATCCGCTCCATAGCTCCCGGCGGGGACCTGCTTCAGAACCAACGGTGTGCGCCTCCTAAAGTCGCAGCGAAAGTTCCGCGACCAGCGAGAGCGAAGTGCACGCGACCGGCGTCTCGATCTCACATGCACGGCGTTGCGGTGCGCAGGTCAAGATGCTCTGTGCGCCCCTCCGTCTTGGTATCTTAGTTTGCGTAGGCCCGAGTCGAACGGGTCGTCAATTTAGTCAACAAGGAACAGGCAGCAGTGGTAGTCACCGATACCGCAAACCGACTACAACTTGTCAATGCCTTCCGGGGGCTAAACGCAGGCTACGGCGAAGCCACGCGCTCACATCTGCTTGCTTCTACCAGAGCGCTAAGCGAGCTGGCGTCCATTATTTCGACGTCACCGTCTCTTGACAACGAGGAGGGGCAATTCGTTCGCATCGGCCTCTTTGATCATGGGTCGTGCCTGAACCACCTAGTGTTTGGCTTTACTATTCAGCTCGGACTCGGACGAACCGTTCAGCTGCCTAGGGCTCCTCTAATGCCTGCACCACCTCCGGCTCACGTTGTGCAGTCTCCAACAAGCACAGAAGATAACCCTCTCCTCTATGCGGTCGTTGCCAACCATCCGGTCGACGTGCAGATACAACACACGATTTCCTATCTAGCGAGACTGGTTGGAAGACGTGCACTTACGAGCGGATTGTCAGGCGACTCCATCACGAACGCCGACATCATCGGCAGCCAGATAGATGCAAAGGCCGACCGAGAAGTTGCAGACCTGATCCGATTGCAGGGGTGGCGGGTCGCGGCTCACGCAGTGAAAGTACGAGCAGAGGCCAGCCGGTCACCCCTTGTAATTCATGCAACGAGTCCGCTGATGACTCACGACCAAATAGCACGCCAGTTACCAATAGTCAGAAGGATCTACAACGAGTCACCCGCTGTACGTGGGGCGATCGACAGACTGGCCACGCAGCTCAGCCAGGGAATGAACTCCATGGGAGGCACGAACGCTGAAACAGCAGGTTTCGTGCGAGATTTTCTCGACCTCGGGCTAAGTCGAACTTACACAGCACATCTAGTGCGCGATGCGTACGTATGCGGAAACGGCTACCTGCTGCACGGGCCAGTGTCAGACGAAGACATACGTCTTCTCCGGCCCGAGACCGTTTCAATACGCGATGACGGCGCCTACCTGGAAACAACGACATCGGGAACTCTGGTTCATCGAAAAGTCATGCACATGACTGGCGCAACGCAGGCTAATAGCCCTTACGGAATAAGCCTCCTCGAACCATTCGTGAGCCTGCAACTCCAGCGAGAGATAGCTGAACACATCTTGGCTTGCGATGCCGCATGGGACACCGACGAGGTCCCCGACGAAGTGCGCCAAAGCCAACGTGCTCGAGTCCCGTTTGCGAACCGCGTCTTAGCGAAATGCGAGGAGAGCACTCGCGAAATTCTTGGGCCTATTCTCGGTGGCAACATGCTGAAAATCGCCATACCCAAAGGACTCTACTTTCAAGGCTTCACGAACATGAGCCCTTCGGCCCAAGCGTTGACTACTGACGGGGCCACGCCAAGTAAGCCAGTCAGTTGAGCGAACCAGTTCCGGTTGATCACAGGCCATTTGAGGTTTTCGATGGGCTATCTATCACTCAACTTCCCAGATATTACTCGCTGGCGTTAGTCCAGTCCGCGATGGTTCAGAACCTCCGGCAAACCATCACTACACCCGTCCGCCGACTACTTCGCAAGTTCATCAAGCCTTTCATTCTGAAGTTGGCCCTCTTGTGGCTGCGTTGGCAGTCCAACAAGGTTCAACCGCAAACTGTCGTCCAAGAGACCGCCGTAAGCCGCGAAAGAGAAACCTCAGATGCAAGCCCCCCGGTCACCGATACGACAAGGGGGTTTACCGTCATCGACAAGAGGCGATTCAAACGGGATATGCCGAAGGATGATGGCAGCGAGACCGCACTCCCAAGTTCCAGGCCCGTCGCCACCGCACACGCAATTGGCAGACGTAGGTCCTTCTGGCGCTGCGTAGTGGGTGGGGCCGTTAGATGGACGAGCCCAACGAAAATTCCTGCGATGCGCGGCAACCAACTGGCATCCGCGCTACTAGGCAATCGCGTACTCCAAGCATTAGTCGCCAACAAACCCGATCCGACCATTTCCCTCAGCCTCGTCGTCGACGTAGCAAGCAACAACACACCGCACGACTGGCGGATCGCAGCAAATCAATGGATCAGACACCACGCCGACGGGCTTGAGCTTGAGACAGTCGTTAGTCAACAACTTGTGGCAGAAAAACTACCGGCTCGACGTTGTGCACTGCTCCGGCTCGTGCCCGAAGTGGCTAGCACCATGAGCGACGAACATGCTCGTTGTATCTTCGGCCATCTCCTCCAAGCGGTTGATCGCACGCTCGGCCCGTACGACCCAAGCGGAGAAACCTTGCTTGCTCGCAGGGCACTCGTGAGCCTCCTCCGACAGAGGCATGAACTGGAGGCGATGGTGCTCGCAGCATTGTCGGCTCGGGACCCTGCCGATGAATTTCCGCTGCTGGCACAGCTTCTCGCAGTCGCTCTGCGGGCGCGAGGTCCGGCCACACCATTGGTCATCGCGGATGCAGCGACGAACGGGAAGTTCACGTCGACCGAGATCACAGAAATAGCGCGCTTGGCGAACGCCAGCCTACGAACGCTTCCGCAGCCTGTCCTAGCTCGCGGTGGCATCGCTGCCATGCCGACCGGTCCCGTATGGCGACGGCTTTTTTGCTGGATAGTCGTTCTTGCGGTGTGCTTCGGCAGTTCGGCGCTGCTTCAAGCACAGCTTCCGAAAATCAGCCCGCTTGAAGTACCGGTCGCTCCTGCGATTGCGACGTTGGCCCTACTCGCCACTGTCCAAGTTTTTGCCGCGAACCTTTCGGGAAATCGACTTCCAGGGATTATTGCGCGTCACACAAGCCAGTCCTGGCAATTAGATGTCGCTTACGCCGCGTCCTTGACCATGATCGGTCTCGCGATTTGGCAGCCCAGCCAGCCAGAGCGCGGCCCATGGACGTTCCTACGAAACTGGCTCTCAACAGTGTCCTTGGCGATATGGGCATGCAGTCTGATCTTCGCGCTACTTACCATATTTGGGCGGGTTGATTTCGCTCGCGCCGCCGCCGGGTTCGTGTCGATCCGGAAGCAACAAGCACGCAATGTTGGCCGAACGGTGGGGAAATACCAAGCATCGGCTATGGAACTAAATTCACTCATCGAGTCGTGTTCAGCCGTCGAGTCGCTCATTGGTGCTGTTCCGGGAACTTGGGATCGGCCTATCGGCGCGCGCCAGCGGGGAATTTTCTTGCCGCATCGCGGCGGTCTCAGGAGACTTCTAGCCAGTGAACCGATGCAGGCAGGTCTACGACTCCGGATCACGAGCGTCATCGGTATGGCGGTCAACCGGCACGACAACCTCGCCTACGCACTGCCATTGGAAGACCAATCTATTCGCCCCGGTTGGATCTCCCGAGCACGGCGCGGATTCAAAGTACGAAGCAGTGCCGAAATCGATGAGACATGCAGCGCTGCTTTAGCTCTCATGAAACTCACTTCCGATCTGGTGACTTCAGGTGACATCGGTACGGCCCACCAAGTGGCACAGTCGGTCGCCGATTTTGTCAACGCTCATATGGCTCACACCAGGACTGCCCGACGTGCTGCTCTGAATCGATGGGCACTCCGAGAGAGTGTCAAAGAAGGCCAGACAACAGCCGCCAAGCCTGCCATAGACAGCGGAGCCTCCAACCCCACATTGAGCAGCCAGGCGTCGGCTCCGCCAATACACGCGCTTCTTCGTGATGTCCTCGGAGTAGCGACGCGGGCGGCAGTCGACACCACCGGTCCCGGCTCGAAAGTTTTCGAATATCTGATTCGCACACTACTGACACCGACGGACCAAAATGAATACGCTGCAGCGATTGTTATTACCTCAATATCGGGGAAGAACGTCGATACAGACAGAAAGTTGGAATCAGCGTGTGACATCTTACGGATTTGCAGTCTGCATACGCTTGAACACCAGAACTCATTGGCCTGGGGCCTCCTTCTGAGTGAAGTTGAGACGATGGCAGAGCGCATCGAATTCGATAGTCAAATAAGAGAATTCGTGACAGACCTGACCGCCTACGCCTGTCGCCACAATTATCGACTTGCACTCTCCGGCAGCACCACCCTTGAGACCATCCTTGACGCCTACCCTGATCGTGAACGTGAAAAAGATGCGGGTGCAAATCATTTCTGGCTGATAGGCGGTGCAGCAGTGGCAGTCGGCGCATCCTCAATGGTATTGAGCTTGGCCGAAGTCGTTCGCCGTAGAGGCTATGCGCCTTGGATTGTGGCTGGAAGCGAAAGACACGCCACTCTGGAAAGACTCGCAACGCGAGCGCAGTTTTCAGGTGGCTTCCTTGGCGACAGGCCCCTAGACGCACTGGCGATCTTTGGTCAATTCGTTGCGAAACACGGCGCCTGGCTGGAAGCCCAAAACGCTAACTAGGTCGCCGGCCATCTGTGTTCCACAAACGTCACGGGCGACAGTGCAGCGCCGCCATCGACAACAGTCGAGCGATTGTTCTGGCGCCGAGTGCGATTGCTCCGCTAGTCGATAGTTGCTAGCACGCAACCAAGCGATCGCATCTCAGAACTAAAGAACTGAGACGGGGTGGACAGGATCGCTTGCAGCAGAAGAATCGCCACGTCGAGCACTCTCAATACACGTCTCATAATATCTATCGCATATTGACGGCTTGTGAGACTTTTGAGCACTCTCTGTATGTCGACTGCGACCGCTCCCGCCGCCAACGGAACCTTGCTTGGTTATTGCCGTGTCTCTACCGGGCACCAGAGCCTCGATGCTCAAGCCGACGCCCTCACTGCCGCCGGGGTGGAACCTAACCGCATCTACAGCGACAAGCTCACCGGCATGAGCACTAGGGAACAGCGCCCCGGTCTGAGTCGTCTGCTCGACTACGCGCGCGAAGGCGACGCGATCACGGTCGTTGGAATCGACCGATTGGGCCGGAACGCCGCCGAGGTCATGACCACCATTAGGGAACTTGGCGAGCGTGGCATCGTGCTGCGCAGCCTGCGTGAGGGCATCGACACCAGCACCGCCGCTGGACGCATGGTGGCCGGAGTACTCGCGAGCTTGGCCGAACTGGAATTAGAACTTGGCCGTGAGCGTCGCACAGCCGCCCGCGAAGCACGCCGGGCCCGCGGACAGGCTATCGGGCGGCCCAAGGTCCTCGATGGCCAAAAGGCTGCGCTGGCTCAGCGGATGCATACAAGTGGGGAATCAGCGACCACCATTGCCGCCGCGCTTGGCGTAAGCCGGGCGACGGTTTATCGAGTTCTCGCAGAAGCGGTCAGCTAGCCTGCCTGCCATGGTGCGGCGGATGAAAGATGCAGAGTTCAAGGCTAGCCAGCTCGCTCATCAATCAGACCCGCACATTGCCCCTATCAACGCCTTCGTTGACCAACTGACTGATCCGAATGGGCGCGGCTGGCTACCCAAGGTAGCTCCGCTGCACGGTGGCGTCGATGCCAAAGTCCTTAGCGTCTTGAGCGATCCCGGAAAAGCAACACTCGACGGCGGGGGTTCGGGCTTCCTATGCATCGAGAACAACGATGCAACTGCCGAAGCCCAATGCAAACTATTCGACGCCCATGAAATCTCCCCGCGTTGGGTCCTGCCGTGGAACGCCTACCCGTGGTTCATCGACCGTGCTCCGAATGCCGAGGAGAAGAACGCCGGAGCCGAGGTCCTCTGCGAACTCATCGACCTGATCCCTGCCTTGAAAGTAGTTCTGTTGCAAGGAGGATCAGCAGTCGACGTTTGGAAGCGCGTCGTGAAGCTGCGCCCAGCGATGGTTGCCGACCGTGGCCTGGTGGTCATCGAGAGCATTCACCCGAGCCGGCAAGCGCAATGGACGCCGGACCTGGCCGAGCGCCAGGCTCGACTCGATAAGCAGCAGCGAGCCTTTGAGACGGTTGCACGCGTAGTCAACGGCGAAAAGACCCAGTTCCCCTTGGTCGAGTAGCGTCGACGCACCCCCTGGGGGTAGCCCGTATTGCCCCCGGCCACTGCCTCGAACGGCCAGCGCTTTGTCTCTCTCCGTAAAATCTGACGTCGGTGTCTGGTGGAATGACCTCATGGTTAGACAGAAACCAGACCCTCGGGAGGCCCTCCGAGAGGCCATCAGGGCTATGCCTGCCCCTGCCGATTTTGATCGGCTGTTGGCCGCCGCGTCATTGCGGCTAAAGCTTCTGGGCTTCGCCGAGCTTGCCGAAGCGGTGGACGACGTGGCGGCCTATGGCAGACCGCAAGATGTCGAGATGCCCGTAGTCGAGCGGTTTCGGACTGTGGCCGCCGTGACCGGCTGGGAAACGCAGGAAGAGACGAAGGTCGACCCAGACTGGGGCATTGCCCGTACGACACTCACTCTTAAACACGGCAAGAACACCATCGACGCGACAATCGGTGGTCGTGGGATGCACCTCGACCACGCCACTTGGCGGATTGCGGGGGTGGGGTATCAGTTCCACGAGATTCTCGCTCCGCAGCGCAAACATCACCGCGTGGACACTGTGCTTGAGTGGATGCGGCGCGTCGTGGTTGAGCAGGCTCCAGAGGGCGAGGTCTCCCTGTAAGCGTTCTGGCGCGTCCGCAATCCGTCCGCAGTAGTTCCGACGACCCTCTCAACTCGCCAACGTACGCAACCTTTGACCTGCTGATTCTTAACGATCCCAACGTTGTCAGTCGCGACAAACGTCCATGTCGTCTCGTTCGCATCGAGTAGGTCAGGGCGTGTCTAGTACTACGAAACACAGTCTTCGTCACGAAGGTTTGCGCTCCATTCACGCGACGTCGCTTGCTCTCGAGCGTCTTGTCGACGCCACTGAAGGTCGACCACCTACGCTAAGGCCCGTGGGTGACAGTGGGGACAATGAACGTCGAGACTTTTTTGTTAGCTATACGGCCGCAGACGAGGCTTGGGCGGAATGGCTCGCGTGGACCTTGGAGGAGGCCGGATACACGACCTTCCTGCAGACATGGGACTTCACTCCAGGTGCCCACTTCGTCGAGGAAATGCACCGCGCAACGTCACTGGCGGACCGCACAATCGCAGTGCTTTCTGATGAGTATTTGCAGTCCCAGTTCGCCAGCGCCGAATGGCAGGAGGCATGGAGGGGAGACCCGTCTGGCGCAGAGCGGCGACTCTTGGTCTTCAGGATTGCGGACTGCACTCGCCCAGGACTGTTGGGACAGGTCGTTTCGGTTGATCTGTTTGGGTTAGACATGGAGACTGCGCGTTCGCGCCTTCTAAGCGCGGTCGGTTCAGAACGCCGAAAGCCTCCACTTCCGCCCGGCTTTCCCGGATCGGAAGCGCCAACTTCAGCACCACCATTTCCGGGTCGGCTCATTCCTGCATCCGCAGAGGAGTCGCACGCTGCCGGTGGCCCTATCAGCCGGGATAACCCATTCGCCGTCGCATACATGTGGTGGTATGGCGTTCTTCAGCTGGATGAGGGAATCATCCGCTCCACGGTCACACCGGAGTCTGACGGTCTATGGGATTTGCCGAATCTTCGTGCCCGTACCAGCAACAGCGGTATCGCCACCGGCGTAGTGAAGCCCGTCTATGACGTTGCCTACATCCGACTTGCCGACGACCCACCGCAAGCGGAAGGCGTAGCGGTCTGGCAACTAGTCGGCGGTTATTTTCCGACAAACGCCATGATTCTGACGCTCGTTCTTCGGCCAGAGCTTGGTGGTTGGAGAGTGCATGCGATCGGCCAGCCGGTTCAGCCATCGGATCTACCCCGCACTTGGACACCAGGCCTGTTGAACTCCTGAAAGCCCTCCGCACCACGCGTGCTGCACACCGTTCGTCCGGTATGCGTTGGGTACGCAACACGATCGCGAGACACCAGACTGTCCCCACGGGAAGCGTTGTGCCACTTGGACGGAAGGCAATCTAATCGGAAGAAGGTGGATATCGCCGTTCCACGCGATTGACGTCGTCCATAAAGACGTCAAAGGCATATTCTGGGTCATTTTCCAGATTTGCCCGATGGTCGCGTTCTTCGTCGCCTGGAACGGTGTAGACCCAGACTCCATCGTGCTCTTCTTTGTAGCTCTCCAGGGTGGTAGCGATATCTCGGAGATGGCTCTCGACTGTATTTCCCTTCTTCTGTTCAATCCACATCGTGTTCCAGAACATCCTGATGTCGAGCGCAATCGGGTTGCTATATGTTCGCTTATCGGGGCCATCGACCTTGTCATCGAACTGGACAACGCCACCGTACTTGTCCGTGAGCGGCGGCCCTTTGTACTTCTCGCGCCTGACGGCCGAGTCCCAAACGGTTCGCCACTCTTGGCCGGGTGCTAACACCACGATTTTCTCGGGCACTTGAAGATGGGTTACTCGCTTGCCGTCGATTTGGTTGTTGAACGGAGCGACCTGCAACAAGTCACTCAAAGACACCCTGATGTTGTAAGCCGTAGTCTGACCGAAGTTCTTGATCACCAGGTCGACGTAGCGCCGCACTTGATGGTGATCGACGAACACGACAACCTCAGGCTGGGCGACACGTTGGCGGGTCTCGCGGGCTTCCTTGACCTGCTGGTAGGCAAAAATCCCAGCGCCGAAAGCAATAGCCGCAGTAATCCATTGCGCCCACGCGGCCCATGTATCCGCGTCTGGAAACCACTCAGGAATCACGGTCGCGCTCCGCATAATCGTCAAGGTCCTTGATGATATTCGGTGGTCTGCCAAGCACATTCTTCAGTGGCCTGCCGTTTGGACCGTAGATAGTTACGACAACGGCGTCTGCGTCCTTATCCTTCTCGAACCGGCTCTTGAGCCATCGCTTCGCGCCGTCATATGCATCCTTCAGCGCCGTGTTGAGAAGAGTGGTGGTCGCGGCACCGGCTAGGAAGATTCCTACCGCCGTCAGTGGGGCGTGGACGTTGTAGTCCGGCGGCGTTGGCTCCTCAAATGCCAGCTCGTAACTGTCACTGGCCAGCTCATCGCGCAAACCGTCCAGGTCTTCACGCGGCCAAAGAAACGCCGTGGGCCCAGACAGGCGGATGTCGCAGTCGGCTTCAGTTCGTCAGCACTCAATGGCTAGGCCGTCTTGTCCTCGTTCTCGTCCCCATCCTTGCCAGTCGCCCGATTCAGTAGGCGCATCACGGGGTTCGGACTGTCCGGCTCCTCATCCGATAGGCGGCCCTGCAGGTAGATGGTCCTTGCCATGCCAGCGCGAATTTCCGCTTGCTCGTCAGGTGTGAGCTTCACGATGAACGCTTCAAAGTTATTCAACCGAATCTCGGCGCTCTTGCTTGCACGCGCCTGACGGTGGTTGGTTGCGCCGCGACTAAATAGGTAGCCGCCCAGGACGACTGCGCCAATGATGATGCTCAACCGCGTCATGCTCACCGCGAGCGTGCCGTCAGTGCTTTGATTGGTCAGGAAGTGAACGAGTAGCGCGACAAGCGGAACGCCAATAATGATCGCTCCCAGTACTTCGTAGGCCCAGCCCGCAGCTGACTTCCGCCGTGCCTGCTCCCCGAAGTCCTTTGCGAACGCGCGCTTGGATAGCCAGTCGGCGGAGTTCTTGCTAGCTGCAGCTAGGTCTTCCGCCTCTTTCTGCGCGCTTGCTGCGCGTTCAACGGACTTATTTGCTTGGCCTTCCAACCAGACCAACTTCGTGAGACGTTCGTCAAGGGTGTCTTTAATCGCCTTGTCGTACGCCTCCTTGCCAGACTCTTCTACTCGATTGATCGCCTCTACGTACTCGTTTTCGCGCTCTTGCAGAGAAGCTTCATACTTCTCCTGGACGCCATCCATGAGCCGCTCGACATTGCCCAACTCCGATTGCAGCTTGTCATTCTCGGCCTTCAGGGCAGTGTTCTGCTCCGCGAAGTTTTGGAGGGCAACTTCGGCTTCACGTTTGTACTCAGCGAACGCACGTCCCGCAGCACTGGCTTGTCCGCCAGCTGGTAGCGAGGGCCACTGGGCTACATAGGCGAACAGCGAGTCTGCGTGATCAGCTGCGTCGTTCACGGCGTTGCCGTAGTCGTCTGGATTGTCGACAAATGTCGTCAACGAAGGTAGTACGGCGTTGGTCAGCTGGTTGTCCACGTTGTCGAGCATGGATGCGGTGTAGTGAACTTTTACGCCACGTTCGCGGTGCTCCCGTAGCAGCTCTAGGGCTGTCTTGAGGCGGACAATCGACAGCCGCTGCGGTGCATCAACGTCCCCTGGTAGACGTTCGTCGTCTATCAGGCGTGCGAACTCATCGACCTTCGCCCAGACAGGGTGCCGGTCAAAGACGTCGTCGTCCCAGAAACTCACATTGGGGATCGTACTGACACCCTCTGACACTTCTGGCGAATTGTGACTGCCCGTGTCGAGGCCGGGGGTAGTGGCTTCCCGCCCCGCGCGACAGCAGCGTGACAGCAGCACGGCCGGAAATAGCTCACCTGCGGCAACGGGCGATGGTGCCCAGCAATAACTGAGTCGACCCAATAGGGCCTAGCCAAACCTAGGTGATTGCCGGTCCTGATGGATCGTCGGGACGCGATACAGCAACCCTGATCGAAACAGGGGAGTCCGACTTAAAATTCGCCAAGTGTCGGTCCGACGTGGGTCAGTTGCACTCCCGGCTCGAGTAGTCCCGGGCGGCGTTGAATAATCGACGCGGTTCGCTATCTGGGTGCCTGGATGTCTCGCCAGATCGCGAGGAGTTTTTCGGACTGGTCATCGGTGGTGACGCCGCGGGCGGTCGCGATCTGCACAGTCTTCGTTATCCGGTTCTTGCGGCTTGCCAAGATCGTATCGATCCGCTGCTGGTGAGCCTCACGCTCGGCGGCTCGTTCAGCAGCGACAACGCCAGGGTCTCTGACGCCTGGGGGCCATGTCGGATCACTGCAACAGCTCGGACACCAGTGCTTCGGGCTTTGGTCGCGAGCGGCGCGTTGGAAGCCAGCCGAGAACGCCGTCTGATGCTCGTCGCAGAAGGTGAACACTGCGTCGTCGACCTGGTGGGCGAACACGACCGTGTACCGAGCCAACTCAGCGACGGTAATTGCCTTTTCTGAGCCGGGGGAAAACGGTGCCGTGTCCACGAAACGCCCCCGATCGCGCCACTCGCCAACGTAACGGTGCGGATCGGCCTGCGCCCATGCCGTCACCCTGGCATCGACCAGCGGGGCAACTGTTTCGATTTGTTCCCGTCGCTGTTGCCGTTGGAGTTCGATCCGTTGCCGTCCGTTTTCGATTTCCCGTTCGGTGTCGAAATCCTGGAGCCTCATCCGAGCAGGATAGTGGCGGCGTGGCAGTCGATGCTGATGAGTCAGTCGCTGAGCTACTCGGTCGCCGCGAGGGGCCGAGTTCGATAACCTGATGTCGGTCCGCTGGGGTCCTGTGTGTGAGCGCTATTCATGTTTATTACATGGCCACTGCATAGTTGTGCTAGATAAGCACTCTGAACTGCACAAACTGTGGTGCGCGATACTGGGATTGAACCAGTGACCTCTTCCGTGTCAGGGAAGCGCTCTCCCGCTGAGCTAATCGCGCCGGGGTCGAAACATTGGAGGTGGAGACGGGAATCGAACCCGTGTGCACGGCTTTGCAGGCCGTTGCCTCACCACTCGGCCACTCCACCGCTGGGGTTGATGCTTTCTGCACCTTCGAGCGGATGACGGGATTCGAACCCGCGACCCCAACCTTGGCAAGGTTGTGCGCTACCAACTGCGCTACATCCGCACGCTACGGCCGAGATCGTCGGCCGTTGCGAAAATGAACAATAGTCGACGCGAGTCGCGGCGCACAAATCCCCTAGCCGGGACGGGTGTTGCGGGTGTGACAACGGCCCTCAGAAGATCTCGTAACCCTCCCGCGAGAGGGCGAAGCCGCGCCCGGATTCGGTGTCGCGGCACGTGATACCCGACTCCGCGCTGTCGCACCCGAGGGCGCCTGCCGAGATCGACTCGCCATAGGGCAGGGGCTGGCCGGTGCCGAGCGCGGTATCGCCCGCGCAGACGAACTCCGCGTCTCCGCCGGCCGACATCGCGATGCCCTGTCCGTAGCCGAACTGGCAGTCGGCAGGCCGGGGTGGGGGAGTCCAGTTCCGGTCCAGGATGTCGCACCGGACGGCGGTCGCACCGAGTTGGCAGGCGACGTTGCCGCTGGGGGATGTGAAGCTGACCACCTCGGCGATCGTGTCGTCGTTGTCGGCCGTCGGCGTCGCCTTCTGGCCCGTCATGGGCGACGCAGGGCGCTCCGAGGCATGGGGCATGCCCGCGCGCGACAACGTGGGCGATGACGTGGTGATCGCCGCGTCCTGACCGCTGCATCCCGACAGCACACAAGCGGCGAGAACCGCCACGAAAACCCCAGCTCGTAGCGTCATTGCGGTGACCCTACCGGCGGTCGAGGGCGTCGGTAGGGCGGTCGGAGTTCTCGAACGCGGCCACCCCCGTGTTAATCTTCTGCGTCCGTCAGTCGTATGGTTGACGGTATCCCCGGTCTCGTAGCTCAGGGGGAGAGCGTCCGCCTCACACGCGGAAGGTCGCTGGTTCGAAACCAGCCGGGACCACCACCAAAACCCAGTGCAGGCGGGGTTTTTTGGGAAGTCAGCCGCGAAGTTCGGCAAAACGATCCAGTCAATGTCAGGCTGGCTTGTTCGTCTCCCATATCCCGACATGCTCTTCGCGCCGAGCGCACGGTAAGGGGTCGCGCTGCCCACACTCCAGCCATATAGCTGAACCTTGAAACCGCGCCAGCGATACTGCGGACAGGGGGCGATCGTAGTGACCGGGGGAAGCATGCTTCGTGGGAAAGTCGTCATGATCACAGGGGCTGCGCGGGGGATCGGCGCCAGCATGGCGCGACTGCTGCACCAGCGCGGGGCCCGGCTCTTGCTCATTGATGCCGACGGATCAAGCCTCCAGACCCTTGCAGAGGAGCTGGGAGACGCGGTGGTCGCGTGTGCCGGCTGCGATGTCAACGATTTCGATGGGATGCAAGCTGCGGTCGACGCCGCGATGGGGCGTTTTGGTCGGATTGATGTTGTCGTGGCTAATGCCGGTGTCGAGCACTGGGCGCCCGTCTGCACCGTCGACCCGCAAGAGTTCCGGCAGGTGATTGAGACGAACGTGATCGGCGTGTTCAACACCGTCCGTGCTGCTTTGCCGTCCCTCCTCGACCGGCAGGGCTACATCTTGGTGGTGGCCTCGGTGTCGTCATACACCGCGATGCCCGGCATGGCTTCCTACGGCGCAAGTAAGGCCGGCGCGGAGCAGTTCGCGAACGTGCTTAGAGTCGAGCTTGCCAGCCACGGTGTGGCCGTCGGTACGGCACACATGTCATTGGTTGATACGCCGATGCTGCGCGAAACTCAATCTAAGTCAACGCAATTCACTGAACTGGTTTCGACGCTCCCGACTTTGATGAGTCGGCCCGTCGCCGCTGATCATTGCGCTTCACGCCTTGTAGATGCGATTGAGCACCGTAGACGGCATGTGGACGTACCGCGATGGGTCGCTGTGACACGCTGGCTCAAGCCGCTTCTGGTCACAAGTTTGGCGCAACGACCGACGGCACAACAGTTTCGCCGTATAGAAGCACGTAGCAAGCCGGACACTCATGGAGATGGATGGGCAGGCTTCGGCTCTCGTCGGTGATACCTAAGAGGTGTACCAGCGCCACCAGGCGGACGGGTGCCGCGGCAGGGTGGCCATCACTGCGAGGGGATCGGAGGCCGTTGTAACACGAAATGTGTTGAAACGGATTGCATCCCGTGAGAAGCCGGCGAGCGGCGTTGCTCCAGCTATCTCACTCCAGATCGGCGAGGGCCTTGCGGGCGGCCTCGAGTTCGGCTTCGAGGGCGGCGACCCTGGCGGCCTGCTGGGAGCGTGCCGCTTCGATGATCTCGTCGATCGGGGTGGAGAGGTCCGTGTGCAGTTCCTTGGCTGCGCGGGAGACGGCTGCGGCCGCGACCGCGATGTCGCGGGCGAGGTATGTGGTGCCCTGCTTGAGCTCGGCGTGCCATTCGCCGTCAGCGGTACCGGTGACGGTCAGCGTCAGCTCGATGGTCTTGGCCTTCTTGCCGGCTGCCCTCTTGGCCGGGGCCTTCTTGGGTGACTCCTCGGCGGACGGCTCAGCGACTGAGGGTGCCGCCTCGGCAACTGACTCAGGGGCGGGCGCTGACGCACTCTCAGGCGAGGCGCTCTCGACCGAAGGGGTCAAGGCGTCGGGGGTGCCGAAGTCGGCGGAGGGTGATTCTGGGGCCAGAGTGTCTACAGTCATCGTTGCGGCGTACTCCTTTTCGAATTTCGCCCGCAGTGGGCGGGATGGCACTGAGAGCCCATTAGAACACATGTTCGACGCGTGGCGGGCTTGCGACTCGCGCCCACAAGGCGAAGTCCCGACACCAAGCGACGGCTGGCCGGGCAGCGCCGCACAGCAGTCAGGAGAACACGTCGTTGAGCGTGACGGCCTGCAGACCCCTTCCGGCGATGATGCCGGAGAGCTGTGGCAGCACGCGGCTGATCGGAGGCAGGTTCGCGTGAGCGAGCACGATCTGCTGAGCCTGGAATTGGTTCTGGGCGTTGGCGATCATCGCTGCCTCGTTGATCGGTAACGAGTCGCCGATGTCGGCGCTCCACAGCGTGATGGTGCTGTAGCCGTGGTCGGCGGCTATGCGGTCTGTGTCGGGGTTGTGGTCGCCGAAGGGCGGTCGGAAGTACGGAGTCCCGTCGACACCGTAGGTGTTGCGTAGGAACGTGGCGTTTCGAGCGATCTCGTCGGCGACCGCGGCGGGGCTGATGTGCGTGATGTTCGGATGGGACCAGGTGTGGTTGCCCATCTGGATCTGCCCGGAGGCGACCATCGGTTGCAGGAGGGGAGCGTTGACGGTCCAGGAGGGGTTGTCCCCATTGACGAAGAAGGTCAACCGCATCCCGGTGGCGGCGCAGAACTGCCCGATGGCGGCGACGTCGGCGGTGCTGCACCCGTCATCGACAGTGAGAGCCAGTTGAGTTCCCTCACCGGGGAGGCGGGTGAGTACGCCGACGGGTGGCGCCACCCGGGCCCCGGGAACCGGCCACGGCGATGCGCCGGCTCTGAAGACGGGGGTGCTCGCCACCACGGCGCCGAGCGCGCAGGCCTGGAAGAACGTCCGGCGATTCAATTGAGCCATCGTGCGCCAGCTTTCACGTGGTGCCGGGTCGCCGAAGGCGCCACCGCCCCTTCCGCGCCGGAGTGCCAACCATCAAGTGCCCCATGCCAGTGACTCAGAATATTGGGCAGGCCTGTCGGCACTCGGCGAACGTCCTGTGAAACCGCTGGGGTCTGTGGATGTGAGAGTCAGCGCAGGAAGACGGTGTCGATGATGACGAACGCCGCGATGGTGAAGACCAGGTAGGCGAACCAGCGCTGGAGGCGATCGGTGTTCATGCGTGTGCCCACGTGGCCGGCGATTAACGAGGCGGTTGTCGCGGTGACGGCGAACGCCGCCGCGACCGTCCAGTTGATGTCCAGACCAGGTAGATGCGAGATGACACCGGCGGCCGAGTTCGCCACGATGATCAGCAGCGAGGTTCCCACCGCGATCGGCATCGTCACGCCCAGCATCAGCACCAGGGCTGGGATGATCAGGAAGCCGCCACCTACGCCGAACAGTCCGGTCAGGAGCCCGACGGCGAGCCCCGCGGGTATCGAGCGTGGGATGCACCGTCGCCAGTTGATGCCCTCGCTGGACTTGCAGGCCGTGCCGGTGCGTTCACTGCCGCTGAGCATGCGGATGCCGGCGATCACCATCATGGCGGCAAAACCGAGCAACAGTGCTGACTGTGGAAGGTGTGATCCGATCGCGGCACCGGCGAAGGTAGCGGGAATTCCGGCCGCCGCGAAGATCCCGGCCAGACGCCATTCCACCTGATGGGCACGGATCTTGGGTAGCGCCCCAACGGCGGATGCCAATCCAATCACGATGAGCGACACCGGAATGGCCTGCTCCATGTCCAGTCCAACCGCGTACACCAGTGCCGGCACTGCCAGGATTGAACCGCCACCGCCGAGAAGGCCCAGCAGCACTCCGATGACTCCACCGAAAACCAAGGCGAGGGTGATGGTCATCGTCGATGAACCTCGCGATGGTGCGAGAGGGACCGCGGCGAATCGTCGCAGCGCAGAGTCAGGTGGTACGTCATTCGGCCAGTACTGCTATTGGCTATCGGTGGACTCGAGGGAGTCGAGTGCGGCCCGCAGTCTCGCCGCGGCCTCGTCGGCGACCTCGCGAACCCCAGGCTGATCGGAGAGCTGAACCATCACCTGCGGATCCATCGCGTCGACGATCACCGTATCGCCACCTGCCGTGGTGTCGGCGCGCACGGCCACGTTGCACGGCAGCAGCAATCCGATCTGGCGGTCGGCGGTGATCGCGCGGTGCGCCAGCGGCGGATTACAGGCCCCGAGGATCAGGTAGTCCTCCATGTCCTGGTCCAGCTTGGCTTTCAGTGTGGCCTTCATGTCGATCTCGGTCAGGACACCGAAACCCTGATCTGCCAGTGCCTTACGGGTTCTGGCCACCGCATCCTCGAATGTGGTGTGCAGTGTTGTGGACAATGCGTAACTCATAATTCCTCCATCCCTCGTCGATGTTGAGCGGATCAGGCCAACGCCAGGAACAGCTTCTCCAGCTCGGCCTCGGTCATGGGCTGTTGGCCGTCTGCGGCCTCTCCGGTGAGGCACTCCCGCAGTCCGGTCGCGACGATCTTGAAACCGGCCTTGTCCAGGGCGCGCGACACCGCGGCGAGCTGCGTCACGACGTCCTTGCAGTCGCGGCCCTGTTCGATCATCGAGATCACCCCGGCGAGTTGCCCCTGCGCCCTGCGAAGTCGATTTAGTACTGCGGCGATTGCATCCTCGTCACCAACCATGGTGTTGCTCCTCTCTACGGACAGTAGAGCCATGGTACCCGTGGGGGTATTTCTCCGGCCTCATGCCGCGTGTCGGCTGATCGTCTAGTTCGCCCGCCCGGCAGGGCAGTTGGCGCCGATGAGCGCAGACACCACGGACTGTGCGTCACAGCTGGCGCCACGGTTGTAGGGCAGCTTGGACAGCGCCATGCCCATGGCGCAGGTGTTGGTCAGTGACGCGAAGGTCAGTCCGCCGCCGATCGCGGCGGCCACCCACTTGAGCTTGGGGACGGCAATGCTGGCCAGAACGCTGGACAGCACGATCGAGCCGGCGACGAGGCGCACCTGGCGCTCGAGGTCCCAGCGTTGTGCGCCCCGGCTGACCATGAAGCCGTTGGCCTCCCAGGCGGTGATGCCGCCGTCGAGGACGTGCACGTTGGCCAGTCCGGCGTTGCGCAGCGTCTCATCGGCCTGGGCAGCGCGCTGGCCCGAGCGGCACACCAGGACGACGTCCTCGTCGAGATGCTTGATGATCTCGTCGCGGTGCTCCCGCAGCAGATCCAACGGCACGTTGTAGGCGCCGGCGATATGCGCTGTCTCGAACTCGCCGGGGGTGCGCACGTCCAGGACCCGGGGTGGCTTGGCCGACCCGAGTCGGGCGCTGAGATTGTGCGAGTCGATGGTGGCGGGTGCGGTCATGTGGATGTCCTCCTGGTTGCGCTGCAGGGATGCTTTCGTATACCGCCTGGGGTATAGTGACAGCCATAGTACATATACCCCCGGGGGTACGTCCAAACGGGAATGCGCGCGGCGGGTATAGTCCTTGGTATACCCAAGGGGGGTATGCGCGCAGGATGTGTAGCGGCGATGCCCGCCCCCGAAACGAGAGGATTCGAAAGATGAAGTTCATTCAGTACTACCTGGACTGTCTGTCCCACGCGTCGTATCTGATTGCAGACGAAAACACCGGGCGCGCAGTTGTTGTCGACCCGCAACGCGATGTGGCCGAATACCTGGCCGACGCCAAGGATCTCGGGTTGACGATCGAACTCGTCATCGAGACGCACTTTCATGCCGACTTCCTGTCCGGTCACCTCGAGCTCGCCAAGGCCACCGGAGCCAAGATCGTGTACTCCTCGGTCGCCGAGACGGAGTTCGAGTCGATGGGCGTCGCCGACGGCGAGCGCTACTCGCTGGGCGACGTGACGTTGGAGTTCCGTCACACCCCGGGCCACACCCCCGAGTCGATGAGCATCGTGGTCTACGAGCACGCCGGGGACGAGGTTCCCTACGGTGTGCTGACCGGTGATGCGCTGTTCATCGGCGACGTCGGCCGCCCCGACCTGCTGGCCTCGATCGGGTTCACCCGCGAGGAGTTGGCTGACAAGCTCTACGACTCGCTGCACAACAAGCTCATGACGCTGCCGGATGCGACGCGGGTGTACCCGGCGCACGGCGCAGGCTCGGCGTGTGGCAAGAATCTCTCCACCGACCTGTGGTCGACGATGGGGGAGCAGAAGGAGACGAACTACGCCCTGCGTGCGCCCGACAAGGCCACGTTCATGGAGTTGGTCACCGAGGGACAGCCGCCCGCACCGAGCTACTTCGTCTACGACGCGATCCTCAACCGCAAGGACCGTGAGCTGCTGGACGAGACCAAGATGCCGACGCCGATGACCTACGAGCAAGTTGTCGAGGCGGTCCGCGGAGGTGCCGTCCTGGTCGACGGGCGCAATCCCGAGGACTTCGCCCTTGGTCACCTGCGTCACGCCATCAACATCGGCCTCGAGGGACGCTATGCCGAGTTCGCCGGGTCGGTCCTTCCTCATGATGTCGATGTCGTGCTGTTCACCGAGCCGGGCCAGGAACTGGAGGGCAAGAACCGGCTCGCGCGCATCGGTTTCGACCGGGTGATCGGCTTTCTCGACCAGCCGTTTGCGGTGATGCTCGAACACCGCGACGACGTGCAGGTCGCCTCCAGGCTGACCGCCAAGGCCTTCGACCAGCGTGTTTCCGAGCTGGCGAACCTGCAGATTGTCGACGTGCGCAACCCGGGCGAGGTTGAGGCTGGCACCATCCCGAACGCGATCACCATCCCGGTCGGCCAATTGCCCAGCCGGCTGAACGAGCTCGACGCTGCCAAACCGACCGTCGTCTACTGCGCCGGCGGGTATCGATCCTCAGTGGCCGCCAGCGTCCTGCGGCAGAGAGGGTTCGCCGACGTCAGCGATATCCTGGGCGGATACGGCGCCTGGAACGACTCCCACCAGAGCGTCTAGGCGCCAAAAGAGAATGAGGAAAAGGAATTCATGACCACCGCGAAACATCAGATCCTGATCGTCGGCGGAGGCTCCGCCGGTATCTCGGTCGCGGCCCGTCTGCTGCGCAACGGACAGTCCGACGTCGCCGTCATCGAGCCTTCCGACAAGCACTACTACCAGCCGCTGTGGACCCTCGTCGGGGGCGGGCAGGCGAAGGCGTCGACGACTGAGCGGTCCGAGGCGTCGGTGATGCCCAAGGGAGCGACGTGGATCAGGAACGCCGCGGCCACCGTCGACCCCGACAGCAACACGGTGATCTGCAGTGATGGCGCGACATACGAGTACGACGTGCTCGTGGTCTGCCCCGGCATCCAGCTGGACTGGAATCGCACCGAGGGATTGCAGGACGCGATCGGCAAGGGCGGGGTGTCGTCGAACTACGAGTACGACCTGGCACCGCGCACGTGGGAGTTCATCCGCGACTTACGTTCGGGCAGTGCGGTGTTCATGATGCCGTCGGGTCCGATCAAGTGTGCGGGTGCACCGCAGAAGATCGCCTACCTGGCCGCCGACTACTGGCGCCGCCAAGGCGTTCTCAAGGACATCGATGTCCACCTGGTGGTGCCGACACCGCGGCTGTTCGGCATCCCGGCGATCGCCGACAGCCTCGATGTGGTGGCTGCCGACTACGGCATCACCGTGCACACCAGCGCCGAGGTGACCTCAATCGACGCGACGGGACGCAAGGTGACGGTGAGCGGTGTCGGGGAGAACGGGTCCGACAGCATGCTGGCGTTCGACGTGCTGCACGCCGTGCCACGCCAATCCGCGCCGGACTGGATCAAGTCGAGCCCGCTGTCGACCGGTGACGCGAACGGGTACGTGGACATCGACAAGCACACCATGCAGCACGTGCGCTATCCCAACGTGTTCAGCCTCGGCGACGCCGGATCCTCACCCAACTCCAAGACCGGTGCCGCGATCCGCAAGCAGGCACCCGTCGTGGCCGACAACATCGCCGCATTCCTCGCGAGCCGACCCCTGGGTGCTAGCTACAACGGGTACGCGTCGTGCCCGATCGTCACGTCCTCGCACGCGATGCTTCTGGCGGAGTTCAACTACGACATGAAGGTCACGCCGTCGTTCCCGGTGATCGACGCGACCAAGCCGCACCGTGGCTACTGGTACCTCAAGAAGTACGGACTGCCGTTCATGTACTGGAACCTGATGCTCAAGGGCCTCGCCTAGTAACGCAGCTGACCGCACGGGACGATTGCACGCCCACTACGAGCCGTCGTCCTGTGCGGGCAGTTTGGCGACGGTGAGCAGAATTACCGAGTCCTCGACGGCCTCGAGTGAGTGCCGCGCATCGGGTACCACGATCAGATCAGCCGCCGAGCCCTCCCAGGTGTTGTCGCCCGCGATGAGCCGCACCCGTCCGAGAAGGACATGGACGGTTGCCTCACCTGGATTCGAGTGCTCGTCGAGCCTTTGACCCGCCACCAGCGCGATCATCGTTTGACGGAGCACGTGTTCGTGGCCGCCGTACACGGTGTGGGCACTGCGCCCGCTGCTGGCACGTCCCGCTGCCGCGAGCTGTTCGCGGGCCTTCGCCGTCAATGAGAACTTGTTCACCCGTCCTCCTCGTGTCGCTCGGTGTCTCGCCAATCGTTGGTCGGCTCTCACCGTAATCGGCCACCGCGCGGCGCGTGGCCGATCCGGGTGTCGGCGGTCTTGGCCGAATGGTCGGCCGAATGGTCACTGCGGGAACATTTGTCGAAACCGGGACCTTGCTCAGGCGAGAGTGCTTGTCTGGGGACATGGGCGGCGTGGCCACATCGTCGAGGCTCGATGGTCAGGGTGTGAACCTGGCGCTTGCCACCTGGGCATCGGCCATCAACTTCTGGGCCTGGAACATGATTGGCCCGCTGTCGACAACGTATGCCGGCGACATGTCTCTGAGCAGCACCAAGGCCTCGATGCTCGTGGCCACGCCGATTCTCGTCGGTGCGCTGGGCCGCATCGTCGTCGGATCGCTGACCGACCGGTTCGGTGGCCGCGTCATGTTCATCGCGATCTGTCTCGCCTCGATCCTGCCAGTGCTGGCGGTCGGGGTGGCCGGAACCATCGATTCATATCCGCTGCTGCTGGTCTTCGGGTTCTTCCTGGGTATCGCGGGAACGGTCTTCGCGGTCGGAATTCCGTTCGCGAACAACTGGTACGAGCCGGCCCGTCGCGGCTTCGCGACCGGCGTTTTCGGTGCGGGAATGGTCGGCACCGCGCTGTCGGCGTTCTTCACGCCCCGGTTCGTCGCGTGGTTCGGGTTGCTCACCGCGCACGTCATCATCGCCGTCGCCCTGGCGCTCACGGCCGTGATCTGCCTGCTGGTGATGCGCGACTCGCCCGCGTTCACGCCGAACACCGAGGCGGTGCTGCCGAAGTTGGCAGCCGCCGCCAAACTCGGTGTGACGTGGGAGATGTGCTTCCTCTACGCCGTCGTCTTCGGCGGTTTCGTCGCCTTCAGCAACTACCTGCCCACCTACATCAAGACGATCTACGACTTCTCCGCTGTCGACGCGGGCGCCCGCACCGCAGGATTCGCGCTTGCCGCCGTGATCGCCCGACCGATCGGTGGTGCCCTCTCCGACCGGATTCCGCCGAAGTACGTCGTGCTGGTCTCCCTGGCGGGCACGGCGGTGATGGCCTTCATCGCGGTCTTCCAGCCACCCCCGGACCTCTGGTCCGCCGTGACCTTCATCGGGTTGGCGCTGTTCCTGGGAATGGGAACCGGTGGCGTGTTCGCCTGGGTCGCGCGTCGGGCGCCAGCCAAATCGGTCGGCTCGGTCACCGGAATCGTCGCCGCCGCAGGAGGATTGGGTGGTTACTTCCCACCGCTGGTAATGGGTGCCAGCTACGATGAGGTCGACAACGACTACACCTTCGGTCTGCTGTTGCTGGTGGCCACCGCACTCATCGCGTTGGCGTACACCGCAATACGATTGCACGCCCACGAACCGGTTCCGCGGGACCGGCCGGCGGCCGCCACGTGAGCGCGCAGATCGGCGGCCCGATTGAGGCGTTGCTCGCACGCAGCGGCAGATTCTTCACGTCGGGCAAGACATCCGACGACCTGCGCACCGTCACCCGCCGCGGCGGGCGCGAGGGCGACGTGTTCTACCGCGACCGCTGGAGCCACGACAAGGTGGTGCGGTCCACACACGGAGTGAACTGCACCGGATCGTGCTCGTGGAAGGTCTACGTCAAGGACGGCATCATCACCTGGGAGACCCAGGAGACCGACTACCCGTCGGTGGGCCCCGACCGGCCCGAGTACGAACCGCGCGGCTGCCCCCGCGGCGCCGCGTTCTCCTGGTACACCTACTCGCCGACACGGGTGCGTTACCCCTACGCGCGCGGCGTTCTGGTCGAGATGTACCGCGAGGCCCGTGCCCGATTGGGCGATCCCGTGCTGGCCTGGGCCGACCTCCAGGCAGATCCGGCTCGGCGACGTCGCTATCAGCAGGCGCGCGGCAAGGGCGGACTGGTGCGCGTGACCTGGACCGAGGCCACCGAGATGATCGCGGCCGCGCACGTCCACACCATCAAGGAGTACGGACCGGACCGCGTCTCCGGCTTCTCGCCGATCCCAGCGATGTCGATGGTGTCATTCGCCGCCGGTTCTCGGTTCATCGAGATGATCGGCGGGGTGATGACGTCGTTCTACGACTGGTACGCCGATCTGCCGGTGGCCTCGCCGCAGGTCTTCGGCGACCAGACCGACGTGCCGGAATCCGGGGATTGGTGGGACGCGGCATACCTGATGATGTGGGGCTCGAACGTGCCGGTGACCCGGACACCCGATGCGCACTGGATGGCCGAGGTTCGCTACCGCGGAACCAAGGTCGTCGCCGTGAGCCCCGATTACGCGGACAACACGAAGTTCGCCGACGAGTGGATGCCCTGCGCGGCGGGCACCGACGGAGCCCTCGCGATGGCGATGGGCCACGTCATCCTCTCGGAGTGCTTCGTGCGCAACCGAATTCCCTTCTTCGTCGACTACGTGCGGCAGTACACCGATCTACCCTTCCTGGTGCGGCTCGAGGAACGTGACGGTGTGCTGGTGCCCGGGAAGAACCTCACCGCCGCCGACCTCGGTCTGGATGTGGAGAACGCGGCGTTCAAGCCAGCCCTGCTCGACGGGGCGACCGACGATATCGCCGTGCCCAAGGGTTCGCTGGGGTTCCGCTACGGCGACGACGGCGTGGGCAAGTGGAATCTGGAACTCGGGGATCTGGTCCCGGCTCTGACGGTTGCGCGACCCGATGGCGAGACCGCGGTGGTCCACCTGCCACGTTTCGACACGATCGACGGGCACGGCGAGGTTCTGGCGCGAGGCGTCCCGGTACGGCGGGTCGGTGCACACCGCGTCTGCACGGTGTATGACCTGATGCTGGCCCAGTACGGGGTGCGACGGCCGGGACTGCCGGGCACGTGGCCCACCGGCTACGACGACGACACCGAGCCCTACACCCCGGCCTGGCAGGAGGCGATCACCGGAGTGTCGGCCGCACAGGCGATCCGCATCGCCAAGGAGTTCGCGCGCAACGCCGAGGACTCCGGTGGACGGTCGATGATCATCATGGGCGCCGGCATCTGTCAGTGGTTCCACGGTGACGCCACCTACCGCGCGGTCCTGGCACTGCTGTTGTTGACCGGATCGATGGGCCGCAACGGCGGCGGCTGGGCCCACTACGTCGGCCAGGAGAAGTGCCGGCCGGTGACCGGATGGGCCGCGATGGCGATGGGCACCGACTGGTGCAGGCCGCCCCGCCAGATGGCAGGCACGTCGTACTGGTACACCCACACCGACCAGTGGCGCTACGACGGCTATCGCGCCGACGCATTGGCAAGTCCTCTGGGCCGCGGCAGGTTTGACGATAAGCACACCATGGACGTGCTCAGCTCCGCGGTGGCGATGGGGTGGACGCCGTTCTATCCGCAGTTCGACCGGTCCAGCCTCGACGTCGCCGACGAGGCCCGGGCGGCCGGTCGGGAGATCCCCGCCTACGTGGCGGAGAAGTTGGCCGCCGGCGAGCTCAAGCTGGCAGTCACCGACCCCGACAACCCGCGGAACTGGCCCCGAGTGCTCAACATCTGGCGGGCCAACCTGCTCGGCTCCTCGAGCAAGGGCAACGAGTACTTCCTGCGCCACCTGCTGGGCACCACGTCGAACCTGCAGGCCGAGCCGGCACCCGAAGAACTGCGGCCCAACGACGTTGCGTGGACCTATGACATTCCCGAGGGCAAGGTCGACATGCTGATGTCGATCGACTTCCGGATGACGTCGACAACCCTGCTATCGGATGTCGTGCTGCCCGCGGCCACCTGGTACGAGAAGGGTGACCTGTCCAGCACCGACATGCACCCGTTCATTCACGCGTTCAGCCCGGCGATCGACCCGCCCTGGGAGACGCGATCGGACTACGAGGCGTTCGGCGCGATCGCCCGCACCTTCAGCGCGCTCGCCGCGCGACACCTGGGCACCCGAACCGATGTCGTCCTCGGCACCCTGCAGCACGATACCCCCGGCGCGATGGCGTATCCCGGAGGTACCGAACATGATTGGCGCAAGACGGGGGAGACGCCGGTCCCGGGGAAGACGATGGGACCGATTGCGGTCGTCGAACGCGACTACGCCGCGGTTGCCGACAAGTGGGCCACCCTGGGCCCGCTCGTCGACGAGCTGGGCTTGACCACCAAGGGTGTGACGACGCATCCGACGGTCGAGGTCGCCGAACTCGGCGCTAAGTTCGGGGTGATGGACTCCGGCCCAGCGGAGGGTCGTCCGGCGATCACGACGGCCGAGCGGATGGCCGACGTCATCCTCGCACTGTCGGGTACCTCCAACGGCAGGCTGGCCGTGGAGGGATTTCGGGAACTCGAGAAGCGCACCGGGCGACGACTGGTGCACCTGGCCGAGGGCAGCGAGGAACGCCGCATCACCTACGCCGACACCCAGGCTCGTCCCGTCCCCGTGATCACCAGCCCGGAGTGGTCCGGCAGTGAGACCGGCGGCCGCCGGTACGCGCCGTTCACCGTCAACATCGAGGAACTCAAGCCCTTTCACACGCTGACCGGCCGGATGCACTTCTACGTCGACCACGACTGGCTCGAGGAACTCGGAGAGCAGCTGCCCATCTACCGGCCGCCACTGGACATGTCCCGGTTGTTCGGCGAGCCCGCACTCGGTTCCGAGGGAGTGGGCCTGACGGTGCGCTATCTCACCCCGCACTCGAAGTGGTCGATCCACTCCGAGTATCAGGACAACCTGTTCATGCTGTCACTGTCACGCGGCGGACCGACCATGTGGATGAGCCCGGCCGATGCCGCGAAGATCGCAGTGCACGACAATGATTGGGTCGAGGCGGTCAACCGCAACGGCGTTCTGGTGTGCCGTGCTGTCGTCTCGCACCGCATGCCCGACGGTGTGGTGTACGTGTATCACGCACAGGAGCGGACGATCGACGTTCCGCTGACCGAGACCACGGGAAACCGTGGCGGCATTCATAATTCGTTGACCCGGCTGCTGGTCAAGCCGACTCACCTCGCGGGCGGATACGCACAGCACGCGTTCGCGTTCAACTACCTGGGACCCACCGGGAACCAGCGCGACGAGGTGACGGTGGTCCGCCGCCGCTCGCAGGAGGTGTCCTACTGATGAAGGTCATGGCGCAGCTGGCGATGGTGATGAACCTCGACAAGTGCATCGGGTGCCACACCTGTTCGGTCACGTGCAAGCAGGCCTGGACCAACCGATCCGGGACCGAGTACGTGTGGTTCAACAACGTTGAGACTCGCCCCGGGCAGGGGTATCCACGCACCTACGAGGATCAGGACCGATGGCGCGGCGGTTGGGTACGTGACAGCCGGGGCAGGCTGCGGCTCCGCGACGGTGGTCGGCTGGCCAAGCTGCTGCGGATATTCTCCAACCCGAAACTGCCCAGCATCGACGACTACTACGAGCCGTGGACCTATGACTACGACAACCTGACCTCGGCACCGCTGGGTGAGCAGATGCCGGTCGCCCCACCGCGCAGCCTCATCAGCGGCAAGCCGATGAAGGTGTCGTGGTCGGCGAACTGGGATGACGACCTCGGCGGCTCCCCGGAGATCGTGCCCGGTGACCCGGTGCTGGCCAAGGTGAGCGAACAGGTTCGCCTCGAGCTCGAGCAGACGTTCATGTTCTACCTGCCGCGCATCTGCGAACACTGCCTGAACCCGTCGTGCGTGTCCTCGTGTCCGTCGGGGGCGATGTACAAGCGCACCGAGGACGGCATCGTGCTCGTCGATCAGGACCGGTGCCGCGGCTGGCGGATGTGCGTGTCCGGATGTCCCTACAAGAAGGTGTACTTCAACCACAAGACCGGCAAGGCCGAGAAGTGCACCTTCTGCTACCCGCGCGTCGAGGTCGGGCTGCCCACCGTGTGCGCCGAGACGTGTGTGGGCCGGCTGCGCTACATCGGACTGGTCCTCTACGACGTGGACCGGGTGCTCGAGGCGGCGTCGACCGAGAACGAGACCGATCTGTACGAGGCGCAGCGCCAGCTGCTGCTCGACCCCTCCGATCCCGCCGTCATCGCCGGCGCCCGTGCGGAGGGCATCTCGGATGAGTGGATCGAGGCAGCGCAGCGATCGCCGGTGTACGCGCTGATCAACACCTTTCGGGTGGCGCTGCCGCTACATCCGGAGTACCGGACCATGCCGATGGTCTGGTACGTCCCACCGTTGTCCCCGGTCGTCGACGCCGTCAGCCGGGATAGCCACGACGGGGAGGACCTGGGCAACCTGTTCGGCGCGCTGGAGGCCCTGCGCATCCCGATCGAGTACCTGGCCGGACTGTTCACCGCGGGCGACACCGGCGTCGTCGAGGCGGTGTTGCGCCGGCTGGCCGCGATGCGGTCCTATATGCGCGATATCAACCTCGGTCGCGAGACCCAGCCGCACATTCCGGAGGCGGTCGGGATGACCGAGGAGCAGATGTATGAGATGTACCGGCTGCTCGCCCTCGCGAAATACGATGAGCGCTATGTCATTCCGTCGGTGTACGCCGCTGAGGGCCACCGCCTCGAGGAGACGGCCACCGAGTGCGCACTGTCGTTCGACGATGGTCCTGGCATGTTCGAGTCGGGCCCGTTCGGGGAGGCCAGCGGCGGGCCGGTGCCCGTCGCGGTCGAGACGTTCCGGGCGCTGAAACAGCGGCAGACCGGCGAGGGTATGGCCGCCAACGCCGAAAACCCCTCCCGGGTCAACCTGCTGAACTGGGACGGCAGGGGAGCGCCGACGGGAATGTTCCCGCAATGAGGTTGCTCAATCGCGGTGGCGGAAACGTGATCTCACTGCACGACCGTGCGGTCTGGCAGTGTGCCTCGTTGCTGCTGGCATATCCCGATGAGTCCCTGGCCGAGCGCCTTCGCACCGTCGACGAACTGCGAGCCGCAGTGAGGGATCGCGCGGCCGAGCTGCTGGCGCACACCATCACCGCGCTGAGAACGGCCGATCCGATGCGGGCGGCGGCCGATTACGTCGAGACGTTCGACTTGCGCCGGAGTTCGACGATGTACCTGACCTACTGGACCGCAGGCGAGACCCGCAACCGCGGCGGGGAGATGCACGCGTTCACGCAGGCCTACCTCGATGCCGGCGTGCAGCCACCCGCGGACGAGGCGCCCGATCACCTACCGGTCGTGCTCGAGTTCGCCGCGACCGTGGACCCCGTGGTGGGGCGGCGCCTGCTCGTCGAGCACCGCGTGCCGATCGACGTGCTGCACGACGGGCTCGTCGATCACGGCTCGCCGTACGCCCACACCGTCGCCGCGGTGTGCGCGACGCTGCCCGCCCCCAGCGACCAGGACGCACGTCGGGCGCAGCGGCTGGCTCAGGCCGGCCCACCGGCGGAAGCGGTTGGACTGCAACCATTCACATTGACGGTGCCGCCGCGACGGGCCGAAGGAGGTCGGTGAGATGGCCGCGGGCGAGATCTTCTGGGACGTCGTGCCCTATGTCGTCCTGGCCATCGTGATTGTCGGCACCTGGTGGCGCTACCGCTACGACAAGTTCGGGTGGACCACCCGATCGTCGCAACTCTACGAGTCACGGCTGCTGCGGATAGCGAGCCCGATGTTCCACTTCGGCATCCTGGTGGTCATCTTCGGCCACTTCATCGGACTGGTCATCCCGCAGACCTGGACGGACGCCGTCGGGCTGAGTCAGCACGCCTACCACGTCCAGGCCGTGATTCTCGGCTCGATCGCCGGGGTCTCGACCCTGACCGGCATCGCGCTGCTCATCTACCGGCGACGCACCACGGGCCCGGTGTTCATGGCCACCACAGTCAACGACAAGCTGATGTACGTGGTGCTCGTGGCCGCAATCGTGGCCGGCTTGTGCGCGACCGCCCTGGGGTCGGGCCTGGTCGGCGAGGAGCACAACTACCGCCAGACGGTGTCGATATGGTTCCGATCCATCTGGATCCTGCAGCCGCGGGGCGACTTGATGACGCAGGCGCCCCTGTACTTTCAGGTGCACGTTCTGATCGGCCTGGCACTGTTTGCGCTCTGGCCGTTCACGCGGCTGGTGCACGCGTTCAGCGCACCGATCGGCTACCTGTTCCGCCCCTACATCATCTACCGCAGCCGCGATGTCGCCGCCAAGGACCATCTGGTGGGGTCCGCGCCACAGCGCCGGGGCTGGTGACGATCGCTCTCAAGACTGTGCGTTGCACAGGACCGCAGCGCCATCGAAACGGCCGGCCTCCAAGTCGATGAGGGCCTGCTGAGCCTCAGCCAACTCATATCGGTGAGTCGTCACCTGCAGTCGATGCTCGGCAGCGAAGGCCAGGAACGCCTCGCCGTCCGCGCGGGTGTTTGCGGTGACACTGCGGATCTCGCGTTCGTAGAACAGTTCTCGCTCGTAGTTCAGCGTGGGTATGTCGCTGAGATGGATGCCGGCGATCGACAGGACGCCGCCGCGATCCAGAGCCCGCAATGCGACCGGTACGAGGTCACCGACCGGCGCGAACAATATGGCGCTGTCCAACGGCTCCGGAGGAGCGTCGTAGGCTCCGGTCGCCGACGCGGCACCGAGGGCGAGCGCCAACTGTTGCGCCTGTGCGCCCCGCGTCATCACGTGGACGGTGGCCCCCTGCGCCAGGGCGATCTGGGCCGTGAGATGCGCGCTGCCACCGAAGCCGTAGATACCGAGCCGGCCGCCTCGGGGAAGGCTGGCCCGCTGCAGTGCGCGGAACCCGATGATGCCCGCGCACAGCAGGGGAGCAAGCTCGACATCGTCATAGCCGTCGGGCAGGTGATAGGCGAAGGGTGCTGGGACGGTGCAGTATTCGGCGTAGCCGCCGTCCTCATCCCATCCGGTGTACGCCGAGTTGGGGCAGAGGTTCTCGGCGCCGCGAAGGCAGTAGGCGCATGCGCCACAGGTCCTGCGCAGCCACGCGACACCAACCCTGTCGCCAACCGAGTGGCCCGTCACGTCGCGCCCGAGTTCGGTCACCGTGCCCACGATCTCGTGACCGGGGGTGACTCGCGCACGGTGCACGGGCAGGTCACCCTCGCTGACGTGCAGATCGGTGCGGCACACTCCGCACGCGTCCACCCGCACCAGCAATTCGCCCGCACTCGGTCGGGGGATCGGTTTGCGTTCGTAGCTCAACGGGTTTGTCGCCATCGGGCCGGGCGCGCGAACCACCCACGCGTTCATCGAGTTCCCCGGGGTGCTCGTCATCGAATGCCTCCACTCGACCGCTAATCGTCGCACCCCACGCTAGACGTTGCCGCCGTGGCAGGGCCGAGATCGGTGGTTGGCCGGGCCGTCAGCGGTGCAGTCCGGCGACCCCGGGCTTCCAGGAGAGCACGGCGGACAGCGGCCGCCGCGGAGTCGGGGGCGGTGTCTCGTCCAGCACGGGCACCGTACCCACTCTGATCAGGACCTGGGCTAGTGGCCGTCCGGTCAACTCGGTGACGATGTCGCGGCTCGCTTTGACCTCGGTGAGGTGGGTCAGTGGGCAGGTGGCCAGACCCGCCATGGTGGCCTCCAGAAGTGTCATGGACAGGGCCTCGCCGCAGGTGAGCATGTCGCGGCGAGTGTCCCCGAGCGCCGAGAGCACGAGAACCCTCGATCGGTCCTCGGTCACCTGCGCGCGCCGCTCCCGGTAGAGGTGCGTGACCGGGAAGTTGCGGCCGATGTCGACGCGGTCACTCTCGGGCGCCGACACCAGTGAACTCGGTGGGATTCCGTCAAATGAATCGAAAGGCGCGGTCCACCAGTCCAGTTCGGCGTGGTAGGAGGAGTCGTACATCCGCAGCGCCTCGGTCAGTTCGGCCGCCTCGGCAAGCAGCGGACGGGAGTCCTCGGAGAGCACGTCCAGCGCTGCGAGATCGGAGTCGACGGCATGACGCAGCTGCGGTTCGAAGGTTCCCCAGTCAGCCGGCGCGGCAAACGGCAGGCGATCGGTGTGCCGGGACAGGATGGCGTCGGCGCGCTGCCGATGTGCCTCCGTCACGAACGGCATCGCAGAGAAGTCGAGCGACGCCAGGTGCGTGTGATCATTGGGATTCGGGTAATAGTCGACATTCGTCGCCCATCCGGCTGCGGCCATCGCGACCCGCAAGTGGTCAAGTACCGCACCGCAACTGATGACAGCCTGCCTTCCTGAGGCATCGGTGTCGACGAGGCGGTCGCGGTCCAGGTACAGATGGAGGATTCCGCCGCCTTCCCCGACGAATCGCCAGGGCTGGCTGTTGTGAACCGAGGGGGCCCGGCAGGCGAGCTGCACGGCGCTGGCAATGACATCGCCGGTCACCACATGATTGGTCGCCACTTGATACGCCATGGTGCTTGCTCCTCTTGTCAGTGGTCGTGCGCTGTCAGTGGCCGGAGTGCTCGCGCGGGGGCATCGCCGCGACCAGTGGAGTGTCGACGCCGACCCGCCCGAGCTGTGCCGCACCGCCCGGCGAACCCAGCGGTGCGTCACGGCCCGGCAGAGTCAGGGTGAAGAATGCGGCGTTGTCCTCGAGGTGGTGCCGTTCCCCCTCGGGAAGATCGGTCTCGTACTCGATGGCCTCGACGCGGCAGATCAACTTGCACGCGCCGCAGTCCACGCACTCATCGGGATTGATGTACAGCGAGCGGTCACCTTCGTAGATGCAGTCGACAGGACACTCCTGCACACATGACTTGTCCATCACGTCGACGCAGCCGCTTCCAATCACGTAGGTCATGTCTAGAACACTAGGAGTCGGTCGTGGCACGGACGAGGGTAGAAGGACCGGCGTCGCAGGGACGAAAGTCCTTCGGCGCGTTGCCGGCGGTGACAGCTAGTCGACATCGAAGATCAGCTCCGGCTCGCCACCGAAGGCGAAGCGTCGTCCGGTGATCTCGGTCGGAAGGATGCGTAGGTAGCGCCGCTTCGGCGTGGCGATCCAAGGCAGGACTTGTCCACGTTCGGCGTCCTCGATCTCGGCGGTGCCCTCCACGATGTGCGCCAGGCCCTTGACGACGACGCTCCAGCCCTGTGCCACATCGTGGGCATCGGCCTCGAAGGCGACGTGATGGTTGACGGCCGCGGCTGACAGTTTGGTGCCCTCCGCGGTGCGGATGAGCACCGTTCTGCGCTGCACCACGAAGTTGACCGGGAAGATGTCGGGGATGTCTCCGACGCTCGTTGCCAGCCGGCCGAGCGTGACACCGGATAACAGGTCCCAACTCTCGTCCTCGGTCAGGACGGTTACCGGCTGTGTCTCGGAACTGGTCATGTGCGGACCTCGCTTGTGTCTGGTCGGGGTGCGGCGGTGGCCGCATCTCGACGCTATTACCGGGTGACCCGCTGCTCACCGGTCCTTGGTCACCGCTGTTCGGGCACAAAGTCACTCGGTGTCTATCCGCTTGGAAAGAAGTGACTTCCTACCCTCGTCGGCGCCGCGGCCAAGGGGGAGTGTGGAGGGCATGACCAGCGACGCGGAGGTAGGCCGTCCGATGAGCACGCATTTCCCCGACGCCTCGCAGCTACGCGCCGCGTTGTCGATGGCCACACGCGCACCGTCGGTCCACAACGTCCAACCGTGGGTGTGGCGGGTCGGTGCCGACAGTCTGCACCTGTACGCAGACCCGACACGGCACCTCGTCCATACCGACCCCGACGGGCGCGACATGATGATGAGCTGCGGTGCAGCGCTGAATCACTGTGTGGTCGCGCTCACGGCGTTGGGCTGGCACGCCACGGTTCACCGGTTTCCGAGTGCGGCCGAGCCCCTGCACCTGGCCTCGATCGAGGTTAAGCCCGCCGAGCCCGTCGAAGTCGATGTCGCCCTCGCCGCGGCGATACCGCGGCGCCGCACCGATCGTCGGCACTTCAGTGCGTGGCCCGTCGCGCTCGGTGACATCTCGCTCATGGGGGCCAGGGCAGCTCGGATGGGTGTCTCCATGCGGCGGATCGAGCCCTCGGCACAGCTTCGCGCCGCCTTGGCGCAGGCGGTGTGGACGCACGCCACCGACCGGGAGTACCTCGACGAGCTGACGGTCTGGAGTGGCCGATACTCCTCAACGGCCGGGGTGCCGGCGCGCAGTGCCCCGGAGTCCGACCCCCGCTCGCCGGTGCCGGGACGGCTCTTCGCCGGTACTGCATTGGCGCAACCGCCTGGCGCGGCACCCGCAGACGATCACGGCGTGCTGCTGGCCCTTGGCACCAGAACCGATGACGCCCTCTCCCGGCTGCGGGCGGGGGAGGCCACCAGCATGGTGTTGCTGACGGCTACCGCCCTGGGGTTGGCGAGCTGTCCCGTCACCGAACCGCTGGAGGTGCGTGAGACGCGCGATGCGATTCGCGCGGATGCCTTTGGCGACGACGGCTTCCCGCAGATGCTCGTGCGCATAGGCTGGGCTCCCGTCAATGCCGATCCGCTGCCGCCGACACCGCGACGCCCGCTGGATGAAGTGGTGAGCCGCATGGACGGCACCCGGTTAGCGTGATCCCTCAGCGGAACCCCACAGGAGAAGTAGCGTGGCAGCATGACAAGTGAAGCGACGTCAGGTCGAGTGGTCATCGCGGTGGACGGCTCCGCTGCGTCGGATGCCGCGGTCCAGTGGGGTGCCGCAGAGGCCGCCCTGCGCAAAGTGGCGATTTCGCTAGTGCATGTGAATTCGACGGGCCTGGCCCGGCTGTTGCCGAAGTCGTCGAAGCCGTACGCGGCGGTGACACAACAGTTGGAGAATGAGGCGCAGGAGATTCTGGACTCGGCTGCAGCACTCATCGCCGACGCCGGCGGCGCGAACACCCCGCCGGTTGAACGGCATGTGCACACCGGGCACCCGGTCGCCGTTCTAGTCGAGCAGTCGACGCACGCCGACATGATCGTGGTCGGCTTTCGGGGGCACGCCAGGTTCGGCACCAATCTGCTGGGGCCGGTGAGCGAAGGTGTGATTCGGCACGCACACTGTCCGGTCGCCGTCGTGCGCGCACGCCCGCAGCGCGACGTTGCGCACAATGCACCCGTCGTCGTTGGCGTGGATGGCTCTGCGCCGTCGGCGAGGGCAGCTGCCGTGGCATTTGAAGAGGCCCAGTTGCGGGGCGTTCCGCTGGTGGCCGTGCACGCGTGGAGCGATCAACCGGTCTCGTGGCTGGGTGGAGTCGACCAGCCCGACATCGACTCGGAAGGCATGAAGACCCTCGAGGAGGTGCTATCACCCTGGCGCACGCAACATCCCGATGTCGAGGTGAGGCCTGTGGCGGTGGTCGACCGGCCCTCGGCGGAGCTGCTTGCCCAATCCGAGCATGCGCAACTCGTCGTCGTCGGGAGTCATGGTCGAGGCGGATTCGCCGGGATGATGCTCGGCTCGGTGAGTTCGAGCGTCGTTCAGAGCGTGGATATTCCGGTCATCGTCGCGCGATAGCCGCACCGGTTCACGGCAACGGCGCCGACCAGTTCAGCACCGTTCCGCCACCTGCACCGGGTGCGACGGTGAACGTGCCGCCGCTCTCCTCGGCCCGGCGGCGCAGGTTGTCCAATCCGCTGGGGCTGATATCGGCGGGGATGCCGCTGCCGTTGTCGGATACCTCGACGCTGAGGTTGTCATCGACTCGGACCAGGACTGTGACTTCTGTTGCGCGGCCGTGGCGTACCGCGTTGCTGACGGCTTCGCGCACCACCGCCTCGGCGTGATCGGCGAGGGGGGCTTCGATGACCGAGAGCGGACCGCTGAACTGTGACTTGGTCCGCACGCCGGCCCCGGCGAACTGCGCGGCGGCATCGTCGAGCCGTTGGCGCAGCCGGGTCGGCCCCGCGGAACCGCCGTGGAGGTCGAAGATGGCAGTGCGAATCTCCTGTATGACGCCCTGCAGGTCGTCCACGGACTCAGACAACCGCTGCGCAATCTCGGGCGATTCGATGCGAGCGATCGTGCCCTGCATACCCAGCCCGATGGCGAACAGTCGCTGGATGACGTGGTCGTGCAGATCTCGCGCGATCCGGTCACGGTCGGTCAGGATGTCCAGTTCGCGCATGTGCCGCTGGGTGGTGGCGAGCTGCCAGGCCAGGGCCGCCTGAGCGGCGAAGGACGCCAGCGCGTCAAGCTGTTCGTCGGCGAACGGTGGCGAGCCGGTTCGCCGTGCTGCGATCACCACACCGGCGACGGTGTCGGTGGCCCGCAGCGGAACCACGAGCACCGGCCCGGCGTCCTCCAGGGCGTCGCCGAGCATCTCGGAGTGCTGGCCTCCGAAGGGAGTTCGGTCTCGGATGACGTCACCAACGGTGGTACCCGCCAATGGGATTGATACGCACCCGCGCGAGATATCTGGAGCACCAGCTGTTTCCACGACGATGAGTTCGCTCACCTCGCTCATCGGGCTGTCACCGTCGGCCGGAACAGCCACGAGGGCCACGTCGGCGCCCGTCAGTTTGTGTGCTTCGTCGGCGATGAGGCGAAAGACCCGGGCGGGATCGGTTCCTGACAGCAGGTCGGTGGCGATATCGCGGGTGGCCTTCATCCATGACTGCCGGATCTGGGCCTGCTCATACAGCCTGGCGTTGTCGATGGCGATACCAGCGGCCGCGGCGAGTGCCTGAGCGAGTACCTCGTCGTCGTCGTTGAAGGGCTTTCCGGAGGACTTCTCCGTGAGGTAGAGGTTGCCGTAGACCTCGTCGCGGATGCGTACCGGAACGCCGAGGAAGCTGCGCATCGGCGGATGGTTGGGTGGAAAGCCCACGGATGCCGGGTGATCGGTGATGTTGTCGAGCCGGATCGGGATGGGCTCGTCGATGAGCAGACCGAGTACACCGCGCCCCTGGGGTAGGTGGCCGATCTTCTGGCGTGTGGCCTCGTCGATCCCCTCGTAGATGAACTCGACCAGCTCGTGACCGTGACCGCGGACCCCGAGTGCCCCGTAGCGGGCGTCAATGAGCTCGATCGCGGTGTGCACAATCGTGCGCAGCGTGGTGTCCAGGTCCAGGCCGGCGGTCACGGTCAGCATCGCCTCGACGAGGCCGTCGAGACGATCTCGAGCCTCGATGTCCCGCAATGGGCGAGGGCCGCTGTCCGCTCCCGGCGCGGCACCTTCGGTCACCCGGTCATTGTCCCACCCATCCGGGGCGGCGACGCACCTGTTGGCGTCCGAGCTCACGATTCGCTCTGGCGTGCCCGATCGAGTTTGGTCGCGAAGACCGCGGCCTGCGTGCGCCGCTGCATCCCGAGTTTGGCGAGCAGCCGCGACACGTAGTTCTTCACCGTCTTCTCGGCCAGGAACATGCGGTCGGCGATCTGTTTGTTGGTCAACCCCTCACCGAGCAGACCCAGCAGCACGCGCTCCTGGTCGGTGAGTGCGGACAGGGGGTCGGACCGTTCCGCGGCGCCGCGGAGCTTGGCCATCAGCGCGGCCGCGGCGCGATTGTCGAGCAGCGATCTGCCCGCGCCGACGTCCTTGATCGCCTGGGCGAGTTCCATGCCCTTGATGTCCTTGACGACGTATCCGCTGGCACCGGCCAGGATGGCGTCGAGCATTGCCTCATCGGAGGTGTACGACGTCAGCATCAGGCAGCGCAGGTCAGGCAGTCGGGACAGCAGATCCCGGCAGAGCTCGATGCCATTGCCGTCGGGAAGACGCACGTCGAGGACCGCCACGTCGGGCCGCAGGGCGGGGATCTGGGCGATGGCATGTGCCACTGAGCCCGCCTCACCGATGACGTCCAGTTCCGGGTCCGCGCTGAGCAGGTCGATCAGTCCGCGACGGACGACCTCGTGGTCGTCGACGAGGAATACCGTCACCATCGCCTGACCTCCTCGGTTGGCCGTGACGAGACACGAGGACGCTTCCTCGGTCTGAGGTAACGATAGGGGATTGGCCCGGGCACAGAAGCGGGTGTCACAGCGGATGGTGTGCGTTGCAGACGAGTACCGAGCAGACGCTGTCGTGCAGAGCACAGTGGATGGGCGGTCCGACCATCTCGGAGACTCCGTGTGGTCGTCGACGTCCGACGACGACCAGTTGGATCGACTGGGCGTGCCTGGCCAGGTGGCCGAGTAGGTCGCCGCGGACCGCCACGGGTCGCGCGTCGAGTTCGGGGTACCTCCGCGTCCAGCGCTCGAGGCGTTTACTCAGCTCGGCCTCGACTCGGCGATTCTGTTCTCCGAGGCGGTCGTCGTCGTAGAAGTCGCTGAGATGGTTGTGACGGGTGGCGGCGACGACGAGCGGCGCATGGCGCAGCAGGGCCTCGCGCACACCATGTTCGAGCACGAGGTCAGCATCGGGTGAGTGATCGACCTCCACCAGGATCGCGCCGCGGTTGGTCTCTGACGGGTCGTGGCTGCGAATGACCGCTACCGGACAGGTGGCCGAGTTGGTCAGGGTGGCGGCGGTGGATCCGACGCCGCCCAGGGTCGCGCGCCTGCTTCCGAGGACCCCGATGCACAGCATCACCGCAGAGCGGCCGAACTCCCGCAGAATGTCTGCCGGGGGGCCCTGCAGGATCTCGAGTTCGATCTTGGCGGGCTTGCCAGTCGATTCGATGGCGGCGACGACTCGCCGGAGGGCGACGTCCGCGTTGGCGAGGGCGTGCGCCTCGTCCCGCGGATTCATGGCGGTGTCGCCGGGTTCGATCGCGTAGACCAGGCGTAGCGGGATATCCCGCTCGACGGCTTCGTCCACTGCCCATAGCGCTGCGGTCAACGCGTTTGGTGAACCGTCGATACCGACGACCACCGCGGGTGACAGCAAGTGTTCTGCTCGCATCTCGACCTCGTATCGCCTTCGCCTACTCATGACGGTATGAGATGAGGCGGCGATGCATCAGAGGCGAAGGTCACTTGTCTGACGGCCGAATGGCTTTCGGTGCGATGACGTCGAACGAGCTGATCCGCCCATTTGCATAGCTCATCTAATCATTCTAATGTACTTCGCATGGCTAATCAATTGGTGGAGCGCGCAGCGCCGCCCCGGGGCGGCGGATTGTTGATCGCGGCGCTCGCTGGGGCGGGTATATCCGTCTCCCTGATGCAGACGTTGGTCATCCCGCTCATCCCACAGCTCCCGGATCTGCTCAACACCAGTTCAGCGAATGCGTCGTGGGTGGTCACAGCCACGCTGTTGACGGGCGCCATCGCGACACCGGTGTTCGGCCGCCTCGGCGACATGTTCGGCGCGAAACGCGTCCTCATCGCATGCGCGGTCCTGCTCACCGCGGGTTCCCTCGTCGCCGCACTGACCACGTCGCTGGTCCCGCTGATCATTGGCCGCGCTCTGCAGGGCTTCGGTGCACCTGTCATTCCGCTTGGCATCAGCGTGCTCCGTGCCTCACTCCCCGCGGAGCGGGTAGGGGGTGCGATGGCGATGGTGAGTGCATCGCTGGGCGTCGGTGGCGCCTTGGGCCTACCGCTGTCGGCGATCATCGCCGAGAACCTCAACTGGCATGCGCTGTTCTGGTGCGCCGCGGCCCTCGGCCTTGGATCCGGTCTGCTCTTCGCGACGTTGGTACCCGATATCCTCCCCTCGGAGGGCGCGGGGCGTTTCGACTTCCTCGGCGCGATCGGCCTCGCGGCCGGCCTCGTGATGCTGCTGCTGCCCATCTCCAAGGGCGCGAGTTGGGGATGGACCAGCCCCGGCACACTCGGACTGCTGGCCGCGTCGATCGGCGTGTTCATCGTGTTCGGGTGGTGGCAGAACCGGGCGCCAGCGCCTCTGGTCGATATCCGGACCACGCTCAAGAAGCCGGTGCTGCTGACGAACCTGGCGTCGATCGCGGTCGGTTTCGGGATGTTCGCCACATCCCTGATCGGGCCCCAGCTTCTCCAAATGCCCAGCACCACCGGGTACGGACTGGGTCGGACCATGGTGGCGGCCGGTTTGTGGATGGCACCCGGCGGCCTCGCCATGATGGCCGCGTCACCCGTCGCCGGCAGGGTCATCGCCGCACGCGGGCCGCGATTCACGCTTGTCCTCGGCTCCGTCATCATCGCCGTCGGGTATCTGGCCGGCACCCAGATGCTTGGCAGCCCGGTCGGAGTGCTGACCTTCAGCGTCATCGGGAGCATTGGCGTGGGCTTCGCGTTTGCCGCGCTGCCGACCTTGATCAACGCCGCCGTCCCCGTGTCCGAAACCGCCGCTGCGAACGGAATCAACTCCCTGGCACGGTCATTGGGAACCTCAACCTCAAGCGCCGTCATGAGCGCGGTCCTGGTGCAGACGGGAGTCCTGGTCGCTGGTCACACGATCCCGTCGCTCACCGGATTTCGCACCGCGCTACTGATCGCGGGCGGCTCCGCGGCACTCGCAGCCGTGATCGCACTACTCATTCCCACCTCGACTCCCGTGCCGGCAGGCGCTGAACAGGCGGTGGCTCCGGCCCCGGCACGCCGCCGCGCTCAGCATCTCGAGAACGTGATGACAACTCTCGGACGGCAGGCGGCGGTGCGCCTACAGATTCCCTCGGTGCCCTACCGTCTCGATCAAGGTGACTACGTGACTGCTGTGTTCCTGGGCGGCGCCTACCCACTGACTTTGACAGAGCTGGCAAGCGCGCTCGACAGCCCCACCCAGGCGGTCGAGGAACGTCTCGTCACGCTCATTCGCGACGGGATCGTCAGCCGGGTGCCGACTGCCGACCACGCTGCGCCGCCGCGCTTCTCGCTCACCCAGCGGGGGCGCACGATCTTCGAGAATCAGAGGGCAGCGAACATCACCGGTCTTGAGGCAGTCCTGGCTCGCTGGGACGACGGTGACGTTGCCGCGCTCATCGGATATCTTGGTCGCCTGTCTGACGGGATCGACCAGGAGCATCATCGACTCAGGACGGCAAATGGCTCGTCGCAATGGGTTTCGCCGCATGCACACACCGAGCCGCTACGCGTGTCACGTCCATCTGGACAACGTCCACGGACGGCGCACCCAGCCGTGACGTCGCGGGATCGCTGGCGCTCGAGTGGACCGGTCCCGCGCCGGTAGGCGGGAGCGGTGACCAAACATGGCGGCTGGCGGTACTTCCCCATTCCAGCCTGGAGGGGTTCGCAGATGGGTGTCAGCAGTGACGACGCGGTGTCACTCGACGGCCACCCTGGACAAGGTAAGGACGGGGGCATTGAAAGGGAGTGTCACCATGCGAATCGGACTGAAACACATGACAGCGGCGGTGGCGGCGGGCGTCACGGCGCTGGCCATCGCCGCCGCACCAGCGGCCATGGCTGACCCGGCTGCGCTTCGGCCGGCTGCGAGTACCGCCGAAATGACGGCGTCGGCCGCCCAATTCGTTCCCGCCGGTCACGGTGGCGGCTTCCACGGTGGTGGCTGGCACGGGGACCGGGGCTGGGGCGGCGGTTGGCATGAAGACCGCGGCTGGCACGGTCAGTGGTGGCCATGGGGCTGGTATCGGTAGGGGTTCCCAGCGCATTCGCGACAACCAGGCCCGCCCGCGTCAGCTGCCCCCGCTGGCGCGGGCCTTCCAGCCGTAGTACCGGGGATTGTCGGACGGGTATCTCGCGGCACGCGACCCCCGTCGCTGGAGAGTTGGCCTCGGTGCTGGCCGCCACCCGAGCATTACCGCCAGCGGGAAACTTCGCATGCCCGGCAGCTGCAAATGCGCACCATGCGCGTGCGGCGCGTCACGACCGTCCGTCCGGGCCGTCCCACCCGGCCTACCTTGGAGTTGTTGGTACACAGACTAATTGCGGCCCCAAGAAGGAACAGTGATCCTATGTCAACAGATCCCCGCGAGGTGCGGCTCACGCGCCGAGTCGCCGACTTGTATGTCAACGACACCCAGTTCGCCGATGCCCAGCCCATCGCGGCGCTGACCGCGGCGATCGAACAACCCGGACTGCGGCTTGCGCGCATCGCGAGCACCGTGATGGGTGCCTATGCCGAGCGCCCCGCCGTCGGCGAACGCGCCGTGCGCCTCGTCACGGACCCCGAGACTGGTCGCACCTCCCTCGAACTGCTGTCCTGGTTCGACACCGTCACATACGGCGAGTTGTGGCAGCGCGTGCGCGCCGTCGCGAGCGGCCTGGCCGACGGCCCGGGGACACTTGTGCAGCCTGGCGATCGTGTCTGTGTACTGGGCTTCACCAGCGTGGATTATGCGACGATCGACATGGCGTTGGGTCAGTTGGGCGCAGTATCCGTTCCGCTGCAGACCAGCGCGCCGGTCACTCAACTGCGGCCCATCGTGGCCGAGACCGAACCCGCCGTATTCGCATCCAGTGTCAGTGATCTCGGCGACGCCGTCGAGTTGGTGCTGACGGGTTTCGCCCCGGCGCGGCTGGTGGTGTTCGACTATCACCAGGAGGTCGACGAGCAGCGTGAGGCGTTCGATGCCGCACGGGCTCGGCTGGCGAACGCGGGCAGTCCCGTGGTGGTGGAGACTCTGGCCGCGGTTCTCTCGCGCGGCGAGTCACAGCCGGCCCCAGCGGATTTCATTGCCGACGACGATGACGACGCGCTGAGGCTGCTGATCTACACCTCGGGGAGCACCGGCGCGCCGAAGGGTGCGATGTACACGGAGCGACTCGTCACGAACTTCTGGCGCAGGTCACGGTGGACCTGGGCCGAGTCGAGCGTCGAGCCGTCGATCACGCTGAGCTTCATGCCGATGAGCCACGTGATGGGCCGGGGCATCCTCTACGGAACGCTCGGACACGGCGGAACCGCGTATTTCACCGCCAGGAGCGACCTCTCGACGCTTTTCGAGGATCTGGCGCTGGTACGGCCCACCGAGCTGAACTTCGTGCCGCGCATCTGGGAGATGCTGTTCACCCAGTTCCAGAGCGAGGTCGACCGCCGTTCCCTGGACGGCGCCGACCGCGCCGCACTGGAGGCCGATGTGATGGAGGACCTGGCGCAGAACCTGCTCGGCGGGCGCTTCGTCTCGGCGATGACGGGCTCCGCACCGATCTCAGCCGAGAACAAGGAATTCGTCGAAGCCCTGCTAGACCTTCATCTCGTCGAGGGCTACGGCTCGACGGAGGCCGGGATCGTCTACATCGACAATGAGGTGCGTCGCCCGTCGGTGATCGACTACAAGCTGGTCGACGTCCCCGATCTTGGCTACTTCCACACCGACCAGCCGCACCCGCGTGGTGAGCTCCTGGTCAAGACACAGGACCTGTTCCCGGGCTACTACAAGCGACCCGAGGTCACGGCCGACGTGTTCGATCCCGACGGCTACTACCGAACCGGCGACGTCGTGGCCGAGATCGCGCCCGACCGGCTTGTCTACCTGGACCGACGAAACAACGTGCTCAAACTCTCGCAGGGCGAGTTCGTCACCGTGTCGAGGCTCGAGGCCGTGTTCGGCGACAGCCCGCTGGTCCGCCAGATCTACGTCTACGGCAATAGCGCACGCGCCTATCTGCTCGCCGTCGTCGTGCCCACCGAGGACGCGTTGACCCGAAGCGACGGCGACATCGAGGCTCTCAAGGCGACGATCAGCGAGTCGCTGCAGGACATCGCGCGAGACGTCGGCCTGCAGTCCTACGAGATCCCGCGCGACTTCATCATTGAGACAGAGCCGTTCACCCTCGAGAATGGGCTGTTGACAGGCATCCGCAAGCTGGCCCGGCCAAACCTGAAGGCGCACTACAGCGATAGGCTGGAGGAGCGCTATCTCGAACTGGCCGAGAGTCAGGCCAACGAGCTGCGCCTCCTGCGCCAGGGCGGAGCAGACCGGCCGGTGCTCGAGACGATCAGCAGAGCTGCCGGCGTGCTGCTGGGCGCCGGGGCAGGCGACCTGGCACCCGACGCGCGGTTCGCCGACCTGGGTGGAGATTCCCTGTCGGCGTTGACATTCGGCAACCTGTTGCGCGAGATCTTCGATCTCGACGTTCCGGTGGGCGTGATCCTCAGCCCGGCCAGCGACCTGCAGTCGATTGCCGACTACATCGAGACAGAGCGGGCGTCCGCCGCCACACGCCCGACGTTCGCCACGGTGCACGGCCAGGGTGCCACCGAGGTGCACGCGCGCGATCTCACGCTGGACAAGTTCATCGACGCGACGACGCTGGCCGGCGCTCCGGCCCTGCCCCCGTCCACCGCCGAAGTGCGTACCGTGCTGCTCACCGGCGCCACCGGCTTCCTCGGCCGTTACCTGGCGCTGGACTGGCTGGAGCGGATGGACCTCGTCGGCGGCACGGTCATCTGCCTGGTGAGGGCCAAGGACAATGAGTCTGCTCGCGCGCGCCTGGATACCACGTTCGACAGCGGGGATCCCGAATTGCTGCGCCACTACTGGGAATTGGCGGAGCGTCATCTGGTGGTGATCGCTGGCGACAAGGGGGAGGAGCACCTCGGCCTCGACCAACCGACGTGGCAGCGCCTGGCGGACACCGTCGATCTGATCGTCGACCCCGCCGCGCTTGTCAACCATGTGCTCCCGTACGACCAGCTGTTCGGCCCCAATGTCATGGGCACCGCCGAGCTGATCCGCATCGCGTTGACGACGAAGCAGAAGCCGATCACCTATGTCTCGACCATCGGCGTCGGCGACCAGATCGAACCGTCAAAGTTCACTGAGACTGACGACATCCGGGTGAGCAGCCCGAACCGCAGCCTCGACGACAGTTACGCCAACGGATACGGCAACAGCAAGTGGGCCGGTGAGGTCCTGCTGCGCGAGACCCACGACCTGTGCGGCCTACCGGTCTCGGTCTTCCGCTGTGACATGATCCTGGCCGACACCCAGTACGTGGGCCAGCTCAATGTGCCCGACATGTTCACCCGGTTGATGCTGAGCCTGGTCGCCACCGGAGTCGCGCCCGGCTCATTCTACGAGCGTGACGCGAACGGTGGCCGCCAGCGTGCGCATTTCGACGGGTTGCCCGTGGGCTTCATCGCCGACGCGATCTCCACCCTCGGTGTGCGGGGGATGGACGGATATGACACGTACCACGTGATGAACCCGTACGACGACGGCATCGGACTGGACGAGTACGTCGACTGGTTGATCGATGCCGGCTACCCGATCCAGCGCATCGCCGACTACGGCGAGTGGTTGCAGCGATTCGAGACCACTTTGCGGGCGCTGCCGGACAGGCAACGTCACGCCTCGCTGCTGCCGCTGCTGCACAGCTATCAGAAGCCCGCAACGCCTATCTGCGGCGCGATGGCGCCCACCGACAGGTTCCGCGCGGCCGTCCAGGACGCGAAGATTGGGCCGGACAAGGACATCCCACACGTGACCGCGCCCGTGATCATCAAGTACATCACCGACCTGGAGCTGCTCGGACTGTTGTGAGCAGCGCCGTCGGTGATCAACCCGAGTCCCGTGGTCATTGCAGCTGGCAGATAGCCCCGCATTGCAGCTAGCTGCAGGTGAGTGGTGGGCGTCAGCATTGATGACACCTGATGGCGGTGGCGCGATTCTGGGAGTCATGGCCCAGATCGGAAGCCATGCGCCCGCTCCTCGCGGCGGATTGGAGCAGCAAAATATGGCACAGCAGTGCGTATTCGGTTCACTGCCGTCGCGGTTGCTGCGCGGCGTATCGTTTGAACAGGCACTGGGGAGAGTCCGCACGATCGATGTGTGAGTTTGCGCGATGACGCAGAGGCGGCTACGAATGCCCGGTTGGATTCCGGGGTCCCCTTGGATGGGCGCCTCAGGGTCTGAGGATGAGTCGGCATCAGCGCCACAGCCGCTCTCCCGGCCACTACGTCCGACGTCCCCGCCCCTGCTGCTCGGCGTCGTTGTCGCGGCGTTGCTGATCGCAGCAGAGTGCGCTCTGGTGAGCCAGCTCGAACGTGTTGGCCCCGGAAACATCTTCGGTGTGGTCTTCCTGCTGGGCGTCCTGTTCATCGCGATACTGTGGGGTTTCGCCCTGGCGATGGCGATGGCTCTGGCCAGTGCCCTCATCTACGTGCACTTCCACCACATGACGACGGGCCGGACCGTCACGGCGATCTGGGAGCAGAACTGGGTTGCCATCACCGTCTTCCTCGTGGTCGCGGCGGCAGCGGCAGGCCTTGCGTCGCTGGCCCGGTCGCGTGCCGCCGAGGCCGTCCAACGCCGTAGGCAGGTCGAGGCGAGTCACGCCAAACTCAGCGAGCTCGCCGATGAACTGAGTGCGCTCGCCGAGCAACAGGCCGCCCTGCGGCGCATCGCGACACTGGTGGCCCGCGGAGTGTCCCCGACTGAGGTGTTCTCGGCGGTGGCACTGGAGTTGGCCGAAGCCCACGACGTGCCCAATGCGGCGGTGTGGCGCTACGAGCCTCACGGCGCCGCGACGTTGCTCGCGGCCTGGGACACACCCGGTGCGACGCCGATGCCGGTTGGCGAGCAGTTCCCTCTCGAGGGCGACAACGTCGCAGCAAGGGTGCGGCGCACCGGACGTCCGGCCCGGATGGACAACCATGACGGTGCTGCCGGCCCGGCCGCGGCGAAGATTCGTGAGCTGGGGCTCCGGGGCGGGGTGGGAGCGCCGATCGTCGTCGACGGGCGACTCTGGGGCGTGGCCGTCGTCGGTTCGCCGCGGTCAGAGCCCCTGCCCCCCGATACCGAGGGGCGCGTCGGGGACTTTGCGGATCTCGTCGCGACGGCCATCGCGAATGCGCAGACCAACACCGAGCTCGCCGCATCTCGGGTTCGGATCGTCGCCGCCGCCGATGACGCGCGCCGCCGGATCGAGCGGGATCTGCACGACGGCGCTCAGCAGCGACTGGTCTCACTGGGGCTCGAGCTGCGTACCGCGGAGGCCTGTGTGCCGCCCGAACTGCAGTCGCTCAGGGAGCAGATCGCTCACCTCGTGACGATTGTGGCCGGGGTCTCGAAGGATCTGCAGGACCTCTCCCGTGGGATCCACCCGGCCATCCTGTCCAAGGGAGGACTGGGCCCTGCGCTCAAGACCCTCGCGCGTCGCTCCGCGGTCCCCGTCGAACTCGATCTCACGGTTAAGCGGCGATTGTCCGAATCCGCAGAGGTGACCGCGTACTACGTCGTGGCTGAGGCACTCACGAACGCGGCCAAGCACGCCCAGGCGTCGGTCGTGAAGGTCGGCGTGGACACCGGCCCTGTCAGCCTGCACCTCTCGATTCAAGACGACGGTGTGGGCGGGGCCGACACTGGCAAGGGGTCGGGACTCACCGGCCTCACAGACCGCGTCGAGGCCATCGGCGGCCAGATGACTATCCGCAGTCATCCAGGGAGCGGGACGTCATTACTCGTCGAGATCCCTTGCTAGCTATCAGATCTTGCGGTTCTCCGATTTGAGCATCCAGGCTGCCTTTTCCAAGTCATCGATGATGGCATGAAGCAGATCGGCGCTGGAGGGGTACTGCTGCTGAAGTCGTTGACTGTTAACGGTGTCCGCGGCCGAAGTGGCCGCCAAAGCCGAACAGGGCGAAGTCGGGATACTGCGGCGTGAAATCGGGTGACAGTGAGTCATTGATCTGAGTGTTGCCCGGTGACACGCACTCGGTGCCTGGCGAGCCACTGCTGCAAGCTGACTGCGGCACGCCGGACTCCGCTGCGGCCGACGGTGCCGCACCGAGGGCGACCGCGATCGCTCCAGCCGCCAGAAGTGATGTTGCCGAACTCATTTTGATTCGCACGGTGGACCTTCTCCTCTTGGTGGGTAGTCCTTGACTGGACTACCTCCACGATCGGCCGCCATCGCACGGGTGTCGTCCCTGCTGCCGCCCGTCCTTGGTTCCTGCTGGCCGGAACTCGCCGCCGACCTCATGCTCTCCATGTGATGCCGACGCGCAACGTGCATTGCGCGCACGCCCATTCCGCGGCGCAGCACCGGTGTGGTCAGGAGGCGCAGCAGCGCGCTCTCCAACCCGACGACATCGCCCGGCCGGTAGACGATTCCGGCGATGGCGGGTACGACCAGCGGCACGGTTTCCGCGTCAGCCGGGGCGACCACCGGCCGGCCTGCGGCCAGTACGTCCAGCAGCGTGGTGCTCCCCGATGAGCTGCCGAGAACGACGACATCTGCGGCGGCGATGAGATTTGTCCGTTGGTGGTCGCTACAGTCGCGCACCGAGCGCACGCTGTTCCCGAGGCCCTGCACAAAGATCCTACGTGTGACAGTCGTGCGTTGGGGGCCGGCTCCAACGAGGACGAGCTGCGCTGTGCAGCACTGCCGCACGGCGATGAACGCAGTCGCCAATCGTTGGGCGTCCAAGCGATCCTCGAACGGACCCATGGCGGCGATGGTCGGGACGTTGGCGAGGCCCACCATCGAGCGAGCCATCGCTGGATCGAGCAGCGTGAGCGCTGCCCGCGCGATCGGGGGGACCTGCGCTGTAGTCATACTCATACGATTGCGGTCCGCGGCGTCGGTGTCGTCAGCGCTGCCGGGCGTCCTGCCTACCGGCAGGCCCCACCTCAGACATACCAGCTAGCTGCAATCTCACAAACGGGTGCCTGACTGGTTCCGGGATTGATTGTTGCACAGAGCACTTCCGGGTCAGGCGATGTGTTCGCCGACCAACGGTGCCCTGGTGATCTCGGGTGGAAAGCCGGAGAACTTGGTGGGACTGGCCGTCAGTGCCCTGCTAGCCGGAATGCGTTTAGACCTGCCAGCGCCACCGCTAATGGGGTGCCAGCGGGAGCGACTCTGGGGTGCCAAAGCGCGATGATTTCCCTGACCGGATACGGCGACCAAGCGAAGAGGAGAGTCTCATGACGACAAGGATCAAGAGAATCGCACCATGGCTGGCCGCGGCCGCGATCGGTGCCGCGATGGGTCTGGCACCTGTTGCAAGCGCCGATTCCGATTCCGTGCCCGTCCCGCAAAGCAACATCATCGCCGATCCGGGTGTTTCGGACACGGCTGCGCCAACGCAGGATGGGACCGGAACCGATCCGCTCGTGCCGTATGGCACCAATCCCGTTTCACCCTTCAGGCTGGGGTACATCAACCCGAATCACGATGAGGGGAATACCACGAACGGCGAGATCGACGTGCCCTTCTGATGTGCCCGACTAACCTCCGCCCGGCGGGGGAGGTTGGCCGACGAGAGCGGTGACCTCGCGGGCGCAGCCCCAGCACAACGTGATGCCCGAGCCACCGTGCCCGTAGTTGTGCACCACTCTCGCACCGGATCTCAACCGCTCACCCTCCTCGAGGCGAACGGTCGGGCGGCCCGGTCGCAGTCCGACGACGTGCTCGAGAACCTCGGCACCGCGCAGTGCGGGAACCAGGTCGGTACACCGCGCCAGGATCGCCGCACCGACGGCAGGGTCGGGCGCGGTGTCCCATTGCCCCACGTCCAGAGTGCCGCCCAGGATGCAGTCCGCCGTGCGCGGATGCACATAGGCGCGGCCGCCGGGATGGAGTTCATCGCGAACCGACACGGTCAGGCCGGGATTGCGCACCCGCACGATCTGACCCCGCACCGGGTACATCGACGCGTCGCCGACGAGGTCGCTGGCACCCAGCCCGGCGCAGTTGACCACGACGTCGGCCCCGTGGCCCACGTCGTCCAGCGACTGCAGGTGTCGCTGGGTGAACTGCCCGCCGAGCGCGCGGACCCGGGCCACCAGCCACGGTAGGTACCGGGGCATCTCCGCCAACGGCACCGCGTACCGCAGGCCGTAGGCATAGCCGGGGGGAAGTTCGTCGGCCCGCGCATCGCGAACACCGCCCACTGCGCCCACCCACGTGGCTTCGCCCGGCTGTTCTCGATAGAGCCCCAGCGACTCGCGCATGATCACCCCCGGCACCTGCGCCGCCGCGTGTTCGGCCAGCACGCCGAAGGTGTCCTCGCCCCACCCCGACACCCGCTCCCACGGCGCGACATGGGTCGGGAACCAGACCGCCGCCGCCACCGCCGAGGTGGTGGACATGGCGGGTTCGGCGGCCACGATCCGGACCGAGTGGCCGGCCTCGAGCAGGGAGATGGCCGTGGTCAGCCCGCTGATCCCGGAGCCGACCACGACGGCCCGCAGCACCGTGGTCACGGGTCGAAGGTACGCGTTCGAACCGGTCGCGATCAGGTGTTCCGACGAACCATCTTGGCAGTGACTGACTTTCGTCATCGAGTCCAATTCGGATCAACCCGATCCGTACCCTGTGCAGCCTCCTGCGGCCACCGTAGGTTTAGCGCCTGCCTGGCCATTCAGCGTTCTCTCGGGGTGGAGTCGATCGAGGACGCATTCGGCGCGAGGCAAATCCACCGAGAAGGATCACATGATCGAGATCGAGAACCTCACAAAGCGATTCGGCGACCGCACCGTCCTCGATGACGTGTCGCTGTCCGTCGCCAACGGCGAGATCCTCGCCGTCGTCGGTCCGAGTGGTGCGGGCAAGACCACGCTGTCGCGCTGCGTCAGCTTTTTGGAGCGTCCGACGAGCGGCGCCGTGCGAGTGGACGGCAAGGACTTCACCCGACTGGAGGGCGCCGAGCTTCTCGCGGCGCGCCGCAGTGTCGGTGTCATCTTCCAGACCGCACCGCTGCTGCGACGCCGCACCGTCGCCCAGAATGTCGGCCTGCCGTTGGAGTACCTGGGCGCCACGGACGGCTCCATCGACAAACGCGTCACCGCCCTGCTCGAGAAGGTCGGTCTCGGTGATCGCCGCGACGATCTGCCCGCGCAACTGTCGGGTGGCCAGAAGCAGCGGGTCGGGATCGCCCGGGCACTTGCCCTGGGGCCGTCCTACCTGCTGTCCGACGAGGCGACCTCCGGCCTGGACCCGGCGACGACGAAGTCGATCCTGGAGCTGCTCAGCCACCTGCGCGACGAGTTCGGTCTGTCCATCATCCTGATCACCCACGAGATGGAGGTCGTACGCGAGATCGCGGACTCCGTGGCGCGTATCGACGGTGGTCGCATCATCGAGAGCGGCTCCGTCGACGACGTGATCCTCGACCCCACTTCGGCTCTCGCCCGTGAACTGCTTCCGGACCGGCCCAGTGTGCCGTTTCGGGGCACCGGTGAGATCTGGGAGGTCTCCTACGCGTCGCGCGAGGTTCCACTCGACTGGCTCACCTCGATCCACGCCGCGCCCGGAATCTCGGGTGCGCAGGTGAACGTGCTGAGCGCGAGCGTCGAGGCGATCCGCGGCGTGGCGGTCGGGCGGGCATTGCTCGCCATCGCCCCATCCGCACCCGCAGGTTTCGAGGCGTTCCTCCGCGAGCGCGGACTCCACGTGACGACAGTCGACGTCAGATCGGGGGAGACCGCCGCATGAACCTCGCTGTGGGGGAGGACTTCAACACGCCGTGGGACAGGGTGCCCGACCTGCTGCTGCCCGCCTACGGGGAGACCTGGCTGATGGTCGGCATCACCATGGCGCTGGTGCTGCTCATCGGTACCCCGCTGGGAATCACGCTGCACAACACCTCCGATTTCGGCCTGTATCCCAACCGAAGGGTGTTCGCGGCACTGAACACTCTGGTCAACGTGGGCCGGTCGCTGCCATTCCTGATCCTGATGGCGGCCATCATCCCGGTGACACGGCTGCTGGTCGGAACCACGATCGGCATCCAGGCGGCGATCGTGCCGATGACGGTCGCGGGCGTGCCGTTCTTCGCGCGGCTGGTGCAGAACGCCCTGCGCGAGGTGCGATCCGACGTCACCGACATGGGTCTGGTCTCCGGCGGCACTCACCTGCAGGTGATCCGTTCGGTCCAGTTGTCCGAGGCGCTACCCGCCCTGGCCGGTGCGTTGACCGTCAACACCATCGCGATGATCGAGTACTCGGCCATCGCGGGGTCGATCGGCGCCGGCGGTGTCGGCAATCTTGCGATCACATACGGCTACAACCGATTCGACGACAACATCATGATCGCAACCGTGGTCGCCCTGATCGTCACGATCCAGATCGTTCAGTTCCTCGGCGATCGCCTCGTCAGGGCACTGACGCGCTGACTCTCGCATCACCCACTTCATCCACCAGCACTGCATCGACCCGCTAAGGAACCCTCCCGTGACCAATCTGACCAGTTCGCCCGTCGGCGATGACATCGAGATCAAGACCAAGAAGCGGTGGCCGTGGATCGCGGGCGCGATCGTGGCGGTGCTCGCGATCGCAGGTGGCGTCCTCTACGCGAACGGCTCCGACAAGAGCGCACCCTTCGGCACGACGCTCACGGTCGCGACATGGAGCACCGACATCGCCGCGGAGAACCTGCTGAAGTTCATCTCCGATGACATTGCGCCCGACCACGGCATCACCATCGAGCCGGTCAAGATCGACAACCTGATCGAGATCAACCGCGCCGTCGATGCGGGCGACGTGGCAGGCAACTTCTTCGAACACCAGCCGTTCCTCAACGACGCCATCGCGGCCAACGGGTTCGACCTGGTACTCGCCGCGCCGACCTTCACCTGGGATCAGGCCACCTACTCCGACAAGTACCGCAGCTGGGACGCCCTGCCGAACGGCGCCAAGATCGCGCTGCGCGACGACCCCGCCGGACAGGCGATCGCGCTGCTCGACCTGGCGCAGGCCGGTCAGATCACCCTGAAGCCAGGCAAGGACTCGATCACCGGTCTGCCGCAGCTGTCCGATATCGCGTCAAACCCCAAGGGCTACCAATTCGTTCAGGTTCCGATCGGTCAGCTGGCCCGCAGCCTCGCCGACGTCGACGCCATCGTCGTTCACATCTCCGACGTGTACGCCGCGGGCCTCACCGAGGACCAGATCCTGGCCCGCCATCCGGCACCCAAGGGCAGTGAGGGTGGGCTGGTGGTCAGCGAGAAGCACCTCGACGATCCCAACGTCCAGAAACTGATCGAGACGTTCAAGGACCCGAGGATCGCGGAGTTCCTACAGACCTCCGACAACCCGATCATCCGCGACACCCTCGGCCCCATCAACCCGTAATCGCGACCCGAGTACAGGAGACACCCGTGAGCAAGCGACCGCTGTTCTACTCCGCGTTCGTCATGAACACCGCATCCCACGTGCTGCACGGGCTGTGGCGTGCCCCCGAGGCCGAGAACCACAAGTTCAACTCGCTGCGGCACTGGACGTCGGTGGCCGCGGAGGTGGACAAGGCCGGCTACGACCTGTTGTTCTTCGCCGACGTCTTCGGGCTGCGGGCGCCGTGGAACGGCAACTGGCGCAAGGCCGTCGAGGGTGGCATTCAGGTGCCGGTCAACGACCCGTCGGTTCTCGCATCGGCACTCGCGGCGGTGACCGACAACCTCGGCATAGTGTTCACCAGTTCGATCGTCCAGGACCACCCGTTCAACTTCGCCCGCCGGATGTCGTCGCTGGACCACTACACCGACGGCCGCCTCGGATGGAACATCGTCACCAGCTTCAACGAGAACGTGTTCCGCAGCTTCGGACACGACGGCACGCTGACACATGATGAGCGCTACGAGTGGGCGTATGAGTACGTCGACGTCGCCTACAAGCTGTGGGAGGGCTCCTGGGACGAGGGCGGCCTGGTGCAGGACAAGGAACGCGGAATCCACTCCGACCCTTCGAAGATCCACAAGATCAACCACGTCGGTCCGCGGTACTCGGTCGAGGGTCCGCACTTCGTCTCTCCGTCGCCGCAGCGCACACCGGTGCTCTTCCAGGCCGGTGCATCTCCCGCCGGCCAACTCTTCTCGGCCCGCAACGCCGAGGGCGTCTACATCAGCAGCCCGCACCCGGAGGCCGCGTATGCGCTGACGACCGAGACACGCGCGCTGGCAGCGCAGTACGGCCGCGATCCCGAGGACATCGCCTTCGCGCAGGGACTGTCGTTCGTGATCGGCGACACGCACCAGGAGGCGGTCCGCAGGAACGACGAACTCAAGCGCTACCTCGACTTGGAGGGCGTCGCGCTCCACGCACTGGGTGATGCCGGTGTCGACGCGGGCAACCTGCCGCTGGACACGCCGATCAGTGAACTCGGCGAGTTCAAGGGTGTGCAGGGATTCGCCCGCTGGGCCGCGGAGTCCTCAGGCAATGCCGAGCCGACCATCCGCGACCTCGCCTTCGTGCTGGAGGGGGCCAACCGCGTCGTGGGCACCGCCGACGAGATCGCGGATCGCCTGGAGGAGTGGCGTGAGGCCGGTGTCAACGGCATCAACGTGTACCACGCCACCGTTCCGGGCTCCTTCCGAGAGGTGGCGGACCGGCTTTTCCCGACCCTGCGGGAGCGTGGCCTGATTGCCACGGACAAGTCGGGAACGTTGCGGCAGAAGCTACTTGGCCGCGGCGATCGGCTGTCCGACCGGCACCCGGCCGCTGCCTACCGCGGCGCGTTCGCCGACAACGACCTGCTCAATGGCGTGGAGGAACCGGTCGGCGCGCTCAGTTGAGGTGCGTGCCACTAGTAGTGAGTCAGCCGACGAACTTCTGCGGATTCTCGGTGATGTACTGCTCGACCGTCATCGGGGACTGGCCGGTGACTCGTTCGACGTCGTTGGTGAGGCGGTCGTAGCGGCCGTCGCGATGCAGCCGCGCCATCGTCGCGATGTGCTGCTCGACGTGTGGCGGAAGGCCCGCGCCTGCCAGTACGTTTTGCCGCCACTGATCGAGCGCGATGTCCTGCGCCGTCACCGGGTACTGCAGCGCGCGCGAGTAACTTTGGGCCAGGCCGTCGATGTCGAGGACCTCCGGTCCCGTCAACTCGTACACGTGGCTACGGTGGCGCTGCGGGTGCAGCAGCAGTTCGGTGACGACACGGGCGACGTCACTCGCGGCGATCGGTGAGGTCCGGCCGCGGCCGAACGGGAGGGCGAGCACGTGCCGCTCGCGGACTGACTCGGCGTTGAGGAACGTCAGTAGTGGATTGTCGATGAACACCGTGGGCCGGATGTGGGTGACCGGGAGCCCGGACCAGTCCATGACCTGTTCGGCCAGCCAGTGCAGTCGGTGCTGGTCCGATTCCTCGGTGCTGGTCAGCGTCATCTGAGACACCGTCATCTGCGACATGTTCACGATGGCGTCGATGTCACCGTTCTCACGGGCCGCGGCGCAGACGATGGCGGTCGCCGTCAGATACGACGGCGAGACGCTCATGTTGAAGAACATCCGCTTCACACCGCGCAGCGCGGCGACGACGCTGCCGGGGTCCGTGAGGTCACCCACCACCACTTGAGCACCAAGGGTTCGGAGCGCGTCGGCGCGCTCGTCCTCCCGATGCACCATCGCCCGAACCCGCGCGCCGTCGCCAATCAGTAGCTGCACCACGGAGCGGCTCACTCCGCCGATGCCGCCGCCCGCCCCGGTCACCAGATAGTCGACGTGCTCGCTCATGGGTCCGCCCTCTTTCAGTCCGTGCGCACAGCGACGCCGCGCAGCACGGTGTCGCGGGACAGAATGAGGCTGTCGCGGGTGCCGAGGTCCTGCAGGATGTTCTCGGGAATCCACTGGATGCCGATGACGCAGCGGGCCAGCGTTTCGGCCGTTGGACTCTCGATCCCAATGTCGCCGGACTTGATGCCCTCAGACAGAAGCGATTTCATCTGTCGAACGCGCATGCTGAACGACCACCCCGGATCGGCTGTGTCCGGCGGGGACTGGCGCATCCACGCCAGCTGGATGCGGAACTCGTCGGGAAAGCGATCCAGGGCATTGATGTTGAGCCACGACAGCGCGTCGAGTTTCTCCACCGGTGTCGAGTCGGACTGCAACACGTCGGTCCAGCCACCCCCGACCTTCTTGCCGAACGACAGCATGATGGACATCAGGAGTTCGTCCTTGGAGCCGATCACGCGGTACACCGTTCCGGTGCCAAGGCCCGCCGCCGAGGCGATGTCACGCACCGTGGTCATCTCGTAGCCGCGCCGACCGAACTCGGCACGCGCGACCGCACGCACGTGCGCCGCCTTGTCATCCGTGTCTGCGTCATCGCCCCAGGTGTCGATGACGCCCTGTGCCGCAATGAACGCCGCCGAGGTATCCAGCTCGGCATCGCTGCGCTCCCGCGCAGCGAGTCCGGCAAGCACGATCTTGGACATCATTGTCGCGACCTGATCACTGGAGGCCTTGTGGCGGATCATGTCCAGGCCCACGTGAAGCATGCTCTGGACCATGCGGTCGGCGACGACGGGGAGGTCGACGTCGGGCCGGATGTAGCCACTCCACCGGCCCGCCCGCAGCGCCTGCTGCATCGCCGCGAGCAGCTTCGCCGGGCGTAGTCGGGTCAGCTCCGCGAGTTCGGGGTCGGCACTCGGGCCCTCGTAGAACGACATCTGCAGGGCGGCACGGTGTTCGACCGCGCAGCGGGCGATCGCGCAGCACAGGCTGATGATCTGTTCCTCGGCGGGCCTGGCGTCGGGTTCGTCGAGACGCTGCAGCGCGATCTCGCCGATGCGGTCGAGTTCCGCGTGGTAGCGGCGGATCAACTCGACAAGGATGGCTTCCTTGGACTCGAAGTGGTGATAGAGGCTGCCCGCGAGGATGCCGGCGGCGTCAGCGATCTGTTGCAGCGATGTCCGCAGACCCGACGTGGCGATCACCGCATTGGCGGTCTCGAGGATCTCGGTGCGCCGAGTCGCGTCGTTACCGCTGAAGCCTCCGTTGCCGGTCGACGGCGCACCGGCCACGACGGGACCCGACCGGGACTGCCGAGCCTTCGCGGGGCCACGTCCGCGCTGGCCCGTCGTCGATGAGGCGTCGATGTCGGCTCCTGTCAGAGGTCAGAACGGCGGTTCAGGACAGCGGTGAGGCGGTTTCGGGGTCGTCGAAGTTCCCGGGTGCGCCACGTGGCGATCCTACCGACCTGCGCCGATACGGTGCTGTACCGCGCCCGCCGCGTCGGATGTCGCCTCGATGATCCTCATGTCAGCGCGTGTGGTCGGGGAAGGCGATCGCGGCGTTATCGGGCATCGCGCTGATACCCAGGCGGTCACAGACATCGAGGACCTCGTCGACTATCGACTCGGGGACGATGAACGGCTCGGTCGCCGACACGTCGCCAAGATGGGTCGCGATGTCGTCGGCGGTGGGGGTGTCGTCGGCACCCGCCGACCAGCCTCGGCCCAGGCCGACGAAGACCCGCGCGTAGCGGCCCGCGCTCGCCGAGTAGTTCTGATGTGAGAGGGTGCACGCCCTGCTGGCGAGGAAGACGACCAGCGGCACGACCAGCTCGGCGCGAATCGCGCGCATGAAGCCCGACTCGGTCAGGAACTTCTCGTCACCCACCGTTTCGGTGACCATGCGTGAGAATCCGGTGGGCAGAACGGTGTTGGACAGTATCCCGTGCGCGGCCCCCTCGATGGCAATGACATTGGACAGGCCGACGAGACCGGTCTTGGCTGCGGCGTAATGCGCCTCCATGGGTTGCCCGAACATGCCCGCCGAGGATGAGATGAAGACGAACCGGCCGCCACCCTGGGACTTCATCACCCGGAAGGCCGGTTGGCTCAGATAGAACCCGCCGTCGAGGTGCACGCCGAGCATCCGGCGCCAGTCGTCAACGCTCAGGTCGTCGAACGCGATGCTGTTGAAGATGCCCGCGTTGCTGATGACGACGTCGAGGCGGCCGAACGCGTCGACCGCGGTGTCGACTATCGCCTGACCGCCCGCGGGGGTGTCCACCGACTCGTGGGAGGCGACTGCTCTGCCGCCTGCCGCGTGGATCTCGGCGACGACGTCGTCGGCCACCTTGGTGTTGGTACCCTCGCCGTGCATCGAACCGCCCACGTCGTTGACCACCACGGCCGCGCCGCGCCGGGCCAGATCAAGGGCGTACAGCCGACCGAGGCCACGACCCGATCCGGTGACCACCGCCACCTGTCCGGTGAACTCGATCATGATGCGGTTCCCGCCATTTCCCGTCCCGACGCCACGCCTCTGGACGCAGTGATCGATTGACTGGCGGGCGTCCCGGACTCTACGTTGGAACAGATATTTGGTCAACGTTCTCGGACCCGGCGCAAGGGAGCCCAGTGGCGAACGACACCGTGGTGGAACGGCTGGGGATGTTCGCCTCGGCGGTGGCCGGGCGCCCCCTGATGGTGGCCGCCTTGGAGGCGGGCGAGCCAGCGTGGACAGACGGCAGGACCGTCTACGTCGACGCCGCATCCAGTCTGCGCTCGCAACTCGAATCGCTAACCGTGCAGGCAAGTCTGCTCGCGGCGGGTGGTCTGGAACCCGACATCGTCGCCAGGCTGGCGAAGCGGCAGGCGTTGGCGGACCGCTACCTGGCTGTCGAGGGCCGGCGCGCGCTCGACGCCAACGCTCCGTTCCTGCCGATGTCCATGCGGTCGTTGATCGATGGCTGTCCCGACGTTTCGAGCGGATCACCCTCCGCGTCTCTGGCGATGGCGGAAAGTCGTGCGGTCATCGGCCCGACGCCGGCGAGTTTCGGCACGATTCATGCGCGCAGGCTGCTCGCCGAACATCGCGCCGCGGAGAAGTCGAGGGCGGCCGCCGCGGCCCGACACCGCCCAGCCAAGAAGCCGCAGGGAGACCTGTCCGAACTGCTCGGAGAGGCCGACACCGAGGAGGACGTGCTTGATCTGTTCTCGAGCCCGGCCGGCGGGGGCGGCATCGGCAGGCTTCTGGCCAAGATGATGAGCAAGGTCAGACAGCTCGGCGGCGGTGGCCCACCCGGCGCGGACGCGGCCACCCATCAACGACGGTCGGCGACGCGTGGAGCGGGCGCCGTGGTGTCCTCGTTGACGCCGTCCCCCGATCGAGACACGGCCGACGACGCGATCAAGGGCATCACGTATCCGGAGTGGGACCTTCACCACAAGCGCTATCGCCAGGACTGGTGCACGGTGGTGGAGGCCGAGGCCACGGCTCTCGGAGAGGGCTGGTCGACCCCTGACGGCCATGCGCTGCGACGGTCATTGACCCGGCTCGGAATGGGCCTCAGTCGACACCACCGCCAAGCGCAGGGTGATGACATCGATGTGGATGCAGCCGTCGAGATGCAGGTGGAACTCGCGGCGGGATCGGCGCCTGACGACTCGGTATACGTCGACAATCTGCGGCGGCGCCGAGATCTGTCCGTGCTCATCCTGCTCGACGTGTCGGGGTCAGCAGCGGAGGCCGGAGGTGACGGGCGCACCGTGCACGAACAGCAACGGACCGCGGCCGCGGCGATGACCACGGCGCTACACGAACTAGGCGATCGGGTCGCGCTCTTCGCGTACAGCTCCCAGGGGCGCTCGGCGGTCAACATGACGCCGATCAAGCGCTTCGACGAGCGGTTCGACACCGCGGCGATGCGACGGCTCTATGGGCTGCGGCCTGGCGCGTACTCGCGGCTGGGCGCGGCCATCCGGCACGGCGCCACGGTGCTGCGCGAGCGGGCGGGCACCCCCCGCCGACTGCTCGTCGTCCTCTCCGATGGGCTGGCCTACGACCACGGCTATGAGCGCGTGTACGGCGCGGCCGACGCACGTCGCGCGTTGAGTGAGGTCACTCGGGAGGGCATCGGGTGCCTGTGTCTGACAGTTGGCGCGGGAACGGACGTCGAGGAGCTGCGACGGGTCTTCGGAACCGCGGCCCACGCGACGATCGCCGAGCCTGGTCAATTGAGCCGCGTCATCGGCCCCCTGTTCCGCGTGGCACTCAACCGCGCCGAGGCGCGGCGCCGGAAGGCGTCGTGAAAGTGCGAGTCCGACAAGAGTTTGCCTGCGGTAATTTACGCGCCGCACTTGTACCAAACATCTGTTCCGCGCTAGGCTCGCCACACCCGCACCGCGACGGTCTCCGTCACGGTTTCGCGGGTTGACGCGATCCGATGGACGGAGCGCCGAGAAGGGGATGCGATGCCAGGCAACGCCGCCGATCATGCGCTGGGAACTCTGGAGTTCGACAACTCCGCGGCGTCCGCCGGTGGCCGGGCCGAGCGCCCCTTCTACGTGCCCGTCGCGAACGAGGAGGCGGTCTTCAAAGCCGCGTATCGGCAGGGTCTTTCGATAGTCCTGAAGGGTCCCACCGGATGCGGCAAGACCAGGTTCGTCGAGGCGATGGCGCATGACCTGGATCGCCCACTGATCACCGTGTCCTGTCACGACGACCTCACGACCGCCGACCTGGTGGGGCGCTACCTGCTGCGGGGCGGCGACACCGAGTGGGTGGACGGGCCGCTGACGCGGGCGGTGCGCGAGGGCGCCATCTGCTACCTCGACGAGGTCGTCGAGGCCAGGCAGGACACCACGGTGGTCCTGCATCCACTTGCCGACCACCGTCGTGAACTTCCCATCGACCGCCTCGGCGTCACCCTGAACGCGGCTCCCGGCTTCGGTCTGGTGGTGTCGTACAACCCCGGCTATCAGAGCGTGCTCAAGGACCTCAAGGACTCGACGCGTCAACGGATGGTGGCCATCGAGTTCACGTTCCCCGGCCCCGAGGTCGAGGAGGGGATCGTCGCCTTCGAGGCCGGTGTCGACTCCGATACCGCGGCAGCACTGGTCCGCTTCGCCGGCGCGATCCGCCGACTGGAGACCGGCGGGCTCCGCGAGGTGTCCTCGACGCGGGTCCTGATCGCCGCGGGGCGGTTGATCGCCGAGGGGCTCACCCCTCGGGACGCCGCACGAGCCGCGATCGCAGGCCCGCTGACCGACGACCCGAACGTCACCCGCGGTTTGGTCGAGATGATCGACGTCTACCTGGGGCCGGCTGGGGCCTGACCGTGTGTGACGCATTGTCCTGAACGAATTCCGAGGGAGGTCACGTGTCCTACGAGAGCACTGCCGAGCCGATCAAGGTCGGCTACCTGATGGACTTCAAGCTGCCCCCGGGGTTTCCCGAGGAGATGCTGGCCGACTTCACCCAGTGCTTCGACCTCGTCTTCGAGGAGGCCTATGAGCAAGGCCTGATGGACCGGCCGGTGCAGATGATCTATCGCGAGGTCGAGGGATTGCCGAAGGGTTCGGTCAAGGCGGTGATCGACGCCTTCGGCGAACTCGTCGACGAGGGTTGCCTGGCGGTGTTCGGCCCGAACATCACCGACAACTGCGTCCCGTTGCGGGAGGCCATCGAGGAACGCTTCCGCGTCCCTGCGCTCAGCGTCACCGGCACCGACGACTGGCTCGGCGAGTGGACCTTCGCCTTCCCGCAGGGCTCGATGACCGATGAGCCGATCTTCATCGCCGACCTGGTGGCCAAGCGTGGACTCAAGGAGATCGGCGTACTCGTCGAGCAGAGCCTCATCGGCGACAGCTACGTGAAGAATCTCCGGAACGCATGCCGACGCAAGGGTATTCGCATCGTCGCGGAGTCGGCCGTTGCGCAGACCGCGCAGGATGTCGATGAGGCGGTCCGTGCCCTGCACGAGGCGAAGGCCGAGGCCATCGTGCACCTTGGGTTCGGCTTCGGGATCGTCTTCGTCAATCCTGCGCTGGAGGCTCTGGAGTGGGACCCGCCGCGCTTCACCACCACGGCGTTTCAGAACGCCTGGGTCAACCCGATCATGTGGAACGCGTTCATGGGGTGGATAGGCGTCGACCAGTACGACGAGGGCAACCCGATCGGGCAGGACTTCCTGGACCGCTACGCCGAGAGGTACGGCGGTCGCCGCCCCGAGTACTGCGTACCCGTGGTCAATCGTGACGTGGCCACCACGTTGGTGCGCGCATTCACCGACTCGCATCCGCTGAGCCCACGTGGGGTGAAGGAGGCACTGGAGCGGGTGAAGATGGTGCCCGCCGCCTCGGGGGCGCCGGGAACCCGAGTGTCGCTTGGCAAGTGGACGCGCCGGGCGTGGATGGGAGCCGGATATCTGGTGGCGCGGACTCTCGACGCCGACGGGGTCACCTCGCACCTCGTCGACCGCTTCGGGCAGGAGTGACATGACGACGCGCACGCGAGGGAGCGAAATGACACCGCGCACGCGAGGAGCGAAATGACACCGCGCACGCGAGGAGCGAAATGACAACCGAGGAATCGGCACCGCTGCTTGAGGACAAATCGTCCCCGGCACGTCCTGGTGCGAACGAGATCCGTTGGGGTCGTTGGATCAGCGCCTCGGCGGTTGTCACGTTCGTCGTCCTTTTCGTCGTCGTCTCGCGTACCGCGCTGGACCCCCGGGTGGCAAATCCGAACACCGAGGGCAGACCCCGGCCGGTCGAGTACCTCTTCGGGGTCGACAACTGGATGTTGTGGGTCCAACTGGGCACCGCGCTGCTGCTGGTGCAGTTGATTGCCATCTTCGTCATCGGCTGGAGACGCAACCCGGGCAGTCCGATCATGCTCATGTTCCTCTGCACGACGTTGATCGTGTGGCAGGACCCGATCATGAACTGGGCGCCGTTCGCGGTCTACAACCCCGATCTGTTGCACTGGCCGGAATCGTGGCCCCTGATCATGATGTCGCCGACGGTCGAACCGTTCATCGTGTTCGGCTACGTGACGTTCTACTTCGGCCCGTACTTCGTCGCGGTATGGGTGCTGCGCAAACTCCAGGCGAAGCGGGATCCGGAGGCCTTCGTCTGGCGCCACCCGCTGATCAGCCTGGGGCTGCTGATCCTGGTGATCGGGTTCGTCTTCGACGCGGCCCTCGAGATCGGCTCGATACGGACAGGAATGTACATCTACTCGCAGGTGATCCCGTTCGGCTCGATCTTTGTCGGCACCCCGTTCCAGTTCCCGCTGATCTGGGAGTCCTTCGCCGTCACGTTCGTCATGGTGCCTGCCGGCATCCTCGTGTACCGCGACGACACCGGAAAGTCGGTGGCGGAGAAGCTCGCCGCCAAGGCGAGGCTGTTCCCGAGCAAACCCGTGCTCGGCACCTTCCTGGTGATGTTCGCGATCATCAACGTCGCGTACTTCGCCTACGGCGCCTGGTTCGCGGCGATCAAGGCCAGCGGTCTGGCCACCTCGGTTGCATGTCCGTGGCCATATCCAGAGGCCAAAGTCTATGACCCGCAGGGATATTACGAGAAGGAGGGCGCGGTGGGTCCGTTCTCCGTCGGGAAGTGGGCCACGTGGCAGAGCGGGGTGCCGAGCGGACGGCCCGACGTCGAGGCCCCGCCAGCTGGCGAGGGTCGTTGTGCGCCTGAGAACGCGAATGGGTGACGAGAAACTTGAGTGAAGCGCGAAGTGTCGTCATCACGGGTGCGTCGCGGGGCCTCGGCTTCGCGTCGGCGAAGCATCTATACGGCCAGGGCTGGCGAGTGGTCGCAGCCATGCGGTCACCCGAGCGGGGCCTTGCGCTGCTGCGTGAGGCGACAGGAGCCGCCGCCGACGACGACCGGCTGATCGCCGTGCCGCTCGATCTCGCTGACACGGGGTCTATCGATGCCGCCGCCAAGGCCGTCGAAGCGGCCGTGGGTGCTCCGGACGCCGTGGTCCACAACGCGGGCATCTCGGCGGCAGGTGTGGTTGAGGAGTCGCCACTGGAACTGTGGGAGAGCATGTTTGCGACCCACGTGTTGGGTCCGGTGCGTCTCACACAAGCGCTGCTGCCGGGAATGCGGGCGGCGGGTAGGGGTCGCATCGTCATGGTGTCCAGCGCGGGTGGGGTGCGGGGTATGCCCTCGATCGCGGCGTACTCGGCGTCCAAGGGTGCAGTCGAGCGGTGGGCCGAATCGTTGGCGGGGGAGATCGCCCCGTTCGGGCTCGGTGTCACTGTCCTGGTGACCGGCACCTTCGACACCGACATCATCACCGACGCTGGCACGACCGACCTGCGTGACTTCGACGGCCCGTACGCACCGCTGCACAACAGGATCGACAAGCGCGGACGGTTGGCCATGCGGATCGCGAAGTCGCCGGACAAGTTCGCGCGTGCGCTGCGCGGGGCACTCGAGGACACGGCGCCCTACACCAGGCATCCGGTCGGATCTGACGCCCGAATGCTGCTGCTGGCCAGCAGGTTCCTGTCCCAGGGCGGGATGTACCAGATGAGCCGGCTCGCCATGGGTCTGCCCAGGCAGGGTGCGATACGCGACGGCACTGCGTCGTTGACGCTCGGCCAACGCGCGATGATCCGCGCTGCAACCACGCTGCCCGCACCGGTGATGCAACGAATCGCGGTGGTGGTCATGAAATTCGGTCCGAGGCCCAAACCGAGTCGACCGACAGAACAGGGGAGCGGAACAGATGCCTGAGACTCCCACGCATGAGCGGCGGATGCTGATCGACGGAAAACTCGTCGACGGTGAGGCCGGGGCGTTCGCGAACATCAACCCAGCCACCGAGGACGTGCTCGGCGAGGTGTCCGACGGCTCGAAGGTCGATATGCACAGGGCCATCGACGCCGCGCGGCGGTCATTCGACGATACGGACTGGTCGACCAACCACGGATTTCGGAAACGCTGCCTTGAACAGCTGCACGACGCCATCGAGGGTGAGATCGAGGAGTTGCGAGAGGAACTCATCCGTGAGGTGGGCTGCCCGCGTGCCGTCACGCACGGACCACAACTGGATGCGCCCCTTACTGACGGTCTGAGATATCCGGCTCGGCTGATCGAGACCTTTCCATGGGAAACCGATCTCGGTGACACCGTGGTGTCCGTCACGGGGGTCAACACCACCCGAAAGGTGTGGCACGAGCCGGTGGGCGTGGTCGGCGCCATCACACCGTGGAACTTCCCATTCGAGGTCACGATCAACAAGCTCGGGCAAGCCCTGGCCACCGGCAACACCGTGATCCTCAAGCCCGCGCCCGACACCCCCTTCAACGCGACGCGACTCGGTCGGCTCATCACCGAGCAGACCGATATCCCCGCTGGCGTCGTCAATGTCGTGACCGCGTCGGACCATCTCGTCGGCGAGGAGCTGACGGTCTCGCCCAAGGTCGACATGATCTCCTTCACCGGCTCGACGGTGGTCGGCAAGCGGATCATGGAGAAGGGTGCCGCCACCATGAAGCGGCTCTTCCTGGAATTGGGCGGCAAGTCGGCGACGATCGTGCTCGAGGATGCCGACTTCAACACGGCGTGCCTGATCGGCATCGGACCGTTGTTACACGCCGGGCAGGGCTGTGCGGCACCGACCCGAATGCTGTTGCCGCGCTCGCGCTACGACGAGGGTGTCGCACTTCTGCAGGCCATCTACGAGAACATCGCCGCCGGCGATCCGCAGGATCCCGCCACCCTCTGCGGTCCGGTGATCTCAGCAAGGCAACAGTCGCGGATCCTCGGCTACATCCGCAAGGGGATCGATGAGGGGGCGACCATGCTGGTCGGAAGCGCCGAGCCGCCCGGGCAATTCGACCGGGGATTCTGGGTCAGCCCAACACTGTTCACCGATGTCGACAACCATATGACGATCGCGCAGGAGGAGATCTTCGGCCCCGTTCTGGCCGTCATCCCCTACGAGGACGAGGACGACGCGATTCGAATCGCCAACGACAGCCCATACGGGCTGGCTGGCAATGTCATGTCGAGCTCGTTGGACCGATCGCTGGCCGTGGCCCGCCGCCTACGTGCCGGCTTCATCGGGCTCAATGGCACAGCTGGGTACGGCGCAGACACACCGTTCGGCGGCTACAAGGACAGCGGCGTCGGCCGCCAGAACGGACTCGCGGGCTTCAGCCAGTACACCGAGGTCAAGTCCGTGGCCTACCCAGCCCAATGACGCTCAGCCGCAAGGAGTTCAAACATGGAACAGCTTTTCGACGATCTCGAGGACTTCGGGGCGTTCGACGCCGCCGTGTCGGGTGACGTGCGGGACCCGTACCCGGAACTGGCCAGACTTCGACGAGAGGAGCCGGTCCAGCGGATCGACATGTCCGCGATGCCCGGCGAGGCGGGCAAACCCGTCTTCATTGTGTACCGCTACGAGGACGCCCAGCAGATGTTGCGCGACAACCTGACCTACTCCTCCTCGGGTGTCATCGCGGCGTTCGGGCCGGTGCTCGGGGAGCGGGTGATGCTCGGCATGGACGAGCCCGTGCACGGCAGGCTGCGTGGCCTGGTGTCGAAGGCGTTCTCGCAGAAGTCGCTGGCGCGCTGGCAGGACGACCTGGTCGGCCGTGTGGGCAACGAGTTGATCGACGGGTTCGCGGCGAACGGCCGGGCCGACCTCGTCAAGGAGTTCACCTTCGACTACCCGAGCCGTATCATCGCGGGCCTGTTGGGATTGCCGGAGGAGGACTACCCGCAGTTCCAGCGCTGGTCGATATCGCTGCTGAGCTGGATCATGAACCCAGAGCGCGGCCTTGCGGCGGCGGCAGCCCTGTGTGAGTACTTCGCGCCGATCCTCGAGGCACGCCGCGCTGATCCGAAGGACGACCTGATCAGTCTGCTGGCCGAGGCGGAGATCGACGGTGAGAGACTCACCGATGAGGAGATCTTCTCGTTTCTGCGGTTGCTGCTGCCCGCGGGGGTTGAGACGACCTACAGGTCGTTGGGGAACCTGCTCTTCGGGTTGCTCTCGGACCCGGCGCAGCTCGATGCGATCCGCGCCGACCGCGCACTGCTACCGCAGGCAATCGAGGAGGCGGTGCGGTGGAATCCGCCCCTGCTGACCATCACCCGCACCACCACCTGCGACACCGAGCTCGGTGGGGTGTCCATCCCCGAGGGGTGCTCGGTGCTTCCGATGCTCGGTTCGACGAATCGGCAAGAGGATCGATGGGACGATCCGGATGAGTTCAACATCTTTCGCACGGCGAAGGGGAATCTGGGTTGGGGACACGGCGTCCACGTGTGCCTGGGCATGCACCTCGCGCGTCTCGAGATGCGCACTGCCATCAATCTTCTCCTGGACCGGCTGCCGAACCTGCGGTTGGATCCCGACGGGGATGACCCCCACATTCGAGGTCAGGTGTTCCGCTCCCCGACGTCACTGCCGGTGTTGTTCGACCCGGTGATGTCACGATGACCAAGCACGCCGGCAATGACTTCGAGACCGTCGACTACTTCTTCGACCCCGCACTCGTGCCCGATCCCTATCCGTACTACGACTATCTGCGCTCGGACTGTCCGGTCCGGCCGGCGAGCCCGCACGGCGTGGTCGCCATCACCGGGCACGCCGAGGCGCTCGCGGCCTACAAGGACCCTGCCTTCTCGTCCTGTGTGGCCGTGGCCGGACCATTCCCGCCGCTGCCCTTCACTCCGGAGGGCGACGATATCGGGGCCCTCATCGAGGAGCACCGCGCCACCATCCCGATGGCCGAGCACGTCGTGACCATGGACTTCGATCTCCACGCCAGGACGCGTGGTCTGCTGAGCAGGCTCATCACGCCCAAGCGGCTCAGCGAGAACGAGGAGTTCATGTGGCGCTTGGCCGATGAGCAACTCGACACGTTCATAGCCAAGGGTTCGTGCGAGTTCATGGAGGAGTACGCCAAGCCGTTCGCGATGCTGGTCATCGCCGACCTGCTGGGGGTGCCGATTGCGGACCACGCCGAGTTCCGCGCGGTACTGGGCAACGAGGTCATCGGCGAGGTCGGTGGCGGCGACACCGTCGCGCACAACCCACTGGTGTGGCTGGACGACAAGTTCAGGGAGTACATCACCGATCGGCGCGCAGAACCGCGCCAGGATGTCCTGACCGAACTGTCCGCGGCGACCTACCCCGACGGCACGGTGCCCGAGGTGGAGGCGGTGGTCAAGCTGGCGACCTTCCTGTTCGCCGCGGGTATGGAGACCACGACGAAGCTTCTCAGCACCGGCATGCGGGTGATCGCCGAACGCCCCGACATCGCACAGGCGCTACGCGATGACCGGGCGTTGATCCCGGCGTTCCTCGAAGAGGCATTGCGCATGGAGAGTCCGGTCAAGAGCCACTTCCGGCTGGCTCGCACGACGACGAACGTGGGCGGTGTCGAGATCCCGGCAGGCACGATCATCATGCTGCTGCCCGGGGCGAGCAACCGCGATCCACGCAAGTTCGACAACCCGCACGAGTTCCATCACGACCGCAGGAATGTGCGCGAACACGTTGCGTTCGGCCGCGGTGCGCACTCGTGTCCGGGTGCGCCACTGGCACGTTCGGAGGCCAGGATCTCGATGAACCGGGTGTTGGACCGGATGGCCAACATCAGGATCGCCGAGGCCTCGCACGGGCCCGCCGCCGACCGCCACTACGAATACGAGCCGACGTTCATCATGCGTGGGCTGACCTCACTGCACGTGGAGTTCGACCCGGTGTGATGCGAGGCGCCCAGGTCAAGTCATCCGGAGGGGCGCCAGCCGCGCATCGCCTCGTCCATCTGCTCGGATTTGAGCGCGTTGGTGCCGAGGCCGTCCTGGCCCTCGCGGTGACGCATGCCCTCGAGTAGCAGCGCGACGTATCGGCGCCATAGTTCGGGCTCGACGTGGCCGGCCCATTCACTCACCGTTCCCGCCAACAAGCCGATGATCGGCATGTCGGAGGGCTCGATGTCAGGCCGTAGGTGGCCGTCGTCCCGCGCCCGCTCGACGAGCTTGGTGATCGGGGGAGTCAGTCGATCGCGCGCGCATTCGCAGCGGTACCCGCCGTAGGCCGTGCTATAAACCATCTCGCGCAGGCCACGGTCAGTGGCGGTCAGTTCGCACAGCTGCTCGACGTACCAGACGAAGCCATCCCACGAATTCTTCTGTTGCAGAGCCGATTCCGCGATCGCCACCATCTGCTCGATACCGTCTTCGAATATCGCATCGACGAGTTCCTCCTTGGTGGCGAATCGTCGGTAGACCGTGCCAACGCCGACCTTCGCATGCTGCGCGACGTCGTTGAGTGTGGCCTCCATGCCCCTTTCCGCGAACAGTTCGCGCGCGGCGTCGAGCACGCGTTGCCGATTGCGTTCGGCGTCTTTGCGCAGCCCTCGACCCGGTTTGTCAATCACAACGCCCACTTTAGTGACGTGCGTAACGCGTGTCTATAACCGGATTGACTCTATCCACTTCCGCGCTTAGATTGCCTACCTAGATCTTCCGCGCCTGCTCGCGGTGTCGTTGTTAACTCCTCGAAAGGTCAACCGTGACCGCAGTCTTCGTGATGCTCAAACGCGTCTGGTTGCCCATTCTCATGGTGGTGGCCGTCACAATCGGTGTCTTCACGGTGGCCAATCTGCGGTCGGTGTTCGGCTCGGACGGGGCAGTGGTGACGCCGATCGGAACCGACACCGCAGAGAACTTCAACCCGAAGATCGTCAAGTACGAGGTCTTTGGCACCGGGGCCACCGCCGTCATCAACTACACCGACCTCGACGGTTTGCCGCAGAAGACAGGCGAGGTACCGCTGCCGTGGTCACTGACCCTGGAGACGACGATTCCGTCCGTCATGCCGAACCTGCTCGCCCAGAGCGACGGTCAATCAATCAGCTGCCGAGTCACAGTCGATGACGAGGTCAAGGACGAAAGGACGGCGCAGGGCGTGAATGCCGCGACGTACTGCTTGGTGAAAGCGGCATGAGCACGTTAATCGACGACACTCCAACGGATGCCATGCCGCCTGCTCGGCACGCGGCTCGCCCGTGGCTGCCGCGGTTCATCCGTGCCTTTGCCATCCCGATCGTCCTGGTGTGGATCGCCATCGTCGCGATCCTCAACACCACCGTCCCGCAGCTCGAGGTGGTCGGCAAGCTCCGCGCGGTGTCGATGAGCCCCAACGACGCACCGTCGTTGATCGCGGTCAAGCGCGTCGGCCAGGTGTTCCAGGAGTACGACACCAGCAGCTCGGTGATGATCGTGCTCGAGGGCGACGAACCGCTTGGCGCGGACGCGCACGCGTTCTACGACGAGATGGTGCGCGATCTGCGCGCCGACACCACCCACGTGCAGCACGTCCAGGACTTCTGGGGTGACACCCTGACGGCGGCCGGTGCTCAGAGCATCGATGGCAAGGCCGCCTACGTGCAGGTGTACATCGCCGGCGATCAGGGCGAGGCCCTGGCCAACGAGTCGGTGGAGTCGGTTCGAGAGATCGCCGAGGGCGCCGAGACCCCCGCTGGTGTGAAGGCCTACGTGGCAGGCCCGTCGGCGACCACGACGGATCAGAACGCCGTCGGCGATGCCAGCATGAAGACGATCGAGGCGCTGACATTCGGCGTCATCACCATCATGCTGCTGTTGATCTACCGTTCGGTCATCACGACGGTGATCACGCTGGGCATGGTCATGGTCGGCCTGTTGTCAGCCCGCGGGATCGTCGCCTTCCTGGGGTATCACAACGTGTTCGGGCTCACCACCTTCGCGACGAATATGGTTGTGACCCTGGCGATCGCCGCGGCCACCGACTACGCGATCTTCCTGATAGGGCGCTACCACGAAGCGCGAAGAAAGGGCATGGACCGAGAGTCGGCCTACTACGACATGTTCCACGGCACGGCTCACGTCGTGCTGGCTTCGGGCATGACCATCGCCGGTGCGACGCTGTGCCTGCACTTCACGCGACTGCCGTACTTCCAGACCATGGGCATTCCGTTGGCAGCCGGCATGACGATCGTGGTCGCCGCGGCACTGACGATGGGACCCGCGGTCATCTCGATCGTCACCCGGTTCGGCAAGATTCTCGAACCCAAGCGCACTAAGGGCGCCCGCGGCTGGCGCCGCGTCGGTGCGGCCACCGTGCGGTGGCCCGGCGCCGTCCTGGTGATGGCAATCGTGTTGTGCCTCGTCGGCCTGCTTGCGCTGCCCGGCTACCACACCACCTACAACGACCGCATCTACCTCCCCGCCGACATCCCCGCGAACGTCGGTCAGGCGGCCGCCGATCGGCACTTCTCCGAGGCCAAGATGAACCCCGAGCTGGTGATGGTGGAGGCCGACCACGACCTCCGCAATCCCGCCGATTTCCTCGTGATCGACAAGATCGCCAAGGCGATGGCCCGGGTGAACGGTATCGCGCAGGTGACAACGATCACTCGGCCCGACGGCAAACCGATCAAACACGCGTCGCTGGCCTACTCGATGAGTCAGAGCAGCACTGGCCAACTCATGAACAACGACTACCAGCAGATCGTGCTTGAGAACTCACTCAAGCAGGCCAACGAGATGCAGGTGACCATCGACTCGATGACGAAGATGCAGGGCATCACGCTGGAGTTGGCCGACGTCACACGCCGGATGGCCGACAAGATGAAGGACACGTCGATCACCATCAGTGAGGTGCGTGACCACCTCGCCGACTTTGACGACTTCTTCCGGCCGATGCGCAACTACTTCTACTGGGAGCCGCACTGCTACGACATCCCGGTGTGCTGGGCGATGCGGTCGATCTTCGACAGCCTCGATGGCATCGGTCAGATGTCCGACGACTTCCAGGCCATAGTGCCGGATCTCGAGCGCATGGCCGAGCTGACACCGCAGATGGCGGCGCTGATGCCGGCGATGATCCAGACGATGAAGAACCAGAAGCAAATGATGCTCAACCAGTATCAGGCGCAGAAGGCTCAGCAGGATCAGAACATGGCGACGCAGGATGACGCGACCGCGATGGGCCAGGCATTCGACGCAGCGCTCAACGACGACACGTTCTACCTTCCACCGGAGGCCTTCGGTACGGCCGATTTCCAACGCGGTATGAAGCTCTTCATGTCACCCGACGGTCATGCGGTGCGGTTCACGGTGAATCACCAGGGTGACCCGCTCAGCGAGGAGGGCACGTCGCACATCGAACCGCTGCGCACCGCCGCTGTGGACGCCATCAAGGGCACGCCGCTGGAAGGATCGACGGTCTTCGTCGGCGGCAGCGCCGCCATGAACAAGGACATGCAGCTGGGCGCAGACTACGACCTGCTGATCGCCGCAGTGGCCTCGCTGATCCTGATCTTCCTCATCATGGTGGTGCTGACGCGCGCCATCGGCGCCGCGGCGGTCATCGTGGGCACTGTGGTGCTGAGTCTTGGTACGTCGTTCGGCCTTTCGGTCCTGATATGGCAACACCTCATCGGCATCCCGCTGCACTGGATGGTGCTACCGATGACGGTGATCGTGCTGCTCGCCGTCGGCGCGGACTACAACCTGCTGCTGGTGTCCCGGATGAAGGAGGAGGTCCACGCCGGACTGCACACCGGCATCATCCGAGCGATGGCAGGCACGGGCTCCGTGGTCACCTCGGCAGGTCTGGTCTTCGCCTTCACCATGATCTCCATGGCGGTCAGCGACATGATCGTCATCGGTCAGGTCGGTACGACGATCGGACTGGGCCTGCTGTTCGACACGTTCGTCGTGCGGTCGCTCATGACACCATCCCTGGCGGCCCTGCTTGGTCGCTGGTTCTGGTGGCCACAACGTGTACGTCAGCGTCCGGTTCCGCGACCCTGGCCGCGCCAGGACGTGGCGGAGCCGACGGTCACGACGTCGTGATCGTCGGGTAGGGCAGGTCGCTGCTGGCGTGCGGGTCGACCTTCACCGCACGCCCGATGTAGGGGAAGGCTCGCTGCGGGCAGGCGGGTCGCTCGCAGATCTTGCAGCCCGCTCCGATGGGCACGGTGGTGTCGGCGTCCGTGACGTCGATACCCGCCGAGTAGATGAGCCGTTCGGCGTGCGCCAGATCGCATCCGAGACCGATGGCGAAGTTCTTGTGCGGCCCCAGGTATCGGCTGTGACTCGACGTGGTCGTCCTGGCGATCCAGAAGTAGGTGCGCCCATCGGGCATCTGCGCCACCTGGGTGATGAACTCGCCGGGTCGCGAGAACGCGTGATGGACAACCCAGAGGGGGCAGTTGCCACCGACGCGCGAGAAGTGAAAAGCCGTGGCGGACTGGCGTTTCGAGATGTTTCCCGCACTATCGGTCCGCACGAAGATGAACGGCACCCCGCGGGCGTCGGGCCGCTGCAACGTCGAAAGGCGGTGGCAGACGGTCTCGAATCCCACCTCGAAGCGGCGGGCGAGCTGGTCGATGTCATAGCGCAGGCTCTCGGCGGCCGACAGGAAGATCCGGTAGGGCAGCAGCAGCGCACCCGCGAAGTAGTTCGCAAGGCCGATGCGGGCCACCTCACGCGCCTCGGTGCTGAGCTGGTCGTCGGTCGCGACCAGCGCCGAGATCAGATCGGCATGGGTGAGCAGGGCGTACTGGGTGGCCATCTGGAACGCGCGTTGGCCGGGATGCAGCCAGCGCGCGATGTGGAGCGTCCGGGTGTCGGGCCGAAACAACCGTTTAGCGTTGGCGCCCAGCGTCTCACCATCGTCGATCACCACGGTGATGCCGAGGTCGGCGTCGAGCAGATCGGCCAGTTGCGTGTCCAGGCCGCCGATCCGCATCGACTGCCGGGTGAACAGCTCCTCGGCGGCCAGGTCGAGTTCGGCGATGTGGTTCTTCCGGTCATAGAAGAAGTCGCGAACCTCTTCGAACGGCATCGGCTGCTGAAGTGACGTTGGCGAGTCGGCACTCGCGCGGACCTGCATCGCCTCGAGTTCGGTGGTCGCGTCGAACAGTCTGCGGTGCAGGTTGATCAGTGTCTGGCCGACGGCAGGCATGCGGCCGACCAGCTCCTCGATCTGTGCCGGCGTCGCGGGCCCGTCGGCCAGAATCTCGCGCAGATCCGACACCAGCCGCGCGTCGGACTCCGGGGTGAAGTAGTGCGTCGGTAGATCGAAGCGCTCCGACAGTGACAGCAGCACCGGTACCGTCACCGGCCGCTGGTCATTCTCGAGCTGGTTCACATAGCTCGTCGACAGGTTGAGCGCACGCGCAAGGGCGACCTGCGTCAGGCCATGTTCCTCCCGCAGCCTGCGCAGGCGGGCTCCCACGAAGGTCTTCGCCACCGTCACAGCCTAACCACACGGCCTTACACAAAGTTCGCAGAATGCTCCGCCAAAGGACGCAAAATTACGCATTTACAGGGCCTTTTGCAGGTGGAGCGGGCTGCGTACCGTGCGGATCATGCACAGTCATGACATCCGTACCCGACGCAGCGCCGAAGAGTTCCCACGGTGTGAGCACCTGGCCGCCAAGATCGCGGAGGTCGCCGCCGACCCCGTCCCGGTCGACCCTGAGGTCGAGGAGATGGTGGTCAACCGGATCATCGACAACGCCGCGGTATCGGCGGCCTCGGTGATCCGCAGGCCGGTGACTGTGGCCCGCGCCCAGGCGCTGGCGCACAAGACCCGCCGGGGTGCCTGCGTGTTCGGCGTCGAGGGCACCGTGTCCGCGGAATGGGCGGCGTGGGCCAACGGTGTGGCGGTCCGTGAACTCGACTTTCACGACACATTCCTGGCAGCCGAGTACTCGCACCCCGGTGACAACATCCCGGCGCTCGTCGCCGTGGCGCAGCAACTCGGCGTGCGGGGCTCCGACCTGATCCGGGGCATCGCCACCGCCTACGAGGTGCAGATCGATCTGGTGCGGGGAATCTGCCTGCACCAGCACAAGATCGACCATGTCGCACACCTGGGACCGTCGGTGGCTGCGGGCCTGGGCACCATGTTGCGCCTCGACCAGGAGACGATCTACGCGGCCATCGGGCAGGCGCTGCACCTCACCACCGCGACACGTCAGTCTCGCAAGGGCCTCATCTCCAGTTGGAAGGCGTTCGCACCCGCATGGGCGGGAAAGGTCGCGATCGAGGCCGTCGACCGAGCCATGCGCGGCGAGGGCTCGCCCGCGCCGATCTGGGAGGGCGAGGACGGCGTCATAGCGTGGCTGCTGGCAGGCCCGGAGCACACCTACCAGGTGCCACTGCCGGGCCCCGGCGAACCCAAGCGCGCGATCCTGGACAGCTACACCAAGGAGCACTCGGCCGAGTACCAGAGCCAGGCCCTTATCGACCTCGCTCGCCGGATGCGCGAGCGCATCGGCGATCTCGACCAGATCGCGTCGATAGTGCTGCACACCAGCAACCACACCCATGTGGTGATCGGAACCGGCTCGGGCGACCCGCAGAAGTTCGACCCGGGTGCGTCGCGCGAAACGCTGGACCACTCCGTGATGTACATCTTCGCGGTGGCACTGCAGGACGGCGAGTGGCATCACGAGAGGTCGTACGCACCCGAACGGGCGCACCGACCCGACACCGTCGACCTGTGGGGCAGGATCTCCACCGTCGAGGATCCCGAGTGGACCCGGCGCTATCACTCGAATGACCCCGCGGAGAAGGCCTTCGGTGCGCGAGCCGTCATCACGCTGAAGAACGGTGAGACCATCGTCGACGAACTCGCGGTCGCCGATGCTCACCCGCTGGGTGCCAGGCCCTTCGCACGTGAGCAGTACGTCGCCAAGTTCACCGAACTCGCCGCCGGTGTCGTCGAGGTCGACGAGCAGCAGCGATTCCTGACCGCGGTCGATGCGGTATCGGGTTTGCGGCCCGGAGCGTTGGGTGCGCTGAACGTGCGGGTTGACCCACGGGTGCTGGACAAGGCGCCGACTGTCCCGTCGGGGATCTTCCGGTGAGCGGTCTGCTCGGGTCCGCCACATCAGCCGCGGACAAGCGGTCGGGCTTTCGCGCCGCGCTGGAATCCGGTCGCCTGCTGCGCCTTCCCGGAGCATTCTCACCGCTGGTGGCCAAGATGGTCGCAGAACTCGAGTTCGACGGGGTCTACGTTTCCGGGGCGGTGCTGTCCGCGGATCTCGGGCTACCCGACATCGGGTTGACGACCCTGACCGAGGTGTCCGCTCGCGGCGGCCAGATCGCTGCCGCCACCGAACTGCCGACCCTGATCGACGCCGACACCGGTTTCGGTGAGCCGATGAGTGCGGCCCGCACCGTCACGCTTCTCGAGGATGCGGGCCTGGCCGGGTGCCATCTCGAGGATCAGGTGAACCCGAAACGGTGTGGCCACCTTGACGGCAAGGCCGTGGTGGAGACCTCGGAGATGGTGAAGCGGCTACGGGCAGCGGTGTCCGCGCGGCGCGACCCGAACTTCATCGTGTGTGCGCGCACCGACGCCGCGGGGACAGAGGGGATCGACGCGGCCATCGACCGGGCCAAGGCCTATGCCGACGCGGGCGCCGATCTCATCTTCACCGAGGCCCTGACATCACCGGCCGACTTCGAGCGGTTCCGTGCGGCCGTCGACACACCGCTGCTGGCCAACATGACCGAGTTCGGCAAGTCCGAGCTCCTGACCACCGAGCAGCTCGCTGACATTGGCTACAACGTCGTCATCTACCCGGTCACCACACTGCGGCTGGCGATGTACGCGGTCGAGGCGGGACTGCGTGAGATCGCCACGGTGGGAACACAGTCCGGCCTGCTCGACAGCATGCAGCATCGCAGTCGGCTCTACGAGCTGCTGCGCTATGCCGACTACAACACATTCGACTCCGACGTGTACAACTTCGACGTTCAGCAGGTGACGCGGTGATCTACAAGGGATTGGCAGGCGTGGTGGTGGACACCACCGCGATATCCAAGGTCGTGCCGGAGACCAACACGTTGACCTACCGCGGCTACCCCGTGCAGGACCTCGCCGCCCGGTGCAGCTTCGAGGAGGTCGCCTACCTGCTCTGGCACGGCGAACTGGCAGGAGACCAGGAACTCGCATTGTTCTGCCAACGGGAGAGGGCGACACGTCGTCTCGACAACTCAATGCTCTCGCTGCTGGCGAAACTGCCCGACAACTGCCATCCGATGGACGTGGTGCGAACGGCGATCAGCTACCTCGGGGCCGAGGACCCGGCGGAGGACGACAGCAGCCGCAGCGCCAATCAGGCGAAGTCTCTGCGGATGTTCGCCGTGCTGCCAACCATCGTGGCCGCTGACATGCGGCGGCGACGCGGTCTGAACCCGATCGCCCCGCACAGCCATCTGGGTTACGTGCAGAACTTCCTGCACATGTGTTTCGGGGAGGTGCCCGAGCCGGTGATCGTCAAGGCCGTCGAGCAGTCGATGGTGCTGTACGCGGAACATAGTTTCAACGCGTCGACGTTCGCCGCACGTGTCGTGACCTCGACGCAGTCCGACATCTACAGCGCAGTGACCGCGGCAATCGGCGCGCTCAAGGGATCACTGCACGGCGGGGCCAACGAGGCGGTCATGCACGACATGCTCGAGATCGGCAGCGCCGAGCGAGCCCCGGAGTGGTTGGCCGACAAGCTGTCCCGGAAAGAGAAGGTTATGGGCTTCGGCCACCGGGTGTACCGCAACGGTGACTCACGGGTGCCCACAATGAGGGCGGCGTTGGAGCGCGTCGCCGCTGTCCGTGACGGGCGCCGCTGGCTGGACATCTACGAGGTCCTGGAGCGTGACATGGCGGCGGCGACCGGAATCAAGCCCAACCTCGACTTCCCGACCGGGCCGGCCTACTACCTGATGGGCTTCGACATCCCCATGTTCACACCGATGTTCGTGATGAGCCGCATCACCGGCTGGACCGCCCACATCATGGAGCAGTCCGCATCGAATGCCCTGATTCGCCCGCTGAGTGAGTACTCGGGCCAGCCGCAACGCGCACTGGTCTGAGCCTGTGATCACCAAGCTGCTGGTGGCCAACCGCGGAGAGATCGCGATCCGGGCGTTCCGCGCCGCCTTCGAACTCGGCATCACGACGGTCGCCGTCTACCCGTACGAGGACCGCAATTCCCTGCACAGGTCGAAGGCCGACGAGTCCTATCAGATCGGCGCCGTCGGGCATCCGGTGCGCGCATACCTGTCGGTCGACGAGATTGTCGACACGGCGCGACGGTGTGGCGCCGACGCCGTGTACCCCGGCTACGGCTTCCTGTCGGAGAACCCGGAGTTGGCGGCGGCGTGCGCGACGGCGGGACTGGTGTTCGTCGGACCGCCCGCGGATCTCCTTGAGCTGACGGGCCACAAGGGCCGCGCCATCGCAGCCGCGCGTGCGGCGGGCCTGCCCGTGCTGGTCTCCACTGAGCCGTCGGCGTCGGTGCCGGACCTTTTGGCCGCGTCCTCGGCAATGACGTTTCCGGTGTTCGTCAAGGCGGTCGCCGGCGGTGGCGGGCGTGGGATGCGCCGCGTGGCGGAGCCATCTGATCTGCCGGAGGCGATCGAGGCGGCATCGCGAGAGGCCGAGGCGGCCTTCGGGGACCCGACGGTGTTTCTGGAACAGGCCGTCATCAACCCGCGGCACATCGAGGTACAGATCCTCGCCGATCGACATGGCGAGGTAATCCACCTGTTCGAGCGCGACTGCAGTGTGCAGCGTCGCCATCAGAAGGTCATTGAGGTCGCGCCAGCGCCGAACCTGCCCGAGGAGCTGCGACAGAGAATCTGCGGTGACGCCGTCGCGTTCGCCCGCCACATCGGTTACTCGGGGGCGGGCACGGTGGAGTTCCTGCTCGATGAGCGTGGACAGCACGTGTTCATCGAGTGCAATCCGCGCATCCAGGTCGAGCACACCGTGACCGAGGAGATCACCGACGTCGACCTGGTGTCGGCGCAGCTGCGGATCGCATCCGGGGACTCGTTGGCCGATCTCGGTCTGCGTCAGTCGTCGGTGCAGATCCGTGGCGCGGCGCTGCAGTGCCGGATCACCACGGAGGATCCGACGAACGGGTTTCGGCCCGACACCGGTCGCATCGTGGCTTATCGCACGCCGGGCGGTGCCGGGATCCGACTGGACGGCGGCACCAATGTGGGGGCCGAGATCTCGGCGCACTTCGACTCGATGCTGGTCAAGCTCACCTGTCGGGGGCGGGATTTCGCCTCCGCGGTGGCGCGGTCGAGGCGTGCGGTGGCCGAGTTCCGCATCCGCGGGGTGTCGACGAACATCTCGTTCCTGCAGGCGGTGCTTGAGGATCCCGGCTTCGCGGCGGGACGGCTGACGACGTCGTTCATCGACGAGCGACCCCATCTGTTGACGGCACGCACATCGGCAGACCGGGGTACCCGCATCCTCAACTACCTGGCCGACGTGACGGTGAACAGGCCCCACGGGCCGCGGCCGTCGACGGTGTATCCGCATGACAAGTTGCCGTCGTTGGACTTGACGATCCCACCGCCAGCCGGGAGCCGACAGCGACTCGACGATCTCGGTCCCGAGGGTTTCGCCCTGTGGCTGCGGGAGTCACCGGCGCTCGGGGTCAGTGACACGACGTTTCGTGACGCCCATCAGTCGCTATTGGCCACCCGGGTACGCACGACGGGGTTGTTGGCGGTTGCGCCGTACGTCGCGCGGATGACGCCGCAGTTGCTGTCCATCGAGTGCTGGGGTGGCGCGACTTACGATGTGGCGCTGCGCTTCCTGAAGGAGGATCCGTGGGAGCGGCTGGCCGCGCTGCGCGAGGCGGTGCCCAACATCTGTCTGCAGATGTTGTTGCGTGGTCGCAACACCGTTGGCTACACGCCGTACCCGGACCTGGTGACCGACGCTTTCGTGGCTGAGGCGACCGCAACGGGTATCGACATCTTCAGGATCTTCGATGCGCTCAACAACGTCGAGTCGATGCGCCCGGCGATCGACGCGGTGCGTGAGACCGGTTCTGCGGTGGCCGAGGTCGCGATGTCCTACACCGGCGATCTGTCCGATCCAGGGGAGAGCCTCTACACGCTGGACTACTACCTCAAGCTCGCCGAGCAGATCGTCGACGCCGGGGCACACGTGCTGGCCATCAAGGACATGGCCGGCCTGTTGCGCCCGCAGGCGGCGACGACGCTGGTGAGCGCGTTGCGGTCGCGATTCGACCTGCCGGTGCACGTGCACACCCATGACACTCCCGGTGGTCAGCTGGCCACGTATCTGGCGGCGTGGCAGGCCGGAGCCTCGGCGGTCGACGGTGCGGCCGCACCGTTGGCGGGCACCACGAGTCAGCCAGCGCTGTCAGCGATCGTGGCCGCGACCGCGAACACGTGCTTCGACACCGGACTGTCGCTGTCCGCGGTGTGCGATCTGGAGCCGTACTGGGAGGCGCTACGAAAGGTGTACGCGCCGTTCGAGTCCGGGCTACCGGCGCCGACCGGCCGGGTCTATCGCCACGAGATTCCAGGAGGTCAGCTGTCGAACCTGCGGACCCAGGCCATCGCGCTCGGACTGGGGGACCGGTTCGAGGACGTCGAGACCAGCTATGCGGAATCGGATCGGGTACTCGGCCGGTTGGTGAAGGTCACGCCGTCGAGCAAGGTCGTCGGTGACCTGGCGCTGGCGCTGGTGGGCGCAGGCGTGGACGCCGACGAGTTCGCCGCCGATCCGGCGCGCTATGACATCCCGGAGTCAGTTATCGGCTTCCTGCGCGGTGAACTCGGTGACCCACCGGGCGGCTGGCCGGAACCGCTGCGGACCAAGGCGTTGACCGGTCGCTCGCGGGCCAAGCCAACTGAGACGCTGACCGCCACCGACACGATGTTGTTGACCGAGCCCGGCCGGGTGCGGCGGGCCGCGCTGAACAGGCTGCTGTTCCCCGGTCCGGCAATGGAATTCGACGCGCACCGCGAGCTGTACGGCGACACCTCACGGCTGAGCGCGAACCAGTTCTTCTATGGGCTGCGCCAGCGCGAGGAGCACCGCGTACAACTCGAACGCGGGGTCGAGTTGATCATCGGCTTGGAGGCCATCTCCGATGCCGACGAACGTGGCATGCGGACGGTCATGTTCGTCCTCAACGGCCAACTGCGGCCGGTGGCAGTGCGTGACCGCAGCGTCGCCGCCACCGTGCCGACGGCGGAGAAGGCCGACAAGACCGACCCCGATCACGTCGCCGCGCCGTTCGCGGGGGTCGTCACCCTGGTGGTGGGAGCCGGCGAGACGGTAGTGGCCGGCCAGTCCATCGCCACGATCGAGGCGATGAAGATGGAGGCTGCGATCACCGCGCCCAGGGCGGGGACCGTCAGCCGGGTCGCGGTGTCGCGGACCGCGCAGGTCGAGGCGGGTGACCTCCTCGTCGTGGTCACCTGAGCCCGCCACCCTTGACCGCCGCGCGCGATTGCTGCTAGACATGCGGCATCCAACGATGTTGAGCGATTGCTCAACATCGTGTGAGGTGACAGGGGATTGCCATGACAGCCGCGAACGACATGACAACCACGAACGGCACCGAGGTCTACTACGACCCCTATGACGTCAACATCGTCAAGGACCCGTATCCCGTTTACGCGCGGCTGCGCGAGGAGGCGCCGCTCTACTACAACGAGCGCTACGACTTCTGGGCGATATCGCGGTACGCCGACGTCGAGGGGGCGCTTGCCAACTGGGAGACCTTCTCCAACGACCGAAGCGACATCCTCGAGCTGATCAAGTCGGACTTCCCGATGCCCAAGGGCGTCATGATGTTCGAGGACCCGCCCATCCACTCCATGCTGCGGGGCCTGATGTCGCGAGTCTTCACGCCACGACGGATGGCGGCCATCGAGGGGCAGATTCGGGACTACTGCATCAGTTGCCTGGACCCGCACGTCGGCACCGACGGCTTCGACGTCATCGCCGAACTGGCATCGATGATGCCGATGCGCGTCATCGGAATGCTGCTGGGGATACCGGAATCCGAGCAGATCGCGGTGCGCGACGCCAACGACGCGAACCTGCGGACCAAACCCGGGGCACCGATGAGGGTGTCCAATCCCGACGCCATCGCCGACGGTCGGATCTACTCCGAGTACGTCGAGTGGCGATCGCACAATCCGTCCGACGACCTCATGACCGAACTGCTCAACGTCGAGTTCGAAGACGAGAACGGCGAGACTCGCAAGCTCACCCGGAAGGAGGTCCTGCACTACACGCAGGTGGTCGCCGGCGCCGGAAACGAGACCACCGGCCGGCTGATCGGCTGGCTCGCGAGAGTCCTCGCCGACCATCCCGATCAACGCCGCCAGATCAACGAGGACCGCTCGCTGGTGAACCGGGCCATCGATGAGACACTGCGCTTCGAGCCCACCGGACCGCATATCGGCCGCTACATGGCCAAGGACACCGAGTGCTACGGCCAGACCATTCCAGCCGGCAGCGCGATGCTGCTGTTGTTCGGCGCAGCCAACCGTGATCCGCGGCGCTACACCGACCCCGACACCTTCGACGTGCACCGCGACAACATCTCTCACCTCACGTTCGGCAAGGGTGTGCACTACTGCCTCGGCGCGAACCTGGCTCGGCTGGAGGGGCGCGTCGCGCTCGAGGAGATGCTGAACCGTTGGCCCGACTGGGACGTCGACCGCGAGACCGCCGAACTCGCGCCGACCTCGACCGTGCGCGGCTGGGAGAAACTGCGGATTGTGCTGCCCTGAGCGGGAGAGTCTGCGTTCGGTCGCGGTGGGGAGCCTGTCCTTTGAGCGCCATCCCATGAATCACCGCCATGTCTCAATCTGTCAAGGATCTGTCCCGAGATGTCAAGACGGGCGGGGGTCCGGTGGTGCACAGTAAACTTCCGGTCGGTGTGACGCGGCGATGTGGCCTGCCCAACCCGGGTGGCCACAGCGGCGGTGTGCCTGAGGAAGGGGCAGTGTTGTCTGAGGATCTGGGTGCGCAGGTGGTAGCTCCGGTATTGCCGAACGGCGGTGTGTTGCCTTTCGCGCCTGTGCCCTCGGCCAGTATCGCGGGCCGAACGCTGCAGGAGTCGACATACACCCCACGTAAGGTGCCGCGTCGCCTGCATGAGGACACCCCGAATATCGTCATCGTGCTCATCGATGACGCCGGGCCAGGGTTGCCGTCCACGTTCGGCGGCGAAGTCAACACCGCGACCCTGGACCGGATCTGCGGTGAAGGGGTGTCCTACAACAGGTTTCACACCACCGCAATGTGCTCACCGACCCGAGCCTCGTTGTTGACCGGGCGTAACCATCACGAGATCGGCAACGGTCAGATCGCCGAGCTTGCCAACGACTGGGATGGGTACGCAGGCAAGATCCCGCGCTCCAGCGCCACAGTTGCCGAGGTGCTCAAACAGTACGGGTACGCGACCTCGGCGTTCGGGAAGTGGCACAACACCCCGGCCGAGGAGACCACTGCGGCGGGACCATTCGAGAATTGGCCCACCGGACTGGGTTTCGAGTACTTCTACGGGTTCCTCGCTGGCGAGGCCTCACAGTACGAGCCGCATCTGGTGCGTAACACCACCGTGGTCTCCCCGCCGAAGACCCCTGAGGAGGGCTATCACCTCTCGGAGGATCTGGCCGATGACGCGATCGGTTGGCTGCGCCGGCACAAGGCGTTCAACGCAGACAGGCCGTTCTTCATGTACTGGGCCAGCGGCTGCCTGCACGGCCCGCACCACATCATGAAGGAATGGTCGGACAAGTATGCGGGAAAGTTCGACGACGGCTGGGATGCGTACCGGCAGAGGGTGTTCGACCGGGCAAAGGAGCAGGGCTGGATCCCGCCGGACTGCCTGCTCACCGAACGCGACGGGACCCTGCCCGCGTGGGAGGACATTCCCGAGGACGAGAAACCGTTTCAGCGTCGGCTGATGGAGGTGGCCGCCGGCTACGCAGAACACGTCGATGTTCAGGTGGGCCGTCTCACCGACGAGCTCGAGGCGCTCGGCTACGGCGAGAACACGCTGTTCTTCTACATCTGGGGTGACAACGGGTCCTCGGGTGAGGGCCAGAACGGCACCATCGCCGAACTGTTGGCGCAGAACGGCATTCCCACCACGGTGCGTCAACACATCGACGCCCTTGACGAGTTGGGCGGCCTGGATGTGTTGGGGTCCTCGTTGGTGGACAACCAGTACCACGCAGGCTGGGCGTGGGCCGGCTCCACCCCGTACAAGGGCATGAAATTGCTGGCGTCGCACCTGGGCGGCACCCGTAATCCGATGGCGGTGCGCTGGCCGGCCAAGATCACCCCCGACCCTGCCCCGCGTCCGGTGTTCCTGCACTGCAACGACGTCGTGCCAACCATCTACGAGGTCGTGGGTGTCGCGCCGCCGCGGGTGGTCAACGGCGAACCACAGATGCCGATCGCCGGTGTCAGTTTCGCCCGCACCCTGACCGACCGGACGGCGCCCGGGGGCAAGAACACTCAGTATTTCGAGGTCATGGGCAGTCGCGCCATCTATCACGACGGCTGGATGGCGTCTGCGCGCGGCCCCCGGCTGCCCTGGGTGCCTGGACAGCCCGAAGGTATCGCCACCTGGACCCCCGATCACGATCAGTGGGAGCTGTATCACCTCGACGAAGACTGGTCGCAAGCCAGCGATCTCGCAGACCAGCTACCCGACAAGCTCACCCAGATGCGGGAGATGTTCGCGATCGAAGCGGCCCGCAACGGCGTGCTGCCCATCGGCGGCGGACTGTGGGTACCGCTGTACCACCCCGAGCTGCGGATCGCCCCGCCCTACCGAGAATGGGATTTCGCAGGCGATATGGTGCGGATGCCCGAATTCTGTGCCCCCGCGTTGGGTAACAAGAACAACATCGTCACCATCACCGCCGACATTCCCGCCAACGCCAACGGTGTGCTCTACGCGCTGGGGGCCGCTGCCGGCGGACTCACGTGCTACCTCGACGATGGCTACCTCTGCTACGAGTACAACCTGTTCATCTTGTCGCGCACCAAGATCCGCTCCAAGGCCAAGATCGGCGCCGGACCAGCGACCATCACGGTGGCGACCCGCTATGCCGAGCAGCGCCCCGGTGGCCCCCTGGACGTGACGTTGGCAGTCAATGAGGACACGGTCGCACAGGGGCAGGTTCCGGTCAGCGTGTCGTTGTTGTTCACCGCTAACGACTGCCTCGACATCGGCACCTGCCTGGGCTCACCGGTGTCGCTGGACTACCGGGAACGCGCACCATTCCCGTTCGAGGGCCGCATCCACCGCGTTCACGTCGAGTACACCTAGAACTAGGCAACGCGCTGCATCCCACGTATGTCATCGCAGAACTGCACCACACATCTCCGTCACCGGCTGTCTGGGGGAGTGTTGCCGGGAGCGGTGGCAGGCAACCTGCAAGGCTCCCCGGCCCCACCGGCGCTGAGACCACTTCTGTATCACTATGACTCGTATCAACGAGAGGAACGATCGTCGCGTGAGTACTCGATTCCGGAGGCTGACGACCGCGTTGGCTGCCCTCGCCGCCGCGGTGCTGATGACCGCCACTACCTCGTGCTCGGGTGGCTCACCGGTCGAATCTGAGGCGCTGTCGCCGGCTGAGGCCAAAGCCATCGCGATGGATGCCTACATCTACGGCTACCCGCTGGTGACGGTGGAGATGACGCGTCGGGTGATGACCAACGTTGCCACTGTGGAGGCGCCGCGGGCGCCGATGGGGCAGTTGATGCGGATGCGCGAGTACCCCAACGCCGCGTTCCGCGATGTCACCGCCCCCAACGCTGACACTCTTTACACCAACGGGTTCGTCGACGTGGGCAAGGAGCCGTGGATCCTGAGCCTGCCCGACGCCGCCGACCGCTACTACCTGTTCCCGATGTTGTCGGGCTGGACCGATGTCTTCGAAGTCCCGGGTAAACGCACCACGGGTACCGGGGCACAGACTTATGCCATCACCGGACCGGGTTGGAAGGGCACCCTGCCGGCCGGAGTGACAGAGTACAAGTCACCGACCGCGATCGTCTGGCTGTTGGGGCGCATCTACTGCACCGGCACGCCGCAGGACTATGCCGCTGTGCACGCGATGCAAGACGAGATCTCGCTGGTGCCGCTCAGTTCTTACGGCAAGCCCTACACCCCGCCGGCCGGTCATGTCGACCCGAGTATCGATATGACCACCCCGGTGCGTGACCAGGTCAACAACATTGGCACCCAGGACTACTTCAGCCTGCTGGCCACCCTGTTGAAGGACAACCCGCCCGCCGATCTCGACAAGCCCATGGTCGAGAAGATGGCGAAACTCGGCATCAGACCGGGCGAGAAGTTTGACGTCGACAAGCTCGGATCCGACACCGTCACCGCGCTGCAGTCGGTCCCCAAAGACGGCTACGCCAAGATCATGTCTCGGTTTAAAGATCTCGACGATGTCAACGGCTGGCAGTTCACGACCCAGACCGGCCAGTACGGCACCGACTATCTACAGCGCGCCATGATCACCGCGGTCGGGTTGGGTGCGAACCGACCCCAAGATGCGGTGTATCCGACCTCGGAGGTCGATGCCGTCGGTCAGCCCTATGACGGCGCCAACAGGTACGTGCTGCACTTCGACAAAGGTCAGTTCCCTCCAGTTGACGGCTTCTGGTCATTGACCATGTATGACGAAGGATTCTTCTTCGTTGACAACCCGCTCAATCGCTACAACCTCAGCCAGCGTGAGACCTTCACTCCCAACCCGGACGGCTCGGTGGACCTCTACCTGCAGCACGACAATCCAGGGCCAGAGCGGGTTGCGAACTGGTTGCCCGCCCCCGCCGGCAAGTTCAACCTCATGATGCGGTTGTACTGGCCCAAGCAGACCCCGCCGTCGATCATCGACGGCACCTGGAAACCCCCAGCCGTCAACAGAGTCGGTTGAGCGCAACCAACGCGAATCGCCCCATCACACAAGGAGAGGCCATGAGGAAACGCACCACAGTTCTGGTGCCGGCTGCAGTGTTGGTTGCCGCAGCCATGGCGATCGCACCGACGGTCACCGCACCGATAGCGCAGGCCGACATCTGCGCCGGTGCTGGCGGACGCCACTTCGCTGCGGGCGGCTGCGCCAACGTAGCCGGTGACGTCGCCGCCGGCACGGCTATCGCGGCCGCTCATGTTCCCTACGTCCTCGGCGAAATCCCCTGCTACACAGTTGAAGGCGTTCCTTACTTCACTCCACCCGGAGACCCCTGCTAGGCCGCGACCCCAGTGGTGGCCCAGACCATCATGAAGCTGGGCCTCTCGATAGCGCCAGTCCGAGGTGGTCGCGCAGCGTCGTGCCCTCGTAGTCGGTGCGGAAGACGCCGCGCTCCTGCAGGAGCGGGACCACCCGATCGACGAAGGGGTCGAGCCCGCTGGGGGTGACGTGAGGAACCAGGATGAAACCGTCACTGGCATCGTTCTGAACGAGGTGGTTGATCGACTCGGCGACGGTCTCAGCGGAGCCGATGAAGTTCTGCCTGCCGGTGACCTCGATGATCAGCTCCCGTGTCGTCAGATTGTGGGCCTGCGCCCTGGCGCGCCACTCATTGGCCGTCTCGATCGGGTCGCGGTGCATCCGAACGCTGGCGCGGCCGCGCGCGATGGTGTTCTCGCCGACGATCGGATCGACCGACGGCAGTGGCCCGTCCGGATCGTGATCGGACAGATCGCGGTTCCAGAGTTGTTCGAGGAATCGGATCGCCGTCTGTGGCGACACCTGTGCCAGACGCACCTCCTGGGCGAGGTCCGCTGCCTCGGCGTCAGTGTCACCGAGCACGAACGTCGCGGCAGGCAGGATCAGCAGGTCCTCGAGCCGGCGGCCGTACGCGGACAGGCGCCCCTTGACGTCCGCATAGAACGCCTGGCCCTCCTCGAGCGTCCCGTACCGGGAGAAGATCGCGTCCGCGGCAGCAGCGGCGAACTGGCGCCCGCGGTCGGAATCGCCGGCCTGGAAGATGACGGGTCTGCCCTGCGGGCTGCGCGGCACGTTGAACCGGCCGCTGATGTCGAAGTGCGCGTCGGCGTAGGAGAACGCGCCTGCCGCAGCGTCGGACAGGAACGTCCCGCTGTCGTTGTCGGCGACGATCTCGTCACCTCGCCAGGAGTCGAACAGCGTATGGGCCGCGTCCAGGAAGCTCTCTGCGCGTTCGTAGCGCTGATCCTCTGCCAGGAACCCGCCGCGCCGAAAGTTCTCGCCCGTGAACGCATCCCACGACGTGACGACGTTCCATGCGGCACGGCCGTCGGAGAGGTGGTCCAGCGACGCGAACTGCCGCGCCACCTCGTAGGGCTCGTTGAACGTCGAGTTGATGGTGCCCGTCAGGCCCAGGCGATCCGTCACGGCGGCCAGCGCCGCGAGCACGGTGAAGGTGTCTGGGCGGCCGACGACGTCGAGGTCATAGATCTCGCCGTTCTGCTCTCGTAGCCGCAAGCCCTCGGCGAGGAACATGAAGTCGAACTTGCCGCGCTCGGCGGCCTGGGCGAACTGGACGAACGAGTCGAACTCGATGTGGCTGCCGGACGCGGGATCGCTCCACACCGTGGTGTTGTTCACGCCGGGAAAATGGGCGGCGAGGTGAATCTGCTTGATGGGCTTGTTCTTGCTTGGAATACTCATGAGCGTTCCTGGATCCTCATGCGGTCGCGTAGCGGTTGGCGGGGCGGTGGAGTCCCAGCGTCCCCCGCAATGTGCTGGCCGAGTAGTCGGTTCGGAATGCTCCGCGGCGGCGCAACTCGGGTGCCAGACCCGCTGTGATCTGAATCAGATCATGGGGGAGGGTCGCCGGACGCAGTCGGAATCCGGTCGCCCCTGCCGCATGCCACTGCTGCAGCACGTCGGCCAGTTGTGCCGGGGTGCCGACGAATACCTCGGCGTCACTGGTGTATTCGACCCCGGCGCGTTCGTCGAGCCGCTCGCGCCGTGTCGATGCCTCTGCGGCGGTGTCGGCGAGGAAAACCACTAGATCGGCGAATACCCGCACCGGCGCCAGGCCCGTGGGTCGTAGTGCCGCGATGGTCTCGACGACACCGGTCGTCTCGGCGGCTCCGTGTGGCGTCACGAACCCGACGTCGGCGCTCGTCGAGATCAGCGCGTGGGACGCCTCGCCGTGCCCGAGGGCGGCGACGATCGGCTGCCCCTGGGGCGGTCGCGGGGTGATCGACGGACCCTTGACGGAGAACCACGCGCCCTCGAAGTCGATGTAGTGCAGCTTGTTTCGGTCGACGAAGCGACCCGAGGCGACATCGCGTATGACGGCGTCATCCTCCCAGCTGTCCCACAGCCGACGGAGCACCTCGGTGTAATCTCGGGCCTCTGCAAGCAGTTCGCGCGTGCTGGCGCCGTTGAATGAGTCGGCTACGACACGGCGGCCGAAGTGACGCGCGGCATGCGGGTTCGCCGATACCTGAACGCGGACACCCGCGCGACCGGTGCTCACGTAGTCCAGCGTGGCGATCGCCTTGGACAGGTGGAACGGCTCGGTGTGCGTCACCACACCTGTCGGCACGAGCCCGATGTGCCGGGTTCGTGGCGCGACCCGCGCGGCGATCAATACGGCGTCAAGGCGGCCGCGGACCCGGTCGGTTCGGTCGTCGACGCCCACGGCGTCGTCGTACTGCAGTGTCAGGCCGTCCTCGATGGTGACGAAGTCCAGCAGGCCGCGTTCGGCCTCGGTGACCAGATCGGTCCAGTACGCGGGGCTCAGCAGGTCGGCGGGACGGGCGTCGGGCTCGCGCCAGGACGCCGGGTGCCAACCCGTCCCGTCGAGGGCGACGGCGAGGTGTATCGGCTCATCGGACACGGTGGAACCTCACATTCGATCGCTGTCTCTGCGGTAACGCCGAGGCAGCCGCGAGCCATTCCTGCCGGGACGTGGACATACGACCAGTGTCCTGCGGTGTGCAGCGCGTTCAAGGGTCAAACGCAGGCTGATTCCTGCGGCTGCGGCGGGGATTGACTCCCGCCGCGTCTAACCGTCGCCATCGGCGAATGCGGTTCGTAGGGTTGCCGACCGTGACACGTCATCGAGGTCAGGACGCCGCACCGACCAGGCCCATCATCCTCAACGGGTTCTCGATGAACTCGGTATCGCACGTCAACTACGGGTTGTGGCGCCATCCACGGGATCAAACCCACCGATACACCACCATCGACTACTGGGTAGAACTCGCGCAGATCCTGGATCGCGGGCGGTTCGACACCTTCTTCCTGGCCGATGCGCTCGGGTTGCTCGACACCCATGGCGGCAGCGCGGCCGCGTCGCTGCGCACCGGCACGCAGTCGCCCGTCGACGATCCGCTGTTGTTGGTGTCGGCGCTTGCCGCGGCAACCAAGGATCTGGGCTTCGGGGTGACCGTCTCGACGACGTACGAACACCCGTACCTTCTGGCCCGCAAGTTCACGACACTCGACCATCTCACCGGCGGCAGGGTGGCATGGAATGTGGTGACCTCACAGCTCGACAGCGCCGCCCGCAACCTCGGGTTGAGCCGCCAGATCCCGCACGACGAGCGCTACGAACGGGCCGAGGAGTTCCTCGACGTCGTGTTCAAGCTGTGGGAGGGCTCGTGGGAGGACGACGCGGTCGTGCGCGACCGTGCGAACGGGCTCTACACGGATCCCGACAAGGTGCACGCCATCGGGCACGAGGGACGCTATTTCTCCGTGCCCGACGCGCATCTCAGCGAGCCAAGCCGGCAGCGCACACCGCTGTTGTTGCAGGCGGGAGGGTCGCCGCGGGGGCAGCGTTTCGCCGGTCGGCACGCCGAGGTCGTGTTCGTCGCGGGCGCCGATGCCGAGGGAATCCGCCGCAGTGTCGATGCCATCCGGGCCAGCGCCGCCGGGCAGGGACGGGACCCCGACTCGTTGGAGTTCGTCAGCGCGGTGTCGGTGGTCGTCGACGACACCGAGGGTGGCGCGCGGGCCAAGCTGGCCGACTATCAGTCGTACTTCAGCGTCGAGGGGGCACTGGCCCACTACTCGGCCAGCACCGGCATCGACTTCTCGGCGGAGGACCTCGATGCCGTCATCGGACACCACGACACGGACTCGAACCGCTCTCTGCTGTCCATGTTCGCTGCTGCCGACAGGGCGTGGACATTGCGCGAGGCCTTGGCGCCCAAGACGGGGCTGGGGCGCTCGCGCACGTTCGTCGGCACACCGACGGCCGTGGCCGACGACATCGAGGACTGGTTGGCCGCCAGCAATACCCAGGGCATCAACCTGATGCAGGTGGTGAACCCGGACAGCTTTACCGACTTCGCCGATCTCGTCGTGCCGGAGCTGGATCGCCGCGGTCGACTCCGGCCTCGCCCAACCGAGCCCACCACCCTGCGCCGCCGCCTGCATGGCAGCGACCACGTCCGCGACGACCACCCTGCAGCGCGATACCGTCGCACCCCTCGGCGCAGCGACAAGGGCGCCGTGCGGTGAGCGCCGACATCCGGGTCCTGACCGACGAGAGCGACCTCGTCGCTGCGGCCAACCTCTTCCGCACGGCGATGGTGGGGTTCAGGCCGCTTTCCGCGCTGGAGTCCGGCGCGATCGGCAAGCTCGTCGAGCCAGGCCGCACGGTCGGGGCGTTCGTCGCCGGTCAGCTCGTCGCCACCACCGACTCCGCGGGCAGCACCCTGACGGTGCCCGGTGGTCGGCGTGTGGGCCACGCCGCGGTCACCCATGTGGGAGTTCTGCCGTCATACACCCGCCGAGGCATCGCATCAGATCTCATGGCATTTCAACTGCGGGACGCTCACACACGCGGTGAGGTGGTCGCGACACTGCGGGCATCCGAGGCGACCATCTACGGCAGGTTCGGTTACGGAGTGGCCAGCACGTCGCAGACCGTCGAGGTGAGCAGCGCCCGCGCCCGGCTGGGACCCAATGTCGGAGACGGAGGGCCGGTCCGACTCGTCGAACCGTCACAGACGTGGGATGCGTTGCCGCACATCTACGAACGAGCTCGCCCCACACGCCCGGGCACCATCGACCGGCCCGGCGTGTGGTGGGCGAACCAGCGGTTGCGTGCCGAGAACGACGCCGGCCCCCGTTACGTCGCCGTGGCTGGCGAGCCGGGATCGGAGACGGGCTTCGTGCGCTACCACCCGGTGGACACCGACGGCTGGTTCACCAGCGCCGAGCGCACGGTCGTGGTCGACGACTTCTACGCACCGAACCCGCACGCCTACCTTGGCCTGCTGCGGTTCCTCATCGAACTCGACCTGGTCGACCGTCTGATCTTCACATCGCTGCCCCTCGACGATCCGCTTCCCTGGCTCCTGGCGGACCGGCGCGCCGCCCGCGTGACCGCCACCCGCGACGAGACGTGGCTGCGGATCATCGACGTCGGACTCGCCCTCGCCGCACGCAGCTTCAGCGGTGACTCGGTTGTCAGCGTCGCCGTCGAGGATCCCATTCTGCGGCACAACACGGGGACGTTCGAGCTCGGTGCGACGGGGGCGGTCCGCACCGACCGGCCCGCCGCGCTGAGCACCGACGTCGCGACGTTGGGCGCACTGCTGCTCGGTGGTGTCACATGGAAGGCCCTGGCCCTGGCGGGCCTGGTCACGGTGCACGATGAGGCGGCGCTCGAGGCCGCCGACGCACTCTTCGGCGGGTGGCCTGCTCCGCATGCGGGAATCTACTTCTAGCGCTTGATATCCCGGGCAATAACTTCCCGATGAGCAGAACGGTTTAGATTTCCTGCCGATCGACAGACCATCGAAGTATGTTCGGGCCCAAGGAGAAACAAGCGCCAAGACTGGACGATGGCACTCTTTGAGGTCACCGATCTCGCCGTCAACATCCACACCGGAAGTCGCACCCGTGGACGGCAGGTCGTCCCAGCGGTGCGGTCGTTGACGTTCTCCGTCAACCGTGGCCAGACGCTGGCGATCGTGGGGGAGTCCGGCTCGGGCAAGAGTGCCTCGCTACTGGCGGCGACCCGTCTGCTCGGGGACACCGCCGAGGTCACGGGCACCGTGCGCTTCGCGGATCAGGATCTGCTCGCCACCTCGCCGAAGGCGTTACGTCGCATCCTCGGGCGTGACATCGGGTTCGTCTTCCAGGACCCGCAGAGCAACCTGCACCCCTTCAAGACCGTCGGAGCCCAGATCGAGGAAGCCCTCCGGGTCCATCGCGCCGTGCCGAGACGGCAGATGCGCGGACGCGTAGAGGAACTCCTCGACGAGGTCGGCATCGCAGACCCGCGGCACGCCTACGGCAGCCATCCCGCCGAGTTCTCGGGCGGCATGCGGCAACGGGTGATGATCGCGATCGCCATCGCATGCAACCCCGCCCTGATCATCGCCGACGAACCCACCACCGCGCTGGACGTCAGTGTCCAGGCAGGCATCATCGCGCTGCTTCGCCGCCTGCAACACGATCACGGCACCGCGATCGTGTTCGTCAGCCACGACCTCGGTGTTGTCGCTGACATCGCCGACGACGTCGTGGTGGTGCGGGGTGGCGTGGTCGTGGAATCGGGCCCACGACAGCGGATCTTCGCCCAACCGCGGCACGAGTACACCCGCGAACTGCTGGCCGCCTCACGCCTGCACAGCGTGGACCGGGTGCCGGCACCCACGGTCCCCGACGGCTCGTCGCGGACGCCGTTGCTCCGGGTGCGTGGGCTACGCAAGACCTACCGCACGCGCACCGGACGGGCCCGCCGCACCGTCATCGACGGACTCGACTTCACCATCGAACCCGGCGAGGTCGTGGGCCTTGTCGGTGAATCCGGGTCGGGCAAGTCGACGGTCGGCCGCATCGTCGCGGGTCTGCAGTACGCCGACGCCGGCGATGTCACCCTGGGTGAGACCACCTACCCGACCCGGGTGAGTGACGGGATACCACCGCTCCCAGCCGCGGCCCGCCGTTCGGTGCAGATGATCTTCCAGGACCCGTACTCGAGTCTGCACCCGCGGCGCACGGTCGCGGACACGCTCGCGGCGCCGCTCATCGCGCAGCGCGTCGACCGCGCTGAGGTCCCCTCCCGCGTCGGGCAGGCCGCCGCGGCTGCCCGCGTCGACCGCGACCTGCTGCAGCGCTACCCGGCCGAACTCTCCGGCGGACAACGGCAGCGCGTCGCGATCGCACGGGCACTCGTGCTCGACCCCGCACTCATCGTCTCCGATGAGGCACTGTCGTCACTGGACGTCACCACGCAGGCCGAGATCCTCACACTGGTCGCCGATCTCGTCAGAGTCCGGCACACCGCGTTCCTGTTCATCACCCATGACCTCGGTGTGGTGTCGTCGATCGCCCAGCGCGTTGTCGTGCTCGGACCCGACGGTGTCGAGGAGACCGGCACCGTGGCGGAGGTTTTCGGCAATCCCCAGTCCAGTTACACCCGCACGCTGCTGGACGCTGTGCCGCGCATCGACGGGGCTCGGGCCTCGTGAGTCAACTGCTGATGCAGGCACCGGTCTCCGAGCCGGCTGGTGCCCCGTCTCGCAAGGGGCGATGGCGCTCTGCGTTCACCGATCCCGGGCTGATTGCCGGTGGTGCGATCGTCGGCGTTGTGGTGCTGGCGGCGCTACTGGCTCCGGTGTTCGCGGCCCTGGTCGGGCACGGACCCGATGCACAGTTCCCCGACGAGACCCTCGATGCCGCTGGGCTGCCGATCTCCGGCGGCAACGGATTCCTACTCGGTGCGGACGGCAGCGGACGCGACGTGCTGATCCGAACCCTCTACGGCGCAAGGGTCTCCCTCGCCATCGGCATCCCGGCAACAACCATCGCGATGCTGGTCGGCGTGTTGGTCGGGCTCGTCGGCGGGTACTTCGGAGGCCGCGTCGATGCCGTGGCCTCCGAGGCGACCAACGTCGCGCTGGCCTTCCCCTTCCTGGTCACCGCCCTCAGCGTCGTCACGCTCAACCGCGGTACCGCGGGCACCACGTTGGTGAACCCGGCGGTGGTGGTGATCGGCGTGATCGCCCTGTTCTCGTGGACGTACTTCGCACGCCTGGTGCGCAATCTGGTGATCGAGGTCAAGGCCAAGCCGTTCGTGCTGGCGGCGGTGGGTTCCGGAGCGTCACACGCGCGGGTGCTGACCCGCGAGATTCTGCCGACCATCCTTCCGACGATCGTCATCTACTGGGCGGTGCAACTGCCCACCAACATCATCGCCGAGGCGTCGCTGTCCTATCTCGGCGTGGGAATCCGGCCGCCGACACCGAGCTGGGGCAATATGATCGCCAACGCCCAGGACTCCGCGCTCTACCAGACCCAACCCTGGATGCTGATCGCACCCGCATTCGCCCTGTTCCTCACCGTCCTCGGCTTCAATCTGCTGGCCACCCGGTTGCGTAGCCGCTTCGACCCGACCGCGGCGTGAGGTAACGCTGTTGAATCGATTCCTGCTCTGGCGATCCTTCCGCATGGTCGTCACCGTCTCCGTCGTCGTCCTGATCACATTCGGACTGACGCGCATCGCATATCAGAACCCGGCCCGAATGCTCGCACCCGAGAATGCCTCGGAGGAAACGGTTTCCGCGATCGCGAACAGCTTGCGCCTCAACGACCCGTGGTACGTCCAGCTGTGGCACTACGTGGTGCGGGGCCCGGAGATCAAGGGCACGCCGACAGGCCTGCTGAACTGGCCGCCGAGCCTCGGATACTCGTACCGATCGCAGCGGCCGGTCACAGAACTCATCATCGAGAAGATCCCGGTCACCGTGAGCCTGGCGGTCGGCGCGCTGCTGCTGTGGGCGCTGCTCTCGATAGTGTTGGGGGTGTACGCCGCCCGCAGGCCGGGTGGCGTGTTCGACGCGGCGACGAGCGCCCTGTCGTATGCCGCGCTCGCGGTGCCCACCTTCGTCACCGGTGTCGGACTGCTCTACGTCTTCTACTTCCAGCTCTCGCTGGCTGGGGTGAGGATCTTCCCGGGTGGGGGATACGTGCCACTGACCGAGTCGCCCGCGAGGTGGGCGCAGCATCTGCTGCTGCCATGGCTGACGCTGGTGCTCGCCGAGGTCGGAGTCTTTCAACGGGTGGTGCGCGCCTCCGTGCTCGAGGTCGCGGGTAAGGACTACATTCGCACCGCCCGGGCGAAGGGTGTTGCACCGCAACGCGTGTACTTCGACCATGCCCTCTCGGCGGCGTTGAACCCCATCCTGACCCTCGGCGGTATCGAGTTCGCCACCATTCTCGGTGGAGCCATCATCACCGAGCAGATCTTCGGACTCGACGGTGTCGGCAGGCTCGCGGTCAGCGCGGCCAAGTCCGGTGACGCGCCGGTGGTGATCGGCGTGACCCTGCTCGGCGCGGTGATCTTCGTGATCACCACCTTCGCCGTCGACGTCGTCACGCACTCGCGCAGCGCCAAATGAGCCCAGATCTCACTAAAGAAGGAGAAGCATGAGAAACCCCGGACGGCGATTCGTCGCCCTCGTCGCCACGCTCGCCGTGTCAGTCGCGTTGGCGGCCTGCAGTACCGACGGCGCTGACTCGACGACGGCCGATCCGGCCGCACTGCACGGCGGTACGTTGCGCATCGCCTCGGTGGGCGATGTCGACGCACTGGACCCGTTGATCGCGTACTCGGCGGAGTCGTGGCAGGTCATTCGGGCGCTCACCCGGCAGCTGGTCACATACGCGGGTGACAAGAACAGCATCGGCGACGACACCAAGGTGGTTCCCGATCTCGCCGAGAGCTGGGATGTCAGCCCCGACCGCTTGACGTACACGTTCCACCTGCGCGATGACATCGCGTTCTCGGGGGCCAGTACGCGACCGATCACCGCCCAGGACTTCGTCTACGCGATCAAGCGCTTCCCCGATCCGAACGCCCAGGTCAGCGCGATCACCTACTACAACGCGCTATTCGCCGGCTTCGAGGAGTACGCCGACGAGTTCGCCAAGGTGCCCACGGGCGACCTGGTCGCGGCCAAGGAGTTCATCGACACGCACGACATCAGCGGTGTGAAGGCACTGGACGACAAGACGTTTCAGCTGACGCTCACACAGCCTGCCAGCGACATCCTCGACATCCTCACGCTCAACTTCGTCAGCCCGCTGCCCGAGGAGGTGGTGTCCAAGTACTACGCCGACAGCCTCGAGTTCCGACAGAACTACGCCTCCAGCGGTCCCTACTCCATCGCCTCCTACGACCAGGGCAAGCAGTTGACGTTGAAGAGGGCCGAGAACTACAACGCCGAAGGAGATCCCCGCAACGCCTACGCCGATGAGATCGTGTTCGACACGACCGTCGCCTCGGCGGACGCCGCGTCCCAGCAGATCCAGACCGGCACCGCCGATATCGGCCTCTACATCAGGGCATACCCAGCCAACGTCATAGCGTCCTACAAGCAGACCGACCCCGAGCGTCTGCACAAGTCCGCCAGCGGATCGGCAGTCTTCATCAGCTGGAACAACCCCGCCGAACCGAAGACACCCGCCCAGAGCGCGTTCAAGGATCTGCGCGTGCGCCAGGCGTTCAACTACTCGCTCAACCGCAGTGACGTCGTCCGCGGTCTCGGCGGACCGGACTCCGCGATCCCCAGCAACGAGATCCTCACGTCGACAATCGTCGGATACACCGACGAGAATCCCTATCCCACACCGGAGGACAAGGGTGACCCGGAGAAGGCCAAGGACCTGCTCACCCAGGCGGGCCAGCAGAACCTGACAGTTAACGTGGCCTACCGCAACACCCCGGAGTTCGAGAAGATCGCCACCTCCGTGCAGAACGCGGCGGCCCGCAGCGGAATCACAGTACGGCTGACGCCGATCCCGGGGGAGAGCTGGGGCACGTTCAGCGCGTTCCTGGGCGACAAGTCGAAGCTCGATCAGTGGGACCTGGCGATCACGAACTGGACTCCGGACTGGCAGGGCAACAGTGCACGGATGACGCTAGGCGGTTGGCTGGACTCCGACTTCGCACCGGGCGGCACCTGGAACGGCGTCACATACGACAACCCGCAGCTCAATGCCGCCGTCACACAGGCCTTCTCGGCAGAGGACTCCGCGCCGCACTGGAGGCAGGCGAACGAGATCGCCACGAAGGACCTCGCGTGGTTCCCGTTGATCGAGCGGGTGAAGTCCAATCCGACATCCGATCGGGTGACCAACTGGACGTGGCAGTCGCTTGGCAACGGTCCAGACCTCACCAATATCGCGGTGACGGGAAGCTGACTGCCCCGGGACCAGGTCGGGCACCTCTCGGTGTCCGGCCTAGTCCCGGAGCCCTGTCAGGCGGAGCAGCATCCGGTGCTGTCACCGGCCGGCGGTGCCGAGGCATCCAGTGGTCGGCTGCAGAAGCATGACGACGCTATCGAGGTGTCCGCTCGTGCCGAGGCCACGTCGAGCAGCGGCTTGATGACGCGCGCCTCCGCGGTGCGCCCGAGGGCCTCGTAGACGCGGTGCAGTCCGAGCAGGGCCCACACGTTGTTGGGGTGCCGGTTGGAACGGATCACCTCGTCCGTCAGCCCCAGATCGGCCTCATAGACGGCGGCGGCCTCCTCGAGATGACCCTGCTCGAGCAGGAGTGCGCCCAGGGCGTGACGGCTTGGCATCATCCAGCCCCACGGCTCGTCGTAGGGCAGATCGTCCTCACGTCGCACCGCGTTTCGGAGATGGTGGAAGGCGCCATCGTATTCACCTGCGTGATAGGCGATCTCGCCAGCCAAAACCTCACGGGCGACCCCGAGGATGTCCTGGCAGGGCACCACGTGTACGCGTCTGGTCTCCGGGACGGCCGCCGCGGCCGCCTCGAAGTTCCGCTGCGCCTCGGCTGCGGCATCGTGCTGCTTCAGTGCGGCATACGCGACGCCCTTGCCGTAGAAGTTCATCGCGGTCGTCATGGAGTAGACATCGGGGTCGGTGGGCAGCGGATCGTCGATGAGCTCCTGCCACTTGCCGAATCGAACGAGGGCATGGGTCCCGATCGACATGTAGCCCTCCAGCCAGTCGGCCATGGCGGGGCTCTCCATGCGGACGAGCTCGTCGGGGATGGTGTCGTGCATCGCTGCGACGGCGTCAATCGCGGGCTCGAACTGGCCGAGGAACATCGCGCCGTAGAGCTTGAAGTGATAGTTGTGCACCCGGTAGAGCGAGTAGAAGTTGAGTGCCCCGGCGTGTTTCCAATAGCGGACGTCCCGCTCGATGCCGATGTGGTTCCAGTCGACGACGTCCTGATAGTTGCCGCACAGCACATCGATATGGGTCGGCATGTGCGCGAGATGACCGGAATCCGGTACCAGACGCCGCAATTCGTCACCGACCCGCAGCGCTGACTCCGGGGTGGGCGACATCTCCATGAGATGGACGTAGAGGTGCCACAGCCCGGGGTGCGGCCCGCGGCCCGCGGCGCGGTTGTGGTCGATCGCCGCTTCGAGGACCGCGCGGCACTCGAGCGTGTCGGCACCCGCCGTGGGCAGTCCGCTGCGCAGCTCCCACATCTGCCAAGGCGTGCGGTTCATCATCGCCTCGGCGAACAGGGTGGCGACGTCGGGGTCATCACCGAACTCCCGGTGCACCCCGCGCATCGCATCGGTGTACTCCGCGCTCCACACGTAGAGATCCGGGGCGGGAACCTCGGACTGGTAACGGGTTTGGAGCGCGTCGATCAGCGCGCGCTCGACCGGGGACGCACCATCGGCGTTGTCTCGCGCGAGAGCGCACGACTGCCGTGACGTCCGCAGCGTCTCGATGATCTCGTCGTCGTCGAACAGCTCCCACGGCCGGTTGTAGTTCGGTCCCGCCACGTATGCCAGACCCCAGTGCGCCATCGCGCAGCCCGGATCATGCTCCAGCGCCTTGCCGAAGCAGAGCGCGGCCTCTTCGTGGTTGTAGGCGAATACCCAGTTCAGGCCGCGGTCGAACCACCGTTGAGCCGTCGCCGACGTCGTCGTGATGGGGCGCGTGTACCCACCGAGGTCGAAGGGATAGTCGTCCATGGCTGGCCTCCCGAGGTCGATGGATCCGAGGCGACCCTAGCGCGTGCGGACATCGGCCGCGACGAACCCGTCGCTGTGGTCGTCGACTAATAATCACCCCGACGAGATGGCTGTTCCTCGAGTGCGCTCGGGTGAAGGATCACCCCTCGTGTCTACAGAGATCGTGCCGGAGACAGGGCATTCCGCGGCCGACGTTCCAGTGCGTCGCTACTCGAGCATCGAGAGCCGGTCGATCGACTGGATCACCCCGAGCGAACGTCATGGCACCCCGTGGCGGGTGAGCCCGCTGTTCTTCATCGCCAACTGGAGCTTCTTCACCATCGCACTAGGCTTCACCGGGCCGGCGCTGGGGCTCAGCGTCGGCTGGGCGGTGCTGGCCTCGGCGCTGGGCCTGGTGGTTGGCACGTTCTTCATGGCCTTCCACGCCACCCAGGGGCCTCGGCTGGGTCTGCCGCAGATCATCCAGTCTCGGGCGCAGTTCGGCTTCTACGGCGTCATCGTCGTCGTCGCGATGTCGCTGACCTGCTACCTGGCGTTCGGCGTGGTGTACACCATCCTGACCGCACAGGGGCTGGCGCAGGTCTTCGGCTGGCCGCCGGTGGTGATCGGACTGGTGGTCAACCTGGTGGGCGGCGCATTCGCGATCGCAGGCCACGACTATCTGCACCGGATCTCGCGGCTGGTGTTCTACGTCACCGTGCCCCTGGTTCTGGCGTTCTCGTTGGCCGTCGCGCTCGGGAAGGCCGGCGGCACCGAGCCGTCCTCCAGTGAGCACGGGTTCGTGCTCTCGGCATTCTTCACGGTGTTCGCGGTCTCGGCCGCCTACAACATGGCACTCGCCCCGGTGGTGTCGGACTACACGCGGTACCTGCCCGCCAAGACCTCCTCGCGGTCGCTGATCGCGAGTGTGTATGTGGGAGCCGGCATCTCGGCGCTGTGGTTGATCACCCTGGGTGCGTGGCTCTCCGCCCACTATGAGGCCGAGGATGCGCTGGTGGCACTGCACGAGGCCGGGAACAACGTGGTCGGCGGCTTCGGTGCGGTGCTGGCGCTGGCGTCTGCGACGACTCTGGTCGTGTGCACCGCGACGGCCGCATACAGCGTGACGCTGCAGTTCCTCACCGGCGTGGACCTGGTTCGCCGGGTTCGGCCGAGCCGAGCCCTGCGAATTGCCGTCACGGCGGCAACCATCGTGATCTACCTCGTCGTGGCACTCCCATTCGGTGACCACGTCATCAACGCCGCGAGCAACGCTCTGTCGCTGATGTTGTTCCTGCTGGTGCCGTGGACGGCGGTGAACCTCACCGACTACTTCTTCGTGCGCCGGGGCGAGTATGCGATCACCGACCTGTTCACCCCCCGTGGGGTGTACGGCGGATGGTCGTGGCGCGGAATCGCGGCCTACTTCCTGGGATTTGCCGCGATGGTGCCCTTTGCGGTGCTGCCGTACTTCACCGGCCCGATCGGCGCGTTGCTCGGCGGGATCGACATCTCGTGGCTGGCCGGTCTGGTGGTCTCGGCGCTGGTGTACTACGCCTTCACGCGCGGCCAGGACCGCACAGGCGAGCAGCAGGCGATTCGGGAGAGCGACGCCCGTCTGGCGGCCGTCGAGGAGTCGGCGGAGGTCACCGATCACCGCCCACCGCTGGAACACGGGTTGCTCGACGGGCCCTAGTCCTTGACGCGCCTTACCCCGAATTGCCGACTGTTCGGCCGAACGATGAAGGGATTCACCCGAAGTGTCCTATGACAAGAGGTTTCACCTGGGTTGGTTCGCCAACTTCTGCGTCGACGGGTGGAACGAGCAGTGGGGTTCCACCGGTGGGCAGGACTGGTCGGGCAGCTTCTATGTGGAGCTGGTTCAACACCTCGAGCGGGCGAAGTTCGACTACCTGCTGCTCGAGGACAAGCTCATGGTCTCTGATGCCTACGGCGGGACGTTCGAACGCGAACTCAAACACGCGCTGCACTCGCCCAAACACGATCCGGCACCGCTGATTCCGCTGCTGGGCAACGTCACCCAGAATCTGGGTCTCGTCCTGACCCTGTCGTCGACGTTCTACCCGCCGTTCCTGCTCGCCAGGCTATGCAGCACGCTCGACCACCTCACCGGTGGCAGGCTCGGCTGGAACATGGTCACCTCGGCTGAGGACCGCTCCGCGCAGAACTTCGGGCTGGACCACCTGCCCCGCCATGACGAGCGCTACGCCCGTGCACACGAGTACGTGGATCTGGTTCGTGCACTGTGGAACTCGTGGGAACCCGACGCCGTGGTACGCGACCGGGAGACCGGGACATTCGTCGACCACACCAAGGTGCACACCATCGACTTCGAGGGTGAGTACTACAGGAGCCGCGGCCCGCTCAACACCGTTCCCTCGCCGCAGTACCACCCCGTGCTCGCGCAGGCCGGTGGCTCACCACAGGGTAAGGACTTCGCCGCGAAGTACGCCGACACCGTGGTGGGAACGGCAGCCGACCCGCAGGGAATGATCGCCTACCGGGACGACATTCGCAGACGTGCAGTCGAATACGGTCGCAAACCCGATGACATCAAGGTGCTGTTTCTGTGCACCCCGCATCTCGGTGAGACTGATGAGGAGGCGCGGGCCAAGCTGGAGCGCCTGGTCGACAACGAGTACTACCTCGAGAAGACGCTGGCGCATCTGGCTGCGATCACCGAGATCGACTTCACCAGCTTTGACTTGGACAAGCCGCTTCCCGACGATCTTCAGACCAACGGTGAACGCGGATCCCTCGAGGCGTTCCTGCAGCGCGGCAGCGGAAAGACACTGCGCGAACTGACCGCGGCCTACCTGTCCACTGAGGATGCCCTGGTCGGGACCCCGGCCACGGTGGCCGACCAACTCGAGGCACTGATGGACGAGGTCGGAGGGGACGGTTTCCTGTTCACTGCGCCAGGTATGCGCCTCACCCGCCGGTACGTGGTCGAGGTCGTTGACGGACTGGTGCCCGAGCTGCAGCGCCGCGGCCTCACCCGAACCTCATACGAGCACAAGCTGTTCAAGGACAATCTGTTGGCGTTCTGAGTGCGACCTCGGCGCCCGACGCGGCGACGATGACGTCGTCGAGAACGGCGCGTGAGTTCGCCAGCCCGCGGATCTCCTCGTCGATGCGGTCGCGCTCGGCGGTGAGCCGTTCGACGAGCCGCGGCGTCGCCGACTCGGTGGGGCCGCCGTCGGTGTCGCGCATACACGGTAGAAGCGACGCGATCGTTCGACTGGGCAGCCCGGCGGCGTACAACTCCTGAATGTGGATCACCCGATCCACGGCCGCCTCGGTGTACTCGCGATGGCCGCCGCGGCTGCGTTCCGAGACCAGCAGACCCGCACTCTCGTAGTAGCGCAGGGAGCGCTCGCTGACACCGGTTCGTCGTGCGAGCTCGCCGATTCGCATGTGACCGTTATACCGGATTCGCTTGAACCTGACATTGGTGTCAGCCCTTACCGTGCGGGCATGACGACATCAAAACCCGTACCGCCCTTCACCTACAGCCCGATCATCGAGCGCGCGCCGATCGTCTGGCCCGACGGGGCCAAGGTGGCGGTCTACATCGGATTGAACGTCGAGCACTTCCTGGTGGACCGGCCGTCGACAAGCATCTGGCCGGGTACCGCAGATCTCGTCCCCGACGCATTGAACTACGGCTGGCGCGACTACGGGGCCCGAGTCGGGATCTGGCGGACGATCGAGGCCCTCGACAGCCACGGCATCCGGCCCAGCGTGCTGCTGAACTCGGCCGTCATCGAGGAGCACCCGCAGATCATCTCGGCGGGTGTGGCCCGCGACTGGACGTGGCTGGCGCACGGACGCACGAACTCGGTCCTGCACACCGGCATGACGTCAGCCGAGGAGCGCGACGTACTCACCGACATCACCGAGTCCATCACTCACGCGACTGGGCGCCGGCCGCAGGGATGGATGGGTCCGGGTCTCACCGAAACCCTGCGGACCCCCGAACTCCTCGCCGATCTCGGATATCGCTACGTCCTCGACTGGACCAACGACGATCAGCCCTATCCACTCACCGTCCCGGGTGTCATCAGCGTTCCGTACTCGGTGGAACTCAACGACCTACTGATGTTCGGACGGGGATGCACTGGCGACGAGTTCGTCCAAATCGTCAAGGACCAATACGAGCAGCTGAGGATTGACTCGTCGTCCAGCGGCCGTGTGATGGCGCTGGCGTTGCATCCCTTCGTGATCGGCCAGCCGTTCCGGCACAAGTACCTCGATCAAGCCTTGAGGTACTTGGCCGGACAGCCTGACGCTTGGCTGACCACGAGCGATGAGATCGCCGCCCACTTCATGGACGCGCGCTGAGCTCAGAGCGCAGCGTCTGCGGTCTCCAGCGCCCGATCGAGGATGTCGAGGCCGGTGTTGGCCTCCTCATCGCTGATGTTGAGGGCCGGCACCACGTGGATCCGGTTGAAGTTCGCGAACGGCAACAGCCCGCCCTGCTTGCAGGCGGCGACAACGGCGTTCATGGCCGGGCTACTGGAACCGTAGGGTGCCAACGGCTCCCGCGTCTGCTGGTCGGCGACCAGCTCGACGGCCCAGAACACACCCGTGCCGCGGACCTCGCCGATGCAACGGTGCCGGCCGGCCATCTCGCGCAGCCGTGGCCCGATGACCTGCTCGCCGATGCGTGCCGCGTTCTCGACGATGCCCTCATCGGCCATCGCGTTGATCGTGGCCACGGCGGAGGCGGTGGCCAGCGGGTGGCCGGAGTACGTCAAACCGCCGGGGTAGGCGCGATGCGCGAACGTCTCGGCGATCTTCGCATTGATCGCCACGCCGCCCAGCGGCACGTAGCCGGAGTTGACACCCTTCGCGAACGTCATCAGGTCAGGCACGACATCGAAATGCTCGATGGCGAACCACTTTCCGCTGCGGCCGAAGCCCGACATGACCTCGTCGGCGATGAACACGATGCCGTACTCGTCGCACAGTTGCCGCACGCCGGCGATGTAGCCCGGAGGCGGGATCATGATGCCTGCGGTGCCGGGGATGGACTCGAGAATGATGGCCGCGATGGTCGACGGACCCTCCATGCGGATCGTCTCGTGGAGGTGGTCGAGAGCGCGCTCGGTCTCCTCGGCCTCGGTGGTGGCGTGAAAACGCGACCGGTACAGGAACGGCCCGAAGAAGTGCACGATGCCGGCGTTGCCGTGATCGTTGGGCCAGCGCCGCGGGTCACCGGTCAAGTTGACCGCCGTCTCCGTGCCGCCGTGGTAGGAGCGGTAGCGGCTGAGCACCTTGTAGCGCCCGGTGTGCAGACGCGCCATGCGCACCGCGTGCTCGACGGCGTCGGCGCCGCCGTTGGTGAAGAACACCTTGTTCAGGTCGCCCGGGGTGCGCTCGGCGATCAGCCGCGCGGCCTCGGACCGGGCGTCGTTGGCGTGCTGCGGCGCGACGGTGCAGAGCTTGGCCGCCTGTGCCTGGATGGCCGCGACCACCTTCGGGTGCTGGTGGCCGATATTGGTGTTGACCAACATCGACGAGAAGTCCAGAAAACGGTTTCCGTCGCCGTCCCAGACGTAACAGCCCTCCGACGCGGTGATCGTCATCGGGGAGATCTCGGCCTGCGCCGACCAGGAATGGAACACGTGCGCGCGGTCCAGCTCGTAGGCGCGCGCGGCCTCGCGGCGTGCCTCGTCGACGGACAGGCCGTTGGGCAGGATGGCGGCGTCATTGGTCACGGTCATGGAAGACATCTTTCACTCATCAGGCGATGGTCGCGGGGGGAACCCCGTTGTCGAGACTGCGGTGAGATCGTGGAATGAGGGGTTTCGGCGATCTCACCGCAGTCTCGCGGGCTGGGGTTGGGGGATGGGGTTACGCGTTCTGGGGGAAGCCCAGCTCGATGCCGCCGTGGCTGGGGTCCAGCCAGCGCTGGGTGATGGCCTTCTGGCGGGTGAAGAAGTTGACGCCGTCCATGCCGTGGGCGTGGGAGTCACCGAACAGCGAGGCCTTCCAGCCGCCGAAGCTGTAGTAGGCCATCGGGACGGGGATCGGCACGTTGATGCCGACCATGCCGACCTGCACCTCGTTCTGGAAGCGCCGGGCGGCGCCACCGTCGTTGGTGAAGATGGCGGTGCCGTTGCCGTAGGGGTTGTCGTTGATCAGGTTCAGCGCCTCGTCGTATGTCTCGACCCGAACGACCGAGAGCACGGGGCCGAAGATCTCGTCGGTGTAGATGCTCATCTCGGGCGTGACGTTGTCGATCAGGGTGGGGCCCAACCAGAACCCGTCGGCGCCGCCGTCAGCGGTGACGTTGCGGCCGTCGACGACGATCTTGGCGCCGTCGGCCTCGCCTGCGTCGATGTAGGAGGCGACCTTGTCGCGGTGGGCCTTGGTGACAAGCGGGCCCATATCGGAGTTCTTGGTGCCGTCGCCGATCTTGAGGCCGATGGTGCGCTCGGTGATCTTGGCGATGAGGTCGTCGGCGATCGGTCCGACGGCCACGGCCGCGGAGATGGCCATACAGCGCTCGCCAGCGGAGCCGAAGCCCGCGTTGACCATCGCATCAGCGGCCAGATCAAGGTCGGCGTCGGGCAGGATGACGGCGTGGTTCTTGGCCCCGCCCAGGGCCTGGACACGCTTGCCCGCGGCGGTGCCGGTGGCGTAGACGTACTGCGCGATGGGTGTGGAGCCCACGAAGGACACCGACTTCACGGCCTTGTTGGTCAGGATCTCGTCGACGGCGGTCTTGTCACCCTGCAGGACGTTGAAGACTCCGGCGGGCAGGCCGGCTTCCTTCCAGAGGTTGGCGATCCACAGCGCGGCGGTGGGGTCCTTCTCCGAGGGCTTCAGCACAACGGTGTTGCCGGTGGCGATGGCGATGGGGAAGAACCACATGGGAACCATGGCGGGGAAGTTGAACGGGGAGATGATTCCCACGACGCCCAGTGCCTGGCGGATCGAGTAGACGTCGACATTGGTCGAGGCGTTCTCGGTGAACCCGCCCTTGAGCAGATGCGGGATGCCGCAGGCGAATTCGACGACTTCCTGGCCGCGTGAGACCTCGCCCAGCGCATCGGAGACGACCTTGCCGTGCTCGCTGGTGATGATCTCGGCGAGCTCACCCTTGCGGGAGTTGAGCAGTTCGCGGAAGTTGAACAGAATCTGGGTGCGCTTGGCCAGTGAGGTGTCACGCCAGGCGGGGAATGCGGCCGCGGCGGCGTCGATGACCGCGCGGGCGTCCTCGACGCTGGCCAGGGCGACCTGTCCGGTGACCTGGCCGCTGGCCGGATTCGTCACCGGCGCGGTGGCACTGCTGGTGCCGGCGAAGGCCTCGTTGTTCATCCAATGATCGATGGTGCGCATGCAGAGGACCTCTCGTGCTGGTGATAATGGGGCAGGAACCAGCCGCGCTGCTGGTGACACCGTCGATCATTGCAGTGGACGGCCGGGCCCCGCACCGAACACACCGTCACCGATTGAAGCCCAGCCATTACAGTGTGTAAATGCCTCTGACCATCTCAGACGTCGTCGGACTGCCGGTGCTGCAGCGCGGTGAGCCCGAGATCCTCAGCGACCGCCGCTGGAACGACGAGATCCGCTGGATTCACGTCAGCGACGTCGCCGACCTCTCCACGCTGCTGCAGGGTGGCGAGTTGGTGCTGACCACCGGGGCGCCGCTGCACCGCAACGCGCGCACCTATCTCGAGGGTCTCGCTGAAGCGGGCGCGTTGGGCGTGGTCGTGGAACTGGGCAGGGTGTTGGCAAAAGTGCCTGCCACCGTCGTCGACGCCGCCCGGCGACTGAACCTGGCGCTGGTCGCGCTGCACCGCGAGATCAAGTTCGTGGAGGTCACCGAGGCGGTGCACCGCCGAATCGTCGCCGAACAGTACGAGGAGGTGGCGTTCGACCGTCGCGTGCACGAGGCCTTCACGGAGCTGAGCATGAAGCGGGCGTCCGCCGCCGGAATCGTGGAGGCCGCGGCACGGATCCTCGACGAACCGGTGGTGCTCGAGGACCTAGCGCACCAGGCGCTGGCCGCATCGGCCAGCGGACCCGCCGCGGCAGCGCTGCTGCACGACTGGGAACGCCGTTCGCGGCTGGTGCCCGCTGCGGGGGGCGGTGCCGAATCCTGGGAGGTGACGTCGGTCGGCCCGCGCTCTGAGGAGTGGGGCCGGCTCATCGTCCCGCGCCAGGCGGCAGATCCGGCGCGGGCGAAGCGGGTCCTCGAACGCGCGGCGGCGGCTCTGGCGATGCACCGGATGATCGAACGGGACCGTTCGGGACTGCACCAACAGGCCCAGAGTGGCCTCATCGACAATGTCCTGCGCAGCCGCATCACCGACGAGCGCGAGGCCGCTGCCCGGGCGCACGCGCTCGGGTTACGCAGGGCGGCAAGCTATCTGCCCGCGGTGGTCAGGGTCGAGCGGGCCGAGGACAGTGCGGATCCAGTGGCCGCGCAACGCCGCAACGTCGCGCTGCTCGACGTCGTCGCGCACACCGTGAACGCCGCGCGGCACACCGGACTGTTCACCATTCGACGGGACGGCGAGATCGGCGCGGTGCTGTCCCTGGGGACGGTGCGTGGGGGAGCGAACGACAAGGCGCTCAATGCACTTGGCGATCAACTGCGCGGAGAGATCCGGCGTGTCAGCGGCGCCTCGGACACCGTGCTGGCGATCGGGCCCGCCGGGGAGAGCGTCATCGACACCATCCACGGACTGGCCGACGCCGCGCACGTGGCGGAGGTCGCCATGGCGATGGGTGCGGGGTCGCGGAGCTATTTCCGGGCGTCAGACGTGCGGCTGCGCGGGCTGATCGCGCTGCTGCGCGACGACCCGCGGGTGCAGAACTTCGCCGAGACCGAACTCAACGCGCTGCTGGCCAGCGATATCGTCGGTGAGCTGTCGAACCTGTCGGTGCTCCGCCAGTATCTGCAGCTGGGCGGTAACAAGGCCGAGCTGGCCCAGCGGTTGCACATCAGCCGTCCCGCGCTCTACAAGCGGTTGGCCGCGATCGCGGGGATCCTCGGCGTCGACCTCGACGATGCCGAGTCGATGGCGTCGTTGCACGTGGCAGTGATGATCCTGGACTCGCGGCGCCGCGCGGCACCCGCCGTCGTCAGCAGCACCTGACGCACTAGCTGAGCAGCGGGCCGAACACGGGCGCGGAGACCCGCTCGGGGTCGAGCGTGTGACGCTCGAAACGCGCCTGCACCGGCATGCCGGCACACACCGAGTCGGGCTGGCAGCCAACGATGTTGGCGGCGAGACGCAAACCCGGCTGTTCGACGAGTTCGACGATGGCGATGACATACGGCAGCGGCACCGCGGGATTGAAGGGATAGTGGTTGACGGTCCAGGTCAACACCGTGCCGTGGCCGGACACCGCCCGCCCGGTGAGCGTGGCTCCGCAGTCGGGACAGTCCGAGGAGGGCGGAAGACTCCACAGCGCACACGTCTCGCAGTACGGGACGACGAGCTGACCTGCCATGATGGTGAACCTACCGGTCACGTCCCTCTAGGTGGCCCGGATGCCGGACGGGAATGGAGCCTCGTGTCGTCGCATTTCGAGAAGGACGCGATCATCAGCGGGGTCGGCATCTCCCGCATCGGCCGCCGCACCGGCATCCCCGGTCTGGAGCTGACCACCGAGGCGGCATCTGCCGCCATCGCCGATGCGGGCCTGAGGCCGGCGGACATCGATGGTGTTGCCACGCTCGGCGACACGCCACGCCAGCACGTGGTGGAGGCGCTCGGCCTCGATGCGCAGAACCGAAGTTCGGGCTTCGACACCGCTGGCCTGTTGAGCCCCCTGATGTCGGCGTTCCTCGCGGTGGCGCAGGGCCGTTCGCGGCACGTCCTGGTCTACCGCACCGTCGGCATGCTGGGCGGGTCGATGATCGACTCGTCGGGACCCCCGCCCGAGCCGAACGCGCTGACGTCCCCGCCGGTCGAGCCGCGGGAGCCCGGGCAGCGACGGCGGATCGGAGCCAACGACGACGTCGGCGAGCTGCTCGCCGCCCACGCATACTCGGCGTCGAACTGGGTGGCGATGCACTGTCGTCGTCATATGGACCTCTATGGCACGACGAGGGAACAGCTGGGTTGGCTGGCCATCAACAGCAGACGCAATGCGGCGCTCAATCCGCTTGCGGCCTATCAGGATCCGATGACCATGGACGACTATCTCGCGTCCCGTCCCATATCGACGCCGCTGGGTCTCTACGACTGCGACGTTCCCGTCGATGGGTCGATCGCCGTGGTGGTGTCGCATCGCGACTACGCACCGGACTGCCCGAATCCGGCGGTGGGCGTCGAGGCGATCGGTGGGACGTACGGGTCCGGTGGCTGGTTCCACCGCGACGACTTCCCGAAGATGGCCTCGGTCGACGCCGCAGCGCAGATGTGGTCGCGGACCGACCTCACGCCCGGCGACATGGACATCGCCGAGCTGTACGACGGTTTCACGTTCCTGACGATCGCCTGGCTGGAAGCGCTCGGTGTGTGTGCGGACGGTGAGGGTGGACCCTTCGTGGAGGGGGCATCCCGGATCGCCCTGAACGGGGTGCTTCCGCTCAACACCTATGGCGGTCAGCTCTCCGCTGGCCGGATGCACGGCTACTGGGTTCTGCACGAGGCGTGCCTGCAGCTGCGGGGTCAGGCCGGGCAGCGGCAGGTTCGCCGACAGCCGGAGACGGCGCTGGTTGCCGCGGGCGGCGGTCCCATCGCCGGATGCATGGTTCTCACCCGCTGAGGGCAACCTGGATCTGTCGAATGAACAAGGAGGGCCCAATGGCCGAGAACGAGTTGAACGATTTCAACGCGAAGAACATCGCGGAGTTCCGCGCCAATCACGGCAGGGTCGGTGGTCAGTTCGAGGGTGCGCCGCTGCTGATCCTGCACACGTTGGGCGCCAAGACCGGCGAGCCCCGAACAAACATCATGATGTATCTGGCCGACGGCGATCGCTACCTGGTGTTCGCCTCCAAGGCGGGTGCCGACACCAGCCCGGCCTGGTACTTCAACCTGCGTGCCCATCCGCAGATCCGCATCGAGGTCGGCGATGAGGAGTTCGATGTCGTCGCCACCGAACTCGACGGCGACGAGCGTGACGCGAAGTACGCCGAGCAGGCTCGTCGATATCCGGGCTTCGCCGGCTACGAGAAGAAGACGACGAGGAAGATCCCGGTCGTCGCACTGACCCCGGTGCGGTGACCGCGGAGTTAGCGGTCCGTCATCGGCTCACAGGTTCATGGGCGCCCTGCCGTAACCAGGCTAGGTCCTGGCGAGTGGGGTTCCCCTCCCAATCACCCGTGCTGGTACACGCCATGGCGCCGCACGCCAGCGCAGTGTCGAGCCTCAGACGCAGGTCCGAGCCGCGGGCGACCTCGGCCAGCCAGCCCGCCACGAACGCGTCACCCGCGCCAACGGTGTCGACCACGGGGACCTCGACCGCCTTTCCTGACTCGACAGTGCCGTCCGTTGTCGCGGCGACCGCACCTCTGCTGCCTCGTTTCAGAACGGCGCAGTCGGTTCCGAGCGCGATCATGACCTCGAGTTGTCGGTCCGTACCGGAAACACCTGTCAGGAGATGCGCCTCGTCGTCTCCGGCGAACACGATCTGCGCGCGTTGGGCGAGACCGCGGTAAGCGGCTGCGGCCGCAGCGACGTCAGTCCACAGCGCCTGACGGTGGTTGACATCGAAAGAGATGAGCGCGCCGGCCGCGGTGGCGTAGTCGATGGCCGTGTGCACAGCCGCTAACGAGGTCTCGCCCAGACCGGCGGGAATGCCGGTGACATGGAGGATCTTGGTGCGGGCGATCAACGAGGGTGGGATGTCGGATGCCTGCAGCCGGCTGCCGGCCTGCCCGCGCCGGTAGTAAGTGATGCGGCTGTTACCTGGTTGAGGGCGTTCCTTGAGCATGAGTGCGGTGGCCGTTGTCTCGTCGACGACGACATAGGGCTGCACCCCCTCGGCCCGCAGCTCACGTGCGATCAGCTCGCCGAGTGCATCGGCGCCGACGCGGCCGATCCAGGCAGCCGTACCGCCGAGCCTTGCGACACCGATGGCCACATTGCTCTCGGCGCCACCGAAACCGAGCCGCATAGCCGGGGAGTTGTGTAGGCGCCCGGGCCGCTCAGCGGTGAGTAGTCCGAGGCTCTCCCCGACGGTGACGACGTCGAGTGGTGTATCGCTGCTCATTGCGGCAGCGCCGCCGAATGTGCGACTTCCAAGGCTTCGCGTGCGGCCGCCGCAACCGCTGCTGCACCGTCGTGAGCCGCCGCGGCGATCCAGCTGCCGCTGATCGCGAAAACAGATTGGTGAGCCAGGAATTCGGCAGCGTTTGCGGCATTAAGACCGGCTGATGGCATGAACCGCATATCGGGGAAGACGTCGGCATAGGCATTCAGCATGGCGATGGCGTCGACAGCCGCGGCGGGAAACAGTTTGACTCGGGTCAGACCCAGCCGGGCCGCCAGACCGATCTCGGTCGGGGTGAGAATCCCGGGAATGATCGGCAGACCCGCGCGCGCCGCGTAGTTCACCACGTCCACATCGAGACCCGGGGTGACGATGAATTGCGCGCCGGCGTCGATGATCTGACTCAACTGCGCTGTCGAGCGCACCGTACCTGCGCCGACCAGGAGGTCCCCGCGCGCAGCCAACTGCCTGATCGACTGCACCGCCAATTCCCCTCGTAACGCCACCTCGACGACCGGCAGGCCGCCGTCGACAAGGCCGTCACCGATGGCCTCGATATGCCCCTCGGCGCGAACCGAGGCCAGGGGGATGACGGGGTGGGTGAACAGGGCGTGAAAAGGGTCGGAAATGGTCATCGCGCCTCGGCGAACGTCGGATTGGTTCCATAGCGACCGAGACCTTCGGGGTCGAGTGTCACGCCCAATCCGGCAGCATCGGGGATTCTGAGCATGCCGTCGGTATTCAGCGTCCAACTGTCGCGGACGAGATCGTCGATGTAGGCCGAGCCGGTCTTGTACTCGACCAAGTCGGTGGCCGCCAGGGCTGAGGCGAGCTGCAGATCGGCGGCCAGCCCGATCGCGGTGTTCCAGCCGTGCGGTATTAGTCGGACACCGCGATCCTGCGCACTCCAACCGATCCGACGAGACTCACTGAGGCCACCGCCTTTGGTGCAGTCCGGTTGGATGATGTCGAACGCGCCCGCGTCGAGGAACGGGGCGAACGTCTGGCGTCGGGTGAGAACCTCACCCCCACTGATCGCCACCTTCGAATAGGAACGCAGCGCGACGAATCCGTCAACGTCGTCGGGCGACAACGCCTCCTCGAACCACGCCACGTCGTACGCGGCGAGCATGTCGGCAGTACGTCTCGCCCACGACAGACCGCCCGGGAAGAAGGCCTCCGAACCGCCTGCGTCCACAGCCAGCAACCGATCTCCGACTGCCTCCCTAGCCGCGGCGACGGTGCGTTCGTCCGTTGCGGCGTCTACGCGGCCGAACTTCCACCAGCCGATCTTGAATGCCGTGAAGCCGTAATCAACGAGTGCAGAGAGGTCTTCGGCCATGATGGGTGCTTCGTCCATCAACACCGAGGCGTAGGGACGGACCCGGTCGCGGTAGCGGCCACCCAGTAGACGGCCAACAGGCTGCCCGAGTGCCTGACCGGCGACATCCCACAGGGCGATGTCGATGGCGCTTGTGGCATGAGTGAGTGAACCGCCACGGCCCATCCAGAACGCGCTCTGGTGCAAGGTCTCTGTGAGCCGCTCCACCTCAAGTGCGCTCTGTCCCAACAGCTGTGGCCGAAGCAGGTCGATGGCCGCGCGTACCAACCCCTCGGAGGTGAACGCACTGCCGATACCGACCAGGCCGGTGTCGGTGTGTACCGCGACAAGCGTGTGCACCACGTCGTCGGGCCGAAGTTCGTTGGACCAGCCGCCTTCGGGCGTGGCCCCGCGTAGTCCGCAGGTGTCGATGTGGGTGATCTTCATAGGATGTTCCTTTGCTGCTGTTGTTCCGTGTTCACGATTGATGGGGAAGAAAGCGTCCCGGTCGCTGACCTGTGTGCGTGGCATAGCTGATGACGGGAACCCCGTTGACCCAGACATGACGTGCGGCCTCGGCGTACTGCGTTGGCAGAGTCCAGGTGTCGGTGCGCTGGAGAATCGCCGGATCGAACACAACGACGTCGGCGAAGGCGCCTTCGCGTAGGTAACCGCGGTCCCGGATGCCGAAGTGGTCGGCGACCATGCCGGTCATCTTCCGTACGGCCTCTTCCAGGGACAGCGTTCCGGCCGGGACATGTTGAGCGAGGTAGTGAGTGTGTCCGTAGTAGAAGAGCGGATGAAGGGTCCGTGCGTGCAGCGGCCCGTCCCGCCGGGTGGTGTACGCGTCGACACCCAACAGGAAGTGATCGTGGGCGATCGCTTCGGCGAGATGATCATCAGTGAACAACTGACCGAGTAGTTGGACACCGCCCAGGTCAGGTCCGGCCGCAGCGAGCACGTCAAACAGGCAGTCCCATTCGTCGAGGCCGTGCAACTCGGCGATCTCAGGAAAGGACAGCCCCTCCCACTCAGGGTGAGTCAGGCTCACGCCCAGCCGAACCCTCTCCCATTGACCCCGGTGCACGAATCTCCAGTAGCGGTCGCTGTCGTTGCGCACCCGATCCCGGATCTCGCGGTCCTTCAGCAGCTCGGCGGCCTCGGCGGCAGGCCGATCGATGAGCCACCCGGGCAGGAGGCCGGCCGCCATGCCGATCCCGTGTGGGTATGGCGTCATATCGGCCAGGACGTCTGTGCCGCGTTGTCGCTCGCCCACCACCCGCTCGGCGGCCCGTTCCCAGGCACCGGGTTCGGCGCCCGTGCCGTGACGCACGTTCAGATGCGACAGCTGGGCTCTCAGTTGCCCTGCGTCGACGATGTCGAAGAATTCGTCCACCGCCTCACCGAGTCCTTGATCGCGATTCCGGATGTGACTGGCGTACATGCCGTTCCGGCGTCCGGCGACGCGGGCCAGCTCGGCCAGCTCCTCGGTGCGCGCAAACCTCCCGGCTCCGTACTCCAGGCCGCTGGAGAATCCGATCGCTCCAGCCTCCATCGCCTCCTCGAGGAGTCGGACGCGCTCGTTCCGTTCGTCACCACCCTCCCGCTCGGCGCGCGACCGGGCAGTCGAACTTATGGCGGTGTGCCCGACGAACCACATCAGGTTCTGTGCCGTGGCATCAGAGTGCACCCGCTGGAGGAACTCCCCGAAGCTGCGCCAGTCAACCGGTCCTTCGAAGCCCAGCGACCTAAGGGCGCTCTGCGTACTCGCGGCGTCCTGCTCACCAAGAGGCGCGTACGTCACGCCACAGTTGCCGACGACCTCTGTGGTCACCCCTTGATGGATTGTGCTGAAGGCGTCGCGGTTGCCGAGCACCGACCAGTCACTGTGGCTGTGCGGATCGATCAAGCCCGGAGTTATCAGCATGCCACGGCAATCCACGGTGTTCACCGCCTGCACGTCCGGGGATTGCCCGACGTACTCGATACGCTCGCCGCGAATCCCGATGTGACAGCGCTGGCGGCCACTGCCGGTGCCGTCGATGATCTCGGCGCCGACCAGCAGGGTGTCGAGTTCGGGCATTTCAGAGCACCTTGCTCAGGAACTCGCGAGTTCTGGACTCCTGTGGGGAGGTGAACAGTGTGGTGGGGTCATTGGTCTCGATGATGTTGCCCTTGTCGATGTAGATCACCCGGTCGGCGACCTCACGCGCGAAGCCCATCTCGTGAGTGACCACCACCATGGTCATTCCCTCGGCAGCAAGTGCTTTCATGACGGCGAGCACCTCACCGACGATCTCAGGGTCCAGGGCGGAGGTGGGTTCGTCGAACAACATGACCTTGGGGTCCATGGCAAGAGCCCGGGCGATCGCGACCCGCTGAGTCTGTCCACCCGATAGCGAATCCGGATAGACCTCCGCCTTGTCTGCGAGACCGACACGTCCCAGCAGCTCGCGGGCACGGTCGTGGGCTTCGGCCTTGCTGCGCCCCAGCACCCTCCGCGGAGCGAGAGCGATGTTCTCGATGACCGTCATATGCGGGAAGAGGTTGAAGTGCTGGAACACCATGCCGGCATCGCGGCGCACGACAGCCAGGTTCGCGGGCTTCTCCTGTGGTCCGAGTGTGTGACCGTTGATCACGATGGACCCATGGGAGGGACGTTCCAATCCGTTCATACACCGCAGCAGAGTGCTCTTCCCGGAGCCCGACGCGCCGATGATGCAGACCACCTCGCGCTCAGCCACCTGGCATGAGACGCCGTGTAGAACTTCATTACTGCCGTAGCTCAGGCGCAGCTCGTGGACTTCGATCATCTTGATGCTCCGGGGTTGAGGGTGAGTGCGTCGCCGACTTCGGGTGCGGGAACTCGAACTCCGAGCGAGCGCTCCCAGCGGTGCCCGAGGGCGGACAGCGCGTAGCAGACGACGAAATAGCAGGCGCCGACGACGAGGTAAGTGGTGATCGGGTCCGCCGTGAGCGAGCTCACGACATTGCCGGCTCGCGTGAGTTCGACTAGACCGATGACAGCGACAAGAGAACTGTCTTTGACGAGGACCACCAGGAACCCGACGCCGGGCGGGACGATCATGCGCGCGGCCTGCGGCAGGATGACCCACCGCATACGCTGAACGTACGACATCCCGAGTGCCTCTGCGGCTTCGAACTGTCCCCGCGGCACCGCCTGGATACTTCCGCGGACCAGCTCACCGATGTACGCCGAGGCGAAGATGGACAATGCGATGACAGCTGCCCAGTACTCGGGAAGGCTGCTGCCGGGGTTCAGCAACGGTAGGCCGAAGTAGACGAAGAAGATGATCAGCAGGACGGGGATGCCGCGGATCAAGGCCACGTAGATGGTGCTGAACCAGCGCAGCGGTCGTATGGTTCCCGTCGACATCAGACCGATGAGAACCCCGAGAAGTCCGCCGAAAAGCACTGATAAGACACAGATCTGAACTGTGATGACCGCACCCTGCCAGATGAGCCACAGGTGTTGGGCGCCGAACTCCTCGAACATCACGCCACCTTCCACTTGATGAACCGGGTTTCGACGAGCCGTGACGAGCTCGCGATGAAGAATGCGACGGCGAAGTAGAGGAGTCCGCCCACCGTGAACGCTTCGATGGTGCGGAAGGTCGTCGAGGTGATCCCCATCATCACGTGCATCAGGTCCGGCAGCGCGATCACTGAGGTGATCGACGAGGCCAGGAAGAGCAGGATCGTCTGGTTGGTGATCGCCGGCAACACATTTCGCATCGCCGGTGGGAACAGCACCCGCCAGAACGTGTCACTCGAACTCAACCCCAATGCCGCTCCGGCCTCCCGCAGCCCGTCGGGCACGGATTGCAAACCGGCACGGTATATCTCGGCCATGTACGCGGCGTTGTTGACGCTCAGCGCCAAGATGCCCGCCGCGACCGGATCCAGATTGACTCCGGCATCGGGGAGTGCGAAATAGATGAGGTAGAGCTGCAGAAGCAGGGGAGTGTTCCGAATGACCTCGATATACACCAAGGCGGCGACGCGGAGTGCCCGCAACCCGGACGTGCGCCCTGCATAGAGCAGGATTCCGAACGCGCCGCCTGCCACTGCCGCGGCCAGGCTCACCCCAACGCTGACGCCCAGTCCCTTCATGAGCACGCCGAGAAAGGGGATCATATCTCCGTAGTAGAGCTGCATCATCTGTTCCTGGACGTTGGCTGCGTTGCGTGCCGGCTACTTGATGAGTTCGGGGACGTCAATGCCGAGCCATCGGTTGTAGGAGTCGTTCCCGGCCTGGCTGATGTTGTAATTCATGATGAAGTTGTTCACGTAGTTCAGCCAGATTTGGTCACCCATCTTGACGCCGAATGAGACGAGTGACGGTGCGAGAGCGGGAACGTCGAGAACCCGAATGGCAGCACCCTCGCTCTTGCGTATCTCTGCAACGACGGCGGTGCTCTCCATGAGTGCGTCCACCTTGCTGCTTCGCAGCGCCTGGATGGAGTCGGCCACCGCCTCGAACAGGCTCGGATTAGCCTCAGGGAACTGCGATTCCAGAATGGTCGCTGGAACACTGCCACGGGTGGCGGCTACCGCGCGGCCGGACAGATCGTCGTAACTGCGGATCGGGCTGTCGACGGGCACCACAACAAGTTGCCCTTCCGAGGCGTATGGCCGGCTCATAGCGACCACCTGGGCGCGCTCGTCCAAGTTCGTTAGAGCCGCGATGACCACATCGACCTTGCCGGTTTCGAGCATGGGTATCCGGCTGGCGTTCGTCGCGCTGACGAACTCGACCTCGGCACCCAGTGACTCGGCAAGCGCTCGTGCCTTGTCGATATCAAATCCCTCGTACTCACCCGAGCTGTTCATCACGGCATACGGGGGTGCGTCGGCGAAGACTCCGACAGAGATCTTCTTCGAGCTGAGGACCTTCGAGAGCGTGCTTACTTGAGCGGACACCGGTCCGGCCTGATCCGAGGACGTGCAGCCGGACGTGAGCACCGCAGCGGTCGCGGCGAGCGCCGCAAGGGCGGTGCAAATGCCTTTTCGCATGAGTTTCCTTTAATCGGTGGGGGTTTGGCAGCGGAGGAGGCCACAGGCCGGACCTGAACTGGCCCCTGAAGCAGATCAGAGATTATCTATAATCTGTAATCTGTGCAAGACTTCTTCGCAAGTCGTCGAGGTGCATCGCCTGGGCGGGTGGGGCTGCATAGGATTTCGACGAGTACTCGCGGGTGACCGCGCGAAGGGAGATGGGCGATTGACCGGTGCCATGGAACCGCTGGCCGTCCCGGCGCCCAGCCCGGTCCCGTCCTCCAGGCGTCACCAGATCGCTGACTGGCTGCGTGAACAGATCGTGAAAGGGCATCTGGCCCCTGGCGCGCAGCTCAAACAGGACGTTCTCGCCGTACACCTGCAGGCCAGCCCGGGGCCGGTCAGGGAAGCGCTACGCCAACTGGAAAGCGAGGGACTCGTCCATCACATCCCCAACCGGGGCGCCTTTGTCACGGCGGTGAGTGCCGACGAGCTACTCGGCGTACTGCTGCCTGTCCGTCTGGCGATCGAGACCTTCGCGATCGAGAACGCCAGCTCCGACCCCGGGACCATGTCGGAGTTGGGGCAGTTAGTGAAGCGTATGGACGAGGCGGCCAGGCATGGCGACCTCGACCTTCTCAATGAGTTGGACGTGCTATTCCACGAAACTATTGTCAAGAGTGCCCATTCCGAGCACGCGCTTCAGCTGTGGGCCAGTGTGCAGCCGCGGATCCGGATGCAGATTCATCGGCTGGCCAAAAGCCATGTCAGCCCACTCGCGATCCCCGAGGAGCACCGGGCACTGATACACGCGATGGTTCACGGCGGGCCGGAGGGGCGGAAGGCCGCGCTCGACGAGCACATAGTGGCAAGCGCGCGGTCATTGCTCGCCGCGACACGGTGACCCCGAGCATGATGCCGCATCGTTTACAGTAAGAGCTTCAGGTGTAAGGCCGGCTGACGACGATGTTGGGAGTCCTGACGTGATCAAGGTGATGGAGGGCGTACGCGTTCTCGAGGTTGCACAGTTCACCTTCGTGCCCGCCGCGGGCGCGATTCTGGCCGACTGGGGAGCCGACGTCATCAAGGTCGAGCACCCCGTGCGCGGCGACACCCAGCGCGGCTTCATCAACATGGGCGGCTTTCAACTCGACCCCAACCGTCACCCGCTGATCGAGCACCCCAACCGCGGCAAGCGAAGCGTCGGCATCGACGTGTCGACCGCCGAGGGGCAGGAAGTCCTCTACGAGCTCGCCAAGACCGCGGACGTGTTCCTCACCAATTACATGCCGGCGCAGCGTCAGAAGAACAAGTTCGACGTCGAGCACATCCGCGCGGTCAACCCGAACATCATCTACGCCCGCGGCAGTGCGTACGGCGACAAGGGTCCGGAACGACTGGTCGGCGGATTCGACGGCACGGCGTTCTGGACGCGCAGCGGTGTCGGACACGCGCTCACGCCGGAGGAGATCGGTGGCGCACTGTCCCAGGGCATCCCCGCGTTCGGCGACTCGATCGGCGGGATGAACATCGCGGGCGGCATCTCGGCCGCGCTGTTCCATCGGGAGCGCACGGGGGAGACCGCCGAGATCGACGTCTCGCTGCTGAGCACGGCGTGGTGGGCCGCGGGCGCGAGCGTGACCCAGGGCATGGAGACCGGGGAGACGATGCGTTCGCTGATGCCGGACTCCGTTGCCCCGTCGGTGAATCCGTTTCTAGGCAACTACCTCACCTCCGACGGTGGCACCATCAACCTGTGCATCGTCAGCCCGACTGGCTACATCCGCGATGCCTTCGAGCACCTGGGCCTGCCGCAGCTCGCCGACGACCCGCGATTCTGCGATGTGATGCCGCTGATCGAGAACGCCTCGGCCGCCGTTGAGCTGATCGCGGATGCGTTCCGCAGCAAGCCCTTCGACTACTGGCGCGAGCACCTCAAGACGATGCGGGGCCAGTGGGCGCCGTTCCAGAGCCTGACCGATCTCGCCACCGACGAACAGGCCATCGCCAACGACATGATCGTCGAGGTCGAGTCGGCGGACGGTGGCGCCCCGTTCAAGGTGGTGCGAGGTCCGGTTCAGTTCAACCACGAGCCGCTCGAGACCACGCGTGCGCCGCAGGCGTCCGAGCACACTGAGCTGGTGCTGATGGAGATCGGGCTGGACTGGGATCGGATTGCAGCCCTCAAGGACTCCGGCGCGATCGCCTGACATCTGCCCACGTCTCTGTAGGGTCGGCACGATGACGTCACAGTGGTCGCCGGCGCGGCTCGGCAACTTGAGTGGACAGCGGATCGTCGTGACCGGAGCCAGCAACGGCGTTGGCCTCGGCACGGCCCGAGCGCTGGTGCGCGCCGGAGCGCACGTCGTGCTCGCCGTGCGGAACACCACCCTGGGGGCGCAACGCGCCGCCGAGATCGGCGGATCCACCTCGGTGGTCGCACTCGACCTGGCCGACATGTCCTCGGTGCGCTCGTTCGGCGATCGACTCGATGGCGACGTAGACATCCTCATCAACAATGCGGGCGTGGTCACCCAGCATCGCGCCGAGACCGTCGACAGCTTCGAGATGACGCTCGGAACCAACCTGTTGGGGCCTTTCGCCCTGACCAACCTGATGCTTCCCAGGGTGCGGTCCCAGATCATCAACGTCGGCTCCGAGGCGCACAAGTCCGCCACGCTGCGCCTTGACGATATGCACCTGCGCGCCAACAAGTGGACCGCCATGGGTGCCTATCAGCGCTCCAAGCTCGCCGTCATGCTGTGGGGACTCGAGCTGGATCGCCGACTGCGCGTGGCACATTCGCCGGTCGTCGCCCAGCTCACACACCCGGGATGGGTGGCCTCCAACCTGTCTCATGTCTCGGACAAGCCGCTGATGGCGCTGGCACATCGCGGGGTGCAGGCGGTGGGCAAGTACCTCGCCAACGATATCGAGCAGGGAGCGGCGCCCACTCTGTACTGCATCAGCGAGCCGATCCCGCCCGGCAGCTACGTCGGGGTTGAGGGGCGGATGGGTCTACGCGGGGGTCCGGTGTTGATCGGACGATCCACCGTCGCGTGCGACTACGAGTTGGGTGCGCGGGTTGTCGAGTTCGCCGAGAACGAAACCGGCACAACGCTTCCCGTCTAGATGCTGCGCGATACCATGCGGTGAATCAGTCTCATCGACCGGAGGTTACGTGGCAGCGACACGTCGTAGGCGCCACGGCGCGATCACGCGCAGCGCAATCGGCTCGAGCGCCGCCGAGGCGTTCATCATCATCGCCATCCTGACGATCCTGATCACCAGGGGCTATCTGGAGCTGACCGGCTACCCCCAGATCGGCGGTGGCAACCTGCACATCGCGCACGCGCTGTGGGGCGGCGCGCTGATGATGCTGGCGCTCGTCATCGGGTGGATGGCACTGGGTTTCGGCACCCGCATGCTGTGCGTGGTGTTGGGCGGCATCGGATTCGGGCTCTTCCTCGACGAGATCGGGAAGTTCGTCACCAAGGACAACGACTACTTCTACGGACCCGCCGCCGAGATCATGTACATCCTGGTGGTCGTCATCCTGGTCGGAGCCCGGATGGTCCGCGACATTCGGCCGCTGAATGCCGGCGAGTGCCTGGCATCGGCAGCGAGCATCGCGGCCGACGGTGTCGCCAGAGGCCTGGCCACCCGTCGCCGCGAGATCGGACTCACCCTCGTCGACCGCGCCCGCGAACTCGGCGCCGATGCCGACGAGGCTCGCCTCGTCGGGGGACTGCTCGTCGCGGCTAACCCCGCGTCCGATCGGGTGCACGCCGCCAGGCAGTGGGCGCTCGGGCTGATCCCCGACTTCTTCCGCAGCCCCCGGTGGGTACCCGTCGTCGGCTGGCTGCTGGTGCTCGGATCATTCCTTGGTGTGTCGCTGGGCGCCCTTGGCGTCGCGCTGGGCGGCTACTTCTACCAGGACGACGACCTCACCGTGAGACTCGACGGCCTCAGTGTGCCGTCAGTGATCCTGCTCGTCACCGCGGTGCTCACTCTCGGCATCGCCCTGCCGGCCATGATCGCGCGACGCCGCACCCGCGAGGTGTGGCCGCTGCGCTGGCTGCGTAACGCGGCGCTGATCTTCACTCTCCTCAACGCGCTCGTCGACTTCGCCACCGAGGGGTTCGGTGCGTTGATCAACCTGTCGATCGGACTGTTCGCGATGGCGGTGCTGTCCTATCAGGTCGAGGTCGCCGCGCGGTCGACCGCAGACAGCCCTGACCCCGCTACACAGCCCGCACGTAGCGCTTGCTGACCACGTGCTGGACCAGCGAGGTCAGCGGACCCGCCAACCTGCTCCACCAGGCGCCGTGCCGGGAGAACGCCGTCACCTCGGCGTACACCGTGTCATCGGCGGCGTCGTAGCGGACGGCGAACAGTTCCTCCCCGGTCTCGGCGTGACCGGGCAGCGTGCCGTAGGCGAACCCGCGGTGGTCCGGGTCATCGAGTACGTAGACGACCCGGCACGGCACGCTCACTGGCCCGAGGGTGACGATGACCTCCGATCCCACGGCGGCCACTTCCGATGTCGCCTCGACCCGTGCGCCGGCACCGCGCAGCATGCCCCACCGCATCACCGCGGCCGCCGCCTCCTCGAAGCGGGTCCTGCCGTGCCCGATCGCCGCCGACTCGTGCACGTGGTGATATCCGGCAGGCAGCGGCCCCGCCGTCGCGCCCACCTCGGCGTAGGTCAGGGGCAGGTCGGACAGGTCGCTCAGTGCTCGCCGGCGCATCACCCGGCCCACCTTGCCACCAGGTGCGATGAACCAGCCCATACGGTGGGACCCGTGACACTCGACAACGCACACGCCGGAGGTGGGTTCAACCCGCCGGTGCCGACCAACCAGGGCGGCCCCGACTACGGCCGGTTCGTCGAGGCTGTTCGCGAACTGCAGGACCACGCCAGGGCCGCCGACGCGCCGGACGACGTGATCACCAAGGCCGCCGACCTCCTCGACGACGTCAACCGCCTGCTGGCGCCGTTCGACGCCGACGAGTGGCACTCACCATCGGGCCGGCGGATGGATCTGCCGGGCCGCGGCAGCGTGCTGTCGATACCGACGGACCTGCACACGGGCGAGGATGGACGCCTCCGCGGCACCACCTCGTTCCGCCGTTACCACCTCGGCCGCAACGGAGCCGTGCACGGCGGCGTCCTTTCGCACCTGTTCGACTCGCTGTTGGGCTTCACCGCCTTCACACTCAGCGGGAGCCCGAAGAACCGCACGGCGTTTCTGCACGTCAACTACCGCAGGATCGCACCCATCGACAAGGAGTTGCAGGTGGACGCTGGGATCGACCGGATCGAGGGTCGAAAGATCTTCGTCGTGGGCCGACTACTCGACGGCGATGACGTGCTGTGCGAGGCCGAGGCACTGTTCGTGAAGCTCAACCCGGGACAGCCGTGACAGGGGACACCGAAGGCGATCTGAAGCGGGTCCGGAGTTGGGCGCGCTGGCGCGACAAGCTTCGCGAGCGCCCCGCGGCGAACTTCACCTACCGCATAGTCGTCGGGGTCGTGGGTGCGGTCGTGCTCTTCGTCGGCATTCTCGCGATCCCGTATCCCGGCCCGGGCTGGGCGATCGTCTTCATCGGCCTGGCCATTCTGGCCTCCGAGTTCGCCTGGGCCCGGCACGCGCTGAGGTTCACCCGCGAACGCTATGACCGCGTGATGGACTGGTTCAAGGCGCAGGGCATGTGGGTGCAGGTGCTGGGCGTGGTGTTCACGTGTGCCGTGGTTCTCGCGACGCTGTGGCTTTTCGGTGCGCTCAGTTGGTCGGCGAATCTGGTCGGCATCGAGTGGCCCTGGCTCAAGAGTCCGATCGGCCTGGGGTCGTGAGCACCCCCACCGATAGCATGGTCGCGTCCGTGAACACCCAGGATCCACTATTAGGAGTCGACCGATGACTGCCGTCGCCAGCACCGCCCCCGCAGCCCCGATCCGGGTCGCTGCCGGGACGACCGCGGCGGCCGCCGTCCGCGCGGCAGATTTGCCCACCCGGGGCGCGTCCAATGCGATCGTCGTCGTGCGCGACGCCGAGGGCCGGCTGCGTGATCTGTCCTGGACTCCCGACGCCGATGTCGAGGTGACGCCCGTCGCGGCCGACACCGAGGACGGTCGCAGTGTCATCCGGCACTCAACGGCACACGTTCTGGCCCAGGCGGTGCAGGACCTGTTCCCGGAGGCGAAGCTCGGCATCGGCCCGCCGATCGCCAACGGTTTCTACTACGACTTCGACGTGCCCCGCGCCTTCACCCCGGAGGACCTCGCGGCGCTCGAGAAGCGCATGCAGAAGATCGTCAAGGATGGCCAGCTGTTCGACCGTCGGGTCTATGAGTCCAAGGACGCCGCGCGCGAGGAGCTCGCCAACGAGCCCTACAAGCTCGAACTCGTCGACGACAAGTCCGGTGATCCCGATGTGATGGAGGTCGGCGGCGACGAGCTGACGGCCTACGACAACCTCAACCCCCGCACGCGCGAACGCGTTTGGGGGGATCTGTGCCGCGGCCCGCACATCCCCACCACCAAGTTCATTCCCGCGTTCAAGCTGACACGCAGCTCGGCGGCGTATTGGCGCGGTGACCAGGCCAACGCCAGCCTGCAGCGGGTCTACGGCACCGCTTGGGAGTCGCAGGAGGCGATGGAGGCGCACCTCGAACTCCTCGAGGAGGCGCAGCGCCGCGACCACCGCAAGCTCGGTGTCGAACTCGATCTGTTCAGCTTCCCAGACGAATTGGGCTCAGGTCTGCCCGTTTTCCACCCCAAGGGCGGCATCATCCGCAAGGAGCTGGAGGACTACTCGCGGGAGAAGCACTCGCAAGCCGGCTACCAGTTCGTCAACACCCCGCACATCACCAAGAAGGACCTGTACGTCACCTCAGGTCACCTGGAGTGGTACGCCGACGGCATGTACCCGCCGATGCACATCGACGCCGAGTTCGACGAGGCCGGCGCCGTCCGCAAGCCGGGCCAGGACTACTACCTCAAGCCGATGAACTGCCCGATGCACCATCTGATCTACCGGTCGCGGGGCCGGTCGTATCGGGAACTTCCTTTGCGGCTCTTCGAATTCGGCTCGGTGTACCGGTACGAGAAGTCCGGTGTCGTGCACGGCCTGACCCGAGTGCGCGGGATGACGCAGGACGACGCGCACATCTACACCACCCGCGAGCACATGCGTGACGAGCTCACCTCGCTGCTGCAGTTCGTGCTCGACCTGCTGTCCGACTACGGGCTCGACGACTACTACCTGGAGCTGTCGACCAAGGACCCGGAGAAGTACGTCGGCGACGATGACGTCTGGGAGGAGGCGACCGCGACTCTGCGTGAGGTCGCCGAGGCCTCCGGCCTGGACCTGGTACCCGATCCAGGTGGCGCGGCGTTCTACGGACCGAAGATCTCCGTGCAGGTCAAGGACGCGCTCGGGCGCAGCTGGCAGATGTCGACGATCCAGCTCGACTTCAACATGCCGGACCGGTTCGAACTCGAGTACACCGCTGCCGACGGCACCCGCCAGCGCCCGGTGCTCATCCACCGCGCGCTGTTCGGGTCGATCGAGCGCTTCTTCGGAGTGCTCACCGAGCACTACGCGGGAGCGTTCCCCGCCTGGCTGGCGCCGGTGCAGGTGGTCGGGATCCCCGTCGCCGACGGCCACGTCGAGTATCTCGATGACGTTGTCGCGCAACTGAGGAAGCGCGGCATTCGCGCGGAGGTCGACGCCAGCGACGATCGGATGGCCAAGAAGATCGTGAACCAGACCAACCAGCGGGTGCCGTTCATGCTCCTGGCGGGGGATCGTGACGTCGAGGCCGGAGCGGTCAGCTTCCGGTTCACCGATCGCACTCAGATCAACGGTGTGCCGCGCGACGCCGCCGTCGAGGCTATCGCGGGCTGGATCGCGGCACGCGAGAACGTTGTTCCCACTGCGGAACTGCTCGAGGTGGGCGCCCCGACGTGAGTGGCGATGAGCGCTTGCGCGAAGAGCAGACGGCGCACGACAGACCAGGCGACGACAGACCCGGTGACGACGCGGCCACGGTGGTCGATCGCGGTGTCGGCGACGTCGACCACCTGCAACGGCTCTGGACGCCACACCGGATGACCTACATCGTCGGGGCGATCAAGTCGGGTTCGGCGAAGTCCTCCGAACCGTTCTCCGACATCCCCACCATGTCGGACGAGGACGGCCTGGTGGTCGCCCGCGGTGAACTGGTGTACGCGGTACTGAACCTCTATCCGTACAACCCGGGCCACCTGATGGTGGTGCCGTACCGCCGGGTCGCCGAACTCGAGGACCTGACCGAACCCGAGAGCGCTGAACTGATGGCCTTCACGCAGAAGGCGATTCGCGTTATGAAGAGCATCTCGCGGCCGCACGGCTTCAACGTCGGACTGAACCTCGGCACCTCGGCCGGCGGGTCGCTGGCCGAGCACCTGCACATGCACGTGGTGCCACGCTGGGGCGGTGACGCCAACTTCATCACCGTCATCGGCGGCGCCAAGGTCATCCCGCAATTGCTCCGCGATACCCGTGAACTCCTCGCGACCGAGTGGGCTAACCACCCGTGAGCGACTTCTACCTGCTGACCCGTGCGGCCTACGCGAAGTTGAGCCGCCCCGTCGCCAGGGCCGCGCTGCGCACGGGGCTGACCCCGGACAGCATCACCATCATCGGCACTGCGGGCACCGTGATCGCTGCGCTGACGTTGTTCCCGATGGGCCAATTGTGGTGGGGCGCATTCGCGGTCGCGTTCTTCGTCCTGGCGGACATGCTCGACGGCGCGATGGCGCGCGAGCGCGGCTACAGCACGCGGTTCGGCGGGGTTCTGGACGCGACGTGCGACCGGATCGCCGACGGCGCGGTGTTCTGCGGTCTGCTCTGGTGGGCGGCGTTCGGCGCGCACAGCACCGAGCTGGTGGTCGCGACGATGATCTGTCTCGTCACGTCACAGGTCATCTCCTACATCAAGGCCCGCGCCGAGGCCAACGGGCTGCGCGGTGACGGCGGGATGATCGAACGCCCCGAGCGACTGCTCATCGTGCTGATCGGTGCCGGTCTGTCGGGCGTGTGGTTCCTGCACGTGCCGTGGCTGATCCACGTCGCCATGTGGGTGCTCGCCGCCGCAAGCCTCATCACACTCGGTCAGCGACTGCACTCGGTGCGGACCTCCCCAGGCGCGATGGAACCGCTGCGGGACGGCGCCCCGCCGCCTGCCGACGCCGAGGATGCGAGCGAGTCATGAGTACGCCCTCCGCTGGACTGCCGAGTGTGCGCGGCATCCGCCTGCCACTGGGCGGCCAACTCAGCGACCTCGGCTACGCCGCCGGGTGGCGGATGGTGCGCGCGATGCCGGAGTTCGCGGCCCGCAACGCGTTTGAGGCCGGCGCCTGGTACGCATCACGTGGCGGCGGACCCGCGCAGCTCCGCAAGAACCTGGCCCGAGTGCTCGGCGTCCCCGCCGCCGAGGTGCCGGAGGGTCTGATCCGTGCTTCGCTGGCCTCCTACGCCCGATACTGGCGGGAGGCCTTCCGGTTGCCCTCGATGGATCACCAGGTGCTGGCTCAGCGGCTGAACGAGGCCGTCCAGGGCGATGAGCACGTCGCCGCCGCGTTGAAGGCGGGCAAGGGTGCCGTCATGGCGCTTCCGCACAGCGGCAACTGGGATATGGCCGGGGTCTGGTTCGTCAACACGTACGGCCCGTTCGCCACCGTCGCCGAGCGGCTCAAGCCCGAATCGCTGTACAACAGGTTCGTGGACTACCGGGAGAGCCTGGGCTTCGAGGTGCTGCCGTTGACGGGCGGAGAACGGCCACCGTTCGAGATCCTGACCGAGCGTCTGCACGCGAATGGTCTGGTCTGCCTGATGTCCGACCGTGATCTGACCCGGTCGGGCGTGCCGGTGGATTTCTTCGGCGAGCCCACGCGCCTGCCTGCGGGGCCGGCCCGGCTGGCTCTGGAGACCGGTGCGGCGCTCATTCCGGTGCACACCTGGTACGAACCCGACGTGACCGCGATACGGTTCCACGCGCCACTGGACACGTCGTCGGGGGACGTCGGCGCGATCACCCAGGCGTTGGCCGACCAGTTCGCCGCGGATATCGCGGCGCACCCCGCTGACTGGCACATGATGCAGCCCCAGTGGATCGCCGATCTGTCCGAGGAGCGCCGGTCCCGGCTCATGGGCGAGCCGCAGACTCCTCCCGTGCGTGGGGGAGAACCGGGGACTGAAGGCGGGCCCTGATGCGGATCGGGATGGTTTGCCCCTACTCGTTCGACGTGCCGGGCGGAGTTCAGGCGCATGTACTGCAACTGGCCGAGGTGATGCGCGGCTACGGCCATGACGTCAGCGTGCTCGCGCCGTCATCGAAACACGTGACGCTGCCGGACTACGTCGTCTCGGGTGGCAAGGCCGTCCCCATTCCCTACAACGGATCGGTGGCGCGCCTGCGCTTCGGGCCGGCGACACACCGCTTGGTCAAGCGGTGGCTCATCGAGGGTGACTTCGATGTCCTGCACCTGCACGAGCCGAACGCGCCGAGCCTGTCGATGCTGGCGTTGATGATCGCCGAGGGTCCCATCGTCGCCACGTTCCACACCTCGACCACCAGATCGTTCACGCTCTCGGTCTTCCAGGGTTTTCTACGGCCGTGGCACGAGAAGATCGTCGGCCGTATCGCGGTGTCCGACCTGGCCCGGCGCTGGCAGATGGAGGCGCTCGGGTCCGACGCCGTCGAGATCCCCAACGGTGTCGACGTCGCATCCTTCGCCTCGGGCCCCAAGTTGGACGGTTACCCCCGGCCGGGGCGCTCGGTGCTGTTCCTCGGCCGGTTCGACGAACCCCGCAAGGGCATGGCAGTCCTGATCGGTGCGTTGCCCGGCCTGGTTGAGGCGTTTCCGGATGTCGAGGTGCTGGTCGTTGGCCGCGGCGACGAGGAGGAACTCGCCGAGGAGGCTGGCGACCTGGCGGGTCACCTGCGCTTCCTCGGGCTGGTCGACGACGCCGAGAAGGCTGCGGCGATGCGCAGTGCCGACGTGTACTGCGCGCCGAACACCGGCGGCGAGAGCTTCGGCATTGTGCTGGTCGAGGCGATGGCAGCGGGAACCGCGGTGGTGGCCAGCGACCTCGACGCGTTCCGGCGGGTCCTCGAGGACGGCAGGGCGGGCCGGTTGGTGCCAATCGACGACTCCGCGGCGCTGTCCACGGCGCTGATCGAGGTGCTGAGCGATGACGAGGCACGGGCGCGTTACGTGGCGGCGGCCGCCGAGGCGGTGCACCGCTACGACTGGTCGGTGGTGGCGCGGCAGATCATGCAGGTGTACGAGACGGTGGCCGGTGCGGGCGCGAAGGTGCAGGTGGCGTCGTGACCACCTGGCTCGTGGTGATAGTCCTCGCGCTCGTCGCCGCAGTCCTGCTGCTCGGCGGCGTGTGGGCCTTCCAGACCGCCAACCGCCTCGATCGACTACACGTCCGATACGACCTGTCCTGGCAGGCGCTCGACGGGGCATTGGCGCGGCGCGCCGTGGTGGCCCGTGCGGTCGCCACCGACGCGTACGGGCGCACCGCGCCGGGGCACCGTCTGACGGCGCTGGCCGACGCCGCCGAACGCGCACCGCGGTCCGCCCGCGAAGCCGCTGAGAACGAGCTGTCGGACGAGCTGACGCTTGTCGATCCGGAATCGGTGCCCGTGTCACTGGTGGCCGAACTGGCCGACGCGGAGGCCCGGGTGCTGCTGGCACGGCGCTTCCACAACGACGCGGTTCGCGACACTCTCGCGCTGCGTGAGCGGCCTCTGGTGCGCTGGCTGCACCTCGGTGGAACCGCCGCGATGCCAAGCTACTTCGAGATATCAGAACGTGGGACGCGCACCATCGTCGGGCAGGCCGGTCGTCGCACGTCGGCGCGAGTGATTCTGTTGGACGAGACCGGCGCCGTGTTGTTGCTGTGCGGATCCGACCCGGCGAAGCAGTCGAGTCCCGCGCCGCGGTGGTGGTTCACCATCGGCGGCGAAGTTGATCCCGGGGAGGGCCTCGCCGACGCCGCGGCGCGCGAACTCCGCGAGGAGACCGGGCTCGTGGTGGCTGCCGAGGACCTGATCGGCCCGGTGTGGCGGCGCGATGCGGTGATCGACTTCAATGGCGCGGTGATTCGCAGCGAGGAGATGTTCTTCCTGCACCGCACGACCCGTTTCGAGCCGGCGTCAGGCGGCCGCACCGCGCTCGAGCGCCGGTACATCCACGGGCACCGGTGGTGTGACGCTGCTGACATCCGCGAGTTGGTGGCCCGGGGAGAGATGGTCTATCCGGTGCAGCTCGGCGACCGATTATCCGAGGCCAATGCGTTGGTGAGCGCGGCGCGACCGGCCCGCGGGGGTGAGCTTCAGTCGATCCGCTGAGCCCGTGATGCTCTGCGGATCGATTCGATTTGTGCTGGCCACTAGACTGAATCAGTACTTAATTGGAGGAGATAGCAGTGAATACCGCACCTGGTACCAACGGGTCGGTCAATGCCGGCCAGACCGGCACCGCCCGCGTGAAGCGCGGTATGGCCGAAATGCTCAAGGGCGGCGTCATCATGGACGTCGTCACCCCGGAGCAGGCTCGCATCGCAGAGGCCGCAGGCGCCGTCGCCGTCATGGCGCTCGAGCGCGTGCCCGCCGATATTCGAGCCCAGGGTGGCGTATCGCGGATGAGCGATCCGGACATGATCGAGGGCATCATCGCCGCGGTCACCATCCCTGTGATGGCCAAGGCCCGCATCGGTCACTTCGTGGAGGCGCAGATCCTGCAGAGCCTCGGCGTGGACTACGTCGACGAGTCCGAGGTGCTCACCCCGGCCGACTACGCCAACCACATCGACAAGTGGAAGTTCACGGTTCCCTTCGTGTGTGGCGCGACCAACCTGGGCGAGGCGCTGCGCCGCATCACCGAGGGGGCGGCGATGATCCGCTCCAAGGGTGAGGCCGGCACCGGCGACGTCTCCAACGCGACCACCCACATGCGCACGATCCTCGGCGAGATCCGCAGGCTCAGCTCCCTGTCGGAGGACGAGTTGTTCGTCGCCGCAAAGGAACTGCAGGCTCCCTATGACCTGGTGGTCGAGGTGGCTCGCGCCGGCAAGCTGCCCGTCACGATGTTCACCGCCGGCGGCATCGCCACCCCGGCCGATGCCGCGATGATGATGCAGCTCGGCGCAGAGGGTGTCTTCGTCGGCTCGGGCATCTTCAAGTCCGGTGACCCCGCCGCGCGGGCCGCGGCAATCGTGAAGGCCACCACCTTCTACGACGACGCCGACGTCCTGGCCAAGGTGTCGCGCGGGCTGGGTGAGGCCATGGTCGGCATCAACGTCGAGGACATCGCGCAGCCGCATCGGCTCGCCGAACGCGGCTGGTAGCCGCCACGGTGGCAATCGAGGAGATACTCGATCTCGAGCAACTCGAGGTCGACATCTATCGCGGTGGTGTCTTCAGCCCGGAGTCTGGCTTTCTGCAGCGCACCTTCGGTGGGCATGTAGCGGGCCAGTCTCTGGTGTCGGCGGTGCGCACCGTGGACCCGACGTTCCAGGTGCACTCGCTGCATGGCTACTTCCTGCGGCCCGGCGACGCCAAGGCGCCTGCGGTGTACACCGTCGAGCGGCTGCGTGACGGCGGATCGTTCTGCACCAGGCGGGTCAACGCCATCCAGCACGGTAAGACCATCTTCTCGATGTCGGCGTCGTTCCAGTCGGACCAAAGCGGTATCGAGCACCAGGACGCCATGCCGGCCGCACCGCCGCCGGACGACCTGCCCGGCTTCCGGTCGGGCGGTGCGTTCGACGACGCCGGGTTCGCACAGTTCGCCGAGTGGGATGTCCGCATCGTGCCGCGTGATCAGGTCGCACTGCTGCCGGGCAAGGCCAGCCAGCAGCAGGTGTGGTTCCGGCATAGCGATCCGCTGCCCGACGACCCGGTGCTGCACATCTGTGCGCTGGCCTACATGAGCGATCTGACGCTGCTGGGTTCGGCCCAGGTCAACCATCCCGACGAGCGCAAGCACATGATGATCGCCTCGCTCGATCACGCCATGTGGTTCATGCGGCCGTTCCGTGCCGACGAGTGGCTGCTATACGACCAGTCGTCGCCGTCGGCCTGCGGCGGCCGGGCCCTGACGCAGGGCAAGCTGTTCAACCAGTACGGCGAGATGGTCGCGGCCGTCATGCAGGAGGGGTTGACCCGATATGAGCGTGGCTTCACGCCTCCGCGCACGTGAGTAGCCCACACGTCGGTGTCCTTGCGCTGCAAGGCGATACCCGAGAGCATCTGGCCGCGCTGCGGGAGGCCGGCGCCGAGGCGTCGACCGTGCGGCGGCTGGCCGAGCTGGAGGCCGTCGACGCGCTGGTCATCCCCGGTGGTGAGTCCACGACGATGAGTCACCTGCTGCGAGAGCTGAATCTGCTCGAGCCGTTGCGCAGCCGGCTGGCGGACGGCATGCCGGCTTACGGATCGTGCGCCGGAATGATCCTGCTGGCCACCGAGATCAACGACGCGGGCGTGCCTGGCCGTGAGGCGCTTCCGCTGGCAGGCATCGATATGACGGTGCGGCGCAACGCCTTCGGGCGTCAGATCGACTCATTCGAGCAGGATGTCGAGTTCGAGGGTCTGGACGATACGGTGCACGCCGTGTTCATCCGGGCGCCGTGGGTCGAGCGCGTCGGACCCGATGTGCAGGTGCTGGCCAGCGCGGCCGGACACCCGGTGGCGGTGCGTCAGGGTCGCGTGATTGCGACGGCGTTCCATCCCGAGGTCACCGGTGACCGCCGCGTGCACAAGCTGTTCGTCGCCTCCCTCTAGCGATTTCGGCGCGGTTTCGTTCGCTGAGCGCTCCAAAACGCGCCGAAATCGCGGTCAGGGGAGGACGGCCTCGAGGAAGCCCATCGGGGCGCCGAGGTCCTGGATCTGGCGGGGGTAGGGCGAGGCGGCGATCAGGGCGGGGAAGCGGCCGCTCGCGTCTGGGCGGTGGACGTCGGCCATGAGCGAGACGCCGTCACGCACGGGAACCGCGACGTTGATGTCGTGTCGAATGCCGTGCTCCGGCGCGCTGAGATTGCGGTATTCGCGGCCGGTGGTCTGAGGCCCGTTCAGGGTGTTCCGCGACATGAGTCTCACGGTAGGTTGAAACTAGTCTCAACGCAACGTGAAACTCTGCTAGGGTTGTGCACATGCCGAAGAGGCCGCCTCCCGGTCCGCGTGACGAACGCGGTGTGCTGTCAGCGCGCATCCTCACCGCGGCGCGCGGCGAGTTTGCCCACCATGGCTGGGCTGGTACGACGATTCGGGCGATCGCGCGCGGCGCCGACGTTGACCCCGCGCTCGTCTACCACTACTTCGGCTCGAAGGAAGCGTTGCTCGACGCCGCGACCGAGCCACCGCAGCGATGGCTCGACAGCGTCGCTGCGACCTGGTCGACACCGCAAGATGAGTTGGGCGCGGCACTGGTACGGCTCACGTTGGGTGCCTGGGCCGATGAGGAGATCGGGCCCGTCCTGCGGGCGGTTCTGCTGACCGCGGCGCATGACGAGTCGACGCGCGGGAAGCTGCGTCGCATCGTCGAGGCCGGCCTGATGGGTGTCTCGCAGCTCGGTGTGGACGAACGGGACCGATTGGTTCGCAGCGGGCTGATCTCGTCGCAGATCATGGGCCTGGCGATGATGCGCTATGTGTGGGCCATCGAACCAATCGCGTCGATGAGCGACGACGATCTTGTTGCGGCGGTCGCGCCGAATCTGCAGCACTATGTCGATGGCGACCTCGGCTGAGCATTCCGACACTGCCGATCGCCGAGGTACTGCGGGTGCAGCGCGAACGCCCACGTAGACTCGACGCTCTGACTTCGCAGTAGACAAGAAGAGGTATCAACTGCATGAGCGGCCATTCCAAGTGGGCGACCACCAAGCACCAGAAGGCCGTCAAGGATGCGCGACGCGGCAAGGAATTCGCCCGACTGATCAAGAACATCGAGGTCGCGGCGCGTACCGGCGGCGGCGACCCGACGGGCAACCCCACGCTGTACGACGCCATTCAGAAGGCCAAGAAGACGTCGGTGCCCAACGACAACATCGAGCGCGCCCGCAAGCGCGGTGCCGGTGAAGAGGCCGGCGGCGCGGACTGGCAGACCATCACCTACGAGGGTTACGGCCCCAACGGCGTCGCGATCCTCATCGAGTGCCTGACCGATAACCGCAACCGCGCGGCCGGTGAGGTCCGCGTGGCGATGACTCGCAACGGCGGCAACATGGCCGACCCGGGATCGGTGGCCTACCTGTTCACCCGCAAGGGCATCGTGACGCTGCAGAAGAACGGCCTGACCGAGGACGACGTGCTCACGGCGGTCCTCGAGGCCGGCGCGGAGGACGTCAATGATCTCGGCGAGGCCTTCGAGATCATCTCCGAGCCCACCGATCTCGTGGCGGTACGAACCGCGCTGCAGGACGCCGGTATCGACTACGACTCCGCCGAGGCCAGCTTCCAGCCCTCGGTCACTGTGCCCGTCGATCTCGAGGGCGCCCGCAAGGTGCTCAAGCTGATCGACGCGCTCGAGGACAGCGATGATGTGCAGGATGTCTTCTCCAACGTCGACATCCCCGACGACGTCGCCGCTGCGCTCGACGAGGACTGAACCCAGCGGGTCATCTCACGTTGCGAGAGGCCGCTTTTCGCGTGACGCGGTCAGGAACGCGCCGATCTCGCGGGCGGTCTGCTCGGGCTGATCGAGCATGATCAGCACCTTGGCGTCGTCGACATAGCGCAGCGTCCCGCCGGTGAGTTCCGCCAGCCGAGACGCGTGTGCCTGCGGCATCACCCGATTGTGGCTCCACAACACGAGCACGTCACCGTCGAAGTCCGCGAGCCTCTCGGTCGCGCGGATGAGGTCGTGCTTCACCATCTTCGTGCGTGAGTACTTCAGCAGGTCGCGCCGGATCCGCACGTCGGCGATGCCAGGGGCCGTCCACGCCTCCATCACGTCCTGGGGGATCGGCTTGGCCGCCATCATGCCCCACATGAAGAACCGGTTGCGCAGCCAGCCGATGCGCATCTGCTGCAACGCCAGTTTCACGGTGCCCGTGGTCCGGGTGCCCGCCCAGACGACCTTGCCGGGGAGGCCCGGCGGGAAGTTGTCGAATGCCTCCGATGGGCAGATCACCATTCGGCCGACGCGGTCGTCGCGGCCAAGGTCGGTGAGGAAGATCGGGCCACCCCAGTCCGTCACCACCAGAGTGACATCGGTGAGGTCGAGGGCATCGAGGAAGTCGGCCAGGATGTGAACCATGCCGGGCATCGTCAGGTCGGCGTCGTCGTTCATCGGCCTTTGATGACCGCCAATCGGCAGCACCGGGAGCACGTAGCGGAACCCCTCCGGCAACAGCGGCAGCGCTCGGCTCCACTGCGACTCATTCATCAGCAGGCCGTGCAGCAGGACCACCGGCGGGCCAGCCGGATCGCCCGCATCGAGATACTCAAGCGTGCCTGCCGCGACATCGACGGATCTCATCGAACCTCCATTAGAACCAGTATTCTAGAACGTATGCTCTAGTGTGTCTGCAGGAGGCGACGATGGCAAGGTCCACCAGGGAAGCGATCCTGACCGCGACGGCGGAACTGATGCGGCACCGTGGTTACGGGGCCGTCGGCATGAAGGACGTCGTTGCGGCGGCCGGTGCCCCGATCGGCTCGCTCTATCACCACTTTCCCGGCGGCAAGCTCCAGATCGCACGCGAAGCGCTGATCGACGCGGGTGTGGCATACGGACTGCTGATCCCCACGCTCGTCGACCCGCACGACGATCTCGGTGAGGCGATCGACGCTGTCTTCGTCCAGGCCGCCGAGGACATGTCGACGACGGGCTACGCCAACATGTGTCCGGTGGCCAGCGTCGCGGCCGAGATTGCCGACACCGTCGAGGAACTGCGCACCGCCTCGGCGGGAATCTTCACGGCATGGCTCGACGGCGGCACCGAGTACTTCGTCGCCCGGGGACTAGACCGTGACGTGGCCCGGCAGGTCACCGTCGCCGTGGTGAGCGGCCTAGAGGGCGCTTTCGTGCTGGCGCGCACCCTGCGCGACACCGAACCACTGCTGGCCGTCGGGCGCACGCTTGCCGCGCCATATCGCGGCGTCGCACTGCGTGTCCGTGTCTCGGCGCCGGTTGGCGGCTGACGTCAGCCGCGTCCGTTGGACCTGACGAGGTCGTCCTCGACGTCATCGGCGCGCTCATCGAACGCCTTGGCGCGCTCGTCGGCCTCGGGGCTTCCGGAGAACAGGCTCGCGGCAACGCGTTTCGTCTCACCGTCGCCGTCGCGCCGGATGTGAGGCTCGGCCGCCGGTGTCGAGGGTTCGATGCGCTGCGTGGGGACGACGCCGCCCGTGCGCTGCACCCAATCGACCATGCCCTCGCGCACGGCGCATCGAAGGTCGAACAACGCGCCCGCGTTCGGGGCGCTGACCACTATCCGCACGCGCACCACACCGCCGACGGCGTCGGTCACCTGCAGCACGCCGCGCCGGCCGTCCCACTGGTCGCTCGATGCAAGCAGTCGGTCGAGTTCGGCGCGCATATCGTGGAACGGGACCGAGAAGTCGACATCGAACTCGACGGTGCCCATGATCTCGGTGGCGCTGCGCGTCCAGTTCTCGAACGGTGTGGTGGTGAAGTAAGTGCACGGGAGTACCAGTCGCCGCTCATCCCACAGCCTGACGACGACGTAGGTGAGCGTGATCTCCTCGATGCGGCCCCACCAGCGGCCCTCCTCGAGTTCGACGACATCGCCCACCCGGATCGCGCCCGAGAACGCGATCTGCATGCCGGCGAACACCGCTCCGAGCGAGGTCTGCGCGGCAAGGCCTGCGACCACGGACAGCACACCGGCCGAGGCGAACAGTGTGGTGCCGATATCGGAGAACGCCGGGAACGTCATGAAGATCGCCGCAATGCCGAGCACCACCACGATGGCGGTGGCGAGACGTCGCAGCACCGTCACCTGGGTCCGCAGCCGTCGCCACTGGCGGTCGGCGTCGGTGATCTCGGCGTTGTCACCGCCGCCGTAGCGGGTGATGATCCGGCGCTCGGCGACCTCCACCAGGCTGATCAGCAGCCAGGTCATCGTCGCGATGAGGAGGATCAGCAGGCTGTGATCGACCCACCCGCGCCAGCCATCCACCTGGTCGGAGGTGCGCTGAACGGCAATCGTGGCGGCGAACACCATGAACGCGGCGCGCAGCGGTCTGCGCGTCAGTTCTGCGATATCGCGTACCAGCGCGCTGCGGCGCCCGAGGCGGGCGAGCACCCAGGTGAGAATCAGTCCCAGCAGGTAGGCGGCCACCACGGCACCGCAGACCCAGGCCAGCGTGACGGCGAGATTCGTTGCGGACTCGAGATCGGTCTCGGCGGGCATCGAGTGAGTTCAGCTCCAAGGGATCGGGGTCGGGTCCCCATCGACGGTAGCCGCGTCCGCAGCCGACGTCACATCGGCACGGTGGTGGCGTGTCCCTGCCCGGCAGCGTCGCCCCCGACGGTTAGGCTATCGAACAGCTGTTCTAGAGATGGAGGAGATCGCGTGCGTGTGATGGGCGTCGACCCGGGCTTGACCCGTTGCGGGCTGTCCGTCATCGAGAGTGGGCGCGGGCGCCAGGTCACCGCCCTCGACGTCGACGTGGTCCGCACTCCCTCCGATCAACCGCTGCACAGGCGCCTGCTCACCATCAGTGACACCGTCGAGCACTGGATGGACACCCACCTGCCCGACGTCGTCGCGATCGAGCGAGTTTTCGCGAACCAGAACGCGCCCACTGCCATGGGCACCGCGCAGGCCGGGGGAGTGATCGCGCTCGCCGCCGCCAAGCGGGATATCGACGTGCACTTCCACACGCCGAGCGAGGTGAAGGCCGCGGTTACCGGCAACGGGAGGGCCGACAAGGATCAGGTCACCACGATGGTGACGAGAATCCTTGCGCTACAGAGCAAACCGACACCGGCCGACGCTGCCGACGCGCTGGCGCTGGCGATCTGTCACTGTTGGAGGGCACCGATGATCGCGCGGATGGCGGCGGCCGAGGCCATGGCCGCCGAGCAGAAACGCAAGTACAAGGCCAAGCTCAAGGCCGCCCCCGCGCGGATGTCGGGGAGCGCGACGTGATCGCCTCGGTGCGTGGTGAGGTCGTTGACATCGCCCTCGATCACGCGGTGATCGAGGCCGCGGGCGTCGGCTACAAGGTCATGGCGACACCGTCCACACTGGCCACGCTGCGGCGTGGAACCGAGGCCAGGCTCATCATCGCGATGATCGTGCGCGAGGACTCGATGACGCTGTACGGGTTCGCCGACGGTGACGCGCGGGACCTGTTCAGCACGCTTCTCGGCGTCTCCGGGGTGGGTCCGAAGATCGCGCTGGCGACGCTGGCGGTCTACGACGCGCAGGCCCTGCGGCAGGCCCTCGCCGACGGCGATGTCACCGCCCTGACGCGAGTTCCGGGGATAGGCAAGCGCGGCGCCGAGCGCATGGTGTTGGAGCTTCGCGACAAGATCGGCCCCGTGACGCCCGGTGGTGTCGCGCTGGCCGGGGGACGTGCCATTCGTGGTCCCGTTGTGGACGCGCTCGTCGGGCTCGGCTTCGCCGCCAAGCAGGCCGAGGAGGCTACCGACAAGGTGCTGGCCGGTGATCCCGATGCGACGACGCAGAGCGCGCTGCGTGCCGCCCTATCGATGCTGGGCAGGAAATGAGCCGGTTCGACGGTGACGACGACGGCGCGGCCGAGGATCTCGAGCGCGACGTCTCACCCGCGCTCACAGTGGGCGAGGGGGATATCGACGCGAGCCTGCGGCCCCGCTCGCTGAATGAGTTCATCGGCCAGCCGCGCGTCCGCGAGCAGCTGCAACTCGTCCTCGAGGGCGCCAAGAATCGTGGCGGCACACCGGATCACATCCTGCTGTCGGGGCCGCCGGGACTGGGCAAGACATCGCTGGCGATGATCATCGCCGCAGAGTTGGGCACCGCCCTTCGCGTGACGTCGGGTCCGGCGCTCGAGCGTGCAGGAGATCTCGCCGCGATGCTGTCCAACCTCGTCGAGCACGACGTTCTGTTCATCGACGAGATCCACCGCATCGCGCGCCCCGCCGAGGAAATGCTGTACCTCGCGATGGAGGACTTCCGTGTCGACGTCGTCGTCGGCAAGGGCCCGGGGGCGACGTCGATCCCGCTCGAGGTCGCCCCGTTCACACTCGTCGGCGCAACGACTCGCTCGGGCGCACTGACCGGTCCGCTGCGTGACCGGTTCGGGTTTACCGCCCACATGGACTTCTATGAGCCAGCCGAACTCGAACGCGTGCTGCTGCGGTCGGCGGGCATCCTCGGCATCGAACTGGGTGCCGAGGCCGGTTCGGAGATCGCCCGACGGTCGCGGGGGACGCCGCGTATCGCCAACCGGCTGCTACGCCGTGTCCGTGACTACGCCGAGGTACGTGCCGACGGCGTCATCACAACCGATATCGCGAAGCTGGCGCTCGAGGTGTACGACGTCGACGATCTCGGCCTGGACCGCCTGGACCGCGCGGTGCTGTCCGCCCTGATCCGCAGCTTCGGTGGCGGCCCGGTGGGGGTGTCGACCCTCGCGGTCGCCGTCGGCGAAGAGGCCACGACCGTCGAGGAGGTGTGCGAACCTTTCCTGGTGCGCGCCGGGATGATCGCCCGCACACCGCGCGGAAGGGTCGCCACCAGCCAGGCCTGGCGGCACTTGGGACTGACACCGCCGAGCGGGGTCGGCGGGCTGGGGCAACCCGGTCTTTTCGAGTAGTCGGCCCTTTGCGCGGTCGGCCACTTGGAACACTAGGGAGTACCGGAATGGGTCTTGGGGCGATGGTTATCGCGGCGCTCGTGTTCGCATCGCTGGCGGCCGTGCTGCACGTCTACATCTTTGTGCTGGAGTCGTTCCGATGGACGGCGCCGAGCACCCGCGCGACGTTCGGCACCACAGTGGAGGAAGCCGAGACCACCAAACTCCTGGCGTTCAACCAGGGGTTCTACAACCTCTTCCTGGCGGTCGTCATCGGAGTGGGCGTGGGATTCATGATCTCCGGCGGTATCCCGGTCGGCGCCGCCTTGGTCTTCGCGGGTGCGGGGTCGATGTTGGCGGCAGCGCTGGTGCTGTTGGTGTCGGCGCCAGACAAGCTGCGTGCCGTGATCGTCCAGGGGACGTTTCCGTTGGTGGCCGTGGTGCTTCTGGCCATCGGGTTGTCCGCGTAGGCGTCCTCGAAGTACGCATCGCGGTCCTGTCCGGCGACGAAAACCTGGTCGCCCCCAGCACGTTTGGCGGTGTACATCGCCCGGTCGGCCGACTCGACGAGGCCCTGGATGAAGGCGCGGACCCCGCCCTCGGGAACGCGGCGCGGGGCGGCTGTCGCCACACCGACGCTCGCCGTGACATTCCAGGGTGTCTGCGCGATCTCGCGCCGCAGTCGCTCGGCGAGACCCGATGCGGTCTGCGGACCGCCGATCAGGCCCACGACGAATTCCTCGCCACCGATGCGGCCGATGACGGAGTCTCCGCGGCGGGTTCGGCGGAGGATGTCGGCGACGGCGATCAGGGTTTGGTCACCTGCCGCGTGGCCCGCGGTGTCATTCACCCGCTTGAAGGCATCCAGGTCGATCATCACGACGCCCAGAACCGACGAGCGGTTGTTCATCGACTCGCCGGCCAGCACCCTCATCGACCTGTAGAAACCACGGCGGTTGGGTAGCTCTGTCAGCGGATCGGTGTCGGATTTCAGCGCGTCGCTGCCGAGGAAATGTACGAGAACTTGCGCAGAGTAAGGCACAGCCAAAAGGCCGACGGCAAGGACCAGCAATTTGCTGATCGCTCCGAACGGGTCCCAGTCGGCACCGATCTGGACGGCGCATATCGTGGCAGTCCCCAATGCCAGGACCAACGTGAACGCCAGTGCCCGACTGGTGTGAAAGAACGCCGCGTATCCGGCGAGCGCGGCGAACGCAGTGCATATCTGCAAACCGGAACTCGGCGAGGATTGGGAGAGACTCGAAACTGCGACGCAGACACTCGCGGTGGCGATGAACACGATGGACTGGCGCCGGGTGGGCCACTGAGTCGTCCACAGCACCGCCATAATGGCGCACATCGCGGCAACGACTATGGACAGAACCCGGGTCGTCGCATTCTGCGGGCCCGACGGACTCCACAGCATCAAGGTGGGTACGGCGCCGAGTGCCAGCACGCAGCCAGCCACCAAGAACTGGGTGAAGCGTTGCAGATCGCGAGCCGCGAGATAACCGGACAGCCATTCATGGTGGTCGGGTTGCCGCCACCAACGGCTAATCCAGTCCACGTGATGTGCTCGCTCTTCGTTGATCGTCGACCCGACCGCTTTGGAGTGGCGGGCGATAAAACCTGACCCCCGCAATGACATGACGCAACGACACGAGGAGCCCCCTCCCGATAGTACAAAACGCCAAGTCTATTTGCTGGTCATCCTTGGAATTCAGCGGATGACGGGCAACGCGCAGCTGGGTGTTACGCGCCCCGCCAATATCTCCACCGCCGCGGTCGGATCGGGCACGGCGATCAGTACGTCACGCGTCGCCTCGACTGCCCCCGTCGACGGTCCGACACCTCCGACGGCATCCACCAGGTCGAGCAGGTGCACCGTTGCCTCCACCAGCGCGACATCGGCCACGGCGGCCAGGGTCGCGCTGCCGACCACGGGATAGGAGATCGTTGACCGACCGGGCAGCGTCACCGCCCGTGCGGCGCGGGCGCAGTCGTTGAATCTCGTGACGGCGTCCGCCGGGCGAAGAGTGACGGCATCGGAGAGGGCCGTCTGCGCCAGATCGTCTGCAGTCGTGTGTGCGACTCCGCCGGGGGCGTTGAATGTCCGCAGCATCGAGGCGCCGTCGCCGACCGCTGCGTCGGTATTGAGGAGATGGTCGTCGATGTGGTCGAACAGGCTCAGTTCGGGGCAGGCGTGGGCAACGAGAGCGTGAACGTCCCACGGTGTGCATCGCGTGGGAGCAGACCACTGTTCGGATGTCAGATCCGAGCAACAGCGTGCCCAGCGTTCCCAGGTGTCGGCGAGGAGGTCCCGTGTCGTGTCGTCGATGGCGCGCACGGCGTCGAGGCTACCCAGCAGCCGCAACCGTCCAGATCGTCGCAGGTTAGAGGTGAGGCGCCGGAGGGTATGCCCTGTGCGACAAAGGAGACATCATGAACGACCTCGAGAGAACCAGCGTTGACGGACGCCGCCAAGGCGGGCGGCTTCGGATGCCCCGCAGCCGTGGTGCGGCGAGCGGACTACTGCTGATCCTGCTGGGACTGTGGGGTGCGGCAGTACCGTTCGTCGGCCCTTCATTCGACTTCTCCTACAGCCTCGGGCAGGAGTGGTCGGCAGGCCGGGGGTGGCTGCAGGTGTTGCCCGGCGCGGTCGCCGCGATCGGCGGTCTCCTCCTACTCGTATCGCGCAACAGGGCCACCGCGATGCTCGGCGGCTGGCTTGCGGTCGTGGCGGGTGCGTGGTTCGTCGTGGGGCGGGCGTTCGCGGGGCCGTTGAACCTGGGAGACGTGGGTACACCCGTCGCCACAACCGAGACCAAGCGCGTGTGGTTGGAGCTGACCCAGTTCTACGGTTTGGGCGCGCTGATCGTGTTTCTGGGCGCACTTGCCCTGGGCCGGTTGTCGATTCGGTCGGTGCGTGATGTCGAGTACGGGCATCGGCCTATCGCGACCGCCGACCGGACCGATGTGCGGACAGGCCGGACCGACGCGATGACCGATGCCTCGAACGAAGTCACAACGCCCGTCGCGCATGAGCCCGCCGAGCGCCGCTCGGGGTGGCGCGGTCGGCTGACTGGCCACCGCAGGCACCGTCCGACGGCGGTTTAGCCGAGGAGCCGCGATGGTCTGGACGTTGCCCGAGGAGTTCGCGACCGACGGCGGAACCATCCGCTGGGCCTGGATTGACAATGCAGGCCACCTCCTGCAGGAGGACGCGCCCGCACAGCTGCTAGCCCATCTCCTTGCCGGCTTCGCCTCTGCCAAGATCACCCGGTAGCCGGCAAGCCGCTCGACGAGGCCGCTACCCCGTGTAGACCATGACGTGCTTGATCCGGGTGTAGTCCTCGAGCCCGTACATCGACAGGTCCTTGCCGTGGCCGGAGGACTTGAAACCGCCGTGTGGCATCTCGGCGACGAGCGGGATGTGGGTGTTGATCCACACGCAGCCGAAGTCCAGTGAGTTGGACATCCGGATCGCCCGTGACACGTCCTTGGTCCACACCGAGGACGCCAGGCCGTACTCGACACCGTTCGCCCACGTGAGTGCCTCGTCCTCATCGCTGAACGACTGCACGGTGATGACCGGGCCAAAGATCTCGTTCTGGATCATCCGGTCGTCCTGGTGCAGGCCGCTGACGACCGTCGGTTCGACGTAGAAACCCTTGTCGCCCTGACGATTTCCGCCAGCTGCCACGGTCGCATGCGCCGGTACGTCGGTGAAGAACGACAGGACGCGATCCAGCTGGTTGGCGTTGTTCACCGGCGGCACCCACGCGTCCTCGTCATCGGCCGCCCTGTCGAACGTCGTGGTCGCGCCTCTGGCCTGCTCGGCCAGCGCGGCGGTCAGGTCACCGACGATCGATGCGTGCGCCAGCACGCGGGTGGCCGCGGTGCAGTCCTGCCCGGCGTTGAAGTACCCGGCGGTCGCGATACCCTCGGCGGCCGCGGCGATATCGGCGTCGGCGAACACGACCACCGGGGCCTTGCCGCCGAGTTCCAGGTGTGTGCGCTTCAGGTGCCCGCCGGCACTGACCGCGACCGCTCGACCCGCCGCCACCGAACCGGTGATCGACACCATCTCCGGTGTGGGGTGCGCGACGACGGCCGCGCCCGTGACGCGGTCACCCGCCACGACGTTAAGCACGCCGGGCGGCAGGTGCCTCGATGCGAGTTCGGCCAGCATCACCGTGGTGACCGGCGTCGTGTCGCTGGGCTTGATCACGACGGTGTTGCCGGCGGCGATTGCGGGACAGAACTTCCAGATCGCCATCATCATCGGGTAGTTCCACGGGGCCACCTGGCCGACCACGCCGACCGGTTCGCGTCGGATCCACGAGGTGTGGTCCGTCATGTACTCGCCGGCCGACTTGCCCTCGAGAACCCTTGCGGCACCGGCGAAGAAGCGGATCTGGTCGACCATGGGCGGGATTTCCTCGGCCATGGTGACGTGATTGGGCTTGCCGGTGTTGCGGCCCTCGGCGGCGACGAGGTCGGCGGCGGCCGCCTCGACGTCGTCGGCGAAGGCGAGTAGCGCCTTCTGCCGGGCTGCGGGAGTGGTGCGCTTCCAGTCCTTGAACGCCGTCGCCGCGGCCTCATAGGCGTTGTCGACATCCTGTGCGTTCGACACCGGTGCGGTGCCGTACGTCTCGCCGGTGGTCGGGTCGACAAGAGGCATCGTGGCTCCGCTGACGGAGTCGACAAGGTTTCCGCCGATGAAGTTCTGCACGGTGGTCATGAGATGTGAATCCCCTTCCGGGTGAGGTGATCAGAGAACGGAGAGCAGCTGCGCCAGGATGTCGAGACCCTCGTTGAGAAGGTCGTCGCTGATGGCCAGCGGCGGGAGGAAGCGCAGGACGTTTCCGTAGGTGCCGCACGACAGCACGATGACGCCCGCCGCGTGCGCGCCTGCACACAACGCCTTGGTCAGCTCGGCGTCGGGTTCGAGGGTGCCCGGCTTGACGAGTTCGACGGCGATCATCGCGCCCCGACCGCGTACGTCACCGATCCGGTCGTCGTCGGCCTGCAGGGCGTCGAGCCGGCCCTTCATGAGGGTTTCAATCTCCTTGGCGCGAGCGACCAGCCCGTCGGACTCGATGGTCGCGATGGTCGCCAATGCCGCGGCACACGCGATGGGATTGCCGCCGTAGGTGCCGCCGAGGCCACTGACGTGCGGAGCGTCCATGATCTCGGCGCGACCGGTGACAGCCGACAATGGCAGGCCGTCGGCGATGCCCTTCGCGGTGACGATGAGATCCGGGTCGATGCCCTCGTGTTCGCAGGCGAACATCGCGCCGGTGCGGGCGAAACCGGTCTGCACCTCATCGGCGATGAAGACGACACCGTTGGCGCGACACCACTGCAGGAGGGTGGACAGGAAGCCCTCGGCGGGAACGATGAAGCCGCCCTCGCCCTGGATCGGCTCGATGATCACGGCGGCCAGGTTGTCGGCGCCGACCTGCTTGTCGATGATGCTCAGGGCCCGGCGCGCGGCGAGTTCACCGTCGGTGGCCAGTTCCTTGCCGAACTCGGCGTCGCGGAACGGATAGGACAGTGGAGCCCGGTAGATCTCGGGCGCGAACGGGCCGAAGCCGTGCTTGTAGGGCATCGACTTCGCCGTCAGCGCCATGGTCAGGTTGGTGCGCCCGTGATACGCATGATCGAACGCCACCACGGCCTGCTTATGGGTGTACGCGCGGGCGATCTTGACCGCGTTCTCGACGGCCTCCGAGCCGGAGTTGAACAGCGCCGAACGCTTCTCGCCGGCCACTGGGGTCAGTCTGTTGAGGTGTTCGCAGACCGCGACGTACTCCTCATAAGGCGTGACCATGAAGCAGGTGTGGGTGAAGTCGGCCGCCTGGGCGGAGACGGCTTCGACCACTCGGGGGGAGGCGTTGCCGATGGTGGTGACCGCGATCCCCGAGCCCAGATCGATCAATCGGTTGCCATCGACGTCCTCGACGATTCCGCCACCCGCACGCGCCGCGTACACCGGCATCGTGGTGCCCACGCCCCTGGCAACGGCGGCGCCCTTGCGTTCGATGAGGGCCGAGGACTTCGGGCCGGGGATTGCGGTGGCGAGGTGACGGCTCTGTTCCAACGTCTTTGGGGTTGTCACGTCTGATACTCCAGTTCGCAGTGCTCTTGCGAGGGGGGATTACGGGGAACGGTCGGTGCGCGGCCAACGGAGGCGGGCGCCCCGCGACGTCCGTGTGCCAGCCTAGTCGGCCGACCGCGATGCACAACCGTAATAGTCGTCATGAGTCGTCATCGGGTGCGGATTCGGTATCAAACCGAGTCGATCACCACGCATTCGGTTGTCGCGACGCGTCGAGGGGAGCGGGACCGGCGTGCGCGATTCTCTCCAGTGGTGTCGGATTCCGCTGGGATCTGCGGTGATGGCACACTAGAAGTTCAAGCGGGCCTGTGACTGTCTGTCAGGGCGCGACACGCATGACTGACACGAAAGACAATTCTGAGATGGACCTCGTCGTCTTCCTTCCGCTGCTCATCATCCTTGGCGCATTCATGTTCTTCGCCTCGCGCCGCCAGAAGAAGGCGATGCAGGCGACGATCGACCTGCACGAGTCGCTGACCGTGGGCGACCGCGTCCACACCACGTCTGGCCTGCAGGCCACCATCACCGACGTCTCCGACGACACCGTCGATCTCGAGATCGCGCCGGGTGTTGTGACCACCTGGATGAAGCTCGCCGTGCGCGACCGTATCGAGGCCGATGATGAGTACGACGAGGACGACACCGAGACCGATGAGTACGCCGATGACGTCGCAGATGTGACCACCGGCACCGAGGCCACGGCCGATCCGAATCAGATCAAGAAAGACTGACAGCGGAGCACTCAGCCCCACCACGTACCCTTTGCGGTGCTGACGCACGACCTGAGGAGATTCAAGCAACGTGGCATCGACTTCTTCGCCGGTGCACCCGTACCGCTACCTGACGCTCTTCCTGGTCCTTCTGATCGGTGCTTTCTCGCTGGTGTTCTTCACCGGTGACAAGCAGGCCAAGCCAAAACTCGGCATCGATCTGCAGGGCGGGACCCGTGTCACGCTGACGGCACGCACACCCGACGGCTCACCGCCCACTCGTGAGGCGCTGACCCAGGCCCAACAGATCATCGGCGACCGCGTCGACGGTCTGGGCGTCTCGGGTTCCGAGGTGGTTATCGACGGCGAGAACCTGGTCATCACCGTGCCCGGTGACGACAGCAGCGAGGCGCGCAACCTCGGACAGACGGCACGGCTCTATATTCGGCCCGTCATTCACGTGATCCCGGCGCAGAGTCAGACACCTCCGCCCGCAGAGGCGCCAGCCGGCGGAGTTCCGGGTATGCCGGGAGCACCGGGCATGCCCGGCGCGCCGGGCGCCCCGGGGGTGCCGCCGTTGTTCGCACCAGCCGAACCGGAGGCACCGATCGTGCCGCCGCGGCCAGGCGAACCGGTGCTGCCGGGCGCCGCTGAGGCGCCAGCACCCGCACCTGAACCAGCACCGCAACCGCGGCCCTTCCCCGAGGAGCCGGCGCCGACCCCGCCGCCGACACCAGCACCCGATGCCCCGCCGGCTGAGGCCCCGCCTGCCGGCGGCACGCCGCCTCCGGCAGCACCGCCGGCACCACCTGCACCCGCACCGGGCTCACGGGAGGCCAAGGCGCAGCAGATCTCCGACGAGAAGGCGCTGCGTCAGAGCACCGAACAGCAGATCCAGCTGTTGGCGCTGCAGTTCCAGGCCACCCGGTGCAACGACGAGGATGTGCTGGCAGGCAACGACGATCCCAACCTGCCGCTCGTCACGTGCTCGGAGGACCACACCCAGGTCTATCTGCTGGACAAGTCGATCATCAGCGGTGAGGGCATCAAGAACGCGAGTTCCGGCCTGGACACGCAGCGCGGCGAGTACGTCGTCGACCTCGAGTTCAAGAGTGACGCCGCCAACGTGTGGGCCGACTTCACCGCAGCCAACGTCGGCACCCAGACGGCGTTCACGCTCGACTCGCAGGTGGTCAGTGCACCCGCGATCAACGAGCCCATCCCCGGTGGCAACACCCAGATCACCGGCCAGTTCACCCAGAGTTCGGCGAAAGAACTCGCCAACGTCCTCAAGTACGGCTCGCTGCCGCTGTCATTCGAGTCATCGGAGGCCGAAACCGTCTCCGCGACACTCGGTTTGACGTCGCTGCGTGCCGGTCTGCTCGCGGGTGCGATAGGCCTCGGTCTGGTGCTGTTGTACTCATTGCTCTATTACCGAGTGCTGGGCCTGCTCACAGCGTTGTCGCTCATCCTTGCGGGTGCGATGGTCTTCGCGATCCTGGTTCTGCTGGGGCGTTACATCAACTACACGCTGGACCTCGCGGGTATCGCGGGTCTGATCATCGGCATCGGCACCACCGCGGACTCGTTCGTGGTGTTCTTCGAGCGCATCAAGGACGAGATCCGAGAGGGCCGCTCCTACCGGTCGGCCGTGCCACGCGGTTGGGCACGCGCCCGCAAGACGATTCTGTCGGGCAACGCGGTCACGTTCATCGCCGCCGCGGTGCTCTACGTCCTGGCCGTCGGACAGGTGAAGGGCTTCGCGTTCACGCTCGGCCTGACCACCATCCTCGACGTCGTCGTGGTGTTCCTGGTGACCTGGCCGCTGGTGTACCTGTCGTCGAAGACGGCGCTGCTCGCCAAGCCGTCGATGAACGGCCTTGGCGCGGTTCAGCAGATCGCGCGCGAACGACGGGCCGCGGCGGCATCGACGGGAGAGCGGTAACGACATGGCCAAACACGAGCAACCCCTGGACACGGATGCCGACGTCGTCCCGACGGGCGAGGAGCTGATGGCCGCGACGTCGACAGCGCCCCAGCATGGTTTCTTCATCCGGCTCTACACCGGCACCGGCGCATTCAATGTCGTCGGCAAGCGCAATCTGTGGTACGGGATCAGCGGTGCGATCATGGCCATCGCGATCATCAGCATCGTGGTGCGTGGCTTCACCTTCGGTATCGACTTCGAGGGCGGCACCAAGGTGTCGCTGCCCGCGCAGGGCTCGCACGGACAGGTGACGACCGAACAGGTCGAGACCGTGTTCAGCAAGACGATCGGTGAGGCCCCCGAGTCAGTGGTCACCGTCGGCACCGGCGACTCCGCCACGGTGCAGATCCGTTCCGAGGCACTCACCAACGATCAGACCGAGGACCTGCGGACGGCGTTGTTCGACGCCTTCCAGCCCAAGGGCGCCGACGGACAGCCCAGCAAGCAGTCGATCAGCGACTCGGCGGTGTCGGAGACGTGGGGTGGCCAGATCACTAAGAAGGCGCTCATCGCGCTGGTGGTCTTCCTCGCGATCGTCACGGTCTACATCACGCTGCGCTACGAGCGCTACATGGCGGCTGCGGCGATGGCGTCACTGGTCTTCGACCTCGTCGTCACGGCGGGCGTGTACTCGATCGTCGGGTTCGAGGTCACCCCTGCCACGGTGATCGGGCTGCTGACCATCCTCGGTTTCTCGATCTATGACACGGTCATCGTGTTCGACAAGGTCGAGGAGAACACCCACGGCTTCGAGCACACCACCAGGCGCACGTTCGCCGAGCAGGCCAACCTGGCGATCAACCAGACCTTCATGCGGTCGATCAACACCAGTGTTATCTCGGTACTGCCGATCCTGGCGCTCATCGTCGTCGCGGTCTGGCTGCTGGGTGTGGGAACCCTGCAGGATCTCGCCCTGGTGCAGTTGGTCGGCGTCATCGTCGGTACGTACTCGTCGATCTTCTTCGCGACGCCGCTTCTGGTGACTCTGCGTGAGCGGACCGAGCTGGTGCGCAACCACACTCGCAAGGTGATGAACCGGCGCAAGGGCGTGTCGTCGAAGGCTGCCGCAGGCGAGGAGACCGGATCACCGGAAGCGGTCGCCGTGACAGCGTCCGCCCCCGCGGCCATTGCACCTGACAAGCCCGCACCCGGAGCCAAGCCGATCCGCCCCACCGGTCGACCGTCGGGTAAGCGGACTCCCAGGCAGTAGGTCGCTATGACTGCCCGGTTCCGGCGACCCGCGATCCTGGCGGCGACGCTGTCGCTAGTCGCCGGACTGGCGCTGTCCGCGTGCTCGGGTAGTGCCGCAGAGGACATCGACTACGCCGTGGACGGCGCGCTGTCCACCTACAACACCAACACGGTTGTCGGAGCGGCATCGGGCGGCTCGCAGGCCTTCGCGCGGGCGCTCACCGGGTTCAACTATCACGGGCCGGACGGGCAGATCGTCGGCGATCGTGACTTCGGTTCGATCGCCGTGGTCGGGCGGTCCCCGCTGGTGCTCGACTACCAGATCAACGACAGTGCCGTGTACTCCGACGGCAAGCCGATCACCTGTGATGACATGGTGTTGGCCTGGGCCGCGCAGTCGGGCCGCTTCCCGGCCTTCGACGCCGCCAGCCGGGCCGGCTACATCGACATCGCGACCATCGACTGCGCTCCTGGCCAGAAACGGGCCCGGGTGGCGTTCGCCCAGGACCGCGCCTTCGTCGACTTCGGGCAGCTGTTCTCGGCGACGTCGATGATGCCGTCGCACGTGCTGGCCGACGAGCTCGGCCTCGGCGACGGTGGGGTGACCACCGCGCTGCAGGCCGGCGATGGGCCGACCGTCGAGCGCATCGCCGCGGCGTGGAATCAGACGTGGAACCTGGCCCCCGGTGTGGATCTGAAGAAGTTCCCGTCATCGGGCCCCTACAAGCTCGAAGAGGTGACAGAGGCGGGTGCGGTCGTCCTGGTCGCCAACGACCGCTGGTGGGGCGCGAAGCCCGTCACCGCAAGGGTCACGGTGTGGCCGCGTGGCGCCGATATCCAGGATCGGGTCAACGAGGGCTTCTACGATGTCGTGGACATCGCCGCGGGATCGTCGGGCACGCTGACGCTGCCCAACGAGTACGTGCGCACGGACACCTCGTCGGCGGGTATCGAGCAGATCATCTTCGCCGCCGCTGGCCCACTGGCCGATCCGGCTGCCCGTCGTGCGGTGGCGCTGTGCACGCCGCGTGACGTCATCGCACGCAACGCCGAGACGCCGATCGTCAACAACCGGCTCAACCCGGCGTCGGAGGACTCGCTCACGGCCTCTGAGAGCGGGCTGGACGCCGACCGATACAGCGTCGCCAACCCCGACGCCGCCCGCGACGCGATAGATGGCCGGCCACTGGCCGTGCGAATCGGGTATCAGAGTCCCAACGCGCGCCTGGCCGCCGTCGTGGGCACGATCGCGAAGTCCTGCGCCGCGGCGGGGATCACGGTGGTCGATGCTGCCGGTGCCGACGTCGGCCCACAATCGCTGCGCGACAACCAAATCGACGCGTTGGTCGCAAGCACCGGCGGGGCGACGGGTAGTGGTTCCACCGGGTCGTCGGCAATGGACGCCTACGACCTGCACAGCGGCAACGGCAACAATCTGTCGGGCTACTCCAATGAGCAGATCGACGGCATCATCGCCGCCCTCGCGGTGACGGCGGACCCGAAGGAGACCGCCCGGTTGTTGCGCGACGGCGCTCCGGTGCTGTGGGCCGATATGCCGACGCTGCCGCTGTACCGTCAGCAGCGCATCCTGCTGACCTCATCGAAGATGTTCGCCGTCAGCAGCAATCCGACACGCTGGGGTGCCGGCTGGAACATGGACAGGTGGGTACTGGAGACGTGACGGACGACGGCGGTACCTCCGAGGTGGCGCGGGTGATCTCGGCGTTGACGCGGAATGTCGCCGACTTCCCGGAACCGGGGATCCAGTTCAAGGACCTGACGCCGGTGCTGGCCGATGCCGTCGGGCTGGCCACCGTCACCAAGGCGTTGGCCGAGATTGCCGTGGGCTCCGACCTGGTCGCGGGTATCGACGCCCGCGGCTTCCTGCTGGGCGGGGCGGTCGCGACCCTGCTGGGCACCGGGGTTCTCGCAGTCCGCAAGGGAGGCAAGTTGCCGCCGCCGGTGTTTGGGGAGAGTTACGCCCTCGAGTACGGCGAGGCGATCCTCGAGATACCAGCCGACGGTATCGATATCTCAGGCCGTCGCGTCTTCCTCATCGACGATGTGCTGGCCACCGGAGGCACGCTGGCCGCGGCTGCGCGACTGCTGGAGCGTTGCGGTGCCATCGTCCCCGCAGCGGCCGTGGTTCTCGAATTGAGCGCCCTTGGCGGACGCGAACGGGTCCAACCGCTACCGGTCACGAGCCTCACTGTGGTGTGAGGGATATCCTCGACGGAGTGAGACGGTCAGGAGGTGGTGGGAATGGCTGACGATCATGCCCTGACCCAGACTCAGCCCCTGCCCGTCGTGCCCGCGGACGCGGTGACCCCCGAGGCGCAGGCCGTCCCAGAGACGACGAAGACCACCTCGAGCGCATCGAGGCGGGTCCGGGCCAGGCTGGCGCGCCGGATGACGTCTCAGCGCAGCACCGTGAATCCGGTGCTTGAGCCGCTGGTCGCCGTGCACCGCGAGGTCTACCCCAAGGCGGACGTCTCATTACTGCAGCGCGCATTCGACGTGGCAGAGAAGCGGCACGCCGATCAGCTGCGCCGCTCCGGTGACCCCTACATCACCCATCCGTTGGCAGTGGCCAACATCCTGGCCGAACTGGGCATGGACACCACGACGCTCGTCGCGGCGCTTCTGCATGACACCGTCGAGGACACCGGGTACACCCTGGAGGCCTTGATCACCGAGTTCGGCAGCGAGGTTGGCCACCTGGTCGACGGCGTCACCAAACTCGACAAGGTGGTCCTGGGCACCGCCGCCGAGGCCGAGACCATCCGCAAGATGATCACCGCGATGGCCCGCGACCCACGGGTTCTGGTGATCAAGGTCGCCGACCGCCTGCACAATATGCGCACCATGCGCTTCCTGCCGCCGGAGAAGCAGGCACGTAAGGCTCGCGAAACGCTGGAAGTCATTGCCCCACTTGCGCATCGGTTGGGTATGGCGACCGTAAAGTGGGAGCTGGAGGATCTGTCCTTCGCGATCCTGCACCCCAAGAAGTACGAGGAGATCGTGCGCCTGGTGGCCGACCGGGCCCCGTCCCGCGACACCTATCTGGCCAAGGTGCGCGCCGAGATCAACGCCTCGCTCGCCGCGATGAAGATCAGTGCCGTCGTCGAGGGCAGGCCAAAGCACTACTGGTCGATCTATCAGAAGATGATCGTCAAGGGTCGCGACTTCGACGATATCCACGACCTGGTTGGCGTGCGGATCCTGTGCGATGAGATCCGGGACTGCTACGCGGCCGTCGGCGTCGTTCACTCGCTGTGGCAGCCGATCGCCGGGCGGTTCAAGGACTACATCGCCCAACCGCGGTACGGCGTGTACCAGTCCCTGCACACCACGGTGGTGGGGCCGGAGGGCAAGCCTCTCGAGGTGCAGATCCGCACCCGCGATATGCACAAGACCGCCGAGTACGGCATCGCGGCGCACTGGCGCTACAAGGAGGCCAAGGGTCGCAACGGCGTCCCCGCCGGCCACGCCACCGCCGAGATCGACGACATGGCGTGGATGCGCCAGCTGCTCGACTGGCAGCGGGAGGCCGCCGACCCCGGAGAGTTCCTGGAGTCGCTGCGTTACGACCTTGCGGTGCAGGAGATCTTCGTCTTCACCCCGAAGGGTGACGTCATCACCCTGCCGACCGGATCAACGCCCGTCGACTTCGCCTACGCGGTGCACACCGAGGTCGGCCACCGCTGTATCGGCGCGCGCGTGAACGGTCGACTCGTGGCTCTCGAACGCAAGCTCGAGAACGGCGAAGTGGTCGAGGTGTTCACGTCCAAGGCGCCCAACGCGGGGCCGTCGCGCGACTGGCAGACGTTCGTGGTGTCACCGCGGGCGAAGGCCAAGATTCGGCAGTGGTTCGCCAAGGAGCGCCGCGAGGAGGCACTGGAGTCCGGTAAGGACTCGATTGCCCGCGAGGTGCGACGTGGCGGACTTCCGTTGCAGCGCTTGATGAGTGCGGACTCGATGGCAGCTCTCGCTCGCGAGCTTCGCTACCTCGACGTGTCAGCCCTGTACACCGCAGTGGGGGAGGGGCACGTCTCCGCCCGGCACGTGGTGCAGCGGTTGCTCGCCCAGTTGGGTGGGGATGACGAGGCCGAGGACGAGATCGCCGAGCGGTCGACACCTGCGACCATGCCGGTCCGCCAGCGCACCAGCGACGATGTGGGGGTCTCGGTGCCCGGCGCCGCGGGCGTGCTGACCAAGCTCGCCAAGTGCTGCACCCCGGTGCCCGGAGACAACATCATGGGCTTCGTCACCCGTGGTGGTGGGGTCAGTGTGCACCGCACCGACTGCACCAATGCCGAGTCGCTGCAACAACAGTCGGAACGCATCATCGACGTCAAGTGGGCGCCGTCGCCGTCGTCAGTGTTCCTGGTGGCCATCCAGGTCGAGGCTCTCGATCGGCACAGGTTGCTCTCCGATGTCACGCGAGTGCTCGCCGACGAGAAGGTGAACATCCTGTCGGCGTCGGTGACGACGTCCAACGACCGTGTCGCGATCAGCCGCTTCACATTCGAGATGGGCGACCCCAAGCATCTGGGTCACGTGCTCAACGTGGTGCGCAACGTCGAGGGCGTCTACGACGTCTACCGCGTGACATCGGCGGCCTGAGGTCTGCACGGCTCACGCCGCTGTGCGGCCTGCGCGTCGCGTGTTGATGGCGCCGACCAGTGCTGCGGCCAGGCATGCGGCGGCAACGGCCACGGCGAACCAGGGAAACACCGAACTCAGTGGCCATTTCGTGGCTGCCCACCCGGCGATGAGTGTGGGCACTGCCATCGCCGTGTAGGCCAGGAGGTAGTACGCCGACATCGTCGCGCCGCGGCGATCGGCGGGAACCACGTTCGACAGGTGCCGCAGTGAACCCCCGAAGCCCAGGCCGAACGTCGCGCCGAGAAGGGCGGCGGCGACCAGCACCAACGGCCAACTGTGCGTCATCAGAGCGGGAATCGTGAGGAGAAGGACAATGGCCATGCCGACGTCACCGATGATGGCAGCTCGCCGGGCGGGCACACGGGCCCCGAACCATTGCGCCACCGCCGCCGCGAATGCCGTGGTTCCGACCACCGCGCCGCCGAACACCACGTTGTGGATCCCGGCCTGCTGTGCGGCCAGGGTGGGATAGAGCGATAGCAGTACCCCGAGAACCGACCACGATGCCATCACGCCCAGTCCGGAGAACCAGAAGTCCGAACGAATCTGTAGCGGGACAGCCGGTCTGACGATCCGGATTCGACCGGGTGACCGTGCGGTGTGTGGTTCGCGCAGCGCGACGACACCGACGCCGACGATGGCGCAGACCACCGCAACAGCCGCGTACGGCGTGCGCATCGGATGCGGTGCGTACTGGGCCAGCAGCGAGGAACCCACGATCGCAATCGTCAGCCCGATGTTGAAGCTCACCCCGCTGAGCTGGCCGGTGCGCACGCCGTGCTCGGGACGCAGATCCAGAAGTGCCGCGGCGCCCGCGACGACGATCGAACCCACCGCCGCGCCGTGGATCGCGCGAGCCACGATCAGCAGCAGCATGTTGTCCGCGACGAGGAAGACACCGAGGCCGACGATCATCGCCGCCAGCGCGCCCAGGAGTACCGGCTTGCGTCCGATCACGTCGGAGATCTGGCCTGCGACCAGCACCGCACCCAGGGCAGCGATGGCGTACACCGCGAAAACGATGGTGGTGGACAGGGGTGAGAGATGCCAGACCTCTTCGTACATTCGGTACAGCGGTGCAGGCAGACCGGAGACCCCAAGGGCGACACCCGACAGGACGAGCAGCAGCGAGTAGGCCCCACGCTGCGCATTGCCAGTCGATCGGTCGACCGCGACCACCGTCACTGTCCCTCCAAAGCGTATTCGGGTTTGACGAACATCGAACTTGATCGAGGGTACGCTCGGGTTTGATGAGCATCAAACCGATTTCCGGGGAGTGTGGGCCGTGACACTGCGTCACGCTGACCGTGTCAGCGCCGTCGACCAGGTCGAGGCCGTGGCCGTTGCCGGTGTGCATCAGATCCTCGCGGCCCTCGCCGATCCGGTTCGGTTGGAGATGATTCGCAGGCTGATGAACGCGGGCAGGCCGACGCAGTGCGCATTGCTCTACGACGGCATCAACAAGTCGACCGCGACGCACCACTTCAAGATCCTGCGAGAAGCAGGCCTCACCGAGCGGCTGGCGATCGACGGTCAGATACACCAGCGACTTCGGGAAGACGATGTCGAGGCCGCGGTGCCAGGCCTGCTGAAGTCCGTTGTGGGGAAGGCGAACCGCGAGGTCGCCGGCTGACCGAGCCGGCTCAGTCCAGACGCACCGATTCGATGGTCACCGCATTCGACGGCGGCCCGTCGTCGGTGCCGTTCGCGACTGCCGCAGCGGCGACATCGTCCACCACCGCCAGCCCCGTCTCGTCGATGGTGCCGAACACGGTGTACGTCGGCGGGAGCGCCGAGTCCTGGTAGACCAGGAAGAACTGGCTGCCGTTGGTACCCGAGCCCGCGTTGGCCATCGCAAGCGTGCCGCGCGGGTACAGCATCGCCTGTTGCAGAGCTGGATCGCTCATCCGGTACTGGTTCGTCGGGTACTCGTTGGGGAAGCGGTAACCGGGGCCGCCCGTGCCCTTGCCGGTGGGGTCGCCGCACTGCAGAACGCCCAGCATCTCCGACGTGGTCAGGCGGTGACAGGGGGTGTCATCGAAATACCCCTGTTGCGCGAGGCTGACGAAGCTGTTGACCGTGCACGGTGATTTGGCGTTGTCCAGCTGCAGGCCGATCGTGCCGTCACTGGTGACAATGGTGGCGTCGACAGTCGCCGGGGTGGTTGGCACCTTGCCGGTGCGGGGCGGCTTTGTCGGCTTGCTGGCCGCCTCGGTTGTGGCGGGGTACTGACAGTTCGCGCCCAGCGTCGCCGGTGGGGCGAACGATGGCAGCGGGGTCTCCGGCAGGGGTGCCGCTGCGCCCGACGGGTAGTTGATGAAGAAATCGCCCGAATCTCCTGCGACGCGAATCGCTAGCGCGGCCAGCACGACGACCACCACCATCGCGAGGGCTGCGAACGCCGTGATCAGGTAGCTGATCACCAGCCCGGCGACCGCGAGACCATGGCCTCCCTCGGGGCGGCCACCCTCGCCGCTGCGCTTGATCTGCGACAGCGAGATGTGGCCGAACAGAATGCCCAGCGGCGCAAACAGAAACGCGAAGACCATCGAGGCGATCGCCAGGCCGTTTGTCGGCTGGGGTCCTCCGTAGCCGCCGCCCGCCCCGTAGTGGGGCGGGGGCGGCGGGGGCGGGTAGTACTCGCCCGATGACGGCAGCGGCGGGTACTCCTCGGGTGCCTGCGGCACCGTCATGTCAGCGTCATGTCAGAGGTCCGCCGCAGACGTCGATCAGTCCAGCGCCACGGACTTGATCTGCACCGGCTGCGCAGGCGCGCCGTCGCCGGCACCGCCTTCGACACCGGCCGCGGCGATCTTGTCGAGGGTCGCCAGCCCGGTCTCGTCGATCGTGCCGAAGACCGTGTAGTTCGGCGGAAGCTGCGAGTCCTGGTAGACCAGGAAGAACTGGCTGCCGTTGGTGCCTGGTCCGGCATTGGCCATCGCCAGCGTCCCGCGCGGATAGATCACGGGCTGCGAAAGCGCTGGGTTGTCGGGCTGGTACTGGTTCGTCGGGTACTCGTTGGCGAACTCGTAGCCCGGGCCGCCGGTGCCCTTACCTGTCGGGTCACCGCATTGCAGGACAGCCAGACCGCCGGTGGTCAGGCGGTGGCACGGGGTGTCGTTGAAGTAGTTCTGCTGCGCGAGGCTGGCGAAGCTGTTGACCGTGCACGGGGCCTTGGCGTTGTCCAGCTGCAGGCCAATGTTGCCCTGATCGGTGGTCATGCTGGCGCTGACCTGTGCGGGTTCGGTCGGGACCTTGCCGGTGCGCGGGGGGTTGACCTCCCTGCTCGCGGGTTCGGCGGCGGGGTACTGGCAGTCGGCGCCGAGGTCAGCGGGTGCGGCGAACGGGGGCAGCGGGGCAATCCCGGGGGGTGTGTCAGTCGCCGATGACGTCGCGGGGGTTGTGGTGGACGCTGACGCACTGGTGCTGTCGGAGTCGCGATTGGTGACGATCACGGTCGCGACCACCGCCACGACCACCAGGACCGCGCCTACCGCCGAACCGACGATGGTGAAGAGACGCTTGCGCTTCTCCTGGGCAGCTCGGCGCTCCAGCTGCCGGTCGAGCTTGCGCTTTGCCGTCGCTCTCCGCTGTTCGTTGGTCGGCACCGCCGCACTCCATTCTCGAGGTGGTCGTTCTCGTGTTGGCCTAGTCGCCGGTACGGCGACAGTGCTGAGCCCGCCGTGTCGGCGACATCAGCGCATAGTCGGCACCGAGTGTGCCAGCAGATGCTGAGTGCGGGTGGCGCGACTCGCAAAAACAGGAGGTGGGAAACTGGGGATGTGTTTGTCACGGGTTTCCCGGCGGGGTGGTTGCAGTGCAACTGCTACGTGCTGGCGCCCGGCCAGGGGGCGGACGCGATCATCGTCGACCCCGGCCAGCGGGCGATGCCGCGGTTGCGCAAGATTCTCGATGACAACCGGCTGACCCCCGCGGCCGTACTGCTGACGCACGGACACATCGACCACATCTGGTCGGCGCAGAAGGTCGCGGATACCTACGGGTGCCCGGCCTTCATTCATCCCGAGGATCGGGCCATGCTGACCGACCCGATCAAGGGATTTGGTCCGCGGCTGGCGCAGTTCGCCGTCGGCTCGCTCTTCGGCGAGCCGCGTCAGGTGGTCGAACTCGACCGCGACGGCGACAAGGTCGAACTCGGCGGGATGACCGTCACCGTCGACCACACGCCGGGCCACACCAGGGGATCGGTGTGCTTCCGGGTGACCGACGGGCCCGTGGACCTGACGTTCACGGGTGACACGCTGTTCAAGGAGTCCATCGGCCGCACCGATCTCGACGGCGGCAGCGGCCGCGACCTCATCACCTCGATCGTCGAGAAACTGTTGGTGCTCGACGATGCCACCGTGGTACTACCGGGACACGGCCCGAAGACGACCATCGGCGCCGAACGCCGTTTGAACCCATTCCTCGAAGGTTTGTCCTAGATGACACAGTTTCAGGCGCCCAAGGGCGTACCCGATTACCTGCCGCCCGAGTCCGCGCAGTTCGTGGCCGTGCGTGACGGTCTGCTCGACGCCGCCCGACTCGCGGGCTACGGCTATATCGAGCTACCGATTTTCGAGGACACGGCGCTTTTCGCACGCGGTGTCGGCGAGTCCACCGACGTCGTCTCCAAGGAGATGTACACCTTCGCCGACCGTGGCGACCGGTCGGTGACTCTGCGGCCGGAGGGCACGGCCGGGGTGATGCGGGCGGTTATCGAGCACGGCGTCGACCGTGGCGCGCTGCCGGCCAAGCTCTGCTACTCGGGCCCCTTCTTCCGCTATGAACGGCCGCAGGCCGGGCGGTACCGCCAACTTCAGCAAGTGGGTGTCGAGGCCATCGGCGTTGACGATCCGGCTCTGGACGCCGAGGTTATCGCCATCGCGGACAGCGGATTTCGGTCGTTGGGGCTCGACGGTTTCCGGCTGGAGATCACCTCCCTTGGCGATGACACCTGCCGGCCGCAGTACCGGGAACTGTTGCAGGAGTTCCTGTTCACACTCGATCTGGACGAGGACACTCGCAGGCGGGCCGAGATCAACCCGCTGCGGGTGCTCGACGACAAGCGTCCCCACGTGCGGGAGATGACCGCGAACGCGCCGTTGATGCTCGACCATCTGTCAGAGGTGGCCAAGGCGCACTTCGACACCGTGCTCGCGCATCTCGACGCGCTCGGGGTCGCATACGTCATCAACCCGCGGATGGTGCGTGGGCTGGACTACTACACCAAGACCACATTCGAGTTCGTGCACGACGGGCTGGGCGCGCAGTCGGGCATCGGTGGCGGCGGTCGCTACGACGGGCTGATGAAACAGCTGGGCGGACAGGATCTGTCGGGCATCGGATTCGGGCTGGGCGTCGACCGCACGGTGCTGGCGCTGAAGGCCGAGGGCAAGGTCGTCGGTGAGACGGCGCGCGTCGACGTTTTCGCGGTACCACTCGGATCCGCCGCCAAGCTCGAACTGGCCAAGCTGGCCGCACAATTGCGTGCGGCGGGTGTGCGGGTCGACCTCGCCTACGGTGACCGCGGACTCAAGGGTGCGATGCGCGCCGCCGACCGTTCGGGTGCATCGGTCGCGCTGGTGGCGGGGGACCGTGACATCGAGGCCGGCACCGTGGGCGTGAAGGACCTCACCAACGGTGAGCAGGTGGACGTCGCGACCGACGCCGCCGTCAGCGCCGTGCTGTCCCGGCTGGGAATGGTCCGCTTGATCTAGGCGCGATTCTCTTCTCACCGAGCCTCCTCTGCCCGCGAGTGCGCGTGTTTGCGGGCGACACGCCGGGCGTTTAGCCAACTTTGCGCGCGCTCGCGAAATGGGTGAATTCTCTTCTGCCCCTTTGGTTTCACTGGTCACAAAGCAGGAGAATCCGTCAGTGGCCGAACGTATGTTCGAGGCATGGATTCGGGTGCGGTCACCGCCGCTGTGGACGCGCTGCGTGCCGCGCGGGACGCGGTGGCGGCCCTGGACATCGACACGCTGACCCACCCAGAGCTGTTGGATCTGCTCGATGTGCTCGAGCACGACACCCGCCGCGCACCGGTGATCGAGCATCGAATCCTCAACCGGTTGGCCGCCGAGGCCAACCCGCTGGAGCTGGGCCACACCACCCTGGGCAAGGTGGTGGCGTTTCGGCTGCGGATCAGCGCCACCGAGGCCGCCCGGCGCCTGCACACCGCCGCCGACCTCGGGGCCCGGCGCACCCTGACCGGCCAACCCCTACCCCCAGTGCTCGAGCAGACCGTCGCCGCCCAGGAACACGGACAGATCAACACCGAGCACATCAAGGTGATCCGGGAGTTCTTCACCAAACTCCCCGAACACGTCGACGCCCCGACCCGCCAACAGGTCGAGGCCGACGTGGTGCGCGTCGCGGCTGAACAGGCCCCCGAGGCACTGCGTCAGACCACCAACCTGCTGCTGGCGCTGCTGCACCCCGACGGGGACTTCACCGACGCTGAACGCGACCGCCGCCGCGGCATCACCATCGGCAACCAGGGTGTCGACGGGTTGCGTCGGCTCACCGGGTGGATCACCCCCGAGCTGGCCGCCACCCTGGAACCCATCGTCGCCAAATGGGGCGCCCCCGGGATGTGCAACCCCGCCGATCAGAACCCGACCATCGACGGCGAACCCAACACCGAGGCCGTGGACAAGGACTCCCGCACCCCGGCCCAACGCCGCCACGACGCCCTGCTGGCGATGGGTCGCAACCTGCTGTGCTCGGGACAACTGGGCCAGCACAACGGACTGCCGACCACCATCATCGTCACCACCACCCTGCAGGACCTGGAATCCGGAGCCGGGCACGCCATCACCGCCGGCGGCACCCGCCTCCCCATGGCTGACCTGATCGCACAGGCCGCCCACGCATTCCACTACCTGGCGGTGTTCGATAAGCACACCGGCGCGGCCCTCTACCTCGGGCGCACGAAGCGGTGCGCCTCCGGGGCGCAGCGGATCGTGCTCTACGCCAAGGACCGCGGGTGCACCCGGCCCGGCTGCATGGCCTCGGGCTACCGATGCCAAGCCCACCACGCCGTCGCGGACTGGAAGAACGGCGGCCAGACCGACATCGACGAGCTGTCCCTGGCCTGCGGACCCGACAACAACCTCATCGAACGCACCGACTGGATCACCCGAAAACGCAAAGACGGCCGCACCGAATGGATCCCACCACCACACCTGGACACCGGCCAAGCCCGCGTCAACGACTTCCACCACCCCGAACACATGCTGCGCCCACCCGAGGACGGGGAATCCGACCAGGACGACGAAGGTCCCTAGCGCACGGTGTTAGCGCGCGGAGCCGAACACTGCCGCGGTCAGGACCGATTCCACATGCGGGCCCTGTTCGGCCACCGCGAGACCACCGACCTCGGCGAGGATCCGGGGCTCGACCGGTGCAGCCATGCCCGGAGTGTGCCACCATCTGCGACCATGCGGGTACTGGTTCAACGGGTCAGCTCAGCACGGGTGACAGTCGGCGGCGAGGTGGTAGGGGAGATCGCGCCACTGGGCCAGGGTCTGCTCGCACTCGTCGGCGTCACCCATACCGACGATATCGACATCGCCGTCCGGATGGCCGAAAAGCTCTGGCGGCTCAGAATTCTCGACGATGAGCGAAGCGCCGCAGACCTCGACGCCCCGATTCTCGTGATCAGTCAGTTCACGCTGTATGCCGATACGGCGAAGGGACGGCGACCGTCCTGGAACGCCGCGGCTCCTGGGGCGGTGGCCGAGCCGCTGGTGGACTCGTTCTCCGACGCATTGCGGGCACTGGGCGCCCACGTGCAGACGGGCGTGTTCGGCGCGGATATGGCGGTGGAACTGGTCAACGACGGCCCGGTGACCGTGCTTCTCGAGCTGTGAGGCCATAGGCTCAACCCATGCGGATCACGGTCGGGCTGGTGGCGGGAGCCTTGGTGCTCGCCGGATGCGCATCCGGGACCTCGATCAAATCCCTGGAAGAGGTGGACATCGAGTCGTGGCGTGCCGACATCGTGGGTTGGCCGTCGGCGGCCAGCGATCCGGACATGGCCGACGTCTACCGAGCGGCTGTCGACGATTGTGATGGCACCGTCGACGACCTCGCCGTCAAGATGGTCGATCCCGCCGTCGACCCCACGCTGCTCCTCGTCGGAGTCAGCTACGTGTGCCCGGAACAGCAGCCGAAGGTGATTGAGGCCATGCGGGAGATGCAGCACGGCCAACCGGGCACCTGAACCCGCGGGGGTTGGCCGTTCGGCGGTCTAGATGGCCATCGCGGCGCGCACGTCGGCCTCCGATGCTGAACCGCCCGTGCCGCTGGAGGTCACACGTCCGGATTCGAGGATGTAGTACCGCTGCGATGACTCCAGTGCGAATCCGATGTGCTGTTCGACCAGCAGCACCCCGAGATTGCCGCGAGCGGTCAATGTCGTGATGGCGGACTCGATCTCGGCGACGACCGAGGGCTGGATGCCCTCGGTCGGCTCGTCGAGGATCAGGCACTTGGGTGTCGTGATGAGTGCCCGCGCGATCGCGAGTTGCTGGCGCTGACCGCCCGACAGCAGACCCGCGCGCCGGGTGAGCAGTTCCCTCAACGCCGGAAACAGATCGAGCTGCTCATCGATGAGCTGCTTGCCGTTCTTACGGCCGTCGGCGACCACCTGCAGGTTCTCGGCCGTGGTCAGTTGACCGAAGGACTGCTGGCCCTGCGGAACGTAGGCCAACCCTCGCGCCACGCGGGCGCTCGGCCGCAGCTTGGTGATGTCCTCGCCATCGAACTTCACTCTGCCGCCGGAGCACTTCAGCAGTCCGACCGCCGCCCGCAGCAGGGTCGTCTTCCCCGCCCCGTTGTGGCCCATGACAGCGGCCACGCCATCGGAGGGCACCTCGAGGTTCACCCCATGGATGACCTCGGAACGGCCGTAACCGGTCCGGACGTCGATGAGTTCGAGCATCAGCCCTCCTCGAGCAGTTCTTCGGGCACACCCTCTGTTCCAGCGGCAGCGGTACCCAGGTACACCTCCTGGACCTTCGGGTTGGCCTGCACCTCGGCCACTGAGCCCTCCGCGATGACCTGCCCGCGAGCCAACACCGTGACCGACGTCGCGAAGGCCCGCATGAAATCCATGTCATGCTCGACCACCACGACCGTGCGTTCACCGCCGATGCGCCGCAATAGGTTTCCGGTCTCCTCGCGTTCCTCGTGGCTCATGCCCGCCACCGGCTCGTCGAGCAGTAGCACGTCGGCGTTCTGCACCAGCAGCATGCCGATCTCCAACCACTGCTTCTGCCCGTGCGCCAGCACACCCGCCGGCTTCTCGGCGAGGTCGGCGAGGCCGGTGATCTCGAGAGCCTCCTCAATGGCGGGCAGAACGCCCGACCTGCGGCGAAGCAGTGTCCACGCGGATCGTCCTGCGCCCGCGGCGATGTCGAGGTTCTGCAACACCGTCAACTGCTCGAAGACGCTGGCCGTCTGGAAGGTTCGCCCGACGCCGAGCCGCGCGATCTGATGCACCTTCTTGCCGAGTAGTTCCACGCCCGACTTGTTGACCGACCCGGAGCCGGACACCAGGCCGGTGATCGCGTCGATCACCGTCGTCTTGCCCGCACCGTTGGGTCCGATGAGGAAGCGCAGATCACCCTGGAACAGGGTCAGGTCGACGCCGCTGACGGCCTTGAAACCGTCGAAGTCGACGGTCAGGCCTCGGACTTCGAGGTACTGCGTCCCCATACCGACGTTGCCGCCGGCAGCGGGTTCGGGAGGTGCTTCGATCTGATCGGTCATGCGTTGACTCCGGCCTTCTCGGGCTCCGGTTCCGGGTCGGGATCGGGCACAGCGACCGGTTCGGGATCGTCGTCGGGTTTGTTCTTTCGGCGGCGGCGCAGGAACACGCTCAGCCCGGCGAGACCCGCGGGGAAGAACCCGACAACCACGATGAAAAGAAGCCCCTGGGCGTAGGTCCACTCGGACGGAAAGCGTTCGGACAACAGGGTTTGCGCCCACGCCACGCCGATCGCGCCGAGTACCGGACCGAGCAGCGTGGTGCGGCCGCCGATGGCGACACCGATCAGGAAGGCGATCGACGGCAGGATGCCCACCTGCGATGGCGCGATGAAACCGACGATGGGCGCGAAGAGTGCCCCGGCGATGCTGGCGAACAGTGCGGCGACGACGTAGGCGACGACCTTGATGTTGGCCGGGTCATAGCCCAGGAACCGCACCCGCTCCTCGCCGTCACGGACCGCGACGAGCAGTTCCCCGTAGCGGCTCTGCATGAGCTGACGCGCCACCGCCACCGACAGCAGCAGGACGGCTGCGGCGATGAAGTACAGCATCTGCTTGTTGACCGGGTCCTTCAGCGAGAAGCCGAAGAACGTCCGGAAGTTGGTGAGCCCGTTGCTGCCACCGATGCTGGTCTGGCCGATCAGCAGGATCGCCAGTGCTGCCGCCAGTGCCTGCGACAGGATGGCGAAGTACGCACCCTTGACACGGCGCTTGAACACGCCGAGGCCGAGAAGTGCCGCCAGCGCGGTGGGCACCAGCAGGACGGCCAGCAGCGTCACCAGTGGCGACTCGAACGGCTGCCAGTACGCGGGCAACTGCTTCACCCCGGCGATCTGCATGAAGTCCGGGACGGCCTGTTTGGCCAGCGCCGCATCGGAGATCTTCAGATGCATGCCCATGATGTAGCCGCCGAGCCCAAAGAACACGCCCTGGCCGAGCACCAGCATTCCGCCACGGCCCCATGCCAATCCGATGCCGACGGCGACAATGGCGAAGCACAGGAACTTCGCCAGAAGGCCGAGCCGGAAGTCCGAAAGCACCGCCGGCGCGATACCGAACAGTGCGATGGCGCCGACGGCGAAACCGACCCACGTCTGCCAGCGACCGATCAGGCTTCTCATACCAGACTCCTCGTCCGAACCGTGAAGAGTCCCTGCGGGCGGACCTGCAGGAAGAACACGATGATCACGAACAGAATCACCTTGGCCAGCGATGCCGTGGTGTTGTACTCGATGAACGAGTTCAGGAAGCCGATACCGAGCGCGGCGATGACCGTGCCCTTGATCTGGCCCAGCCCACCGACCACGACGACCAGGAACGCGTCGATCAGGTAACTCTGACCGGTGGTCGGACTCGTCGAACCGATGAGCGTCAACGCCACGCCCGCGACCCCGGCAAGTCCGGAGCCTATGAAGAATGTCGTGATGTCGGTCTTGCGTGACGAGATGCCGCTGGTCTCCGCCAGATCGCGGTTCTGCACCACGGCCCGGATTCGGCGACCCATCGGGCTGGTCTTCAAGGCGGTGGCCAGGACCACCACGGCGACCGCGGCCAGGATCAGGATGAAGATGCGAGTCTTCGGAACAACCGCTCCGAAGATCTGCACTCCACCCGAGAGCCATTCGGGGGCGACCACGTTGACGGCCGGAGCGCCGAAGACGTCACGGGCAATCTGCTGCAGGATCAAGCCGACACCGAATGTGACCAGGAGGGTGTCCAGCGGTCTGTCGTACATTCGCTGAATGAGTGTGACCTCCAACAGCACACCCATGGCGCCGCCGACGAAGAAGCCGACCACCAACGAGATCAGCAGTGAGGCACCCGTATTGGAGACCACCTGCTGAACGACGTAGGCGGTGTAGCAGCCAGCCATGATGAACTCGCCGTGCGCCATGTTGATGACGCCCATCTGCCCGAAGGTCAAAGACAGGCCCAGTGCAGCCAGCAACAGGATTGAGCCGAGACTCAATCCTGTTGCCAGCTGTCCGATCAGGACATCCATGTGTTAACCGGAGAGCCCGGCGGCCCAGGGGTAGGACTTCAGGTACGGGTCCGGCTCGATGGGGCCGGGGGACTCCCAGATGGTGTAGATCAAGCCGTCGGGACGGATCTCGCCGATGCGAGCTGTCTTGGTGATGTGGTTGTTCTCGCCGTCGATGGTCACCAGACCCTCGGGCGCCTCGAACGTCACGCCACCGGCGTTGTCCTGGATTGCCTTGACATCGAACGACTTCGCCTTCTCGACAGTGTTCTTCCACAGGTAGACCGAGACGTAGGCCGCCTCCATCGGATCCGATGTGGGCTTGTCGGCGCCGTAGGCCTTTTTGTAGGCCTCGACGAACTTCTTGTTCACCGGGGTGTCGATCGTCTGGTAGTAGTTCCAGGCCGTCAGCTGTCCGGTGATGTTCTGCACGCCGATGCCGCCGACCTCTTCCTCGGCGATCGAGACCGACACCACGGGCATCGTCTCCGGGGTCATGCCCACGTTCTTGTACTCGCGGAAGAACGCGACGTTCGAGTCTCCGTTGAGCGTGTTGAACACCGCGTCGGCGTCGGCGGTGCGGACCTTGTTGACGATCGTCGAGAAGTCCGTCGAGCCCAGCGGCGTGTAGTCCTCGCCCTTGATCTCGATGCCATTGGCGCTGGCGTACGCCTTGATGATCCGGTTCGCGGTCTGGGGGAAGACGTAATCGCTACCGACCAGGTAGAGGGACTTGACGCCCTTCTCCTTGAGGTAGTCCAGCGCGGGGACGATCTGCTGGTTGGTGGTGGCACCGGTGTAGAAGATGTTCTTGCTCGACTCCAGACCCTCGTACTGCACCGGGTAGTAGAGCAGCGAGTTGTTGCTCTCGAAGACGGGCAGCATCGCCTTGCGGCTCGACGAGGTCCAGCCACCGAACACCGCGGCCACGCAGTCGCTGCTGATGAGCTTCTCGGCCTTCTCGGCGAACACGGTGGGTTCGGATGCGCCGTCCTCGCCGACGATCTGAATCTGCTTGTCCATTACGCCGCCGGAGGCGTTGATCTCGTCGACCGCGAGCTTGATCGCGTCACGCACGGTGACCTCGGAAATCGCCATCGTGCCCGACAGCGAGTTGAGCGAACCGACCTTGATGGTCGAACCCGCGGTGTCCACGCACGACTCGGCGCTGGCGCCCTCGGTGTCACTGGCCTTGCTGCCACAGCCCGCCAGCAACAGGCTTGACGTGGCTATCAAACTTCCCGCGACCAGCGCCGATCTGCTCACCCTTGCGCGGGTGATGCGCCCCTCGAACAACCCCATGAACAACCTTTCGTCGAACCGGCAGGACTCCCGCACCGATGACTGTCGGTGTGCGAGCGCAGGAGTTTGCGACGCCGTGAGGCGTCGAATCGGGACGTTAGAGAGGCTTTGTTTCTGTGGAATTTCTGTACGTCACGAACAAATTAACGACGAGTTCCCGCGCTGTACCCCGGACGTTTGTGGGAGATTCCGCTGTGATTAGGGGCTTCGAGCAGGCCCGGACAACACGGATGGCCGACGAATGTAACGTTCCGGTACCGTGCGCCGATGTGAGGATCATGCGTACAGCGACAACCAAGATATTGGCGGCCTGCGGTTCGATCGTGATGATGGGCGCGGGGGCACTGGCCTTAGGCCAGGGCACAGCCAACGCCGAGCCCGCGGAGCACCAGGTCAAGTACACGCTGACATCGGTGGGTCCGGGAGACTTCAATCTCTACTACGCGTTCGCGGCGCCCCCGAGCCTGGAGGCATACCACGCCGACCCGAATGCGTTCGTGAAGAGCGAGAAGATCAACCTGGCGCCCGGAGCACCGTGGGTTTTCGAAACCACGCTGCCCGACTCGCAGTGGGCCTTCGTCTCCGCGAGCGGTGCCGCCCACGCGATGCAGGCCGACCCGAACGTGCGCTGCGAGATCACGGTCGACGGTCAGATCGTTGTGGAGCAGACCGGACCGTTCGCGACGCAGTGCCAGCTGCGCTCCTGGAACTGACACATCAGTCACGCACCCGCCCGCGGGATTGACCGCGGCGCGGGCGCGCTGACACCTCGCTCCTAGGATCGCCAGGGTGGAGCGACGGAGCCCGGTGACCGCGATCGCCGCACCCGTCGGCCTCGGGCTGTTCTCCCTGGGCCTGGCGTTCGGGCTCGTCGTCGTGCACGCCGGCCTGCCCTGGTGGTGGGCGACGGTCTTCACAGCGGTGGTCTACGCCGGCTCGCTGGAGTTCCTCCTGGTTCCGCTTGCGACGGCTGCGGCGCCGTTGACCGTGGTGGCCTCGACGACCCTCATCGTTAACCTGCGCCACGTCTTCTATGCGCTGTCCTTCCCGCTCGACCGGGTCAACGGACGGCTCGCGAAGGTCTACAGCACCTACGCACTGACCGACGAGGCCTATGCGGTCACCTCCGCTGAGCCGGCGGGCTGGACCTCTCGGCGAATCCTGCTCGTGCAGGTCATATTCCAGGTTGCCTGGGTGCTCGGGGCGACCATCGGCGCCTTGGCCGGCTCGGCACTCCCGATCGAACGGGTGCAGGGTCTGGACTTCGCGCTGACCGCGTTGTTCGTGGTGCTCGCCATCGACGCCTACCGGGTCAGGCCGGAGGTGTTCCTCGCGGTGTGCGCGGCAGGCTGCGCGATCGTGGCGTGGCTCGTCACGCCCGAATGGATGCTGGTGAGCGCGTTCGCCGGGTACACCGCCATCCTGGTCGGCCGATTGACTCTGGTGAAGTGGCGACACGGCCATGGCTGACCCGGCACACATCGCCGCCATGGTGGCAGTCAGTGCCGTGATCACGTGGGCGTTGCGCGCGCTGCCGTTCGCGGCACTCGCACCGCTGCGACGCTCGGTGGTGGTGCGCTATCTGAGCCTGCACATGCCGCTCGGGGTCATGGTGATCCTCGCGTTCTACACGCTGCGGGGGATCCCGACGGCCGATGGACTGCAGCGGTGGGCCGCACTGGCGGCACTGGCGGTGACCGTCGGGGTTCACCTCTGGCGGCGAAATCTGCTGCTGTCGATAGTCGGTGGAACGCTCACCAACGTGGTGATCGCCTCACTGCTGTGACGTGACGCTTGACAATTGATCGAACGGGCGTTCGAATTAGGTGTGCGGTGGGACGGTCAGGGTGTCGGTGTCGATGACGGCGCGCTGCCGGGACTGCAGCGCCTCGGCTTCGTGCGCACGGTCCGCTCACCGCAGTTCGAGGGCATGGCCTTCCACGAGATTCTGTGCAAGTCGGCGCTGAACAAGGTGCCCGACTCGGCGAACCTGCCGTTTCGATTCACCGTCAACGCCTACCGCGGATGCAGTCACGCGTGTCGGTACTGCTTCGCCCGGCCAACCCACGAGTACCTGGACTTCGATTCCGGTGCCGACTTCGACACGCAGGTGGTCGTCAAGACCAACGTCGCCGAGGTGCTGGCTCGGGAGGTTCGGCGTCGGTCGTGGACACGCGAGACGGTGGCGCTGGGCACCAACACCGATCCCTATCAGCGGGCGGAGGGGCGGTACGCGCTGATGCCGGGAATCCTTGGTGCGCTGGCTGATTCGGGCACCGGATTCTCGATCCTCACCAAGGGCACACTGCTGCAACGTGACCTGCCGCTGATCGCCGAGGCGGCCCGTCGCGTCGACGTCAGCGTGGCGGTGTCGCTGGCCGTCGGGGATCTCGATTTGCACCGGCAGGTGGAGCCCGGGACGCCGACGCCGCGGGCGCGGCTCGGGCTGATCCGCGCCATCCGTGAAGCCGGCCTGGACCCTCACGTGATGGTCGCGCCGGTACTGCCGATGCTCACCGATTCCGCCGAGCAACTCGACGCACTGCTCGCCGACATCGCCGCCGCCGGCGCCACCGGTGTGACGATATTCGGGTTGCACCTGCGGGGGTCGACGCGGGGATGGTTCATGTCGTGGCTCGCCCGAGACCACCCGCGGCTCGTCCGGCCCTACCGCGAATTGTATGGCCGCGGAGCGTATCTCCCGCAGAGCTACCGCGACATGCTGCGGGAGCGGGCCGCGCCACTGGTGCGTCGACACGGCCTCACCGGGGACCAGCGACCCTTCCGTGCGCCACCTGCCGCTCCGGTCGTGGGGCTGGCGCTGCAACCGACCCTGTTCTGACGGGCGTAGGTTGCCTGTCGTGCAGCAGTCGCGACGATGGAGGCTTCGATGACGGTGGTTCTGGTCCATGGCGTACCCGAGACGGCGGCGGTGTGGGACCCATTCGTCTCCGAACTCGCCCAGCTGGGGGAGACCGACGTCGTCCGCCTGTCGCCACCCGGGTTCGGCGCTCCGGTGCCCGACGGGTTCGAAGCGACGATGGACGGCTACCACGCCTGGCTGGTCGGCGAACTCGAGAGGATCGGTGCACCGGTCGACCTGTTCGGCCACGACTGGGGTGGCGGGCACGTGCTCAACGTCGCGATGACGCGACCGGACCTCGTTCGCACGTGGGTGTCGGATGTGCTCGGCGTTTTCGACGCCGACTACGTCTGGCACGACATGGCGCAGCAGTGGCAGACGCCAGAGGTGGGAGAGGCCGTGGTCGCCGGATTGGCCGGCGCCGCCGTCGCGGACCGCACCGCGTTCCTACCGCCGCCGGGATGGCCGGCGACGTGGCGGAACGGGTCGCGCCGGGTGTGGACGAGGCCATGGGCCGCTGCATCCTGACGCTGTACCGCTCGGCCGCCCAGCCCATCGTCGCCGACCGTGCGGGTGAGCATCTGCACAAGGCCGCTGCACGGCCAGGTCTGGCACTGCTGCCGACCGAGGACACCTACGTCGGCACCCTGGACCAGCGGAGACGTGCGGCGGGCAGGGCCGGAGCCGACGTCGTGGTGTTCGACGGACTCGGGCACTGGTGGATGACGCAGGATCCGGCGCGGACCGCCAAGGTGGTCGTGGACTTCTGGCGGGAGCATCGCTGACGGGGGTTGTGCCCTCCGGTACTGAGGCGTACCGTCGCAGGTCGAACTGAGTATCGACTCTGGAGGTTTCGACGTGGGCGGGGCGACCACTGATCCAGTACGGCTTCCACCGAGCACGCGTATACCGAAGCTGGTGCAGGGCATCGCGTTCCTGGCCAACCGTGACAAGGCGGTCGCGGCGGTGGCCAGGCGCTACGGATCGGAGTTCACGCTGAACCTGCCGATCTTCGGGCCCACCGTTGTCATCAGCGATCCCGCACTCGTCAAGGAACTGTTCACGATGAACAGCGACCTGATCGCCCGCGCAGGGACGCTCGGCGAGGTCCTCGGTCCCGGTTCGACGTTCAGCCTGGACGGCACCGCGCATCGCCAGCGCCGCAAATTGCTGGTCCCGGCGTTCCACGGCAAGCGCATGCAGGGCTATGAGCACATCATCTCCGAAGAGGTGCAGCGTGAGATTGCCTCCTGGCCTGAGGGGCAGGAGTTCGAAACGCTGCCGTCGATGATGCGGATCACGCTCAACGCAATCCTTCGCGCGGTGTTCGGTGCGAACGGCGTGGCCCTTGAGGAACTGCGAGACCTGTTGCCCACGATGGTGTTGAAGGCGTCGCGGCTCGCGGTGATGCCGCCCGCCTTCCGCCGCGACCACGGTCCATTGAGCCCGTGGGGGCGGGTGGAGAAGCTTCGTCGCCGCTACGACGCGATTGTCGCGACGCTCATCGCCGACGCGCGTCGGGATCCGTCGTTCGAGGAGCGCGGCGACGTACTGGCGCTGATGCTGCAGGCGCGGTACGAGGATGGCTCGCCGATCACCGACGACCACGTCGCCGATGAGCTGCTGACCCTGCTCGCCGCGGGTCACGAGACCACGGCCACCACTCTGGCGTGGGCAGTCGAGCGGATCCGCAGGCACCCTCGGCTGTGCAATCGCCTCACCGATGAGGTCGACGCCGGCGGGTCGGACCTGTTGCAGGCCACCATCTTCGAGGTGCAGCGCACCCGCCCTGTGATCAACGGAACCGCCCGGATGAGCAAACAGCGGATCAGGTTGGGGGAGTGGGTGATTCCGGAGCGGCACGTCATGCTCGTCAGCATCTCGCTGGCGCACGCAGGAGAGCGCAGCTTCGCCGACGCCGAGACGTTCAACCCAGACCGATTCATCGGGAACCCGCCCGACACACACGCCTGGATTCCGTACGGAGGCGGCATCCGCAGGTGTATCGGCGCCGCATTCGCCAACATGGAGATGCTGGTGACGCTGCGGACGCTGTTGCAGGAGTTCGAGTTCGGCACCACCTACGCCGCGGGCGAGCCCCCTCATTCACGGGGTGTCGCGACGGCGCCGGGCCATGGCGGGCGTGCGGTCGTCTACCGCCGCTTGGTCTCGCCACCCGTCGCGTCGGCCGCTGCCGCGGCGGGCAGGGCCACGGCGTGACGGACGCCGAGGCCGTCGTACCCGTCGGCCGCGGTATCGCCCTGTGCCATGACGCGTTCGGCGACCCGAACCACGAGACGGTCGTGCTCATCGCCGGGCTCGGCCAGCAGAAGCACACCTGGCCGGCCGAACTCGCCGCGGGCATCGCGTCCCGCGGCTACCGGGTCATCCGCTTCGACAATCGGGACGTCGGCCGTTCGACGCATATGGACTTCCCGGCACCCAGCACGTTGGCCGTGCTGCGGGGACGCAACCACGAACGCCAGTATCACCTCGGGGACATGGCGCGAGACACCGTTGGTCTGCTGGATGCGCTCGGCCGCCGCGACGCCCACCTCGTCGGCGTCTCGATGGGCGGCATGATCGCCCAGACCGTCGCCGCCCACTACCCGGGTCGGGTCCGCACGCTGACCTCGATCATGTCGACCACCGGCGCGGCGCGCATCGGGCGGCCCGCGGCCACGACGTGGTGGCGCATGGCGACCGCGAAACCCGCCCGTACCCGTGCCGAGGCCGTCGACACGGCGGTGCGGATGTTCGGTCACATCGGTTCGCACGGATACCCGTTCGACGAGGAGTGGGTGCGCGATAAGGCAGGTACCGCCTGGGACCGCGACCCCACCACCGACGGTGTCACCCGCCAGCTCGCCGCCATCTTCGCCTCTGGCGATCGCACCGCCGAACTCCGGCAGATTAATGTCCCAACTCTGGTCATACACGGCGACCGCGACCGTATGGTGAATCCCACCGGCGGTGCGGCCACCGCACGCGCCATACCTGGCGCGCAGCTGAGGACCGTCGTCGGTATGGGCCACGATTTACCGACGGGCGCCTGGGGTCACCTTCGGGACCTGATCACCGACCACATCCGCAGTTCAGTACCCGACATCGCAGAGGAGCGACTATGAGCCAGTCACCGGCACATGTCATCAGTGGCAGAACGGTCGTCATCACCGGTGCGGGATCCGGAATCGGCCGGGCGCTGGCACAGCGGCTCTCGTCGCACGGTTGTCCCGTGGCACTCGCCGATGTCAATGAGCAAGCGCTGAAGGAGACCGAGGCGAGTCTCACCGGGCCGACACTGACCCGGGTGCTCGACGTCCGCGACGCCGCGGCGCAACTCGACTTCGCCAAGGAGGTCGGAGACTGGGCGCCTGCGCCGCTGGGCGCGGTGTTCAACAATGCCGGCGTGTCCGTGTCGTCGAGTGTGCTGGACAGTGTCGTCGAGGACGACCAGTGGTTGTGGGACATCAACTTTCACGGCGTGGTCAACGGCACCAGGGCATTCCTGCCGATCCTGGTCGCCCAGGACTCCGGCGCCATCGTCAACACCTCCAGCGTTTTCGGCCTGGTCGGCATGCCCCACCAGAGTGCCTACTGCGCAGCCAAGTTCGCCGTTCGCGGCTTCACCGACTCGCTGCGTCAGGAACTCCGTGGCACCGGCGTGCGCGCCATCAACGTGCATCCCGGCGGGATCAACACCAATATCGTGGCCAACGCCCGGTTCCGCAAGGATCCGGAGGGCCGCGGACGCACCCACCAGCAGATGGTCACCGAGTTCGCCGCGCTGACACTGACCCAGCCCGATAAAGCCGCCGAGGTGATTCACCGCGGCGTGGAGCGGGGTAAGGCGCGCATCCTGGTCGGACCCGACGCCTTCGTGTTCGACTTCCTGGGCAGGGTCGCGCCCACTCACTACTACGGCATCGTCAGTCGCTTCACATCGGCCGTGAGCAAGTCGGATCGTTCGGGCGCGGGCCAGGACTCACAGTCCTGAGCCTGATCGGCCCCTACTGCGTTTCACCTGCCATCGCCGCTCGCCAGAAGTCGACACTCTCGCGGACGTCGGCCACCACGTCGCTGTCGCGATGCTCGTGCGCATGGATGATCTCGAAGAACAGCGGAACATCGCCGTGCCAGGACTCCGCGATCGCGCCGAGCACGGCCTTCGCGTCGACGGTCCCGGCGATGTTGGCCGCGGCCGTGAACGGTCCGTGGTGATCGGCACCGCGGGGCGACTGCTGGAGCTGGACCACGGGCGTGGTGCGCCAGGTCTCGGTGACCCAGTTGACCGCGTGCCCGCTGGGAGTGCTTTCGTCGAGCGCCGCCGGATGCCCGAGGTCCAGGCATAGCCGCCACGGCACGGCGGTGTCTGCTAGAGCATCTTCGATGGCGTGAGCCTCGCTGATGGAGTGGCCGTATTCGCGTGGTACGGCCAGGTTCTCGAACTGAAGATGGTCCAGCCCGGACGCCTTTGCCGCATCGGCGAGACGGCGCATCTGCGACATCTCGTCCGCAATGAGCGCTGCGCGCCGGGCCGGGTCGGCGGCCGCGGGCACGGACAGTGCGCCCAGGTGTCCGCCGAGTCCGCGGGCGCCGGCCTCGGCCGTCACCTCGATCATGCGCTCGTACCATCCGTAGGCTGCGGCGCGGTCGCCTGCGTCGTCGGAGAGCAGCAGCCCGGACGAGTAGGCGCCAAGGCCGGTGAACACACTGTGGATCTCGATGCCGAACTCCTCGGCGGCCTTCTTGGCGCGCCGCGCGTAACCGAGTGCTGCCGCGGGGTCGAAGCCGACAGGCAACAGGTCGAGGCTCAGCTGCACGACGTCCAGACCGAGGTCTTCTTTGACGATGCGGGCCCAGTCGTACGGTTCAGGCCACCGCTTGACGGCGAAACAGGTGTTGACGCCGAGAATCGGGCGGGCGGGCAGTGCAGCGGTGCTGGTCATTCGATTCGCTTTCCGGATTCGTGGTCGAAGTAGTGCGCGGAGCCAGGGCGGACGGTCAGTGCTACGGGCGCGCCGGGCTCGATGCCGCTGAGCCGGTTGACCTCGGCGACGGCCGTCAGTTCGGTGTCGCCGACGCTGACAGTGACGATCGCGCGGGGACCGAGCAGTTCCACGAGGGTCACGGTTGCGTTCGACCCGGCCTGCGGGGTCAGAAGCAGGTCGTCGGGCCGCACGCCGAGCACCACCGGCCCGCGGACCGGAGGTGTGGCGTCCAACTCGGCACCGGAGTCGGCCCGGAACACCCCGTTCTCGACAGCCCCCGTGATGAGATTCATCTTCGGGCTGCCGACGAAGGTCGCGACGAATGTGTCGACGGGTTTGGAGTACACGTCATACGGTGTGCCGGCTTGAGCGACGCCGCCTGCCCGCATCACCACGATGCGGTCCGACATCGTCATCGCCTCTTCCTGGTCGTGCGTGACGTAGAACGAGGTGATTCCCAGCCTGCGCTGGATGTGCAGCAGTTCGGTGCGTGTCTCGATGCGCAGCTTCGCGTCGAGGTTGCTCAGCGGCTCGTCGAACAGGAAGATCGCCGGTGCACGGACGATCGCGCGCGCGATCGCCACGCGTTGTTGCTGTCCGCCGCTGAGATCCTTGGGCCGCCGGCCCAGCAGCTCGCCGAGCCCCACCGACGTGGCGACCTCGGCCGCCTTGCGATGCGCGTCGGCCTTCTTCATCTTCTTGGCGCGCAACGGGAATGCGACGTTACCCAGCACGTCGAGATGGGGGTACAGCGCGTAGTTCTGAAACACCATCGCGATATCGCGATCGCGGGTGTCGACGTGGGTGACGTTGCGGTCGCCGATGAAGATGTCGCCCGAGCTGACGCTCTCCAGTCCCGCCAGCATGCGCAGTGACGTCGACTTGCCACAGCCGGACGGGCCGACCAGTACTGTCATCGAGCCGTCGGGCAGGTCAAGGTTCAGGTTTTCGACGACATGGGTTTGGCCATATGTCTTGCTGACGTTGCGAAAAGTGATGGTGGCCATGGATTCTCTCTGTTTGCTCAGGTTCTCAGAACTTGACGGCTCCGCCGCCCAGACCCTGGATGAGCCGGCGCTGCACGAAGAAGGCGGCAATGATCACGGGGACGACGGAGATGATGATCGCGGCGCTCATCGTGCCGAGGTCGACACCGCGAAAGGTGTTGAACGACGATATCGCGACCGGAAGTAACTGGTTCTTGTTGGGCGCCAGGATCAGTCCGTAGAACATGTCGTTCCATGACAGTGTGAACCCGAAGATGGCTGATGCGCCGAGGCCTGGAAGCACCTGCGGCACCATCACTTTCCGGAAGGCGCCGAACCGGGTCAGCCCGTCGACCAGGGCCTGCTCCTCGAGGGAGGCAGGCACCGATTCCCAGAGCCCGATCATGAACCAGGTGACGAACGGCAGCACGAAGCTGATGTGCGCCAGCATCACCGGGATCAGGGTGCCGCTCAAGCGCAGTGAGTACGCCATCGTGAGGAACGGGAACACCAGCACGGCAGGCGGGAGGACCTGGGCGGCAAGCATCCCGAACTTGGTGGCGGAACCACCAGCCCGGTACCGGCTGATCGCGTAGGAGGCCATGCAGCCCACCACGATGCTGACGCTCACGGAGACCAGCGCGACCAGCGCGCTGCGGCTGACCGCGCTGACGATGCCGCTGTTGACCACCTGTGACCAGTTGTCCGTGGTGGGGCTGAACAACATCAGGCCCGGGTCGTTGATCTGTGCCGGGGTCTTGAAGCTGGCCAACGTGATCCAGCCCAGGGGGACGGCGACGACCAGGACGGCAAGGATCAGCAGCGCAACGCGGCCTGCGTTGAAGGCACGTTGGGAGCTCATGAGGCCACCTTCTCCATCCGGCGGTAGACGATGATGACGATGGCCAGCACCAGTGCGAGCATCATGCAGGCGATCGCGCTCGCCTCGCCAAGCCGGAAGAACTGAATTCCGGTCTGGTACATGAGGTATTGCAGCGTCTCGGTCTGTGTGCCGGGGCCGCCGCGGGTCGTTGCGTATACGTACTCGAACACCTTGAGCGCGTCGAGGGCACGCAGCATGATCGCGACGGTCAGCACGGGGGACAGCAGCGGAAGCGTCACGCGGAAAAGCGTGTAAATGCTCGACGCACCGTCCACCCTGGCCGCCTCCAGTGGCTGCTTGGGCATCGATTCGAGGCCCGCCAGGATGAGCAGCACCAGGAACGGAGTCCACTGCCACACGTCGATGGCGACGAGTGTGTAGAGCGCGACTCCGGATCCGAAGAAATCAATGTCGATGCCGAACACCGAAAGGGTGTGCGGCACTGGGCCAAGCTGGCTGTTGAGCAGGAACCGGAACACCAGCGCGACCGCGATCGGGGTGATGAACATGGGGATCAGCAACACCGAACGGGTGAGATCCTTCATCCACCGCTGGCGTTGCAGCGCCAGCGCGATCATCAGCGCGAGCACGAACTCAACCGCGACCGCGATGACGACGTAGATCGAAGTGGTGCCCAGCGAGGACAGGAAGTGGCCGCCCAGCGCTGTCGTGTAGTTGTCGGCGCCCACGAAGTTCGGAGGCTTCTGCGACGTGAGCTTTCGGTCCGTGACGCTCAGGTACAGCGCGTACAGCAGCGGGAAGCCGATGGCGATGACGAACACCGCGGCGAACGGCGCCAGCATGCCGTAACGGAAGGTCTTCATGTACGAGTGTCCCTGTGTAGGTGTGTCCTCCGGGGCCGGCGTGAGGGGGGAGGGGGTGCGCCGGCCCCGGAGAACCGGGCCGCTACTTGCGACCCGAGATTTCCTCGGCAGCAGTCTGTGCGTCGGCCAGAGCCTGATCAATGCTCTTGGCTCCGATGACTGCTTCGTTGAGCTGGGTTCCGACTTCCTGGATCAGCTGTTCGGCGTTTGCTCCCTGCGCGATTGGCTCGGAGTTGGCGAGGATTTCGTTGAGGGCCGTGAAGTAGCCCTCGCCAAGACCCTTGCTACGCACCTCGGGATCGTTGACCGCGCTTTGGCGGATCGGTGCGCCGCCGGCGATCACGCGCTCCTTCTCGACGTCCTTGGACGTCACCCAGGAGGTGAAGGCCCACGCGGCGTCCGAGTCGCCCGAGTTGGCCGGGATGGCCCACGACCACAGTCCCAGCGAGCTGCGTCCGCCCGGCATCGGGGCCAGTGCGAACTTGCCGCGCAGCGCGCCGTCGTCGGACTTGTTCAGGCTCGACAGCAGCCAGTTGTAGCCCACGATCGAGGCGGAGCCACCGGTGGACAGTGAGCGAATCGTCTCGTCCTGGGCCCAGTTTGCGCTGTTGGGGGGCGAGTTCTTCTTCAGTGTCTCGATGTAGACCTCGAGTGCGCGATGCGCCTCGGGCGTGTTGATGGTCGGCTTGCCGTCCTTGTCGAACATGTGCCCGCCGGCCGCCAGCAGCCAGTTCGACCATTCTTCGAGGATCTTGTAGCCCCGCTGCGGGCTGTGCGCGATCCCGGCATGTTCAGGTGTCGTGAGCTTGTCGACTGTGGTGACGAGTTCGTCCAGTGTGGTCGGAACCGGCAGGCCGGTCTGCTGCAGGAGGTCATCTCGGTAGATGTACCCCATGCCGTAGTTGTACATCGGCACGCCGTAGGCGACCCCGTCTACCTCGGTGATGTCGCGCATCGACTGGTAGAAGTCGTCGTAGTCATAGTCCGTTGTCGTGTTGATGCGGTCCTGAAGCGGTTGCAGGAAGCCGGCATCGACGAAGTCGTCCATCCACGGGTTGTCGACCATGATCAAGTCGTAGGTCGGCTGCGGCGACTGGAACGACGCCACCAGCTTGTCGCGCATCGAGTCGTAGGCGAGCTTCTCGATGTCGAGATTGATGTTGGGATAGGCCTTCTTGAAACCGTCGAGCAGGCCCTCGACGACCTCGGTGTCGTGCTCGTCCTCCATGAGGATCCGCACGGTGCCCTTGGTGTCGGACGGGATGTCTCCGGCGCCGGTGCCGCTGTTGCTCTCGCTGGGGCTCGAGCAGCCTGCGAGTGTCAACACCACCGTCCCCAACAGGGCTGAGGCAACGGCGCCCCACCTCTTGATCGACATAGCAGATTCCAATCTGTTCGTTGTTGTGTGACGGACCTGACGGCGTCAGTCCATGTATGCGCCGCCGTTGACGGCGAGAGCCTCCCCGGTGATGAACCCGGCGTCGTCGGAGACCAGGAACGCCACGGCCTTGGCGATGTCCTCGGGCAGTTCGAGGCGCCCGAGCGGTGTGGCGGCGATCCACATCTGCTTGACCTCCTCGGGCGTGCACCCGCGCAGCGAGGCCTCCCACTCGAGTTCGCGTTCCTGCATGGGCGTCGCGACGAAGCCGGGACAGATGCTGTTGACGGTGATGCCGTGGGCGGCGAGCTCATGGGCCATGGCCTGGGTCAGGCCGACGACCCCGAACTTCGATGCGACGTAGTCGGCGAGGTAGGGCACGTTGCCCGCCTTACCGGCCATCGACGCGGTGTTGACGATCGCGCCCTTCTTTCCGGTGCGCACCATGGCCCGCGCGGCGGCCTGTCCACAGACGAACACGCCCTTGAGGTTGACCTCGAATGTACGGTCGACGCGGTCCAGCGGCATGTCGAGAAATGACTGCATGAACGAGATTCCGGCGTTGCTGACCCAGGCATCGAGCCCGAGCCGATCGGCGACGTCCTCGGCGACCCGCGCGGCGTCCTCGGGACTCGTGACATCGAGCTTGGCGTGTTCGTGTTCCTGGCCGCTGCTGCGGTCGAGGCTCGCACAACTGTCCCGGGCCGCGTCGGGGTCGACATCGGTGACCACCACACGCCAGTCGCGCTTGGCCAGCTCGGTCACCATTGCCTTGCCGATGCCTGACCCGGCTCCGGTGACTACTACGGTTTTCGTCATTGCCTTCCTCTACTTGGTTGGTGGTTTGCGCGTACACGGCCGGCGATGGTCAACAGAGCACGACCTCGACGCCCTGCTGACGTGCGGCCTCCAGCACGGGATGATCGGAGGGCCCGTCGGTGACGATGGTGTGAGCCGCTGCGAGGGGTGCGATGTTCACCAACTGAACGCGGCCGAGCTTGAGGGAGTCGACCACGAGGATCACCCGGTCCGCCGACTCCATCGCGGTGCGCTTCACGTTGCTTTCCTCGCCGTGATAGTCGGTCAGCCCGCGCTTGGCGTCCACGCCAGCCACGCCCATCACATAGGTGTCGCAGTTGTAGCGCCGGTAGGTCGCCTCGGCGTCTGCGCCGATGAGGCTCAACTCTCCCGGGCGGAGACGACCGCCGGTCAGGTAGATCGTGGTGTTCGGCTCGTCGACGAGTTCGAGTGCGGCCAGCATGCTCGGCGTGATGACCGTTAGGCCGAGGTCGCGTCCCCGGATGACTCGAGCGACGGCCAGCGCCGTACTGCCGCTGTCGAGGATGACGGTCTCATGGCGCCCCAGCAGGGTCACCGCGGCTTTGGCGATATGGGCCTTCTCGTGTGCGGCCTGCTCGACGCGGGCCTCGAAGGCCGGTTCCTCAGATTTACCGTTGAACGAGATCGCGCCGCCGATGACCCGGCGGACCACGCCCTGGGACTCGAGCACTTCGATGTCGCGACGGATCGTCATCTCCGACACGTCGAGCATCGTGGCCAGGGTTGCGTAGTCGACTTCACCCTCGGAGATCAGGCGCTGTTGGATGCGCGCTCGCCGCTCCTCGACGTTCACGACTCCGGACCTGATCCAGCCATCGAGGTGTGATCCGTTAACACAAAGAGGCCCCTTAACTGTCCGATAGTGTGCCAAGCCACCGCATCTGTTGTTAATGTCTAACACACACCCGCCGACCGATGGAAGAAGTTATGGCAACGAATTTGGAATCCTTGGACATCGCCGAGCTGTTGGATGTCGCGTTGGCGGCGGCCCGCGCGGGTGCGGCGGTGCTCCAAGACGGGGCGCGGGGCGCGCTGCGGGTGGACGTCAAGGGCGAACAGGGCAACCTGGTCACCGACGTGGATGTGGCTGCAGAACGTGCCGTGCGTGACGTGCTTCTGGCACGACGACCTGCAGATCAGGTGACCGGTGAGGAGCTTCCCGAGTTCGACGGTGGTGGGGCGCTAGTGCGCTGGTCGATCGATCCGTTGGACGGCACCACGAACTTCACCCGGCGGATTCCCTACTACGCCACGTCGGTGGGTGCCGTCGGCACGGACGGCACCTGGCTCGTCGGCGCGGTGGTGGCTCCCGCGCTGGACAAGACCTATTTCGGCTCCGTTGGTGGTGGTTCTTGGCTCGCCGATCAGGACGGCGTCCGCAGGCTGACCGGCCCAACGGGCGAGACCGGGGCGAGGCTGCTCGGGATGGGTTACTCATACTCGGAGGAGATCCGGGCGTCGCAATTCGCGATGACAGCGGACTTGATGGCTGGTTACACCGATTCGCGGGCGCTGGGGTCGGCCGCGCTTGCGGTTTGCGCGGTGGCCGAAGGTGCACTTGACGGCTATGTCGAGACCGATCTGGCGGAGTACGACTGGGCCGCCGGGGCCGTCATCGCCGAGCAGGCTGGACTCCGGGTTACTCGGCCGACAGCAAACTCCTCGGCGCTCCGCATCGAGACCTGACCCGGCATAGAAATGTGAATACTCGACAAATCGACTGTGATTAAATAACATTCAAGTCGATCGACGCGGTGGTCCTCGCCATGAGGCCACCAGGAGCAAGCGGAGGGCAGTGCATTGCCGCGCACGTACTACATCGGGGTGGATGTCGGCTCGACCGGCACCAAGACCGTCATCTTGGAGCGCACCGACGGGATCGTGGCTCAGGCCAATTTCGAATCGCCGATGTTCTCCGAGGGCCCGGCGTATGCCGAGGCGGACGCCGCGGTGTGGATTCGGAACACCGTGAGCGGTATCAAGCAGGTTCTCGCCGACTCCGGCGTCGACCCTGCCGCGGTGGCTGCCATCGCCACCACGGGAATGGTTCCAGCGGTGGTGTGCCTGGACTCTGAGCTAGCGCCGGTGCGACGCCCGATTCTTCAGAACGACGCCCGCGCGACCGACGAAATTACGGAACTGTCAGCGGTTCTCGACGGTTCGGACATGCTCGCGCGAACAGGCTCGGCCCTCACTCAGCAGTCGGTGGCTCCGACCCTGATGTGGCTCAGTCGGCACGAGCCCGAAGCCTTCTCTCGGACAAAGCATGTCGTTGGCTCCTATGACTACCTGCTGATTGCGCTTGGCGCGCCGGTACATGTTGAGCAGAACTGGGCGCTGGAATCTGGCCTGTTCACCATCGACGGTGCGCCCTATGACGCGGGAATCGACGCCGCGAAACTGAACCGCGACCTACTCAGCAATCCGGTGCGACCGGGTACCAAGGTCGGAACCATCTCCGGAAAGCTCGCAGCCGAAACCGGTTTGGACCCTCGAACGGCGCTGGTGGTCGGCGGTGCGGACCACGTGCTGTCGGCGTATGCCGCGGGCGTGGACAGTCCGGGCGACTGGCTGATCAAGCTTGGTGGCGCAGGCGACATCCTGACGGCCTGCGACACCCCGGTCGTCGATGAACGGCTCTACCTCGACGCGCATCCGCGGCCCGGTGTGTGGCTGCCCAACGGGTGCATGGCCACCAGCGGCAGCCTGATCCGCTGGTTCCAAACACTTATCGGCGGCACGGCGCTCGCCGAGCTCGATGAGGAGGCCGCCGGTCGCCGCCCCGCGTCACTGCTGTGTCTGCCCTACTTCCTCGGTGAGAAGTCACCGATTCACGACCCGGAACTTCGCGGCGCGTTCGTCGGTCTCGAACTCCAACACACTCGGGCCGATATGTACCGGGCCGTGCTGGAAGCCATAGCCTTCGGATTCCGGCACAACGTCGAGGCGATGACCGGCGCAGGCATCACCCTGAATGCGCAGGCCAGCGTCACCAACGGCGGCAGCAAGTCGACACTGTGGAAACAGATTCACGCCGACGTGCTCAACACCGAGTTGCTGCCCGTGCGTGACCATCCCGGAGCGTCGCTCGGTGCGGCGATCCTGGCCGGCGTCGGGGCGGGGGACCTGACCGTCGACGACTCCTCGCGCTTCCTGAGCATCGACCCCACCTTCACCCCGGATCCGCACCGGGTTGGCGTCTACGACGAGGCGTATCGGTTGTGGCGGCAGACGGGTGACGCTCTGGCTCCGGTGTCGCATGCGCTGGCTCAACGCCGGCCGGTCGCCTGAATTGCAATCCGATCCCGCTGGAAGAGAGGGAAATGCGCATACGAGACGAGTACCGGGTGGCCGTCGTGGACGGTGCCTGGCGGATGGTGGATCTCGGTCTCACCACAGGCCTGGATTCAGGCGACATCTCGGTCTTCGACCGTGAGAACGGGCTGATCTACGCGTTGCCGTCGCCCTCGGCCCGGCTTCCGATCAGGACGTGGAAGGACGTGCGGTACGAGGACATCGCGATCGTGGATGAGCACGGCAACCTGCAGCCCGAGTCGATGACGGATCCGACTGTAGAACTGCCGATGCACCTGTCGATCTATCGCGCGCGTCCCGAAGTGAACGCCATTGTGCACACCCATGCAGAGGATTCGCAGGTGTTCGCTGCGGCAGAGCGCGATATCCCCACGGCCACAATCGATTCCTACACGCGGGCCGGCTTCGGTCCGATCCGCTGCGGCAAGTTCGGCATCGTGGCGTCGGACGAGCTCGGCGCCAATATGGTGGCGGCGCTTGGGGCGCAGAGCAAGGCCGCGCTGATGTCGCGGCATGGTGCTGTTGCTCTCGGTGTCGACATCGCGGATGCCCTGTTCACCGCGACCGTCATCGAGAAGGCCGCACGCCAGGCGATGAAGGTGATCGCACTTGGCCACGAACCCGAGCAACTCACCCTTTACCACATTTTCGATCGTGAGACGGCCGGTGACATTGAGGCAGGTCGCGTGCATCTCGACACGCAGACCGTCACCGTCCAGCAACTCGCCTAATCAAGGAGGAACACCAAAATGCAGTGGTTGAACGAGATGTTCGGCGTCAGTAAGCCCATCATCGCGATGCTCCACCTGGGGGCGCTGCCCGGCGACCCCGCGTACGACACCGCGAGTGGGATGCGCAAGATCGTCGACGACGCCCGTCGCGATCTGGATGCGCTGCAGTCGGGTGGTGTTGACGCAGTCCTGATCTCCAACGAGTTCAGCCTGCCGTACCTCACCAAGACCGAGCCCATCACCGCGATCGCGATGGCGCGGGTGATCGGTGAGATACATGACGACATCCGAGTTCCGTACGGCGCCAACGTCCTCTGGGACGGGATTGCGTCCATCGACCTCGCCTCGGCGACCGGGGCCTCGTTCGTCCGCGAGATCTTCACGGGCGTGTACGCGAGCGATTTCGGTATGTGGGACACCAACGTGGGTGCGGCGGCACGCCACCGCCGGCGCGTGGACGCAACCGGAGTTCGCTTGCTGTTCAACGTGGTTCCCGAGGCGACGGCCTATGTCGCCGACCGCGACCTGGCCTCGATCACCCGGTCGACGGTGTTCAATGCCCGGCCCGACGCGCTGGTGGTCTCCGGGCTGACGGCGGGTGCCCCGACTGACAGCTCGGCGCTGTCGACAGTCAAGGCCAACGCCGGCGACGTCCCGGTGTTCGTGAACACCGGTATGCGCGTCGACACCGCGGAGCAACAGCTCGCGATCGCCGACGGCGCCGTCGTGGGAACAGCTTTCAAGAAGGATGGCATCTTCGAGAACAGCGCCGACCAGAAGCGGGTCGCCGACCTCATGGCCGTGGTCAAGGATTACCGGAGCAGTCTCGCCGCGCGACCGGCCGCTGTAACGGGCTAGGTGTACGGGTCCGGGCCGCTTCGCGACCCTCGCGCGCAGCGGGCGATGCGAGGCCGCCCGGACCCTCGCCGCGCTACCTCTGACCTGACCCGCGTTTCACCTGGTTGAACGGCACGCCGCGGTCAGCTGCGGGCTCACGCGGGAAGCCCAGGATGCGTTCGCCGATGATGTTGCGCGCGATCTCATTGGTGCCGCCACCGAGCGAGGCGGCCTGGCGCGACAGGTACCGGTCGCCGTAGCTGGACAACCCGGTGCCGTCGTCGACGACACCGCGGCTTCCGGAAATGGCCACAGCGGTGTCCATCTCGAACTGAATGGTCTCGGCGTGCGTGATGCGGATGATCGACCCCGCCGCGGGAGGCAGCGAACCGTCGAGGACGCCGTGGTAGACGTGGTCGACCAGCTGCTCCTGCACGGTGCGGCGCACCAGCGCGCGTCCGGCGTCCGCGCGGACCCGGTCGTCATCGGCCTGGCCGGTGGCCGCCAGCAGAGCGACGTAGTCGATGGGCTGATCGCTCGAGCCCTCCGGGCCAATCCCGCTGGCGAACTCCGAACCACCGCCGACCGCGCGGCGCTCGTGGAACATCTGCCGCGAGGCCACTTCCCAGCCCTTGTTCACCTCACCGACGACGGCGTCGGCGGGGAGTTCGAGGTCGTCGAAGAACTCCTCACAGAATTCATTGCCGCCGTCGACCTGCTTGATCCGGCGCATCGTGATACCGGGACTGTCGATGGGCACCAGGAACATCGTCAGTCCCTCGTGCTTGGGCACGGTCCAGTCAGTGCGCGCTAGCAGCAGGCCGTAGTCGGCGGCGAAGGCGCTGGTGCTCCAGGTCTTGGCGCCGTTGATGATCCACTTGTCATCGCGTCGGTCGGCGCGTGTGATCACACCGGCCAGATCCGATCCGCCGCTCGGTTCGCTCAGCAGCTGAACCAGCACCTCGTCACCCCGGATCGCCGCGCCGATGCGGTCGCGCCTCTGCTCCTCGGTTCCGGTGTCGAGGATGGTGGCCGCACAGATGGTGAACGTCGGAGTGTTCAGAATGATTGGCAACTCGTAGCCGCGCGACTCGACGTCGAACGCCCGCTGGTAGGCCAACGGAAGCCCCAGCCCGCCGTACTCGCGGGGGAAGCAGATGCCGGCGAAACCGCCTGCGTGGAGCCGCTTCTGGAGTTCGCGGGCGCGCTGCCACGGAGCCTCCTCGCCGCGATCGGCGAACGGCGGGTTGTCCGGGTCGATGCGTGGCATGTTCTCGGCCAGCCATCTCCGAGCACGAGCGGCGAATTCAGCGACGGACTCCGCGGCCTCGGCGGGCGCGGTGGTGGCTGATGCGGTGTCGGTCATGACGCGGACTCCAACTCCTCGTGCAGCGCGTAGACACGCAGGTTGTGCTCCTCGGGCGTGCCGAACATCGAGCGGTTCAAGGTGACTCGGCGCAGATACAGATGCAGGTCGTGTTCCCACGTCACGCCGATGCCGCCGTGCAATTGGACGCAGAGTTGCAGCATGGGCGCTGCGTGTTCGCCGACGTAGGACTTGGCGACGCTCACCAGGAACTCCGCGTTGTCGGCACGTGCACCCACCGCGGCCGCCGCTGCGCGGGTGGTGGCACGCGTGGCCTCCAGCCAGATCTTCATGTCCGCGTACTTGTGCTTGAGCGCCTGATAGGACGCCAGGGGTCTACCGAATGAGTGCCGGTCCTGCGCCCACTGGACGGTGAAGTCGAAAACCGTCTCGAGTATCCCGAGTACCTCGGCGCACTGCAGAAGCTGCGCGATCTGCGCCTGACGGGCGATCAGGCCCGTCGTCTCCTGCGCCGTGCCGACGGCCGCGTCCGCACCGACCTCGACGCCGTCGAAGGTCACCTTGGCATGGCGCTTCACCAGATCGAGGGACTTCTGCACCTCGACGCTCACCCCCGCAGCATTCGCGGGGACCAGGAACTGTCGGAGCGCACCTTCCGACTGCGCGGTGACCAGGAAGACGCCGCTCTCAGCGCCGGCCTCGACACGGTCCTTGACTCCGTCGATCCGATATCCGGAGTCGGTGCGGGTGGCGGTCACATCGGCCACCAGCGGTGTCCAGGCCCGCTTGGGTTCGTAGACCGCCCAGGACGCGACGAGCTCACCGGACACCAGGGATTCGATGGTGGCCGAGTGGGTTTGCGCGTTGCTGGCATCGGCCAGGCCGGCGAGCACGGTGCTCACCGGATGCAGCGGACCCTGTGCCACGGTCCGGCCGATCAGTTCCGCGACAAGCGCCAGGTCGGCCACGCCATCACCGGAGACGCTGCCACCCCCGAGGCCCTCGGGGACGAGCAGGCTGGCCCAGCCGAGTTCGGCTGCCTTAAGCCACCACTCGGCGTCGAATGACACACCGTCTGCGTGCAGCGTGCGCACGTGAGACAGCGAGGCGCTCGACTGCAGGAACTCCTGAGCCGTTGACGCGAAGAGTAGTTGTTCCGGCGAGTCGGCCTTCGCTGTCATGCGATTGGTCCAGCGGTCATTCGATTGGTCCAGCCTCTTCAGGGTTGGGATGTGATCAGTTCAGGACGAGCGCGGGCACATCGGGCTTGTGCACGATCTTGTTCGGCACCTTGAACAGGTCGATCATGTTTGCGCCCATGACCTTTCGGACGCCCTCCTCGTCGAGACCGTGCGCCTCGAGGTCATCGACCAGGTTGATCGGGTCGGCCAGGCCCTCCGGGTGCGGCCAGTCCGAGCCGAAGATGACGCGGTCGATACCGCACAGATCGGCCATCTGCTTGAAGTTGTCCTCCCAGAACGGCGCGACGTAAACGCAGCGCTTGAACGCCTGGATCGGGTCCTCGGGAAACGAGTCCGGCATCTTCGAGTAGACGTCCTTGAACTGATAGTGCAGGTAGGGTACCCAGGAGGCGCCGTTCTCGACGGAAAGGATGCGCAGATCCGGATTGCGGGTCAGCGCGCCGTGGCAGACCAGCGCGGCCATCGTGTCCTCGATGGGACGCTTGCCCATCGCGACCATCCGGAACGAGGTCGGGGAGAACGGCTTGAACTCTGTGGCCGGTTCCCAGTCGTTGAGGTAGTTGGAGTACCCGCTGTCCGAGGCGTGCATCGAGACGGGGATGCCGGCCTTGACGCAGGCGTCCCAGAACGGGTCGAACTCCTCGACACCCATGGAGCGGCTGCCGCGGTAACCGGGCACCGGCGCTGGCCGGACCAGGACGGTCTTGGCGCCGCGCTCCAGGCACCACTCCAGCTCTTCCAGCGCGCGATCGACATTGCCCAGATTGATGACCGGGGTGGAGAAGATGCGATCTTCGTAGTTGAACTGCCAGGTCTCATACATCCACTCGTTGAGGGCGTGCACGATGTCGAGGATCAGGTCTGGGTCATCCTTGAGCCGCTCCTCGACCAGGCTGGCCAGCGTCGGGAACATCAGGGTGTAGTCAAGGCCGAGGCTGTCGAGAACCTCAAGGCGAGCCTCGGGATTGCGGAAGGCGGGTATGGCCTTCATGGGCTTGCCCATCACCTCGCGGTATGACTTGCCGCCGCTGCCGTGCCGGAAGTAGTCCTCCTGCGCGCCGGGCCGGGCGACGACCTCGAACGTCGGGTTCGGGATGTAGTCGCTGACCACGTTGCGGACCATGATCTTGGTCCGGCCGCGGACGTCGATGTAATCGATGACGCCCTTGCGGTGATCCGGCAGGAACTGGGTCAGGGCTTCCTTGGGCTCATAGAAGTGGTTATCGGCATCGAAAACCGGATAGGACAGTTCGCGTGATGGCATATCCGCCTCCTGGAAGTCACATTATCGCTACTGGTAATGACGTTACCACGTCTGGAACAGGGAAAACAGAGGAGTGCGCGGAGTGAGTTTGGCGGGTGCACAGCGCGCAGGTCAGATGAGGTTTCGACGTGTGCTGACGGTCGGTCTGGAGAGCAAGCTGCCTGGAAAGGCGCGCTATCGGGAGATCGCGCGGAGGCAGAAGTCGTAGATGTGCTTGCCCTCGAGCGGTGTCCCGTTGAGTTCGGCGCCGAGAACACGAAGGCGCATCGCGCCCATCGCCGACTGCATGATCAGCGTCGCGGCCGGGTCGACGTCGATCTCCGGATCGAATGTGCCGTCGGTGATTCCGGCGACGATGATGTCGTTGATGAGCACCTTCACCGGGGACAGCACCCTGGCGTACTCCGCGGGCATGGTCTCGGCGAGGTGGTCGTTGTAGAACGTCAGGCCGCGGTTGATGCTGTCCTGTGTCGTGGAGGACGCCGGCGCGGCGACGCGCTCGATCAGGACGCGCAGGGCCTCGGGGGGAGCGAGGCTCGCGGTCTCGGCGCGCCAGCGCAGCGTGGACTCCGCCATGATCTTCTCGATCAGGGCCAGCAGCAGCTCATCCTTGCTGGAGAAGTGCTGGTAGAAGGACCTCAGCGAGGTCTTGGAGCGTTCGACGACCTCAAGCACGGTGAAGTCGGCGCGACCCGTCTCGCCCAGGATGGCGAGCGCCGATTTCATGAACCGGGTGGCGCGCGAATCCTCCTCAACGGGGCCGGCGACGGTCGACGCGGCCGAGGAGCGTTCGGTCGACTTGGCCATGAGAATGACGTTACCGTTTTCGCACAGTCTGTGGTGTGCTTGCAGCCGAGAATTCGCGACGGCAACAGAATTCGCCACCACGAGAAGGGTGTCTGCCATGACCGCACAGTCCGAACAATCCGAGTGGACCCTCGCTCGGCTGCTCGACCTCTTCGATGTCGAGCCCGACGGCACGGATCGCTTCGTGGGCCAGACGGGTATCGCGGGAGCCGACGAACGGCAGGTGGTCGAGGGGAGTCAGGTTCTCGCGCAGGCGATCGTGGCGGTGGCCAAACGGTTTCCGGAGAAGTCGGTGCGCTCGGCGTCAGCGGTCTTCTCCCGGGCAGTTCTGGTCGGACCACCGGTCGAGTTGACCGTCGATGTCATCGCTGAGGGGCGAACCACGGCGACCGCGGTGGTGTCGGTGAGTCAGAACGGCAAGCGCTGCATCACGGTCACGGTGTTCACCGATGTCCCATCGGGCGACGTCATCCGCCATCACCTGCCGCGACCCGACGTCGCCGCACCCGCCGACGCCAACGTGTCCGACATGCCGATGGTCGGTCGACAGCTGCGCCTTGTCGACGTCGTGGACGTCAACAGCCCCGATGAGGTCGGTCCGCCCGAACTGCACGCGTGGCTGCACTACGACACGGTGCCGACGCGTGATGACCTCGCGAAGGCGCTCATCGCGTACTTCACTGGCCACCTTGGTATTTCGGCGACGATGCGCGCCCATGAGGGTATCGGCACCAGTCAGGCGCACCTCACGGTGTCGACCGCGCCGATGACCATCGGCGTCAGCTTCCACGAACCGTTTCACTGGTCGGACTGGATCCTGTACACCCACGAGAGCACGCAGGTCGGCGCGGGGATGTCCTACATCCGCGGCACGATCCACACCGAGGCAGGCGATCTCATCGCATCGTTCACCCAGGACGCCATGATTCGCCCGTTGCGCACCACCGATACGTCGATCGACGCGTCCACACGGTTCTAGGCGCGACGATGAGTCTGGTCGCAGGCAGCGGTCCGCTCAGCTCGCATCGGCTGGGACGGCTGGCGCCGCCGGTGACAGGCTCCATCGTGTTCGTCGAGCCTCACCGCCGACGGGTGCAGGCGCTGCAAGCGGGTCGGATTGTCATCGACACCGAACGCGCACTGCTGGTGCACCGCGAGGGCAGTCCACTGAGTTTCGCGTTTCCCGTCGACGACGTGGGCGACCTGCCCCGACGACCCGAACCCGAGGCCCCCGGCTACGTCGTGGTGCCATGGGATGCGGTGGACACGTGGATCGAGGAGGGGCGTGCGCTGGTGCACTATCCGCCCAACCCGTATCACCGGGTCGACTGCAGGCCGACGAGGCGGCGGTTGCGCGTCGAGGTTGCTGGCCAGACTCTCGTCGACACCGATGACACCGTCATCGTGTTCGAGACATCCCTGGCACCAAGGCTTTACGTCGATCCCAAGCATGTCCGGACCGACCTGCTGAGTGCCACCGACACCTCGAGCTACTGCAACTACAAGGGTGTGGCCACCTACTGGGCGGCGGTGATCGGCGACACCGTGGTGCCCGACGTCGGGTGGAGCTACGCGGACCCGCTACCGGAGTCCGAGCCCATTCGCGGATTCCTGAGTTTCGAAGGACCTGACGTGCTGCTCGACGCGGAGTTACCCGCTGGCTGATGGCCGCTCAGATCTTGAGATAGCCCTTGTCGGCGGGGATCTGGGCGGCGGTGATCAACGACGACGCGTCGCTGGCCAACCAGAGGACGATGTCGGAGATGAGGTCGGGCGCGGCGAGCGAGTCAGTCGGCAGGGCGCCGGGGGAGAAGCTGTGGATGTAGGTCTGGTGGTCGGCGAGCATCTGGTACATCGACACGTCATTGCCCATCGGCGTGTCCGTGCCGTATGGGTGAACGGAGTTGACACGGATTCCGAACTCGCCCAGCTCGATTGCCAGCGAGTTCGTCAGCCCTACGACGCCGAACTTCGAGGCGCAGTAGTGTCCGCAACCCGGGACGGCCTTGATTCCCGCTGCCGAGCTGATGGTGATGATCGAACCACCGTTGCCCGCGGCGATCATCGGGGGCACGACGGCACGGATGGTGTTCCACACCCCGGTGAGATTGGTGTCGATGGTCTCCTGCCACTGCTGCGGCGAGATCTCCCACAGCCGACCCCAGTTCAACACCCCGGCATTGGCCACGACGATATCGAGTCGGCCGAACTGCTCGATGGCCTCGGCTACCACCCGTAGCTGGCCATCGGCGTCCCGGACGTCGACCTCCTTGGCGAGGATCTTTCGGCCCTCGTTCTCGACCAGTCGCACCGTCTCCGCGAGGTCCTCCGGGGTGGCCGCCACGTAGCCGTTACTCTCGGCCACCGGACCGCACGCATCGATCGCGACGACGTCAGCGCCGGCTCGCGCCAGCCGCACACAGTGCGAACGGCCTTGGCCCCGAGCGGATCCCGTGACGTACGCGACGCGGCCAGCCAGTGGTTTGTGGGTGTCGGTCATGCCGATTGCTCCTTCGGTAGCGGTCGTGCCGTCACCGCGGCCGATCGTCGGGTGTACGCATAGTCGGTGAGTGGACCCCGTCGGGCGAACCACCGGGACGCGGTGATGGTCTGGGGCCGGTGGTAGACGGTCTCGCGGCGGGAGTTCACGAAGTAGGTGCTCAGCGTCGGATTGCACTCGGTGAAGTACAGGTGAGCGGTTTTACCGCGGCGGGCCATCAGCTCGTTCCACCGGTTGAAGGCGTCCTGGCTCACGGCGGCCACCTGCCGGTCGCGGTTACGCGTCTCGGCGATGACGCGCACGGCGTGGGCGGCCGTCGTCTCGACGAAGTCGCACCAGGCGAATCCGACGTAGCCGAGCGGCCCGACGATCTCCCACCGATTGGGCAGCCGCGGGTGTGCCGTGCCGGCATAGCTCTGCATACCGTGGGCGCGGTAGTACTCGGCGAGGTCGAATCCTCCTGCGCCGACAATAGTTCCCGGACGATAGGTCTCCGGATCAGTCCAGAGCTCATACCCGGTGGCAAGCACCAGAAGGTCGGCGGGATGGTCCACGCCGTCGGTGGTGCGCACGCCGTCGCGCGTGATCCGCTCGATGGGTGTCGTGATCAGCCGCGTGCCCGGATCGTTGAGCGCCGACAGAAATGCGCTCGAGATGACGGGACGCTTCGCCATGATCCCGTACCGGGGTACCAGGGCAGCTCGCGTCGCCGGATCACGCACCGTCGCCCGCAGCAACAGCCGGTACAGCCCGCGGCAGTAGGCGTCGTAGAACGGGATGAGCCGGACGAGGAGCCGGTCCGGCAGCCGTGAGAAGACGTGCACGATCGGGGCGATCATGGCAACGTCCATGAGCAGGCGTCCGAACGCGTTGACGGCGGGAAAGACACCGGGAATCCGCAGGATTCGGCGCATCGCAGGCGGGAGATCGAAGTCGATCTTCGGCAGTACCCAGGCCGGGGTGCGCTGATAGACGTCGAGGCTGGCGGCGTCGGCAGAGACTGCCCCCGCGATCTGGACGCCGCTGGAGCCGGTGCCGATCACCGCGATCCGCTTGCCCGCGGTGACGTAGGTGTCGTCCCAGGCGTTGGGCCGCAGGACGGTTCCGGTGAAGTCCTCCAATCCGTCGATGTCGACGGAGTTCTTGGCGTTGACGTAGCCGCCGACCGAGCTGATCACGAACCTGGCGGTCACGACTCGCTGGTCTTCGATGTGTAGGTGCCAGAGGCCACTGACGTCGTCCCACCGCTGTTGGACAACCGGGGCATTCGCCATGAGGTGGTCGTAGAGGCCCATTTGGGCGGCGGTGTCCCGCAAGTACCTGTACAGCTCGGGTCCTGGTGCGAACAGCCGTGACCAGTCCGGGTTCGGGGCGAACGACAGTTGGTACCACAGGCTCGGGATGTCCACGGCGAGACCGGGGTAGTGGTTGTCGCGCCACGACCCACCGAAGTCGTCGGCCCGCTCGATGATGACGAAGTCCGTTATGCCCCGCTGTCGTAGCGAGTGAGCGGCGGCGATTCCGCCGGGCCCCGCGCCGATGATGGCGACTTCATAGTCGGGCTCGGTCATCGATGTCCTCCATGTGTTTCCCGGGTCGCTGCGCTCCTGCCCGCCGTGCCATATGTTCCCGTCAATCCGGCAACCGTGAACTCGGTGACGAATCTTTTGACAGCGCGCGGACTGTCGAGGTTCACGCCCATCGGGGGCAGCAGCTCGAAGCTGAACAGAACGCGCACGATCCATTCGGCTGCGCGCGCGGGATCGACGCCGGAGCCGATCTCACCGCGACTCTGAGCAGCCTTGACCAGTGGCTTCCACAGATCGATCGCGCGCCTGACCAGATCGTCGCCGATGTTGCGCAGTAGCAGGACAACGATGCTCTCGTTGACTCCGCCGGGTGCGACGTGGTCAGAGCGCTGGCGGTGGGCGCAGGTGAGAATCGCTGCGGCGCTGACCTGATCGACCAGTGTGTCGGATCGTTCGACCTCGGCTGCCATGGTCTCGACGAAGGCCGCCGCGAGATGGTCGAGCGCGGTCCTTATCGCATAGTCGCGGCTGCCGAACGCGTTGTGCACCGTGCCTCGCGAGACGCCGGCCGCCTCGGCCACGGCGGTGAGGCTGAACCGGCGCGGGCCCAGCCTGCGCAACGTTTCCCCGGCGGCGGCGAGCAGTGCGGGCGACACTGCCCGTCGGGGCTGGTCGGCAGGCGGCATCTGCACACATTAACGATATGTGTTCAATGTGGTCAATGGGTGCCAGCACGTCGAGACAGCACGACGGGCGCCACCGAAATGGTGACGCCCGTCGTGAGCTGCGATGTGACTACCGCATAGTGACTACCGCACAGTGACTACCGCACAGTGATTACGGCGTGCCGCCACCGGTGACCTGGCCGACCGCGTTGTTGATCGCGGTGCCGGTCTGCGAGATGGCATTCGTGCCCGCGGTGCCGACCTGGTTGAGGGCGTTGTTGCCCGCGGTGCCCGTCTGGCTGAGTGCGTTGTTGCCCGCGGTACCGACCTGGCTGAGTGCGTTGTTGCCGGCCGTGCCGACCTGGCTGAGTGCGTTGTTGCCGGCGGTACCGGTCTGCGAGATGGCGTTGTTGCCGGCCGTGCCGACCTGGGTGATCGCGTTGGTGCCCACGGTGCCCAGGTTGTTCAGGAAGCCGCCGAGTCCGCCGAAGAGGCCTCCGCTGCCGTTGTTGTTGGTGACTCCGGCGGTGACCTTGCCCGGGGTGACCTTGTTACCGGTGTTCTTGACGACGTTCTGATCGGCCTGCGCCATCCCGGCGCTGCCGAGTGCCATCGCGCTGGCGAGTGCGGCGGTACCGGTAGCCATGGCGGCGGCGGTGATGATCTTCCGGACGATGCGGTGGCCCATGAGTGACTCCTTCAGCAACTGTTATTCCGACCGCAGCAAAGTTACCACGGCGCGTGGCGAATGGGTGCAATCGAAGTTCTTACGAGTTGTTGACCAACGGCCCGGCAGTGCTCCAGCGTGGCCAGTCGCCTATTCGATTTGATTTGCTATCCGATTTCGCGGTGTGCGGGTGTGCTCACCTCTGGTGGCAGCGGGCAGGTTATGTGACGCCTTGACCCGGGAAATTACTGGAAAACGCGAGGTGAACGACACGTCGTTAAGCTGTTGCACGGCGCGTTGGTGGATTTGCCAACTCGCGGGACAATTCAGGTCGTTGGCTCTTCTAATCTCTAATCACGTCAATTATTCGCGACGTCTTCTAGCGCAGTCCGCTAGCGAATCGATGGAGCTTTGACATGAGTTCAGCAACTCTGCTAGTGAACGAATCTGGCTGGTTTGAACTCTCGTTGGACGCCGGAGAACGGCTAGGTGCGCTATGTAGCCGGAGCGGTGGCGCGCAGGCCAAACGAGGCGTGAGCGCGTCGCGTGGCGTCGAACCGGTGCCACTGCGTGAGCTGGTCGTCAGCGTTGCTGCGGATCGACGTCCCAGGCGTGGTGGACGATGTCGTGCAAGTGATAGAGCGCAATGGAGCTGACGGTGAATTCGCTTCCATTGCCACGGAATCCACGTCGCGACCATCCGTCGTCGGGCACCGTGTCGTAGGTGTTGGCGACGGTGCTCGCCGCCTCGAGCAGCTCACCTGCGACGACGTCTGGCGACTGCGAGGCGTAGTCGTTGGCTATGGCTGTCTCGTTCTGGTCCCAGTTGGGAAATGACGGGTCGTGCTGGGTGAGCATCAGCCGCACCCGGTGATCGAAGATGCGGTGTACATCGCGGACGTGGCAGCCGTATTCGAGGACCGACCACACATCGGGTGCCGGACGTCTGGTCGCCGAGGCGACGTTCAGACGACCCGGCCAGGCCTGCGCGTCAGCGCGAATGCGTGTGGACACCTCCGCCGGCTCGACGGTCAGCGCATCGAAGCCGCAATCGGGGCAGGGCTCCCGAGTCACCCAGGTCCAGTCCTTGGTGTCGGGCTCGATGTCTCCCACGATCCGGGTCCCGGGCTCAGCCCTGTTGAAGATCCCGAGCCGAGAAGGTGTCGCACTTGTTCGGGTCGCCCGTCTGATACCCGACCGTGAACCAGTGCTGACGGCCCTCGGACGAACCGTGGGTCCACGACTCCGGGTTGACCCGGCCCGTCGCTGTCTCCTGAATACGGTCGTCACCGACCGAGGCCGCCGCTGACAGGGCATCGGCGATGTCCTTGTCGGTCAACGGTTCCAGGAACGTCTCGCCAGTGCTCTCCTGCTTGGTGATCGCGGCGTAGTGGGCCCAGACGCCGGCGTAGCAGTCGGCCTGCAGTTCGGTCCGGACCCCGTTGCCCTCGGCGCCCGCGGGTCCCTGCTGTGCCCGGCCGAGCACGCCCGCAAGGTTCTGGACGTGGTGGCCGAACTCGTGGGCGACGACGTACTCCTGTGCCAACGGGCCGCCGCTGGAACCGAAGTCCCGGACGAGAACGTCGAAGAACGAGGTGTCGAAGTACGCCGTTTGATCGGCGGGGCAGTAGAACGGGCCGACGTCGGCGGTGGCAGGACCGCAATTCGTCTGCACCTGCCCGTCGAAGAGTTGGACTCGCGGGCGGGTGTAGCCCCGCAGCAGCTGAGACCACACTCCGTCGACCGAGTTGCCCGTGGCGACCACGCGACACTGTGTGATGGAGTTCGCGTCCTTGCCGGTCTTGCACTGGCTGAGGTCGAAGCCCGGGGACTCCACGCCCTGCGTGTCGTATTCAGTGGTGCCGCCCTGCGGAAGCACGGTGCCGGGGTCGACGCCGAGGAAGAGGGCGAGGACCACGACGAGCAGGCCGCCGATGCCGCCGCCGATCGCGACGCGACGACCGCCGCCTCCGCCCCCGCTGCTCGACGTCGTGCTGGTGTCGATCTGCATACCCTCGTTGAAGGTCATCACACGCTCCGTTCGGGTCAATCGACACCGTGTCAGGGGGCTGGTGGCCAGCCGCGTTCAGCTTCCCACACTACGATTCTGGCGTGGCCGCTCAGCGCGAAACTGCGGAGATCCCGACCGTGGCGCACACCCGCGCCGGCATGCTCCGCGGGACCGTGGAGGGCGGCGTCAACGTGTGGCGAGGCGTCGCGTACGCCGAGCAGCCCGTCGGACCGCGACGGTTTCTCGCACCCGCGCCGCCACAACCGTGGTCGGGTATTCGTGACGCGGTGGAGCACGGGCCGTTGCCGCCGCAGGGCCGGTCGTTCGTCGGGGGTGGGCGCGACGACCCGAAGGTCCGCGACGAGGCCTGTCTGACGGTGACGGTCTGGTCACCCGATCCGCATGGCGAGCTGCCGGTGATGGTGTGGATTCCCGGCGGCGCGTTCGTGTACGGGGCGGGGCAGCTGCAGCTCTACAACGGTTCACGGCTCGCGGCCAACGGCGACGTCGTCGTGGTCAACGTGACGTATCGGCTCGGTGTGTTCGGTGGCTTCGAACTCGGCGACCTCGGTGACGGGTTCGACGACAACCTGTGCCTGCGGGACCAACTCGCGGCACTGGAGTGGGTGCGCGACAACATCGCCGCATTCGGCGGGGATCCCGCCCGCGTCACGGTGTTCGGTGAATCCGCCGGAGCGACATCGGTGTTGGCGCTGTTGGCCAGCCCCGCCAGTCGCGGCCTGTTCTCCCGCGCGATCGCACAGAGCCCGGCGTTGCCGCTGATCGCCGATCGTGAGACCCGTGCCGCTCGGGCTCGACGGTTCCTGGAACGACTCGGGGTCGGCGTCGACGAGGTCAAGGACCTGCCGCAGCGCCAGTTGCGGCGCGCGGCGGGGGAGTTGCAGGCCGAGAGCGTCGCCGACACACCGGCTCTGGCGTACGGCCTAACCCACGGTGTCGAGTTGCTTCCCCGACATCCGATCGACGCGGCCAGGGCGGGGGCGGTGTCGGGGGTTCCGCTGATCATCGGCACCAACAGCCACGAGGCGTCGATGTTCGCGTGGGGCAAGCCGCCGATGCTGCCCACCACGGCACCGACTATCGATGCCTACTTCGAGCGCACCGCGCCCGATGCCAGGGACGGCGTGCTGGCGGCCTATCCGGTCTACCCTCGGCGCAGCGCACTGATAGCCATCGGGTCGGACGCCATGTTCGGGGCGCCCACGTGGGCGTTCGCCGACGCGTACAGCGCCCATGCGCCGACCTACGTGTACCGCTTCGACCACACCGCGTGGACGCTACGGGCGTTGGGACTCGGCGCCACGCATGGCAGCGAGATCGTCCACATCCAACACAGTTACGCGTCGTACCTGGGCCGCAAGATCCATCCGCTCGGCCGGCATGTGCAGCCCGCGGTCGGCAGGCGTATGCAGCGCACCTGGCTGGACTTCGCGACGCGCGAACTGGGACAGGACTGGCCGCGCTATGACTCGGAGGAACGTCGGACCCGCGTCATCCGGTCCACCCGCGATGACACCGTGGCCGACCCCGACCGGGTCAGGCGCTCGGCATGGGAGGGGCTGGTCTAGCCGTACCGCTCGTCGGTGTTCAATGCTCTTCGCGCAAGCGCTCATCGGTGTAGCGCCGGAGGTTGTGCAGGAAGCGCTGGAACAACCACGCCATGACCGGCTGCCCCAGCGTCAGGCCGAGCCTGCCCGCCAGGCCGTTGGGCTTGATGGCCATCACCCACGTCAGATGGCAGCCGTTCTCCGTCTGCACCACCCGATAGTCCTCGGCGAACGCGGATATGGCGTTCGATGTGCTCTGATTGAAGCGGAATGCCATGTGGGAGAACGGCTCCCACGCGATGAACTCCTCGTCGCCGACGATGTTGCCGCGCATACTGACGGTCCTGGTGGTGCCGACGCCGCGGGGCTCGGGACTGGTCCACTCCACGTTGGTGATCACTGTCGCCCAGTGCGGCCACGACTGTGCGTCGCCGAGCACCTCGAACAGCTGCTCAGGGGTGATCGCCAGATCGACAGTGCTGACGAACCGGAACGGTGCGCTGTCGATGAAGTCGAGCGAGACGTGTTCACACGGGTAGACCCTGGCCATGGGTAGACACTCTAGGGCGCAGTGTCTACCCAGTGCCATCAGCCCGGGCCCTCGCCTGCCGCGGCGAGCAGCGGCACCAGCACGTCGCTGATCGGCGTGGCGAGCCCGTGTGCGGCCGCCTTACGGGCGATGACGCCATTGCGGATGTCCCACTCCAACGGCCTGCCCTGCTCGCGGTCGGTCAGCATCGAGGTCGTCATGTCCTCGGGCACCTCGGTGAACAGGCGCACCGTCTGTTCGATCACCCCGTCATCGAGCGCCGCACCCTCGGCACGCGCGACGGTGATGCACTCGGCCAGGTACCGGCGCCCGAGCCCCGCCACGTCGTCACGGCGGAACATGCCGGACTTGCGGCCTGTCAGGACCATCAGTCCGGCCACCGCGTTGACGAGCAGCTTGTGCCACGTCGCGGTGATGAAGTCGGGATCGGCGTCGACCGATAGCCGCGGCCCACTCAGCGTCCGCGCCAGCAGCCCCGCGGCGGGCACGTCGGGCAACACCAGCCGCACCGGCGTGCGCAGCCGAACCCAGCCGTCGGGCTGCGTCTCGGCCGAGAACCAGACGACGCACGGCATGACCGTCGACTCGGGACAGTGCTGGCCCACCCGGTCCACCTGCTCGACACCGTTCTGCAGTGCCAGGACCACGGTGTTCGCGTCGCACAATCGGGCCAGCCATGCGGCGGCCGCATCGTTCTGGGTGTCCTTCACGGCGAGCAGCACAACGTCGACGGGTCCGTTGATCGAGTCCGGGTCGGTGCGCACGGGTCCCGGCACGACGATGGGATCGCCGTCATCGGGCCTCAGCTCGATCGACTCCCGCGGTGTGCGCCCGCAGAGGATCACCGGATGGCCTTCGGCGTGGACCAGTGCGGCAATCGTGGAGCCGATGGCGCCGGGGCCGACGAGTGCGATGCTGGTGTCCACCATCGCCAAGCTACCGGTGGGAATTACCTGTGGATCGTCACCTCTAGACTGATCAGTCGGCCCACCCCACCATTCGAGGAGCTATTCGTGTTGCGCAGTCATGCCGCCGGTTCGTTGCGGTCCACCGACGCTGGGCAGACGGTGACGTTGGCCGGATGGGTGGCTCGCCGCCGAGACCACGGTGGCGTCATCTTCATCGATCTGCGTGACTCCTCCGGTGTGGCCCAGGTGGTGTTCCGCGACGCCGCCGTTCTTGAGCAGGCCCACCGGCTGCGCGCCGAGTTCTGCGTCACGGTCACCGGTGTTGTGGAGGTTCGCCCCGAGGGCAACGCCAACACGGATATCGCGACGGGTGACATCGAGGTCAACGCCACGACGCTGACGGTGCTGAGCGAGAGTGCGCCACTGCCGTTCCAGCTCGACGAGACCGCCGGCGAGGAAGCCCGTCTGAAGTACCGCTACCTCGACCTGCGCCGTGAGGGCCCCGGTAACGCAATCCGGTTGCGCTCGAAGGTGAATGCCGCCGCCCGCAGTGTGCTGGCCGACCACGACTTCGTCGAGATCGAGACCCCGACGCTGACCCGCTCCACCCCGGAGGGCGCCCGCGACTTCCTGGTGCCCGCGCGTCTGCAGCCCGGCTCGTTCTACGCGCTGCCGCAGAGCCCGCAGCTGTTCAAGCAGTTGTTGATGGTCGCGGGTATGGAGCGGTACTACCAGATCGCGCGCTGTTACCGCGATGAGGACTTCCGCGCCGACCGGCAGCCCGAGTTCACCCAGCTCGACGTCGAGATGAGCTTCGTCGACCAGGACGACGTCATCGCGCTGGGCGAGGAGGTGCTGACCGCGTTGTGGCGCCTGATCGGGCATGAGATCGTCACCCCGATCCCGCGCATGACCTACGCCGAGGCGATGCGCCGCTACGGCTCGGACAAGCCGGACCTGCGCTTCGGCCTCGAACTCGTCGAGTGCACCGAGTACTTCAAGGACACCACGTTCCGCGTCTTCCAGGCCGAGTACGTGGGCGCCGTCGTCATGCCCGGTGGGGCCAGCCAGCCGCGGCGCCAGTTCGACGCCTGGCAGGAGTGGGCCAAGCAGCGCGGGGCCAAGGGCCTGGCATACGTCACGGTCGCCGAGGACGGCACGCTGGCCGGTCCGGTCGCCAAGAACCTCACCGACGCCGAACGCGACGGTCTGGCCGCGCACGTCGGCGCCGCGCCCGGAGACTGCATATTCTTCGCGGCCGGCGCCACCAAGCCGATGCGCGCGCTGCTCGGCGCCGCGCGCGGCGAGATCGCGCGTAAACAGGACCTCATTGACGCAGAAGCGTGGGCGTTCGTGTGGATCGTGGACGCCCCGATGTTCGAGCCCATAGGAGACGCCGTCGCCAGCGGCGACGTCGCGCTCGGCTACTCGGCCTGGACGGCGGTGCACCACGCGTTCACCTCGCCCAAGCCGGAGTTCCTCGACACCTTCGACACCGACCCCGCCTCGGCGCTGGCGTATGCCTACGACATCGTCTGCAATGGCAACGAGATCGGCGGCGGCAGCATCCGTATCCACCGCAAGGACATTCAGGAGCGGGTGTTCGCCGTGATGGGCATCGGCGAGGAGGAGGCGCAGGAGAAGTTCGGCTTCCTGCTCGACGCGTTCTCCTACGGCGCCCCGCCGCACGGCGGCTTCGCGATGGGCTGGGACCGCATCACGGCTCTGCTCGCCGGCGCGGACTCGATCCGAGAGGTCATCGCATTCCCGAAGTCGGGTGGTGGCGTCGACCCACTGACCGACGCCCCTGCGCCGATCACCGCGCAGCAGCGCAAGGAATCGGGAATAGATGCCAAGCCGAAGAAGTCGGAAGAGGTATGACCGAATTGGACAAGGGAAAGCTCGTGGCCGACACCGCCGCGCTCGATGACTTCAACCGCAAGATCGTCGAGGAGTTCCGGGCGAACGCCGGAATCGTCGGCGGACCGTTCGAGGGTGGCACCCTTTTGCTGCTGCACACCACGGGAGCCAAGTCGGGTCAGCCGCGGCTGTCCCCGCTGGCCTACCTGACGGTCGACGACAAGATGCTGATCGTCGGCTCCTACGCCGGTGCGCCCAAGGATCCGGCCTGGGTGCACAACCTGCGCGCCAATCCGCGGGCGCGCATCGAGGTGGGGACCGACGAGTACGACGTCGACGTGCGGGAGCTGTCAGCTGCCGAGCGCGATGCCGCCTACCCGAAGGTCGTCGAGGTCGCGCCGGTGTTCGCCGACTACCAGGCCAACACGACGCGGGCGATCCCGCTATTCGAGCTGACCCGCGCCCTCAACTGAGCGATTTCGGCGCGGAAAAGCGCGCTGAGCGCTCTGTGGTGTCTCGGGACATCGTTGACACATATGTCTCGGGACATCGCTGACAGTCATGGTGATAGTTTGGGTTCGCGGGCGCGGTAGGTTCGCGTGTTTTTGTCACCGGGTTGGTACTGGCGGGTGGGGTCGGCGGTGAGTTCCCTGATCAGCGTCGTGCCGCTGAAGATGGCGATGTGGTCGCCGTCGCGGATGCTGTCGCAGGTGTGTCCAGCCCAGCGCAGGCCGACGTTGACTTTGTAGGGCGGGACGAACAGGTTGCCCGAGCGTTCCCCGACGATGTGGCTGCTCACGAAGATTGGTGCCGGCAGCGGACGTGCTGCGGGTCGGGCGGCTTCGGTGGCGGCGAAGGCCTCGGCCGGGGTGGCGCCGCGGTGGGCTCGGTGCGGACGGTGGTGGTTGTAGAAGGCTCGGAACCGGTCGAGCAGGTCGTTGAGCGCTTCGACGGTGGCCGGTGCCCGGCGGGCCCGAAGCCACTTCTTCAGGGTCTGCCAGAACCTCTCGATCTTGCCGCAGGTCTGAGGGTGATAGGGGGTGGAGTTGATGGTGCGGGTGCCCAGGGCGCGCAGGTTGGCCTCGAATGTCGACTCATAGCCGCGCAGTCGCCCGGTGTACATGAACCCGTTGTCGGTCAACGACATTGCCGGTACTGCGCACTCGCTGATACCGGCCAGCATCACCGCCCACACCAGTTCGGTGGAACCCGCACCCGCCGCCGCCTGAAGCGCGGTCAGGTAGCGCGAGTGGTCATCGATACTGCCCGCGATGGCCACCGGGGAGCCGTCGGCCAACGCCCACTGGGTCCAGTCGGACTGCCAGCACTCGTTGGGCCGATCGAAGGTGAACCGTTTGGTCGCCGAGCGCGGGCGCTTCTGCGGCGCCGGTGTGATCACGCCATGACGGGTCAGGATCCGCCACACCGTGGCCCGCGAGGGCACGACGCCGCGGCCCTCGCGACGAAGCGACCACACGATCGACTGCGGGCCGTGATCACCTCCCTGCTCGAAAAGCTGCTTGCGCTTGAGCAGCACCATCTCCTCGACTGCCGCACCGGTCTGACCTGGCGAGGACAACGGTCGTCGTGAGCGATCCTGCAGCCCTGGGACGCCATCGTCGCGGAACCGAGCCCGCCACTTGTAGAACGTCTGCCGACTGATCTGCTGGCGGCGGCAGAACTCCGCCACGTTCTCCACTTGCCCGGCCAACGCCGTCGCGGTACGGATGTCCATCGCCGTCACCTTCTGGGCCATGAACCATCCTGGTCGCGGCCCTACTCAGGTGTCAGCGATGTCCCGAGACATACAAGTGTCAGCGATGTCCCGAAACAGAACAGCGCGCTGAGCGCTCCTTACCGCGCCGAAATCACAAGGGCGCTGGCGTCGTGGCCAACCGGCGCACCGCGGCGGCGAACTCCTGACGCACCGGCGCCCCCGAGACCACCAGGTCGACCATGGTCAGCGAGCAGTGCGTGTGTCCGCGCGCGCGGATGTGCTCGGTGGGCACGCCCGCTGCAGCCAGTGCATCGGCGTAGGCGGCACCCGCGTCACGCAGGACGTCGAATTCGCAGGTGACGACCACCGCCGGTGGCAGCCCGGTCAGGTCCGTCGCACGCAGCGGGGCAATGCGCGCGCCGGCACGCTCGGATGGTTCCGAGTACTGGTCGAGGAACCACTGCATCAGCGAGGTGTCCAGGTCGTATCCGTGACCGTTCTCGGTGTAGGACGCAGTTGACGTGTCGGTGTCGGTCACCGGTGCCAGCAGGGCCTGGCCGATGATGGCTGGCGCACCCGCATCGCGCGCCAGTTGGCAGACCACGGCGGCGATCCCGGCACCGGCGCTCCAGCCGCCGACCATCAGGCTGCCTGGCGCGCAACCGAGCGGCTCAGCGTTGTCGGCGACCCAGCTCACGGCTGCGAAGCCGTCCTCGATCGCGGCCGGGAAGGGGTGCTCGGGGGCGTGCCGGTAGTCGACCGAGATGATGACCGAGTCGGTGCGCACGCAGAGGTCCCGGCAGAGTGGATCGTCGGAACGCGCGTCACCGAGAACCCATCCGCCGCCGTGGAAGTAGACCAGTGCCGGATGTGGACCGGGACTCAGCGGCCGGTACAGCCGGTAGCCCAGGTTGTCGGTCGCGCCGGGGTACAGACCGTCGACGATCTCTCCGACCTCGGGGCCCGGCGGACGCACGGTGGCGGCCTCGGCGACCGCGCCGCGTGCCTGCGCCGGAGTCAGCGTTTCCAGTGCCGGTGGATTCATCGCCGCCAGTTCGAACAGGACCATTTGAACGTCGGGCTGCAAACGGCGGATCACGCCGTCTGCGCAATTCTGCCCGGCTGGTCCTAATCGTCTGAAGCCCAGGCAATCTCGGGCCAGAACCTCGTCGCAGGCGGTGCGATAGAAGTCGACACCTGCGGCGTACGGCAGGAAGGCGCGCGGTTTGCCGGGGATGTTCGCACCCATGTACCAGGAGTCGGCCCGGGGAAACAGCGTGATGTCCGCACAGTCCTGAACATGCTGCATCCATCCGGCCTCGGCGGTATCGGTCGGTTCAATGGTGTCGAAGCCATCGGCGCGCAGGCCGGTGAGCAGTTCGGCGACCATGTCCACGTGCTGCTCGATGGACACCATCATGTTCGACAACACCGACGGGCTGCCGGGGCCGGTGATCAGGAACAGGTTCGGAAAGCCGGTGGTGGTCAGCCCCAGATAGGTCGACGGCCCAGAGGCCCACTTGTCCCTCAGGATTTGACCGTCCCGCCCGGTGATGTCCACCGCGACGATCGCGCCCGTGACCGCATCGAACCCGGTGGCGAACACGATGGTGTCGAAACTGAAAGATCCGTCTGCCGTGTCGATTCCGTCTGTGGTGAGGCTGCGCAGTGGATGCTCGCGCAGGTCGACCAGTGTGACGTTGTGCCGGTTGAACGTGGCGTAGTAGTCGGTGTCAAGGCACATCCGTTTCGCGCCGACCGGGTACGTCGTCGGGCACAGTAGCTCGGCTACCCTCGGATCGTCGACGGTGGCCCGGATCTTGTTCCGGAAGAACTCGGCCAGTTCGTGATTGGCGGCCGGGTCGCTCATCACGTCGGCGTATACGTTGATCGTCTCGAGCAGTTCGCCGATCTGCCAGGCGCGCTCGTAACGCTGTTCGCGCTCCTCTGCCGATACGCTGAAAGTCGGAGTGACACTGCGCTCCTGGGGGACACCGCCGCGCGAGAACCGTGCCGCTTCGCGGTAGGCCGCCTCGTCGGCGACGAGTTGGCCGAGCTTCTCCTGCGCCAGCGGACCGTTGTGTGCGGGTATCGAGAAGTTGGGCGTGCGCTGAAACACCACCAATTCGCGGGCCTGCGACGCGATGTGCGGGATGGTCTGGACCCCTGAGGAACCGGTGCCGATGACCGCCACCCGTTTGTCGGTGAAGTCGACCTCGTCGTGTGGCCACCGATTGGTGAACAGGACCTCGCCCTGGAATCGGTCGATGCCGTCGATATCGGGTTGCTTCGGGATGGACAGGCAGCCGGTCGCCATCAGCAGGAAACGGCAGGAGATGCTGCCGCGGTCGGTGTGCACGTGCCACAGCGCGGTCCGCTCATCCCACTGCGCGCCCTCCACACGTGTGTTGAACTGCAGGTCGCGACGGAGATCGAACTTCTCGGCGACGTGATTGAGGTACCGCAGGATCTCGGGCTGGGTGGCGTACTTCTCCGTCCACTGCCAGTCGGTATGCCAATCCGGGTCGAAGCTGTACATGTAGTCCACGCTCGGGATGTCCACCCTCGCGCCCGGATAGCGGTTCCAGTACCAGGTGCCGCCGATGTCATCGGCGGACTCGATGGCCCGTACGGAGAACCCGGAGCCCCGGAGCCTGTGCACCGCATTCAGTCCGGCGGCGCCGGCCCCCACTACGACGACGTCCACATCGGGTGTCTCCGATGTGGACGTCGGTTCGGTCTCCTGCTGTGTCGGTGACGGTCTCATCGGTTCCCCCGAACCCCGATCCGGTGTGTCGACCTCAGTATCGACCCGGCGGGGGAGCCGGGTAGCCGATCGAGCGATTTAGCCGAGACGCTCGATGATGGTCGCGTTGGCCATGCCGCCGCCCTCACACATCGTCTGCAGCGCGTAGCGGCCGTCGCGTTGTTCCAGGGCGTTGACCAGCGTGGTCATGATGCGAGCGCCGCTGGCGCCCAACGGGTGTCCGATGGCTATCGCGCCGCCGTTGACGTTGGTCTTGGCCAGATCCGCACCGGTGTCGCGGGCCCACGACAGCACGACTGGCGCGAACGCCTCGTTGACCTCGAACAGGTCGATGTCGGACAGCGCCAGCCCCGAGCGGGCGAGCACCTTCTCCGTCGCGGGAATGACACCGGTCAGCATGTACAGCGGATCCGAGCCGACCACCGTCATGGTGTGGATGCGGGCCAGCGGGCGAAGGCCAAGCTTGCGGGCGGCCGCGCCACTGGTGATCATCACCGCGGCGCTGCCGTCGGACAGCGGTGAGCTGTTCCCCGGCGTGATCTCCCAGTTGATCTGGGGGAAGCGCGCCGCATACGCCTCGTTGTAGAACGCGGGACGTAGGCCGGCGAGCGTCTCGACGGTGGTGCCGGGGCGGATGATCTCGTCGGTCGCGAGGCCGGCAATGGGAGCGAGTTCGTTGTCGAAGAGGCCGTCCTTGGTGGCGCGGGCCGCCTTCTCGTGGCTGCTCGCGGAGAACTCGTCGAGTTCGGTGCGCGACAGCCCCCACTTGGCGGCGATCAGTTCGGCGCTGATGCCCTGTGGGACCAGTCCGTCGGGGTAGCGCGCGCCCATGCCTGCGCCGAACGGGTCGCTGCCCGGCAGCACACTGGAGCCCATCGGGACGCGCGACATCGACTCGACACCCGAGGCGATGACGATGTCATAGGACCCCGCGAGGACGCCCTGCGCGGCGAAACTGATTGCCTGCTGGCTACTTCCGCACTGGCGGTCCACGGTTGTGCCGGGCACGCTCTCGGGGAATCCCGCGCCCAGCAGTGCGTTGCGGGCGATGTTCACCGATTGGTCGCCGACCTGGGTGACCGCGCCGGCGATCACGTCGTCGATCTGGCCGGGATCGATCCCGGTGCGTTCGACGACCTCGCGCAGGCTGTGTGCCAGGAGGTCCACCGGCAGAATGTCGTGCAGTGCGCCGCTGGCCTTGCCCTTGCCGACAGGGGTGCGTACGGCGCCGACGATGACGGCGTCGCGGTCGGAGTATTGGGTGCTCGAAACGGACATGAGGTGCTCCTGAACTCGTCGCTGAGTACTGCTCTCTATACTTAGGTGTAACACCTAGGTATTGTTGCGACAACCCAGCCACGGAGTGATGTACATGACAGTCCTGCAGGGACCGCTCACCGACCGCGACAAGTGGTCGGCCGTCGGGCAGTGCCCGATCGAGAAGACGATGGCCATCGCGGGCACGAAGTCGGCGATGCTCATCATGCGCGAGGCGTACTACGGCACCACCCGGTTCGACGACTTCGCGCGACGCGTCGGCATCACCAAGGCCGCCACGTCGGCGCGGCTCACCGAACTCGTCGAGGCCGGCCTGCTGACAAAGCAGCCGTATCGGGAGCCCGGCCAGCGCAGCCGCGACGAGTACGTCCTCACCGAGGCCGGCACCGAGTTCATGCCGGTGGTGTGGGCGATGTTCGAGTGGGGGCGCAAGCACCTCGAGGACAGCCGGCTGCGGTTAACCCATCTCGACTGCGGTGCGGAGGCGAGTGTGGAGATCCGTTGCGCCGCCGGCCACGATGTGCCACCCGACGAACTCGGGATGCGACTGGTCAGCCGTCCTCGGTCAGGTACTTCATGACTGGTGATGCGGACATCCGCCGAAGTGAGGTGAAGCACACCTGCGGCGAGTCCCCGATGAGGTCTCTGCGGACTCCGCTTGCGGTTACCGTCTCGGGGTGTTGCATTTACGGGTGATCGCGCCGGAAGACCTGCGCGACGAGGTGATCGACGTACTCCGCCGTGAGGTGGGCGTCGCGAATCTGGTGCTTCATCCCGGTGTCGCGCTGGACCCGCCGGGCGACGAGATCACCGCCGACCTCGCCCGCGAGTGCGCCAACAACGTGATCAGGGAACTGAAGGCGCTCGACGTGCAGCACCGCGGCGCGATAACCCTCGAAGTCCTCGACACCGTGCTGTCGAGCAAGGCTCACAAGGCCGAGGACGACGCCGAGGGCGACGCGGCCGACGCCGTGGTGTGGGACGAGCTCATCGGACGCACGCGGGAGGAGGCAACGCTGTCCGTCACCTTCGTGCTGTTTCTCACGCTGGCCTGCCTCCTCGCCGCGATCGGCGCGGTGACCGACTCGACGGTCACCGTCGTGGGCGCGATGGTGCTCGGCCCCGAGTTCGGGCCTCTGGCAGCACTGAGTGTGGCGATCGTGCGACGACGAACCGATCTGGCTCGCCGCGCGGCAACGGCGCTGCTGGTCGGATTTCCCGTGGCGATGGGCATCACAGCGCTGGCGACGGTCGCCTGCGAGGCGGCGGGACTGCTGAGCCTGGACACTGTGCGGAACGTGAAGGAGGTTGACTTCATCTTCCAGGTGGGACCGCTGAGTCTGGTCGTCGCGCTACTCGCGGGCGCGGCTGGAATGCTCTCCCTGGTGTCGGCGAAGTCGGCCGCGCTCGTCGGTGTCTTCATCTCGGTCACAACCGTTCCGGCGGCGGGGTTCGCGGTCGTGGCAGCGATTCTCGGGGACTGGGACGTGGCGGCGAAGTCCGCGGCCCAACTCGCCATCAACCTCGTCGGGATCACTGTCGCAGGCGTTCTGGTGCTGGTGATTCGGCCCCGCGGCAGGCTTGTCCCGCACTCGGCTCCTAGTTAGCGGGGGCCAGCCGTGCACCAGCGTGGGCGCGCCCGACATTGCTGATCCGCGCCGGGTGCGTACCGTTCTGCGGTGATGGTGCTTCGAGCTAGCGGCTCTCCCGAGCCGAACCCCGTGGGTCGCCGTGCCGTGGCACCCGCCACCGAGGACGTCCTGACCGGCTACCAGTCCGCGCGGGCGCAACGCGCGCTGTTTGACGTGCGCGGCGGTTCGGGCAGCGGATACGACGAATTCGTCGACGAGGCAGGCGATGTTCGGCCGGCCTGGGCGGACGTCGCCGAGTGCATCACCGAGCGCGGACGCGGCGGCCTCGCCGCGTTGCGCTCCACGGTGCGTCAACTGGTCGACAACGACGGCATCACCTTCGGCCACTCCGACCAGCACGGTACGGCCATCGGCGGTCGCGGCGACGACGATGTGGGAACCCCCGGTCCGTGGCACCTGGACGCTCTGCCGCTGGTGATCTCGGCGGCCGACTGGGATCAGTTGGAATCGGGTCTGGTGCAGCGCTCTCGACTGCTCGACGCCGTACTCACCGATCTTTATGGACCACGCCGGTCCATCACCAGCGGCGTGCTGCCCGCTCGGTTGCTCTTCGCCCACCCCGGATACGTCCGCGCCGCACGTGGCATCGAGGTGCCGGGGCGCCACCAACTGTTCCTGCACGGCTGCGATGTCAGTCGAAGCGGATCCGGGGCCTTCCGTGTCAACGCGGACTGGACGCAGGCGCCGTCGGGAGCGGGTTACGCCCTGGCCGACCGTCGCGTGGTGGCGCACTCCATCCCCGACCTCTACGAGCGGATAGGGCCGCGGCCGGTATCGCCGTGGGCACAGGCCCTTCGTCTGGCACTCATCGACGCGGCGCCGGAGTCCGCCGAGGAGCCCGTGGTGGTGGTGCTCAGCCCCGGCATCCACTCTGAGACCGCGTTCGACCAGGCCTACCTGGCCAGCGTGCTGGGCTTCCCCTTGGTGGAGAGCGCCGATCTGGTGGTGCGCGACGGCAAGCTGTGGATGCGCTCGCTGGGCACGCTGAAACGCGTCGACGTCGTCCTGCGAAGGATTGATGCGGAGTACGTCGATCCGCTGGACCTGCGCCCCGACTCGCGACTGGGTGTCGTCGGGTTGGTCGAGGTGCTGCGACGCGGTGCGGTCACGATGGTCAACACACTCGGCAGTGGCGTCCTGGAAAGCCCTGGGCTGCTGCGATTTCTGCCGGAACTGGCCGAACTGCTGCTGGACGAGACGCCCACGCTGGACACCACACAGGCGTACTGGGGTGGTATTGACCTGGAGCGAGCCCATCTGCTGTCGCACCTGTCGTCGTTGGTCATCAAACGGGTCGATGGTGGTGAACCGATTGTCGGACCGGCGCTGTCGGCGGCCGGGCTGGCGGACCTGAGCGCCTGCATCGCGGCGACACCGTGGCGGTGGGTGGGCCAGGAACTGCCCGAGTACTCTTCGGCGCCTACCGACTTCGACCCGGGCGGGCTGTCGGCGAGCAAGGTCGGCATGCGGCTGTTCACCGTGGCCCAGCGCGGCGGATACGCCCCGATGGTCGGCGGGCTCGGTTACCTCGTCGCGCCCGGTCACGCGGGCCACGAGCTGCAGACCGTTGCGGCCAAGGACATCTGGGTGCGTGCGACAACGCGCGTCACGGCCGAGCGCACTCCGACGCCGCCAGCCGATCTGCTCGAGCTGGATGTCGCCGCCGGGGCGGCTCTCGAGCTGGATGTCGCCGCCGGGGCGGCTCCCGCGATGACGCCGAGCCCGACCCGTGCCGTCAGTTCACCGCGCGTGTTGTCGGATCTGTTCTGGCTCGGCCGCTACGCCGAACGGGCCGAGGCCATGGCACGCCTACTCACAGTGACCCGCGAGCGATACCACGAATTCCGGTACCGCCGCGAGATGGCGGGAAGCGAGTGTGTGCCGGTACTCCTGACCGCGCTGGGTGAACTGACCGGAACCGACACCGGCGCCGACGGTGACGACGCCGATATGGTCGCGACGGCGCCCACCACGCTGTTATCGCTGACCGCCGACCGACACCGTGCCGGCGCACTGGCGCAGTCGGTCGAACGACTCGGCCTGGTGTCACGGGCCGTGCGCGACCAGATGTCCAACGACACGTGGATGGTGCTGGCAGGGGTGGAGCGGGCGGTGCTGCATCCCGCGGGCGGCCGGCCCGACTCGCAGACCGAGGGGGAGACCTACCTGGCGGCGGCGCACAGCCAGACGCTTGCCGGCATGCTCGCGCTGTCGGGTGTCGCGGCCGAGTCGATGGTGCACGACGTCGGCTGGACGGTGATGGATATCGGCAAGCGCATCGAACGTAGCGCGTGGCTCACGGCCCTGCTCGGCGCCACACTGACCACGGTGCGCAATCCCGCTGCCGAGCAGACGATTACGGAGTCGACGCTGGTCGCGTGTGAGTCGTCGGTGAGCTACCGCAGACGCATGCTCGGTCAGGTCAGCGTGGCCGCTGTCGCCGACCTGCTGCTCTTCGATGCCGAGAACCCGCGGTCACTGGCCTTCCAGTTCGAGCGCCTGCGCACCAATTTGAGAGCACTGCCGTCATCATCGGGATCGACGCGTCCTGAGCGGCTCGCAGAGGACATCACAGCCCGCCTGCGCCGCGTCGGCCCCGAGGGTCTCGAGGTCGTCAGCGCCGATGGCAGACGTGCCGAGCTGGCCGACCTGCTCGACGGTCTCTCGGCGGACCTGCGTGAGCTGTCCAACCTCATCACGGCCGCCCACCTGTCGCTGCCCGGTGGCATGCAGCCGCTGTGGGGACCCGACGAGCGAAGGGTCGTGCCGTGACTATCACCGACGCACCGACGCCCGGCGCCACCCGTGGCTACGAGATCACCCACCGCACGACCTACCGCTACTCTGACGACGTCACCAGCTCCTACGGCCGGGGATTCCTGACACCGCGCGACTCCACCGGTCAGCGGTGCGTGTCGCACCAACTGCACATCGATCCCGAGGCCGCCGACAGGTCCACTAGCCGTGACGTTTACGGAAACGTCAGCTCCTACTTCCATGTGAGCGAACGCCACCGGACGCTTTCCATCACGAGTCACTCGGTGGTGGAGGTCGACCCGCCGCCCGCCGAGCTGTACGGCGCCGGCTCGGCCGAGGCGCCGTGGGAGATCGCCCGGCCCGTCGGTCCCGACGGCGCACTGGCCTCCGAGTTCACCCTTGATCTGCAGCCCCCCGAGATCACCGAGGAGTTGCGGGCCTACGCCGCACCCAGTTTCATCCCCGGCCGGCCACTGATTGAGGTACTGGCCGATCTCAACTCGCGAATCAACACGGATTTCGCCTACCGCTCGGGCTCGACGACGGTGTCCACGCGGGTCGCCGAGGTTTTGGTGGCGCGGGAGGGGGTATGTCAGGACTTCGCCCGGTTGGCGATCGCCTGCCTGCGCGCCAATGGTCTGGCCGCCAGCTATGTCTCCGGATATCTCGCGACAGATCCACCGCCTGGAAGGGAGCGCATGGTGGGTGTCGATGCGACACACGCGTGGGCTGCCGTGTGGACACCTCAAAACCAGTGGCTGGGGCTGGATCCGACGAACGACCAGATGGTCGACGAACGCTACATCGTGGTTGGCTTCGGCCGCGACTACGCCGACGTGCCGCCCCTGCGGGGCATCATCTACACCGACTCCACGAGCAGTGTCATCGACGTCTCGGTGGACGTCGCGCCGTTGCGGGAAGGTGTCCGAGGTGCGTGACTTCACCTGTCCCAACTGCGGTCAGCGGTTGACGTTCGAGAACTCGATCTGCCTGAGCTGTCGCAGCAAACTGGGCTTTTCGCTCGACGACAGGGCGCTGCTGGTGATCGTGCCGGGACCGGAGAGTGAACACGCCGGGGCGGTTGACGAGAGTCAGTACCGGCTGTGCGCGAATCTACATGTGGCCGAGTGCAACTGGCTAGTCAAGAAGGGTCCGGTCGCGGCGCTGTGCACATCGTGCGCGTTGACCAGAACCCGCCCCAATGACGGGGATCGGAAGGCAATGGCCGCCTTCGCCGACGCCGAGCGGGCCAAACGCCGGCTGATCTTCGAACTCGCCGAGCTCAAGCTGCCGATCGTCGGCCGAGCGCAGGACCCGGAGTTCGGGCTGGCCTTCGACCTGCTCTCCAGCGAGAACGAGACGGTATCCACCGGGCACCACAACGGGGTCATCACGCTGGATCTCGCCGAGGGCGACGACGTCCACCGCGAACAGTTGCGCATCGCACTGTCCGAGCCGTACCGGACGCTGCTCGGTCACTTCAGGCACGAGATCGGGCACTACTACTTCTACCGGCTGGTGGGCGGATCGGCCGAACAGACCGCGCGTTTCGTCGAGCTGTTCGGCGACCCCACCGCCGACTACCAGAGCGCATTGGACCGCCACTACAGTCAGGGCGCTCCAGCCGGTTGGGACAGGGATTACGTCTCGTCGTACGCCAGCATGCACGCCGCGGAGGACTGGGCCGAGACGTTCGCCCACTACCTGCACATCCGCGACGCGCTGGATACCTCCGCGGCCTTCGGATTCGCCCCTGCAGGTGCCACCTTCGACCGACGGGCACTGGGCCCCAGCGGATTCGACACCATCATCGAGATGTGGCTACCGCTGTCGTGGGCGCTGAACATGGTGAACAGGTCGATGGGTAGGGAGGACCTCTACCCGTTCGTGCTGCCGCGGGCGGTGCTCGAGAAGATGCGCTTCATTCACACCGTGATCGACGAGATGGCCTAGCCGTCAGGGCGGTCGCCTGGCCGCGACACTCCGACAGGGGCCCGGTGTTGACCTCGAGCAAAGGGTAGAGCAGCATTTCGCTCCATGACTCGTACTCTTGGCATCCGCGTCGGCGCCGGGCTGTTCGTCGGTGCCGCGGCGCTGTCTTTGACTGCCTGCAGTGCCACCATCAAGCCGGAGGGCGCCGCGCAGTCGATAGTCGATCTGGTGTCAAAGCAGACCAAGTTCAAGCCAACCGACGTCACGTGCCCCAATGACGTGAAGGCCGACGTCGGTGTCGAGTTCGACTGCACCTTCACCGGGCCCGAGAACACGCCCTACACCGCGCACATGAAGATCCTCAAGGTGGAGGGCGAGCAGGTCGTCTTCGACATCAACACCGAGCCCACGGGGTAGCCGCGCCTCAGCTGTCATGCTCCGCGGGCGACGGCGCGCGTCCAGCCACACCGGCCGTCAACAAGTCGCGCGCCTGCTTGCTGCCATCCAGCGCCCGGCTGATGCGTTCGGTGATCTCCCAACCGTCGCCTGCACGCCGCAGCCTAAAGTGGTTGGCACCCGCACGATAGACACGAAAGCCCTTGTCGGCCCTGACGAACAGCGCCGAGTCGCACACCGCGACTGCAACGTCGCCGGTCACGGTGACCACCGCAGGGCCGAGAAAGTGGCAGCAACCGTGTTCGATGAGCCGCTGATGGTCGTCGGAGCGCACCATCGCGGCGACGTCGGCGCGACTGTGCATCGACCAGCCCGCAACCTGGTAGCCGCCGTCCACCGCCCACAGTGCTGCCGTCCCGTCGGCGTCGCCTGCGTCCACCAGCGGACCATAGGCCGCGATCATCCGCTCAATGGCGCGTTCGTCCTCCAAGCGACGCAGCCGCGCCTCGAGCTCGGCGAACCGGTCGTCTTCGATCATGATGTCCGTCCTTACAGGTTGTCGGATATCTCGCGCAACGCCGCCAACTGATCGCAGTACTGCGACGCTGACTGGGCAGTGATCGCACAGGTTGTGGTGGTGGCTCCGAGGTCGGCGAGCTGCAAAAGCCTGCGTGCGGCCTCCTCGGGCGCGCCAGTCGGGTCCAGCGGCCCGCACGGCAGAGCGATGTCGAATCCGGGCGGAAGGTCAACGGCGGAAAGCAGTTCCGCGGTTTGCCTCGCGCTCAGCCCAAACGGCATCCAGCCGTCGGCGAGTGTCACCGCGCGGCGCAGTGACCGCCGGGTCCGGCCGCCGACCCAGATCGGCACGTGTTGCTGGACGGCACACGGATCCATCACGACCGAGTCGAAGGCGTAGAACTCGCCGGCGAAGACGGGTCTGGTGGTCGACAGCGAGGAACGCAGTGCCCGCAACGCATCGTCGGCGCGCGGCCCCCGGTCATCGAACGACGCACCCAGGAGACCGAACTCGGCGGCCAGCGAGCCGACCCCGACACCCAACGTCAGCCGGCCCCCGCTGAGCCGGTCGAGCGTGCCGTAGCGCTTCGCGATCTCGAGTGGGTGGTGGTAGCCGAGCACCACGACGGCGGTGAGGAGGCGGATGCGGGTCGTGCGCGCGGCGAGATAGGCCAAGGTGGCCAGGGGATCCCAGTACGTCGAACCGCGTTGACCCGCGTCGTCCTCGGGCACGATGACGTGCTCCGGGCAGGTCAGGTAGTCGAATCCGAGGGTGTCGGCGGCCTCTGCGATGCGCACGATGTCCTCGACCGCACCGTCGCGCTCCCAGGCCGATGCGGCCCCGGGTAGTTGCATGACGACTGGTGTCGACAGCCCAATTCGCATCAGCCGGGACCGATCAGCCGCTGCATGAACTCGTGGGTTTCGAGGACCACCTTGGCCCGGTCGGGATCGTTGCGCCGGGCAACGTCGCGGTCGTTGCCTGCCGCCACGAACACCGGTCCATTGGCCAACTGCGCGAGGCCTTCGCGCGCAACGTCGGCGGGGTCGGCCACGCGCAGCCCAGGCACGTTGAAGTTCAACCCCACCCGTTCCATCGCGGGTGTGCGGGTGACACCGAGGACGAGTTCGAGCACGTCCACGTCGAACTCACGCAGCTCCAGCCACAAACTCTCGGCGAATATCCGGCCGAACGCCTTCACCCCGCCGTAGACGGTGTGCCGTACCGAGCCGAGATAGCCCGCCATCGAGCCGACGAGAAGCAGGCCGCCCCGCCGCCGCTCGCGCATCGGCCCGCCGAAGTGCGACACCAGGCCCATCATCGTCGTCACGTTCAAGTCCACGACACGACCGAAGTCCGCCGGGGTGGCGTCGAGGAACTCCGCACTGCACGTGTTGGCACCTGCGTTGTAGATCAACAGCCCGACCTCGAGGCCCGCGGTGGCCGCGGCAACCTCATCGCACGCCGACGGAGCGGCCAGATCGACCGACAGCGTGCGGACCTCGACACCGGACTCCCGGCAGCGGGTCGCCGTGGCCTCCAGGGGGCCGGCCTTGCGGGCGAGGAGCACGAGGTTGATGCCTGCCTCGGCGACCAGCCGGGCGAACTCGGCGCCGACGCCCTCGGATCCGCCCGCGATCACGGCCCACGGCCCGTACTTGGATGCGTCAATCACCCCCCGATCGTCGCACCGCGGGGTCGGGCGTCGACACATCGGGCGCGTGGTCAGCCCGTCAGTCGCAGGTAGGCCTGTCCCCGCGGGGACAGCCGGTAGCCGACGTCGAGGCTGATCGTCAGCCCGAGACCCTTGAGCTGGCGTACCCGGCGCTTGAATCTCGGGATGTCCAAGCCAAGGCGTGCGGCCAGGTCGGGTGCGCGGACTGCCTCGTTGTCGGAGATGAGCCGCAGGTACTCGCGTGTCCACGGCACGCCGACGCCATCCCAGCGGTCCAGCCGGGAGGTGATGGTGTCCACGTCGGCCGAGGTCAGGTGGTCGTCGGCGGCCAGCGCGGGGCGTTCGTCGGGAGCCAGAAACGACACCGTGATCGCATAGGTGTGTCTGGCAGGCCTGCGGTCGAGGTCGGCCTGGGCCGCCTTGGCGCTGGGATAGCCCGCTGCCTTGGCCTGACGTGCCGTCACACGATGGGAGCCGGGAAACTCCGCGATGTCATCGATGCGGATGGTGCCCACCGGAGTGCGCTGCGTACCACCGACTTTGGCGCGCGGCGCGTCCCATCGGCGCAGCACCAGTGTGATCGTGCCGTCGACGATGCCCTCGGCAGTCGACCGGTTCAACAGCATGCGCTCGATGGTAGGGAAGCGGGGTGTGGCGGTGCCCGACTTCGGCGCCGATGGTCCATAGGATCGTGCGGTGGCAGATCGATACGGCTCCGACATCCTCGCCCGCGACCCGCACGGTCCCAAGCGCAAGCGGTCCACCGAACGCGTCATCGAGATGGGTCTCGTGGTGGAGGACGTGGCGACCGGGTATGTCGGCGCCGTGGTGCACGTCGAGTTCGGGCGGATGCAGCTCGAGGATCGCAAGGGCAGGCGCAAGTCCTTCCCGGTCGGCCCGGGCTACCTCATCGACGGTAAGCCGGTCATCCTCAACCCGCCGCTGCGGCGACCCCCGCCGGCCGCTCCGACCAGGACCGCATCGGGATCGGTCGCCGTGCACGGGGCCAGGGCGCGCACCGCGCTCCCCAGCCGGATCTACGTCGAGGGCCGCCACGACGCCGAGCTCGTCGAACAGGTGTGGGGCGATGACCTGCGCATCGAGGGCGTCGTGGTCGAGTACCTCGGCGGCGTGGACGATCTCGTCGACATCGTCGCGGAGTTCCGTCCCGGACCGGGGCAGCGACTGGGCGTCCTCGTCGACCACCTGGTGGCGGGGTCCAAGGAGGCCAGGATCGCCGAGGCGGTACGCCGGGGTCCCGGCGGCGAACACACCCTCGTGGTGGGGCACCCGTTCATCGACATCTGGCAGGCGGTCAAGCCGGCACGGATTGGTGCCAAGGCGTGGCCCGTCATCCCGCGCGGTACCGAGTGGAAGCACGGTGTCTGTGAGGCGATGGGCTGGCCACACCGAGATCAGGCCGATATCGCCAGGGCGTGGCAGCGGATCCGGGGGAGTGTGCGCGACTGGACCGACCTCGAACCCGATCTTATCGGCCGCGTCGAGGAACTCATCGACTTCGTGACGCAGCCCGCCACCTAGGCGCCGTGGTAAGCCTGAACTGTGTCTGACGGACTGTTCGACGTCTCCGATCCCGACCCGGATGTGGCCGCGGCATCGTCGACGTTGTCGCCGCTCGCGGTCCGTATGCGCCCCGCCGGGCTCGATGAGGTGGTCGGCCAGGACCACCTGCTGAGGCCCGGCTCGCCGCTGCGGCGTCTCGCTGAGGGGTCGGGCGCGGCGTCGGTCATCCTCTACGGTCCGCCCGGCACCGGGAAGACCACGCTGGCATCGCTGATATCGCATGCGACCGGCAGACGCTTCGAGGCGCTGTCCGCGCTGTCGGCCGGAGTCAAGGAGGTCCGCGCCGTCATCGACGTCGCCCGGCGCGCCGCGGTGCACGGCCAGCAGACCGTTCTCTTCATCGACGAGGTCCACCGGTTCTCCAAGACCCAGCAGGACGCGCTGCTCGCCGCGGTGGAGAACCGCGTGGTGCTGTTGGTGGCGGCCACGACGGAGAACCCGTCGTTCTCGGTCGTCGCGCCGCTGCTGTCGCGGTCACTGATCCTGCAGTTGCAGCCGCTGGCCGCCGATGACATCCGCGCCGTGGTGCAGCGTGCGATCGCCGACCCGCGTGGTCTGAACGGCACCGTCGACGTCGACCCCGACGCCGTCGAGCTGGTGGTGCAGTTGGCCGCGGGTGACGCGCGGCGCGCGCTGACCGCACTCGAGGTGGCCGCCGAGGCGGGTGATCGAGTCACGGTCGAGGTCATCGAGCAGTCCCTGGACAAGGCGGCCGTGCGCTACGACCGCGACGGTGACCAGCACTATGACGTCGTCAGCGCGTTCATCAAGTCGATCCGCGGCTCGGATGTCGATGCCGCACTGCACTATCTGGCCCGGATGTTGACCGCGGGGGAGGACCCCCGATTCATTGCCCGTCGGCTGATGATCCTGGCGAGCGAGGACATCGGCATGGCCGATCCGACGGCGCTGCCGACGGCCGTCGCCGCCGCGCAGACCGTGCAGTTGATCGGCCTGCCGGAGGCGCAGCTGACGTTGGCGCACGCCACCGTGCACCTGGCGACCGCGCCGAAGTCCAACGCGGTGACCATGGCGCTGTCCGCGGCGATGGGCGATATCAAGGCGGGCAAGGCCGGGTTAGTCCCGCCGCATCTGCGCGACGGCCACTACTCGGGCGCCGCCGCCCTGGGCAACGCGCAGGGGTATGCGTATCCGCATGACGATCCCGGTGGTGTTGTGCCCCAGCAGTATCCACCCGACGAGCTGGCCGGTGTCGACTACTACCGGCCGACGAGCCATGGCATCGAACGTGAGATCGGCTCCAGGCTGGAGAAGTTGCGCGCGATCGTGCGGCGGGTCCGCCGCTAGGCCCTCACCCATCTCGCCCATCTCGCCGAGACTGCGGTGAGATCGCGGTTTGTGCGGAATTAGTGATCTCACTGCAGTCTCGGCGGTGGTGTTGACAGGCGGTGACGTTCCCCTGCGGGGCCGCTCCATCTGCCCGCCGGGTGTGTCAGCGGCGCAGTAGTCCAGTGCGTCGGCGCCCGATCGCGGCGGACACCAGGGCGACGCCCAGCGCGGCCACAATCACCTGCACCAGAAGTTCGAGCCAGTCGATACCGCCGGTGACCGTGGGAATGCCTATGGCGCGCGCCAGTGCTGTCCCCAGAAACGCCGCGACGATGCCGACGAGCACCGTGACGAGCACGGAGATGTGCTGCTTGCCCGGCACGACGAGGCGGCCAAGTACGCCGACCACGATGCCGATGAGTATTGCGGTGATGACACCGGTAATGGTCATGTCTTCCTCCAGGGGATGGGTGGTGAGACTGCAATACCCATGCGGCGTCGGGATAAACGGGGACGTCAATTGACTCGCCCGCCGTACGCTCGTCGGTGTGCAGACCGATGTGCTCGAGGTGGACACGACGCGGCGGCGGACGGTGGATGTGACCGAGGAGGTGCGGTCCTTCTGCGCCGGCCGCGGTGACGGGCTGTGCAACGTCTTCGTGCCGCACGCGACGGCCGGCTTGGCCATTTTCGAGACGGGCGCCGGATCCGATGACGACGTGGTCGAGGCGTTGGAGCGCCTGCTTCCTCGTGACGACCGCTACCGCCATGCGCACGGTTCGCCGGGCCACGGCGCCGACCACGTGCTGCCCGCGATAGTCGCGCCGTCGGTGACTTTGCCTGTGCAGGACGGCCGACCGCTGCTTGGCACCTGGCAGAGCGTCGTACTGGTCGACCTGAACCGCGACAACTCACAGCGATCGGTGCGGTTGAGCTTCGTCCGCGGCTGAGGCTTCCCCGCTGCGGCACGCGGGGGACCAGCGGTTCGTTGGCCTGACCGCGCCTCTTCGGGGCAACATTGATGGACCGGTACTGTAATGCGGTCGACAAGCAATTCGACCCACTCCAACGATGAAGGACAGCAGCACGTGCAGACACACGAGATCAGGAAACGCTTCCTCGATCACTTCGTGAAGGCGGGCCACACCGAGGTGCCCAGCGCGTCGGTGATCCTCGATGATCCCAACCTGCTGTTCGTCAACGCCGGTATGGTCCAGTTCGTCCCGTTCTTCCTCGGAGCACGCACCCCGCCGTGGGATCGTGCGGTGAGCGTCCAGAAGTGCATCCGCACTCCGGACATCGACGAGGTCGGCATCACCACCCGGCACAACACGTTCTTTCAGATGGCCGGCAACTTCGCCTTCGGGGACTACTTCAAGAAGGGCGCCATCGAGTTCGCCTGGAGCCTGCTGACCAACCCGGTGGACCAGGGTGGGTACGGGTTCGATCCCGAGCGGATCTGGGCCACCGTCTATCTCGATGACGACGAGGCGATATCGCTGTGGCGTGAGGTCGCCGGTCTGCCCCTGGAGCGCATCCAGCGTCGCGGTATGGCCGACAACTACTGGTCGATGGGCATTCCCGGCCCGTGCGGCCCGTCGTCGGAGATCTACATCGATCGCGGACCCGAGTACGGCATCGAGGGTGGCCCGGAGGCCAACGAGGACCGCTACATCGAGATCTGGAACCTCGTCTTCATGCAGAACGAGCGGGGTGAGGGCACCAGCAAGACCGACTTCGAGATCCTCGGGCCGTTGCCACGCAAGAACATCGACACCGGCATGGGTGTCGAGCGCGTCGCCTGCCTACTGCAAGAGGTGGACAACGTCTACGAGACGGACCTGCTGCGTCCGGCGATCGACCTGATCGCAGGCATCGCGCCCCGCGGCTACGGTGTCGGCAACCACGCCGACGACGTGCGCTACCGCGTCATCGCCGACCACAGTCGCACCGCGGCGATCATCATCGGCGACGGGATCAGCCCGGGCAACGACGGCCGCGGCTACGTGCTGCGCCGCCTGCTCCGCCGTGTCATCCGGTCGGCCAAACTGCTCGGCATCGACACCCCGATCGTGGGCGACCTGATGATCACCGTGCGCGACGCGATGGGGCCCTCCTACCCCGAACTGGTCGACGACTTCGACCGCATTCACCGCATCGCAGTCGCCGAGGAGACGGCGTTCAACCGAACCCTGGTGTCGGGTTCGAAGTTGTTCGACGACGCCGCAGGCGCCACCAGAGCTTCCGGTGCGACAGTGCTCTCGGGCGCCGACGCATTCGCCCTGCACGACACCTACGGCTTCCCGATCGAACTGACCCTCGAGATGGCGGCCGAATCCGGGCTGTCGGTCGACGAGGAGGGATTCCGCGGCCTGATGGCCGAGCAGCGGCAGCGAGCCAAGGCAGACGCCGCGGCGCGCAAGCATGCGCACGCAGACCTCAGCGCATACCGCGACCTGGTGGATGCGGGTCCGACGGAGTTCACCGGATTCGACGAATTGACCTCGCAGGCAACGATTCTCGGCATCTTCGTGGACGGCAAGCGCGTTCCGGTGATCTCGCACGACATCGAGGGCGGCTCGGTCGACCGTGTCGAACTGGTCCTGGACCGCACACCGCTCTATGCCGAATCCGGTGGTCAGATCGCCGACATCGGCTCCATCACGGGGACCGGATCCAGCGGCGCGGCCAAGGCGGCCGTCACCGATGTGCAGAAGATCGCGAAGACGCTCTGGGTGCACCGCGTCAACGTCGAGTCCGGTGAGTTCGTCGAGGGCGACACCGTCTCGGCCGCGGTCGATCCGAAGTGGCGTCAAGGCGCCACCCAGGGCCACTCCGGTACCCACATGGTGCACGCCGCGCTGCGACAGGTGCTGGGCCCCAACGCGGTTCAGGCCGGATCGCTCAACCGGCCCGGTTACCTCCGATTCGACTTCAACTGGCAGGGACCGCTTTCCGACGATCAGCGGACCCAGATCGAAGAGGTCACCAACGAGGCAGTCCAGTCCGACTTCGAGGTCAACACCTTCAACACCGAACTCGACAAGGCCAAGGCCATGGGCGCGATGGCACTCTTCGGCGAGAACTATCCCGATGAGGTGCGCGTCGTCGAGATCGGTGGCCCGTTCTCCATCGAACTGTGCGGTGGTACCCACGTGCACAACTCGGCTCAGATCGGACCGGTCACCATCCTCGGTGAGTCATCGGTCGGATCGGGTGTGCGGCGCGTCGAGGCGTACGTCGGCCTCGACTCGTTCAAGCACCTGGCCAAGGAACGCGCACTGATGGCCGGCCTGGCGTCATCGCTGAAGGTGCCCTCCGACGAGGTGCCCGCCCGTGTGGCGAACCTCGTGGAGCGGTTGCGGACTGCCGAGAAGGAACTCGACCGGGTGCGCCTGGCGAATGCGCGAGCGGCTGCGGTGAACGCTGCCGCTGGCGCGGAACTGGTGGGTAAGGTCCGTGTCGTGGCACAGCGGATGGCCGGGGGTATCTCGGCGGCCGATCTGCGCAGTCTCGTCGGTGACATCCGCGGCAAGCTCGGCTCCGAACCCGCTGTCGTCGCCCTGATCGCCGAGGGTGAGGGTGACACGGTGCCGTATGTGGTCGCGGTGAACCCCGCAGCGCAGGACCTCGGCCTATCCGCCAACGACCTGGTCAAGACCGTCGGTGCGGCGGTGAACGGACGTGGCGGCGGTAAGGCCGACCTGGCTCAGGGCTCCGGCAGCGGTGCCTCGGGGATCGACGCGGCCCTGGCTGCCGTGCGTGCCGAGGTAGGCCGGAGCTAACTGGGTGACCCATCCCGACGATCGCCAACCGGACCGGCCCGGGCCATCCGACCCCGGACGTGGACCACGGGTTGGCGTCGACGTCGGCACCGTCCGGATCGGTGTCGCCGTCAGCGATCCGGACGGGATTCTTGCGACGCCAGTGGAGACGGTGCGCCGGGACAGGACGGACAAGCACGTCCGTCGGCTGGTGAGGCTCATCGAGGAACTGGGGGCCGTGGAGGTGGTGGTGGGATTGCCGCGGACGCTGGCCGACCGAACTGGACCGTCGGCGCGCGATGCCATCGCCGTCGCCGATGCACTTGCCGCGCGTATCGCACCCATCCCGGTGCGTCTCGCAGACGAACGATTGACCACCGTGACTGCACAGCGCTCCCTGCGTGAAGCAGGGGTGCGCGCGAAGGGACAGAGGGCGATGATCGACCAGGCCGCAGCTGTTGGCATCCTGCAGAATTGGCTGGACCAGCGGCGCCACGTGCAGGCCGATCACAGCGGAGCCGACGATGTCTGATGACTGGGGCCGCGAACGACCGCAACCGACGGCGGTGGGAGCACCTCGACGCGGCATGAGCCGCACCGAGCGAGCCCGCGCCAGCCGCAACAATCGGCGTCGCCGTACCGTCACCGCCCTCTCGATAACCGCGCTGATCGTCGTCGTGGTCGGCGCGGTGTTCCTCGGCTCGCGGATGTGGCACGGACTGTTCGGCACGGGTGACGACTACACGGGCGCCGGTGTAGCCGACGTGATCGTCGAGGTGCACAACGGCGACTCGACGACGGCGATCGGACAGGCGCTGCAGGAGAAGGGTGTGGTGGCGACCTCGCGGGCGTTCGTCGACGCCGCCTCGGGTAACTCCGCCATCTCGGCCATTCAGCCCGGTTTCTACAAGGTGCGCACCGAGATTCCCGCTGCCGACGCGGTCAAGCGGCTGGCCGACCCCAAGAGTCGTGTGGGTCTGATGGTGATCCCGGAGGGCCGCCAACTCGACGACACCGCGGATGTGCGGACGAACGCCGTCACCGACGGCATCTTCTCGTTGATCTCCAAGGCGACGTGCGTGAGTCTCGACGGGACCGAACAGTGCGTCGGTGGCGATTCCCTCAAGGACGCCGCCTCATCCGGGGAGCCGTCGGCGCTGTCGATCCCGCAGTGGGCGGTCGAACCGATCAAGGCGGTCGGTGATGATCACCGCCGCATCGAGGGTCTCATCGCACCGGGTACGTGGAACGTCGACCCGTCAGCGTCGGCGATGGAGATCCTCTCAGAGCTCATCGCGGCCAGCGTCGCGCAGTACGAGGCCAACGGGTTGCTCGCCGCGGGAGCCGCGGAGGGTATGTCGCCGTACGAGATCCTGACTGTCGCGTCGCTGGTGCAGAAGGAGTCCATGCCGGACGACTTCGCAAAGGTGGCCCGCGTGATCTACAACCGGCTGATCGCAGCCGACCACCGGCGGCTCGAGTTCGACTCGACGGTCAACTACTCGCTGGACCGCCAGGAGGTGGCGACCACCGACGGCGACCGCGCCAGGGACACCCCGTGGAACACCTATGTCCGCGAGGGACTTCCGGCGACACCGATCTGCTCACCGGGGCTGCCCGCGCTGGCGGCCGCCGAGCACCCGGAGCCGGGGGACTGGCTCTACTTCGTGACCGTGGACCTGCAGGGCACCACTTTGTTCACCCGTGACTACCAGCAGCACTTGGCCAATATCGAAGTGGCCCAACGCAATGGTGTGCTCGACAGCGCCCGCTGAGCGTGCGGTGACGCGCACGATCCGGTGGTGCGCGGTGGCGGGCCCGCGATGACGGCCCGTAGGGCCGCGGTGCTCGGCTCGCCGATCGCCCACTCGAGATCCCCGCAGCTACACCTGGCGGCCTACGCGGCGCTCGGGCTCGTGGACTGGACCTACGAGCGCATCGAGTGCGGTGCCGATGAACTGCCCGCCCTCGTCGGCGGATTCGGCCCGGAGTGGGTCGGGGTGTCGGTGACCATGCCGGGGAAGTTCGCCGCGCTGCAGTTCGCCGACGAGCGGACGGCGCGTGCCCAGCTGGTGGGGTCGGCCAACACGCTGGTCCGCACCGACACCGGGTGGCTGGCCGACAACACCGATGTCGACGGCGTGACTGGTGCGCTGCGTGCCCTGATCGAGATGACGTGGGGCCGGGCCGCGGTCCTCGGTTCCGGGGGTACCGCGCCCGCCGCCGTGCTGGGGTTGGCCGAACTCGGCGTCCCCGACATCTCGATCGTGGCGCGCAATCCCGACAAGGCCGCCCCGCTGGTGGCGTTGGCCGAGCAGGTCGGGGCCACCGCGCGCTGGGTCGAACTGGGCACTTCGCTCGAACGGTTGGACGTTGTGGTCAGCACCATTCCCGCGGATGTGGTGGCGGCCCACGCACCGTCAGTTGTCGGAGTCCCGCTGCTGCTCGACGCGATCTACGACCCGTGGCCCACACCGCTGGCATCGGCGGTGGAGGCGGCCGGTGGCCGCGTGGTGAGCGGACTGGCGATGCTGCTGAACCAGGCGTTCGCCCAGGTCGAGCTGTTCACCGGCCAACCGGCGCCGAAAGAGGCGATGAGTAGGGCCCTTACCGCGGATTAGCCTTTTCAGATGGGGGCGGCGCCTGCGGTGGGGTGTGTGCTCGTGCTGGTCTGGCTCACCGCCTTGAGCGTCTACGACATTCGCCAGCAGCGGCTGCCCAACGCCCTGACCCTTCCGGGAGCGGCAGTCGTGCTGGTGATCGCGGCGGCGAACGATCGCGGGCCGGCGGCGCTGGCCGGGGCTGCCGCGTTGGCCGGGTGTTATCTGGTCGTGCACCTGATATCGCCCGCCGGCCTTGGCGCGGGCGACGTCAAGCTCGCCATCGGCGTGGGCGCGCTGTGCGGGGCGTTCGGTCTTGATGTGTGGCTGTTGGCCGCGCTTGGCGCCCCGCTGCTGACAGTGCTGTGGGCCATCGGGGCGGCCCTGCGCCGCGGAGCCGGTTTGCGTCGCGCGGCGGGTGTTCCGCACGGACCGGCAATGTGCGTGGCGACCGCCACAGCCGTCGCGGTGGCGATCACCTGAGCCATACGGTGGTGTGACCATGCCAGCACGCCTCGCCCAGCCGTCCGACCTCCCCGCCATCGCGGAGATCTACGAGCACTACGTGACCGGCAGCGTCGCGACGTTCGAGGTCGATCCGCCCGACGCCCAGGAGTGGCTGCGGCGTCTCGGCACGATCACCGAGGTGGGCCTACCGTTCCTGGTCACCGAACGCCATGGTTCCGTCGCCGGATATGCCTACTGCGCGCCGTGGAAGGCCCGGCCGGCCTACCGCGCCACCGTCGAGGACTCGGTCTACGTCGCGCCGTGGGCTGTCGGCTTGGGGTGCGGCACCGAGCTGATGACGGCCCTGCTCGAGGCCTGCAGGGACGTCGGGGTCAGGGAGGTGATCGCGGTTATCGCCGACAGCGGTGACCCCGCATCGGTGCGCCTGCACGGCCGGTTCGGTTTCGTCGAGGCCGGGCGCCTGACCCGCGTCGGCCACAAACACGGCCGCTTCGTCGACACCATCCTGCTGCAGTGCAGCCTGGCGCGGGACGCCTCGGCGTGACGGATTACGTCAGGTTCGGCGTGCCATGGGAAGATGGGACGCGTGTTGCGATGGACCACTGCTGGTGAATCTCACGGCCGCGCGTTGGTGGCCGTGGTTGAGGGCATGGTCGCCGGTGTCGGCGTTACCACTGAGGACATTGCGGGGCAGCTGAGGCGGCGACGCCTGGGCTACGGCCGCGGCGCCCGGATGAAGTTCGAGGCCGACGAGGTCACGATGCTCGCCGGGATCCGGCATGGGCTCACGATGGGTGGTCCGATCGCCATCGAGATCGGCAACACGGAGTGGCCCAAGTGGGAGACCGTGATGGCGTCGGATCCCGTGGATCCCGCCGAACTCGACGTGGCGCGTAATGCCCCGCTGACCCGCCCCCGACCTGGTCACGCCGATTACGCGGGCATGCTCAAGTACGGGTTCGACGACGCCCGGCCGGTTCTCGAGCGCGCCAGCGCCCGCGAGACCGCAGCCCGAGTCGCTGCAGGCACCATCGCGAGGGCCTTCCTTCGCGAGGTACTCGGCGTTGAGGTGCTCTCACACGTCATCTCCATCGGCGCCTCCGCGGCGTACGACGGTCCACCGCCACGGCCCGAGGACCTCGCCCGGATCGACGACAGCCCGGTGCGGGCTTTCGACGAGGCCGCCGAGAAGTCGATGATCACCGAGATCGAGGACGCGAAGAAGGACGGCGACACCCTCGGTGGCGTCGTCGAGGTGGTCGTCGACGGCCTCCCCATCGGACTTGGCTCGTTCACCAGTGGCGAGGATCGGCTCGACAGCCAGCTTGCTGCCGCGCTGATGGGAATTCAGGCCATCAAGGGCGTCGAGATCGGTGACGGCTTTGAGACCGCGCGACGCCGCGGCAGCGTCGCCCACGACGAGATCTACCCCGGACCCGACGGCGTCCTTCGCTCGACGAATCGCGCGGGCGGGCTTGAGGGCGGTATGACCAACGGTCAGGCCCTGCGCGTGCGGGCCGCCATGAAGCCGATCTCGACGGTGCCTCGCGCCCTGGCGACGGTCGACATGGCCACCGGCGACGAGGCGGTCGCCATCCACCAGCGCTCCGACGTGTGTGCGGTGCCCGCCGCGGGCGTGGTGGCCGAGACCATGGTCGCCCTTGTGCTCGCGCGCGCCACACTGAGGAAGTTCGGCGGGGACTCCGTGGCTGAGACGCGATCCAACGTCGACAGCTACCTGCGCGCTGTCGCGGCCCGGTCGGGCGCCGACCGCGGGATCGATCCGGCGGCGCGGGCGTCGGGCTGATGGCACCCAAGGCCGTGCTGGTGGGCATGCCCGGATCGGGCAAGTCCACCATCGGGCGGCGCTTGGCCAAGGCGCTCGGCGTGCCGCTGTTGGACACCGACGCCAAGATCGTCGAGACCACCGGCCGCAGCATCGCCGACATCTTCACCGACGGTGAGGCGGAGTTCCGTCGCATCGAGGCCGAGGTGGTGTGCGCGGCCCTGGCTGAACACGACGGCGTCGTCTCCCTCGGCGGCGGCGCAGTGACCTCGCCTGCCGTGCGCGAGGCTCTGGCCGGCCACACCGTGGTGTACCTCGAAATCAATGCGTCCGAGGGGATTCGGCGTACCTCGGGTGGGACTGGCCGCCCACTGCTGGCCGGCGCCGACCCAGAGGAGACGTTCCGCAAGTTGATGGCGGAGCGTGTGCCGCTGTACCGCGAGGTCGCCACCATGCGGGTCAACACCAACCGCCGCAACCCCGGTGCGGTCGTCCGTCACATCGTCGCGCGCTTGGAGTGCAACGCCGTCGAGCAGCCCCCGCGAAAGCGGCGCAGGCCGGCGTGGCGGCGACTGCCCACTGTTCTCAATCCCGGTCCCATCACCGAGGCCCCGCCGAGTCCATCGGCCCTGGCCCGCCAAGCGGAAGCGCGTAATGACTGAACCCGTGACCGTCGACGTCCAGGTCGACCGGCCCTACCCCGTGATCATCGGCACCGGCCTGCTCGCCGATCTGACCCGGATCCTCGCCGATCGCCACAGGGTGGCGATTCTGTACCAGCCCACGTTGGCTGCGACCGCAGAGGCGATCCGTAGTGCCTTGGCGGACAACGGTGTCGACGCACACCGCATCGAGATTCCGGACGCGGAGGCGGGCAAGGAGCTGCCCGTCCTCGGTTTCATCTGGGAAGTGTTGGGCCGTATCGGGATCGGTCGCAAGGATGCCGTCGTCAGCCTCGGTGGGGGAGCGGCGACCGATGTCGCTGGCTTCGCCGCCGCCACCTGGTTGCGCGGCGTCGACGTCGTGCACGTGCCGACCACGCTGCTCGGCATGGTCGACGCCGCCGTGGGTGGCAAGACCGGCATCAACACTGACGCGGGCAAGAACCTGGTCGGGGCGTTTCATCAGCCGCTCGCCGTGCTGGTCGACCTCGCGACGCTGGAGTCGTTGCCGCGCAACGAGATCGTGGCTGGCATGGCCGAGATCGTCAAGGCCGGTTTCATTGCCGATCCCGTCATCCTTGACCTGATCGAGGCCGACCCCGAAGCCGCGCTCGACCCCTCCGGCACCGTGCTACCCGAGCTGATCCGGCGTGCCATCGCGGTCAAGGCTGAGGTGGTGGCCGCCGATGAGAAGGAATCGGAGCTCCGCGAGATCCTCAACTACGGCCACACCCTGGCCCATGCGATCGAGCGGCGCGAACGCTACAAATGGCGGCACGGGGCGGCCGTCTCGGTCGGCCTGGTGTTCGCCGCCGAACTCGGCCGGTTGGCCGGACGGCTCGACGATGCCACCGCCGACCGGCACCGGGCCATCCTGACCTCGCTGGGGCTGCCGGTGGACTACGACGCCGACGCCTTCCCCCAGCTGCTGGAGCACATGGCGGGCGACAAGAAGAACAGGTCCGGTGTGCTGCGCTTCGTGGTGCTCGACGGGCTGGGTAAACCAGGGCGTCTCGAGGGGCCCGACCCGTCGTTGTTGGTGGCCGCCTACTCGGAGATCGGGGTTCGATGAGCGCTCGCGCAGCGACCGTGCATGTGGTGAACGGGCCCAACCTGGGCCGGCTCGGCCGGCGGGAGCCCGCGGTCTACGGCAACACCACCCACGACGACCTGGTCGCGATGATCGAGCAGGAGGCCGACGAACTCGGCCTGACGGTCACCGTGCGGCAGTCGGACAGCGAGGCCGAACTACTGGGCTGGATTCACGACGCCGCCGACGCGGGTGAGGCGGTGATCCTCAACGCCGGCGCATTCACGCACACGTCGGTGGCGCTGCGGGACGCCTGCTCGGAGTTGACCGCCCCGTTGATCGAGGTGCACATCTCGAATGTCCACGCCCGGGAGGAGTTCCGGCACCACTCGTACCTGAGTGCGGTCGCGACGGGCGTCATCGTCGGTCTCGGCGTGCAGGGGTATCTGTTGGCTCTGCGTTACCTGGCCGCTCAGGCCTGATTCTCGCTGCCCCTCAAGCCTGACGGTCGCCGTTCGGCGTCTCCTCGGTGCCACCCGATGAGGCGACCGCGGCGGTCGGCTGTGCATCGTCGCGGACGGCCTCGAAGACATCGGTGTCGGCACGGTCGGTGTCGGTGCCCTCCCGCTGCCGCTCCAGGGGTGCTGCATTGCGGTCAATGAGGTAGCGGCCCACGGACACACCGGCGATGGCGGTCAGGAAGGTCACCAGCGCGGTGAACGCGGCGAAGGTGGTGACCTCGTTGAGGAGAGCCTCGGCGTAGACGTTGTTGTAGAAGAGCGAGATGAACCACGCCACGAACCCGCTGACGACGCCGGCGAAGAGTCCGGCGAGCAGCCACGTCATCGCGAGGTCACCACGACGGTCGGGGTCGGGATTGGCTGCCGCGTCAGCACGGCCGTCGAGGATGCCCCAGACGAATGAGGCGAGGCCGAACAACACCACCAGCGTCACACTGATCAGTAGTGCCTGGGTTTCCCAGGCGTTGATCAACGCGCCTTGAAGCAATCGGACGACGACCATCAGGGCGGCGAACACCAGTCCGCGCAGCAACCACTTGCTCATGAGGGCACACCCTAGCGAGTACGGTCATGCACCGTGACGATTTCCCAGCGCAGGGAGAGGTTGCGTCGTCGACTCGCCGCGGTCGAGCTGGACGCGATGTTGATAACAGACCTGGTCAACGTGCGTTATCTATCCGGATTCACCGGTTCCAACGCGGCATTGTTGATTCGTGTCGACGACGACACACCCGTGTTGGCGACCGACGGGCGCTACGTGACGCAGGCCGCGGCGCAGTCCCCGGACGCCGAGGTCGTCATCGAGCGGGCATGCGGCCCCTATCTGTCGGCGTGCGCCGCCGAACGCGGAGTGCGCAGGCTCGGCTTCGAGAGCCACGTCGTCACCGTGGATGGGTTCGCCACCCTTAAGCATGCAGCGGGTGCCGTCGAGTTCGTCCGTGCCGCGGGCACCGTCGAGGCGCTGCGCGAGGTCAAGGACGCCGGCGAGATCGCGATGCTTCGCCTGGCCTGCGAGGCCGCCGATGCCGCGCTGGCCGATTTGGTGGCGGCGGGCGGGCTGCGGTCGGGCCGTACCGAGAAGGAGGTCGCCCGCGACCTGGAGTCCCGGATGCTCGACCACGGCGCCGACGGGGTGTCGTTCGAGACCATCGTGGCTGCGGGGCCCAACTCGGCGATCCCGCACCACCGTCCGACCGACGCGACACTGGTCGCGGGGGACCTGGTCAAGATCGACTTCGGTGCGCTGGTGGCGGGCTACCACTCGGATATGACGAGGACCTTCGCGCTGTCACCCGTCGCGCAGTGGCAGCTCGACGTCTACGACCTGGTGGCGACGGCGCAGCGGATGGGGCGAGAGGCGCTGGCGCCGGGGATGTCGCTACGCGACGTCGACAGTGCATCGCGGCAGGTCATCGCCGATGCCGGGTACGCGGAGAACTTCGGCCACGGCCTCGGACACGGCGTCGGACTGCAGATCCACGAAGCGCCGGGAATCAGCGCGTCCTCCGCCGGTACACTGCTTGCTGGTTCTGCCGTGACCGTGGAACCCGGTGTATACCTGCCCGGCTACGGCGGTGTCCGCATCGAGGACACACTGGTCGTGGGCAGTGGATGTGCACCCGCACCCGAATTGCTTACCCGGTTCCCCAAGGAACTGGCCATCCTTTAGGAGTTGTACCCAACGTGGCTTCGACCGCAGATTTCAAGAACGGACTCGTCCTGCAGATCGACGGCCAGCTGTGGCAGATCACCGAGTTCCAGCACGTCAAGCCCGGCAAGGGGCCGGCGTTCGTGCGCACCAAGCTCAAGAACGTGGTGTCCGGCAAGGTTGTCGACAAGACCTACAACGCCGGTGTGAAGGTCGAGACCGCGACCGTCGACCGGCGCGATGCCACCTACCTGTACCGCGACGGCAGCGACTTCGTGTTCATGGACTCCGAGAACTACGAGCAGCACCCGCTTCCGGAGGCGCTGGTCGGAACCTCCGCCGACTACCTGTTGGAGAGCATGCCGGTCCAGATCGCGTTCCACGACGGCGTGCCGCTGTACCTCGAACTTCCCGTCACCGTCGAGCTGGTGGTCAGCCACACCGACCCGGGTCTGCAGGGTGATCGCTCCAGCGCGGGCACCAAGCCGGCCACCATGGAGACGGGTGCCGAGATCCAGGTGCCGCTGTTCATCAACACCGGTGACAAGCTCAAGGTCGATTCCCGTGACGGCAACTACCTGGGTCGGGTGAATGCCTGACCGCCGATCCGACCGGGGTCGGCATCAGGCCCGCAAGCGGGCCGTAGAAGTCCTGTTCGAGGCCGAGGCGCGCGGTATGACCGCCGCCGAGATCGCGGACTCACGCACCACCCTGGCCGAGAGCGATGCCGAGACCTCGGGCCTGAACCCGTACACGGTGACCGTCGCGCATGGCGTCACCGAGCACGCCGCCCACATCGACGACCTGATCTCGGCGCACCTGCAGGGCTGGACCCTGGAGCGGCTTCCCGCGGTCGACCGCGCGATCCTGCGCGTCGCGGTGTGGGAGCTGCTGCACGCCGAGGACGTCCCCGAGCCGGTCGCCGTCGACGAGGCCGTCGAGCTGGCCAAGAAGCTGTCAACCGATGACTCCCCGGGCTTCGTCAACGGCGTACTGGGCCAGGTCATGCTCGTCACCCCGCAGATCCGTGCGGCAGCCGCCGCGGTACGCGGGGCCACCACAGCCCCTCCGGAGGGCTCATAGGTGAGCCCTCCGGAGGACTGGGCGCCGTACGCCTCGGTTGACGAGGCGGCACGCATCTACCTGCTGGATCCGGAGTTGGCGCTCGACCAACTGCAGTCGATGGTCGACGACACGTCGATCAAGTCGTTCATCATGTCGCGCGGTGTCAGTCAGGAGTCATGGGGCGAGGCGGTGTGGCAGGAGATCGTGCTGACCGACGGCCGCTGGCTCATCATGTGGCGCGCGATGACGAGTTGTCCACCTCGCAGGGGAGCGAGCCGCGGGTCATCCTCGACGCATCGGTGCGGACGATCCTCCTGTCGACCATCACCGACCACATCCTCACCACCGAGTTCGAGGTGCTCGAGGACGGCGGGCTGGCCCAGATGCAGCGGCTCACGCAGTTCGGCCGGGTGCTGTCGCACTTGATGTAGGACTTGATGCACTACGTCGTGGCGGCGGACAGCCCGGGATCGAAGTGGGCTCGCGCTCGAACCGATGCAGATGCCGCTGACACGAGCAGTTCTGCGTCTGACTCATGCCCTTTCGGGAAGGTGATCGCAGCACTTTCAGGGTCCTCCCGGTGGGCCATCAACCAGTCGTACAGTAGCCAATCCAACGCACATGCCACCGTTAGGGGATCGGCTTCGGTCAGTGTCAAACTGTGGGCGCACGATTCGATGACGTCACGGTGTTCACGCCGGGCGGCATCCTTGTTCACGCCTGAGCTGTCGAAGAGCATGGTCGCCAATGTCAATGGATACCGTTGTCCGGACTCGGATTTGAGAATCCACCTGCCGCCTTTCCATGGCATACCGGGATCGACGAGCTGCATCTCGCCGAAACCGGAGACCACACCGATGGGGGCTTCGTCGAGTTCGCCGTCAAGCGGTGCCGGACCCAGCAAATCAAGGGGAGATCGAGCACAGATCGAGAAGAGTGCTGCCGTGCCGATGATCTTGCCGGCCCGGACATCGGGCACAACGCCGCATACCTCGGTCGACGAAGCGTATTCGTACACAAGCCGATCCAGGCACTGGTAAAGGACGGCGAGGTCATCGCGCTCCTGCGTGGTGGGCTGTTTGCCGCCGCCCAGCAGTTCCCCGAATCGCGCGGCGGCGATGATCAACGCGTCATCGAGTGCTTCGAGATGAGTTGCGACCAGGCGATCGGGCTCGTCGTCTCCGAGGACGAGGTCCTGTAACGTGCAGGGCGCGCCGGCCGCATTCACCCAGTAGAAACCGATCTGGTCGTCGGTCTGAACGATGCGCGGTCTCATCAGCTGTGCTTACCCAACCGGCGGTTGGTGGACTGTAGCTGTTGGTATGTGCTGGCTTCCAGCGCGTGGATTTGCTCGGTGGTCAGTCTGCCGCACACCCGTCCCCAGTGCAGTGCGACGAGATCGCCTGTCGTCACGGGAGTGCCCGTCGGCGCTTCCTCGCCGACATCGGTACGGAATGTGGACTCATCGGCGAGCGACAATGCGGCACCGTTCCAACTCAGTCGCCGGCATTCCACGACGGCGGTGACATCGTCACTGGAAAGGACAGTACCCCAGGTGATTCGGCAGTTGTCGAGGACTGCCAACGGGTGCTCATCCATGCCCTTGCCGAGCAGGCGTGTCCACGGGTACACGCCGAACACATGGAAGCCGTGATTGGGGGCGGCCTCGTCGGTGAGATCGGCGCTCAGGTGGGTCCAGTAGTGGCCGGCTTGGGGGCCGATCACGCCGAGGAGCTCGGCGGTGAACGCGTGAGGATCCAGCCCAGCTCCGATCCCGCCCCCGAGCCAGTAGGATTCGACGATGCGGTGGTCCAACGGGTCGGGAATACATGTCATCCGCGACAGTACCTTCAGGTAGGGCCATGCTCCCGTGAATTGCTTTGCTGCTCTTTCGATATCAGCACGGGTGGCGCCAACCAGTTGCGACGTGTCCGACGGTCCGCAGTAGCCCAATCGGTTGGGGGCATAGGCGTAGTGCGCGAACATCTGTGCGCCGTCGGTGTCTGCGACACCGCCGATGGTCATGTCGATGCACCCTGCCCGATGAGCGTGGCGGCGTCGCGGTGCAGCCGGCCGAAGTTGTAGTAGGCCGCGCAGGCACCTTCGGGGGAGACCATGCAGGTGCCGATCGGAGTTTCGGGGGTGCAGGCTGTTCCGAAGACCTTGCACTCCCACGGCTTCAGCACACCTTTGAGTACCTCACCGCACTGGCAGGCCTTTGGATCCGCGACCCGTACCCCCGGCAATGCAAACCGCTGTTCGGCGTCGAACTGGGCCAGTTCGTCGCGCAGACGCAGTGCGCTTTGCGAGATGAACCCCAGCCCGCGCCATTCGAAGTGCGGTCGTACCGCGAAGACCTCGCTCATCAGTGCCAGCGCAGCCGGGTTGCCCTCTTCGTGTACCACCCTGGAGTACTGGTTCTCCACCTCGCACCGACCCTCCCGGATCTGCCGCAGCAGCATCGCTATCGAGGCGAGGATGTCCAATGGTTCAAAGCCGGCCACCACGAGTGGCTTCTTGTACACCGCGGGAACGAAGCGGTAGGGCCGATTGCCGACCACGGTGGATACGTGGCCGGGCCCGAGGAACCCCGCAAGACGCAGATCGGGGGACTCCAGGATCGCCTTGATCGGCGGCACGATCGTGACGTGGTTGCAGAACACGGTGAAGTTGTCGACGGCCAGCTCGCGGGCGCGCACGAGTGTCACCGCCGTGGACGGCGCGGTGGTCTCGAACCCGATGGCGAAGAACACGACCTGTTTGTCGGGATTGTCGACAGCGATCTTCAGCGCGTCCAGTGGCGAATACACGAATCGAACGTCGGCGCCGTTGGCCTTGGCATCCAGCAGGCTGCCGTTCGAACCCGGGACGCGCATCATGTCACCGAAGCAGGTGAAGATGACGCTCTGTCGCTGGGCCAGCCAGATGGCATCATCGACGCGTCCCATGGGGATCACGCACACCGGGCAACCTGGGCCGTGTACCAGCTCAACATTGTCGGGTAGCAGGTGCTCGATACCGTGCCGGTAGATGGTGTGCGTGTGCCCTCCGCACACCTCCATGAGTTTGAAGTGTTCGTCGGGGTCACCAGCCCGAGCCAGAGCAGTGATGGCCCCCAGCAGCCTTCGCGCTGCGGCGGGGTCGCGGAATTCGTCAACAAAACGCATGATCGTCTCCAGCTCAGATAATCGCGGACGTGTCGAACGCTTGGATCTCGTCGGAATAGGCGTCGCCGAGCTTCTGGACGGCCGCGAGCGTCAACAGCGCTTCGGACTCGTCGATCTTGGCCATTGCGAAGCCGACATGGACCAGCACCCAGTCGTCAGGTTCTGGCATGTCCTTCTCCAGAAGTCGCACACTGATCACCCGCCGCACGCCGCTGACGTCGACTTTGGCCAAACAATTGGCGGCGTCGGTGATCTCGACGATCCGCCCCGGGATTCCCAAGCACATGGTGTGTCCTTCCTCAGCAGATGCGGGGCAGTGGGTCACCGACAAGCATGTCCACGATGCGGGTGCCTCCGAATCCGGTCCGCACTACGACCGTGGCACTCGGTTCGTAGGCGATATGGCCGATCTCGGTGGCTTCACTGCCATTCGGTTGCGAACGCAGCGCGGCCAGTGCGGCGGCGGCCTCGTTGGGGTCGACGACGGCAAGGAACTTGCCCTCGTTGGCCACATACAGCGGGTCGATGCCGAGCATCTCGCACGCGCCGCTGACCTCGGGCCGCACCGGCAGCTGGTTCTCCTCGAGCACGACCGCCAGTCCGCTGGCCTGAGCCAGCTCGTTGCAGACCGTTCCCACGCCACCGCGGGTGGGGTCGCGCAGCCATCGAGTCGAGGGCGCCGCTGCCAGCAGCGCCTCGACAAGCCCGCTCACCGAAGCGGTATCGGACTGGACGTCAGCCTCGATCGCCAGATCCCCGCGAGCCAGCATCACAGCCATTCCGTGGTCACCGATCGTGCCGGAGATTAGGAGTTTGTCGCCGGGCCGCACCTTGTCCGGTGTCAGTTCCCGCCCCGGTGGGACCAGTCCGGCGCCGGCTGTCGTGATGTACAACCCGTCCGCGGCACCTCTCGGCACGACTTTAGTATCGCCAGTGACGATCTGGACCGATGCCGCACTGGCCGCGGCGGCCATGTCCCCGACGATGTCCCTGAGTTCGGCGATGGGAAAACCCTCTTCGAGCACGAATGCCGCGGTAATCCAGGATGGCACTGCGCCGACCATGGCGAGGTCGTTGAGCGTGCCGTGCACCGCCAGATGCCCAATCGAGCCGCCGGGGAATCGAAGGGGCTGCACCACGAACGAGTCGGTCGACAGCGCCATCCGCCCGCCGCCCGGTAAGTCGATCACCGCTCCGTCCCCGAGCGAGTCCAGGTGCGGATTGCGGAATGCTTCGACGAACACGGCGTCGACCAGCGCTGCCGAAGCCTTGCCTCCCGCACCGTGAGCGAGAGTGACGACGGTGTCGTGCAGCCGGGGCCGTCGTCGGCGGAACGCCTCGATCCGTTCGATGACTTCGCCTTCACGAAATGATGGTCCCGAGGAGAGATATTCGGCTACGTGTTCGGTCATGGCTCTACCTCCGCTTGTACGGCGACCCAGAGCTGATAGCCGAGCAGTGCCTGCGATTCCTGAATGCGGTGCACGCTCTGCGAATTGACGACAAGGCAGATGTCGACGTCGGTGTTGTCGGTGAACGCACCACCGTCGTAGCCCGCGAAACCGATTGTGTAGAGGCCACGGCTGCGCGCCTCGCGCAACGCGATCAGCAGGTCGGCCGAGTTACCGCTGGTCGACATCGCCACGGCGACATCGTTTGGACCCGCTCGGGCGATGAGTTGGCGGGCGAACACCAGATCGAATCCGACGTCGTTACCCAGTGCGGTGAGGACCGCCTGGTCGGCGGTGAGCGACCAGGCGGGTAGCGCACGTCCCGACGCCGGCTGGGCGAACAGTGCGGCCATGGTGGCGGCGTCGGTCGAGCTGCCACCGTTGCCGAAGGTGAACATTCTCCCGCCGGCGGAGAACCTGCGCGCCACCTCCGCACTGGCGGTCGCGAGCAGGTGGCTGCACGCCTGCACGCTGGACTGCCGCAGCGCCGCACTGTCAGCCGCTTTGGCCTGGGCGGATCTGGTCAAGTCGGCAAGAAGCGCGCTGGCATCGGTTTCGTGTGAATCGATGAACGGATAAAGGAAGTTGGTTGCTTCATCGATCGGGTTCGTATCGAAATCCTGTTGGCTCATGGTGTCATTCCTCGGCTACTTTGCTGATCGCCGTGCCGGCGTGCACGAGTACCACATCTCCCGGCGCGAGCGGCCAGGCCAATGTCGCGATCACCGTCTCGGTGGCCCGCGCGGTGCGCACCGTGGCCGTTCCGTCGGCGGCCGTGGAGATCACTTCGCCGAGGCGGCCTTCGTCGCTGCATGTGATGCACACGTCCTCGGTGCAGTCCTCCTGTGGATTCGTCAGCAGACCCGGGTGCTCGAAGCACACATGGGTCAACTCCCACAACAGGTGGTACATGAGGACGAACTCGCCAGTGGCTGGCAGTCTCGGATCGGGATCGTCGAGCCAGAGCACATGGTCGGCCGCGCCGGGGGCCGGCCGCGGACCGTTGCCGATCCAGATGGTGCTGACCCCCCAGGCGGGCGCGCGGCGCATGATCGCGGCTACCACGGGATCGGACGCGGCGGCGACGGCGATCACCACGTCGCCCCGCCGCGCGGACACCCGAACTTGACCAACGAGGTCAGCGCCGGTCAGCGCCACCGCGGGCAGCGCCCGCTTCCCGACGATGACCGGGTGCACGAACTCCACCGCGATGTGCTGGGCGTGCGGCGGAAACGCCGGGGCAATGCACCAGGCAGTGGCGGAGTCGGAGAACCGCTGTGCCAGTGCCAGGGAGGCGGCGGCCAAGTCGGCGGCCAAGTCGGCGGCCAGGTCGGCGAAGATGCCCTGAGGCGCAATGGTGGTCATGATGCGTCCTGTTCGCCGAACACTCCGTATTCGCGCATTGTGGCGAGGGTGAGTTGCGCAGACTGCTCGTCGATCCGGGTCAGTGCGAATCCTGCGTGCAGGATCGTGTAGTCGCCGACCGCGAGGTCGGGGAGGTACGCCAGCGAAGCGGTTTTCATTTCGTCGCCGAACTCGACGTGGGCGAAGCGCCCGCCGTCGGGCGCGTCCCACACTTCGGCAATCCTGCCGGGAATCCCTAAACACATCGCGGTATCCTTTCGCTACGTTTCGGGGCTTCGGTACCGGCCGATGCTGAATCGTCCAGGGCGGTCAGGACTGACACCGCGGCCTGGCCGAGCGCCAGCCCGCCGTCGTTCGGCGGCACCGTGCGGTGGATCAAGACATGAAATCCGGCCTGTTCCAGGAGCTGCCGGCACGTGCGCAGCAGCAGCACGTTCTGGAAGACCCCACCGGTCAGCCCGACCGTGCGGATAGGGCCGGCGACCTGTTGGGCGACTTCGGTAACTGCGACCGCGACGGCGTGGTGGAACGCAGATGCCAGCGTCGCGGGGTCGGCGCCCTGGTGCTCTTCCGACATCAACGCCGCGATCATGGGTGTGGGGTCGAGGATGCCGTCCGGGCGGACTTCCAGCCGCAACGGCACCGATGTCGGGATGGCGATGTCAGCACAGACCGAGGCGGCAAGGACTTCGAGTTCGATGGCGGCCTGGCCCTCGTAGTCGATCTGCTGGCGAAGATCGAGCAGAGAGGCCACGGCATCAAACAGCCGGCCCATGCTGGTCGTCGGTACGCAGCCGCGTCCGGTGGCGAATTGTGTTCGTAGCAGCGGCAACTCGGCGGCGGTGGCGGCGGCGACGGGCGCCATGCCGGAGCGCCACGCGACCCGGGCCTGCCAAAGATGAGCCAAGGCCATCCGCCACGGGTTGCGTACGGCGGCATCGCCACCGGCCAACGGCACCGCGGCCAGGTGCCCGGCCCGGGTGAAGCGGTGCGAGTCGTGGCCGAGAAGCAGAATCTCGCCTCCCCAGACGGTGTGGTCGCAACCGTAACCGGTGCCGTCGAATGCGATACCGACGATCGGCTCACCCAGCATGCCGTGCTCGGCGAGCAGCGATACGACGTGAGCGTGGTGGTGCTGCACCAGATCCAATGGACGCTCACCGGCGTTGTGCTCGGCCCAGCTTCGGGTCACATACCGGGGATGCAGATCAGCGGCGATGCGCGCGGGCTCCCGGCGAATCTCGCTGAGCTGGCGGACCGATCGGGTGAACGCTTTGAGCGTGGCCACGCTGCCCATATCGCCGATATGAGCCGAGCAGAAGGCGCGGCGGCCGTCGGTGAGGCAGAACGTGTTCTTGAGTTCTCCGCCGACCGCGAGCACGGCTGGCCCGTCACACCCGAGGTCAACGGGCAGTGGAGCATAGCCGCGGGACCGCCGGATCGGCAGCTCGTGTCCGTCGACGACTCGGACAACGGAATCGTCGCACGGCACGTGGATGGGCCTGTCGTGGTCAAGGACCGCGTCGGCGAGTGCAGGCAGCCGGCGAGCGGCGTCCTCGGCGGTCGAGCAGATCGGTTCGTCGGAGCGGTTGGCGCTGGTCAACACGATGGCTTCGGGATCGGACGGGTCGGTGCCGGGTACTGGTGCCAGCAGCAGGTGGTGGACCGGCGAGTACGGCAGCACCAGCCCGATCAGCGGGCTTCCCGGAGCTACGCCGGCAGCGATCGGCGCGTCATCCCTGCGTCGTAGCAGCACGATCGGCCGGGCGGGGCTGGCGAGGATGTACGCTTCGGTCGCATCGATGTGCGCGTATCTCCGGGCGACGTGGAGATCGCGAACGAGGAGGGCAAAAGGCTTGCCGCCACGCGATTTACGCTGCCGCAGCGCGCTGACCGCCGCTTCGTTCGCGGGCGCGCACCCGAGGTGGTAACCCCCGATGCCCTTGATGGCCACGATGTGACCGGCGGCCAGTTCGTGTTTGACCGCGGCAAGCGCCGTCTCCACGTCATCGATGCGACCGCCCGGGCCGGTGAACCACAGCGACGGGCCGCAGTCCGGGCAGGCGAGCGGCTGCGCATGGAATCGCCGGTTCGTCGGGTCGTGGTACTCGCCGGCGCAGCGCGCACACATGGGAAAGTCGGCCATGGTGGTGGCGGAACGGTCATATGGCAGTTCCCGGATGATGGTGAACCGAGGACCGCAGTTGGTGCACGTGATGAACGGGTGGCGATGACGGCGGTTGGACGGATCGAACAATTCAGCCAGGCAGTCGTCACAAACCGCGATATCCGGCGGGGTCGCAGTGGGTGACGATGCCGTGCTGCGACTGGTGACGATACGGAAATCATTGCCCCACTGCGGGTCAACGACGAGTGGCTTGCTCGACACGCCATCGACGACGGCCAGTGGTGGTGCGTCGAGGCGCAGCCGCTGGCCGAATTCCGCGATCGCGGCCGCACTGCCCTGAACGTCGATGAACACGGCCGCTGAGTCGTTGCCCACGACACCGGACAGACCCAGTTCGGTGGCGATCCGATGCACGAACGGCCGGAAGCCGACGCCCTGTACGACGCCGGTGACGGTGAACCGGTGTCGGGTAGCCGGAGCGGCCGGCGCCTGCGACTGGATCAACGTCGCCGCCAGATCATGATGCGGTTGTTGCCCGAGTCGGCCACCGCGAGGCGGTCGCCGCGTAACCACACGCCGTAGGGCCAGCACAGGGAGTCGTGAGTAACGGCGTCCCAGTGGTTTTCGCCGTTGGCCGCGAACGTCGGCTGGGCAAGCACATGGTCGGCCGCCCGGCCATCGGCGGGCAGTCCGTCCCACAACAGGATGCGGTTGTTGGCGGTGTCGGCGACAGCCAAACGCCCACCGGAAGTGCCGGTGGTGTCGAAGCTGGCCGCGTAGGGGAATCGCAGCCGGTCACCCCGCTGCGGACCGTACGGCCATTCCTGGGCGGTCACGAAATCGGGCTGCCCCAGCACCAGGTCGGCCGGCACGTCGCCGTCGGGCGGAGGTGACCAGCCCAACACGCGGTGATCACCGGCGTCGGCAACGAGGATAAGTCCCTCGGTACCGGTGAGGCTGTGCGGCCAGCGGAAGCTACGGTGGCCCACCACCTCGCCGCGGTTCTCCTCGCGGTGCGAAGTGTCGGGCTGGCCCAGCACGATGTCGGCGGGTTGGTGAGGTGCGGGCAACCCGCGGGTCCAGCCGAGCACCCGGCGGTTGCCGGTGTCGGCAACCCAGAATGTCGACCCGATAACGGCTATCCCGAACGGCCAGTACAGCGACGACGCGCTGCAGTCACCTCCGGCGTTCGGTTCAACTGATGACATGTCCGGCTGGCCGAGCACCAGATCGGGTGGGGTGCCGTGGATTTTAGGCACCGTGTTCCACACCAGAATGCGGTGGTGCCAGGCGTCGGCCACGATGAGCCGCCCGTCGTGAATGAGAACTCCGGTGGGGAGATTCACCCCGTTCTCCGGACCGCGCCCGCCGGACGCGCGACCTTCGGACACTGCGTCGGGTTGGCCGAGCACCACATCGGCCGGTTGTCCGTCCCGGGTGGGGATGCCGTGCCAGATCAAGACCCGGTGATTCCCCGAATCGGCGGCCACCAGATGATCGTCATTGAAGAACACGCACCGCGGGGAGTACATCCAGGCCAGGGTCGGGTTGGCGGCTGGCAGCGCCAGCCCGCCTGATGCGGGCGCCCCCAGCCACACCTCAGGAGCCCAGCCGTTGGTGAGGTCAACCCCCGCAGCCGGGTCCACGCGAGGTTTCGCGGGGGAAAGGCTGGTTCGCACAGTTAGGCTCGTCATGCGCCGGCTCTGATCCATATCTGCCCGCCGGTCACTCGCAGCGGCAGTTGCTCGAGCTGTGCCTCCGGAGCGGTGAGGCATTCACCGGAACTGGCGTCGTAGCAGAAGCCATGCCACGGACAGGTCAGGGTGCCGTTCTCGGCGTCGAACACCGCGTTGTCCAAAGGCAATGCCTCATGGGCACATTCGTTGACATAGCAGGACAGCTGTCCACTCTGGCTGACCAGCAGTACCGACACCTCCCGCCCGGTCTGTGGCACGGTCAACCGCACGGCGACCAGGCCGTTGTCGGGCATATCGGTGATGGAAGCCGCCTGTACCCATCCGTCGTCGCCGCGATGAACCGACGAGAACAACGACTCCGGCGAAATCACCGTCGGCTCCGGTTCGTTCGGCATGACCTCAATACCGCTGATCGATGCGACGCCGTCCACGAGCGCCTTCTCTACCAGATTGCGGAGCGTCACCGACGACATCGAACACCCGTTGCAGGCACCCGACAGGCGCACGAATGCGGTGCCACCGTCGATCCGCACCAGCGTGACATCGCCGCCGTGCCCTTGCAGTTGCGGACGTACCGTTTGCAACATCCTGGTGGCCTGTGTCATCGGATCCGGCCGCACGATCTCGTGTAGCGACAACAGGAGATGCACCACCGGGTCGTCAACGAGGTCGAACAACACCGGTCGGGTGACGTCGGCCGCTCGTAAGCGTCGCACGATGGTGACCAGACCGGCGCGGTGGATGGCTTCGACCGCCGACTTGAGCTCCTCGGCGACAACGCGCGCCGACGGCTCCAGCTGTTCGAGCGCCTTGACCGCCTCATCGACTCGGGTGGCAAGCTGTTCGAACGTGGGATCGACTGTGGCCGAGGGTGGTTGGACGGAAACGCCTGGCACGGTAGCGGTCATCGCGGCACCTCGGCGTCGGTACTGGACAGCACATACTGGCGCGCGATCTCGTCGAGCACGCTGCGCACCGTGCGCACCGAGTCGTTGTCGTCGAGATCTTCGAATAGGTACCGCGCCTCGTAGAGCTTCGCCTTCGCATCGTCGAAGGCGCCGAGGTGCGCCAACACATTACCCTGGTTGGCCAGGACTCTCGCGCGGCCGAGGGGATCGGCGTCGCGGTCGCGGGTCTGCAGCACGGCCTCGTAGATCTCAACGGCTTCGACCAGGTTCTCCTTCTGGTGCCGTGACGGCGTATACACCAGCGAGTTGGCGAGATTCAGTTGGACACTGGACCACTCCCGTAGGTGGGTCTCGCGGGTGTAGACAGTCAGTGCCGCGCGCAAGGACTGGGCCGCCACTCCAAGGCGGAGCTGACCCGACGCTTCCACCATCGGTATCGTGAGGTACGCGGTGGCCAGCCCGGAATGCGCGGCGGCCCACATCGTCGGCGCATCTTCGCATTTGATCAGCTGCAGGGCCGCGTGGTAGTGAGGGATGGCTGCCGGTAGCAGCTCGGGCCGGTCCTGCGCCTGTTCGTGCAGCGCGCCGGCCAGATAAAGATGTACTTCGGCTCGCTCCACGCACAACCCGTCGGCTCCGTCTAGATCGGCCAGCGCCTGTTGCAATCGTGTGATGCAGCTTTCGTCTCCGACGTCCCGGCAGACGGCGGCTGCCGCACCGCGCAACAGGCCGGTCAGCGGTCTGAAGTCGGAACCGGTGATCTCGATGGCGTGGTCGAGTAGTTCGATCGCTGCCGCGGGCTCCTGCTCAGCCAATGCGTGGCTTGCCTGGGCCGACAGTACGGCCGCGGCCAGTTCGCCGTCGGCGCCGTCAGCCTGCGGCGGAACATCGGTACGGCCAAGGACGAACTGCACCACGTCGACGAGGATGGCGAATTCACCTAGGCGGGACCGCAGTTCGTCGGGATTAGCGCTGTCTGGTTCGAGTACGAAGCGGTTGTAGAGGGCGACCGGGTCGTCGCTATCAGTCGAGTCGGCACACAGCGCATCGATGGCTGCCTCCCGTTGACCCGCGGCCGCCAGTTCATGCGCGCGCAAGGCCGGCGGCCAGCGTTCGGGCAGCCGCCCCTGCAGCATCGCGGTGCGGGCCTCCTCGGTCTCCGACCCCGGCGGTATCAGCAGGTATCCGAGCGGCAGTGGGAACGCACCGAGCGGCTGAGGCCGCACAGCCAGCTCGGAATCAACCAGTGCATCAGCCATTGAGAGGTCCTCGTATGTCACGCTCGGCAGCCCGTTTGATCATGCGGGCCGACAGCTCGGCGCGGGCCTGGGTCGGATGGTTGTCAATACGCTTGCGCACGATGCCGTCAGCGAACACGACGATGATGTCGACGGCCCACCGCCCGCGCTCGTAGACAACCACCGTGTCAATGGCGAGTGCGTGCTCGGAGCCGCCCTCGTTGTCCTCGGTGTGCGGTTCGATGTCGGATCGGTCGGCCATAGTCAACACTTCGACTGCTCCAACGGAATACGCAGCGCACCGTGTGCGTCGTCCCAGAATGCTCGACGTTCGCCGGCGGGAATGGTGTCGTGGAGCAGCTCAAGCACCAGTAGGGCTCGGTCACCCTCCGGGGTGCGCTGTTTGAGCAGCAGGCCGCCGCTGCGGGGGCCGCGCAGTGGAAGCAGCCAGAGCTGGTCACCTCGTACCATGCCGGCCGCGACGTGTGACGGGAATCGGGCGGCGGACAGCTCCGCGCCCAACCGCAGATAGCCGTCGTCGGTGAACTCCACGGTGATATCGCCGGGGGCTACCGGCCGCAGGGGAGAGATACACTCGGCTTCAAGAACATTCATGACCTTCTCCATTGCGTCGGTCACCGCCGGTGACAGGTCCGCGCCGAATGACACGTCGGCGGCTTCGATGAGAAAGACTGTGATGTCGGAAGGGCAGGCGTCCGCCAACGCCCAACGCGCGAACGCGATGGCATGGTCCCAGCGGAACGAATGAGTGTGCAGACTCTGCAGCGGTGGGAGCTCGGCCAACTCAGCACCGGGGATCCGGTACAGAGTTCCCGGAGCGGCGCCGGTGGCCGACGCGTCGACAATCACCACCTTCTCGGCCCCGCGCATCTGGAACGCCACATCCATTCCTGCGGTGCCACCGTCCACCAGCCGAAGCCCTTCCGGCATACCGCGTTCCCAGAGGTGACGAACCAGGATGGGACCCACACCGTCGTCGCCGCGCAGGAGGTTTCCGCAGCCGATTACCAGGACCGCACAACCCGGTGGGTCGAGCGCTAGGTCCGACCCACCGGGTGTCGTGTCGTCCGGGGTTGTTGACGTGGGACTCACACCATTCCATTAATGACGAACTTCGACAGCTCGCGTCCGGACTTGCCGTCGTAGGCGTGCACCGTGCACACCAGGCAGGAGTCGAAGCTACGGGCCACGTGGCCCAGTTCCACCGGGTCGTCCACGTCGACGATGGGGGAACCGACCAGTGCGTTCTCGATGGGGCCAAGCACCGAGTCACCGTCCCGCGGCCCGATGTTCCACGCTGTCGGGGTGACGACCTGGTAGTTCTTGATCTTGTTGTCCTCGATGACGATCCAGTCCGACAGGGAACCCCGGGCGGCCTCGGTGGAACCGAAGCCCATACCCTCGGCGTGCTCGGTGGGCTTGGTGTAGAAGCTCTCCTTGAGGTCAAGCTGGTTGAGCCACTCCCGTGTCCATTTGTAGTACTTCGGCGCCTCGTGCATGCGAGCCAGTTGGCGAACGAACACGCTGGGGCCGATCTTGTTGTACAGATCGACGAACAGCGGGTCGTTGTCCTGGTGCGCGGCGGCGCTGGGTCCGCCGGCAGCCAGGCGGCGGGCCAGCGGTCCGGCCTCAAGTGGGACCGCGCCCAAGTCGGGGACGTCATAGCGCGGTGACTTCGCCCAGCTGTACTTGCCCTGTTTGCGGCCTGCTTCGGGGTCCACCGGAATGGTCTCCCCGTCGAAGGGATGTAGTGGGCGATCACCTTCGTAGAACGAGTGGGTCACGTCCTCGGACACCCGGGCCTGATCGAAGTCGCTCCACCTGCCACCGGCAAAGATCCCGGATCGGCCGATCAGTGCGGCGTTGCGGCCGTCAATGGTCGGGTTCTCATACAGGGAAGGCTCGAAGTACGTGCCCGTGGCAATGTAGTTGCCGACTCCCTGACCGTACTTGTCCAGGCCGACGTCGAGGCTGTAGCGGATGAAGAAACCGCAATCGCTGTTGTGCTGCTCCTCGTTCTCGTCGACCCATTCCAGGATGTCCTCCCAGGTCTTGTTCTTCAGCCATCGGTCGATCGAGCAGCCCAGCCACTGCTTCTCCAGCCAGTTGTCCTTCCAGTGTTCCAGGATGGCGATCGACCTGGTGACGTCGGAGAGAGTGGGCGCGCACATCACCCCGCCGGGGACCATGAAGCTGGAGTGCGGCCATTGGCCGCCGAAGATCGCATACACCTCAACAGGTTTGGCCGACAGCACGACACCCGGCTGATAGCTGGTACCGACATAGGGAGCAAACCGGCGCACCGCTTCGGCATACAGCTTGGATTTCGCATAGTTCTTGTTGGTCAGGTCGATGGCGAACAGTGCGTAGAAGTAGCGCGGAATGGACTGCAGCGTCTCAGCGGCCTGACAGATGTTGCGCACCAGGGTTGCGTTGGGCGGCATATGAGTGCGCCATGCGGTGTCGAGGGCATAGGCAGACTTGTAGAGGTGACTGCCGCCGCATATCCCGCAGATGCGCGGGCACACCACCAGGCCGGCCTGCGGGTCCTTTCCGCGGAGAATGATCTCGAACCCGCGGAACATCGCGGCCTCGGTCCATGCCGACGTCACCACTCCGTCTTCTATGGTCACGCGCACATCGAGGTCACCCTCGACGCGCCCGAGTGGGCTGACGAACAGATCGAGTGCGGTCATGGGTGTCCTTTCAAGACTTTGTTTCCGGAAGTGGGGCGGGGCTATTAGACGACAAACATGTCTTCCTTCGACCACTGCGGTGCCGCGATGCGGGCTGCCGCAGCGTGTGCCATGTAGGTCAGGTGGTCGCTTCCCTCCGGGACTTCCTTGGGGATCATCCCGCTGACCTTCTGGGTCTTGAACACCGTGCCGGGAGCCAGGTCGAAATGGGGGAACTCGGGTTCAGTGCAGCCCAGACAGGGCATTCCGGCACGCGTCTTCGACGACTGCCGGTTCCACAGGATGCGGTTGCACGGCGAGTGTGTCATCGGTCCGCGGCAACCGAACTCGTAGAACAGGCAGCCGGTACGGGTGCCTTCACCAAACGACAGCGTCGACTGCTTGTACTCGAAGAATTGCACACGGGTGCAACCGGTTTGGGTGAAGGTCTTGAAGAAGGTCTCGGGACGATGCAGTTCGTCGAGAGTGATGTCGCCGGCTCGGCCAGTTGCCAGCGCGACGATGATCTGGGTGATCCAGTCGGGATGGGCAGGGCAGCCGGGGACGTTGATCACCGGTAGTCCCATCTTCGAGGTGAAGTCAGGGCCCAGGAAGCCGCCCTTCTTACGCTTGTGGAACTGCAGGCCGGTCGAGCCCGAGGGGTTGGGCTCCATGGCGGGAATTCCACCCCAGCATGCGCAGTCACCGATCGCGACGACAATCTGCGCGGCGTTGCACAGATCGATAACCCAGTCCTTCATCGGCCGGTCGGCGAAGATGTCCATCCGGCCGGTGCCGTCGGGTGCCTCGATGACGGACCCCTCGAAGACAAAGATGTCGAGGGGGCGATCACCACGGGCGCAGTCCCAGAACAGCTTCTGGGCGTTGGCGCCGAGTTCGAGTCCCAGCGAAGGGTGCCATAGCAGGTCGAGGCCGAAGTCGACGATCAAATCGACAACGTTGGGTTCCTCGGCGTTCAGGAAGGACATCGTGTTGCCGCTGCACGCGCCGCCTTGCAACCAGAGCACGGACGCCATGGGAACTCCTCTCGAAAAGTCCAGTGATTAAGGGGTTTAGGTCGGTTGTCGGGCTGGTTGGAACTCGGCTAGGGCGCGGGATGGCGAGGGTTGTGTTGTTCGTCCGCCGGTGTGGCCAATCGTTTACCGAAGGCGCGCGCTACCTGGATCATGAAGCCCAGACCACGTGAGACATCAGGGTCTTTCGTCACCCGCATGAGTGCGAAGACGCCCCTTGGACCACGCGGATCGGCCTCGGCAGCCTCTCTGCCCTCTAACAGGGCGTCGCCGGCCTGCGCGAGGAAGTCCGCGGTCTGGGGATCGGTCAACGATGAGTGCAGCAGGCGATCCAGGGCGGGCGTGGCGTCGACTGCCGCGGCCGTCAACCGCTTGACCGTTTCGCTGAGCGCGGCAATGTCGACTTGCGGGAATGACCGCTGGCCGTTGGCGGCGGCGATGACCTGGCGGGCCTCGCCGACGCTGGCTGACACCGAGTCGCCAATGACGTCGGCGCGGCGCAGGAGGCCGTCGACCGCCACGATGACCACTGCCAGCAAATCCGCATGGTCAAGGATGAGTGACAGTGACGACGCGACGCCGGGGTCGTCAAGTCGTTGGATGAGTCGGTCTCCCGGGGATTCCGTGAGGAGTTCAGCCTCGTCGATGCCCGTTGCTAGCGCAGCATGTACGGCCACTAAGTCCTCCTAGCGCATGTGTGTCGGTCATCACAAAGTAGCGCTCGAGTGACCTGTCGCCTATCGTTATCGCGCACCTACTGTCAGAATTACGCAGACATACATGCGTAGAAGCGCTCAGTGGAGTGCGGAATCTTGAATGATTGCCGCAGACTGTTCACAGATTGGTGATCTTGTCTGCCGCTGTGCAGTTAGGTTGCGGTGATGTCAAGGCTGGCCAGACTTGGATTTATCGATACCCGGCGTACTGGGAACCCGGTCCGCCGGAAGGGCCGCTCACGCGGTGTTCCGCCTGCATTGGCAAACTCCGAGATCTTCTACACCGAGAACGTTCGGGAGGCGGCCGCGCTGTTGGGGAGGGCCCTGGCGCCCGGCCGGATAACGGTCGGGCCGGAGGTATCCGGATTTGCCGCGAGTATGCACGGGGTTCGCTTGCGCAACGTGAGCATGTTGTATGTCGATCTGCACGTGCGCGCCACGCTGGAGATCCCGGTTCTCGGCGCCTACTACGGCGTGCATATGCCGATGAACGGGCGTGCGGTATGTGCACACAGCGGCCATCGATTCGAAGCGACGACGATCCGCGCGTTGGTGACGAATCCGGGTACCCCGTTGACGATGGAACTCGATGACGACTCGCCGCAATTGCTGTTTCGGATCGAGGAGCCCGCGATGCGCGAGTATTTGACCCGACTGCGCGGCAGGCGGCTGTCGGGTCCGTTGGTATTCAACCCCGAGTTCGACCTGACCAGCGAGGTGGCGGTGCGCTGGCACGCCGCGGTCCAGCTGTTACACACCGAGGTCTACCACGAGGGCTCGCTGGTGCAGCATGGTCACGGCATCAGTGGGATTGAGGAGCTTTTGATGAACAGTCTGCTCCATATCCAGCCTTCGACCTACCACGACGAGTTCGTGCGACCTGCAAAACAATCCGTGCGTCCGGTGGTCGCCGACGCCATGAGGTACATCGACGCGCACCTTGCCGAATCGATCACCATGGAGTCGATCGCCCGCAATGTTCACATGAGCGTCCGGTCCATCCAGCAGGGCTTCCGGGATCAGTTGGGGGTCTCGCCGATGACTTATGTCCGGGAACGGCGGCTTGAGCGGGTACATCACGAGCTGGCCGATGCAATGCCCGGGGATGGAGTGACAGTTACCGATGTCGCGACCCGCTGGGGATTCAGTCATCTGGGTAGTTTTGCGGTCGAGTATCGCAAGCGATGGGGGATATCTCCCTCAGAAACGTTGCGGCAGTGAGATGTCCGCAGTGTATCGTCGGCTCACCTGAGGAGGCCATATGCATGAGCTGTCGATCTGCAATTCAATGGTGGGCATCGTGCAGCAGTACGCGGAGGGCCGGACAGTCCGCGCTGTGAATGTGCGGATCGGGGCGATGCGACAGATCGTTCCTGAAACACTGATCTACTGTTGGTCATTGGTCACTGAGACTTCGGAACTGATGGGTGCCGAACTGTTGGTCGAACGCATCCCGGCCAGGATTCGCTGCAGCGCGTGCGGACAAGAGCAAGTTCTCGACAAGCCCGTGCTCAAGTGCGACTCATGCCCGGACGGACGTATGGATCTGGTCGAAGGTGACGAGTTCCTGATCACTTCACTCGAGTTGGCGGAGGTGTAGCAGCATGGGCAGATTTCATCGGCACGATGACGGCACTGAACACGAACACGTGCATGAGCACGGTGATCACTCCGGGTATGTCACCGGAGCCGATCGAGTGGTTGTGCTGGAGAGTATCTTTGCCGAGAATGACAGGACTGCAGCGGCCAACCGTCGTGACTTCGACGATGCGAGATTGACCGCAGTGAACCTGATGTCTTCTCCTGGGGCCGGCAAGACCACCGTCCTGGCGGAGACGCTGCGACGGCTTCAGGGTCGGTTGCGTATCGGTGTCATCGAAGGTGATATCGAAACCAGCATCGACGCCGACCGCCTCACCGGGTTCGGTGCAACCGTGTCGCTGATCAACACGGCGGACGGGTTCGGTGGTGAATGCCATCTCGACGCGCCCATGGTGCGCTCGGCCCTTCCGCGGCTGCCGCTGGTTGACCTGGACCTCGTCGTGATCGAGAACGTGGGAAACCTGGTGTGCCCCGCGGAATTCGATGTCGGTTCGCATGCCAGCGCGATGGTGTACTCCATCGCTGAAGGTGAGGAGAAACCCCTCAAGTATCCGGTGATGTTCCGGTCTGTCGATCTGGTGGTTGTCAACAAGATGGACCTGCTCCCGCACCTGGACTACGACCTGGGTGCTTTCTATGCGAACCTCAATGCCGTGAATCCAGGCGTCGCGGTGATCGAGACGAGCGCGCGGACGGGAGTTGGGATCGACCGGTGGTGTGAGTGGCTGTGCGAGTTGCACGCCTCAGCCACCCGGGTCGCCACCCAGATTGGGGATGGCTGAACGGAACCTACGAGTCATCCTCGGAATCATGTTGACCGACCGCACCACGTTGGTGCAATTTCTGATAGAAGAGCGCCGACGGCACCCAGGTGCGTCCGGTGAACTCAACCGCCTCGTTCTGGACGTCGCGTTGGCGTGTAAGGCGATCGCAAACCGGGTGGCGGTCGGCGCCCTGGGCGGGGTGCTCGGATCGGCCGAGCAGGTCAACGTCCAGGGCGAGACCCAGCAGAAGCTTGACGTTATGGCCAACGACTACTTCGTGCGTGCCACCGAGTGGAGTGGGTATGTCGCTGGCATGGTGTCCGAAGAGCTCGCGGAACCCTATCGACTACCCGACCGCTACCCGCGAGGGAAGTACCTGCTGGTCTTCGACCCGTTGGATGGCTCGTCGAACATCGACGTCAACGTTTCGGTCGGCAGCATCTTCTCGATTCTGCGTGCACCGAATCCGGGTGCCGATCCATCCCGCGAGGATTTCCTGCAGCAAGGCAGCAAGCAGGTATGCGCTGGCTATGCGATCTACGGCCCCTCGACGATGATCGTGCTGTCGATGGGTACAGGGGTGCACGCATTCACGCTCGACCCCAGCCTCGGCGAGTTCTTCCTTACCCGCGAGTCGATCAGAATACCGACGACGACGGGAGAGTTCGCGATCAATGCGTCGAACCAGCGGTTCTGGGAGCCCGCCGTGCAGCGCTACGTCTCAGAGTGCCTCGCGGGCCGGTCGGGGCCGCGAGGCAGGGACTTCAACATGCGCTGGGTGGCATCGCTAGTGGCTGAGACGCATCGGATCATGACCCGCGGTGGGGTTTTCCTGTACCCACGCGACTCCAAGGAGCCCGCAAAGGCGGGAAGACTGCGGTTGCTCTACGAGGCCAATCCGATGGCGTTTCTGATCGAGCAGGCAGGTGGCGCGGCAACCACCGGGCGGCAGAGAATCCTTGATGTCGTCCCCAGTGATGTCCACCAACGTATCTCGTTGGTATTCGGTGCCTGCGACGAGGTCAGCCGCATCGGGAGTTACCATGCCCAACCTTACGAACCGCCCACAACGCTTCCGCTGTACGGGACGCGGGGGCTGTTCCGCGAAGCGGTCGGCTGAGGACCATGTCACGCCTACATCCCATAGTTTCGGTCACTGGCTCCTCCGGTGCGGGTACCACGTCCGTGATGCGCACGTTCCAGCAGATCTTTAGACGCGAGGGCGTTGACGTTGCGTACGTCGAGGGTGACAGCTTCCACCGTTTCGACCGGCTCGAGATGAAGATGGAGATCGCCGATGCGCATGCGCGCGGTGAGCACACCTTCAGTCACTTCGGCCCTGAGTCAAACCTCTTCGATGAACTCGAGGACCTGTTCCGCAGCTACGCCGAAATCGGAACGGGAAGAGTCCGCAAGTACTTGCACGACGAGGCAGAAGCCCAGTCGTACGGACAGGAGCCAGGCACGTTCACCCCGTGGGAACAGATCCAGGACGATACCGATCTGCTTTTTTACGAGGGATTGCATGGAGCGGTCGTGAGTGACACCGTCAATGTCGCTCGCCACGCCGACCTGCGTATAGGCGTCGTTCCAGTGATAAACCTAGAGTGGATCCAGAAACTCCATCGCGACAGGGTGGTCCGGGGATACACGTCAGAGGCTGTCACAGACACCATCCTGCGGCGTATGCCGGATTATGTGAACTACATCTGTCCGCAGTTCTCGTACACTGACGTCAACTTCCAGCGGGTGCCTGTTGTGGACACCTCGAACCCGTTCATCGCCAGGAGTATTCCGACGGCCGACGAGTCGATGCTGATCATCAGGTTCCGCGACCCGCATGGCATCGACTTCCCCTATCTGCTCGACATGCTGCGCGATTCGTTCATGTCGAGGCCCAACACGATCGTCTGCCCCGGCGGCAAGATGGACCTTGCCATGCAACTGATCTTCACGCCGATGATCCTGCGGATCGTGGAGCGGCGAAACGCCGAGTTGGTGGCGCGATAGCCCGGTGCCGTCCGCAGCGGATTCGCTTATGTCAAAACAAACTTGAGGAAACGGGTATGACCCGTCGGCTTGTCCAACGCCGTGGCCTATGGTCATCGAAGTTGCGTGACGCACTCTCCCCGCGCGAGTGGCTGTGGCTTGCATCGATGTTCAGCGCGATCGCGGCCCTGCACGTCATCGGTTGGCTGACGCTGTTACTCGTCGTCGTACCTGAGCATTACAGCGTGGACGACAAGGCGTTAGGCATGGGGGTGGGCACCACGGCGTACGCCCTGGGCATGCGGCATGCCTTCGATGCTGACCATATTGCCGCCATCGACAACACGACCCGCAAGTTGATGAATGATGGCCAGCGCCCGCTCGGCGTCGGATTCTTCTTCTCCCTTGGTCACTCGACTGTCGTTTTCGGGCTCGCGGTGCTGTTGTCCATCGGTGTAACGGCGATCGTCGCTCCCGTCGAGGACAACTCGTTGGCGCTGCATCACTACGCTGGTTTGATCGGCACAACCGTCTCCGGTGTCTTCCTGTACGTGATCGCCATCATCAACCTGTTTATCCTGGTGGGCATTCTGCGGATGTTTGCCCAGATGCGCGACGGCGCATACGACGAGTCGGCCTTGGAGGAACGGCTCAACAGCCGCGGATTGCTCAATCGCTACCTCGGTAGGTTCACCCGCTTGATCAGTCAGTCGTGGCAGGCGTATCCGCTCGGAGTGCTATTCGGACTCGGCTTCGATACCGCCACAGAGGTCGCATTGCTCGTGTTGGCGGGTATCAGTGCCGCGGCCGGAATCCCCTGGTACGCCATACTGTGCCTGCCGGTGCTCTTTGCTGCTGGAATGAGCCTGCTCGACACGATCGACGGGTCATTCATGAACTTTGCCTACGGCTGGGCATTCTCGAATCCAGTGCGCAAGGTGTACTACAACATCACCGTCACCGCTTTGTCGGTCGCAGTCGCACTGATCGTCGGCAGCATTGAATTGTTCGGCGTGGTCACCGAGCAGCTCGGCTGGACCGGCGGCATCTGGGACTGGATCGGGGGTGTCGATCTCAACATTGTCGGATTCGTCATTGGCGGCGTGTTCGTCGCGACATGGCTTGTGGCGATTGTCATCTGGAAGTACCGGCGTTTTGAAGAGAAGTGGAGTGCCCGGCTCCGTGAATAGCTGTACGCCGCTTCACAAGGATAAGGTGCGCAACACAATTTCGGTGCTCAGCTGAGCGATGAAATGGCGGGAGCCCCGTCGGCCGGCCAGCTCCGCGATCCGGAAGTCTCCGCGCACGTAGCGGCGACTGGCCCGGGCGATAGAATGGGCAGCGCCAGTACTGACAAGGACTGTGGTATCGGTGCAGACGTGTGGACAGTACTTGTCGCAGATGGTGCCGGTCAGATCGGCAGTTCGCGGATGTCCGCGGTCGATCACTACCAGGCCCGTGATGCGTTGCGGATGATGTGCCGCAGTCTTCCAACCTATCTCGGCGCCGGCTCGGTCACCGACAAGCACTGCGTACCGAACCCGAAGCGCATCCAGGATCTGGATCACCGCCTTGTCGGATACGGCTCGATCCGCTGAGATATCGACGGTACGTACCTTGGCGATGTGAAGCCGTTCTCGAATAGCGCGGTAGGGCGACTCCCCGTTCGAACGCTGGTCGAGCAGGACCACGGTCTTGCCCCCTGCCGGACCCTGCGCAGTCACATGAACGGCGAGTCCGTCGATCGTGTACACACGATCGACGGACTCGGTCTCACCATGTGCTGTCGTCATGGGGAGTCGTACCGCTGGCCCGATGGTTGCTTGGCCGCATATGCGAATGCGGTGTAGCCGATTCTGCGGTCGGAGCCCTCGGCCCGATCAAGCCGGAAACCCGGTTCGTCTGCAGGGCGTTGCACAATGAACGAGAACGCCGTGGTTTGACGTCCCAGACGCGCGTCGTATGCATTGAGGCGGACGTACGCATTGGGGTAACCAGTCCGACAGGCGTTCACCTCGAGCATGACCCCCGCTGCGTCCTTGAGATCGAACATCGGCAGACCCCACATCTCCCAGTACACGTTGCGTGGATGCGGGTCGTCGGTGAACTCCACCGACAGCGGCCAGTCGTTCTCCAGCGCATAGGCGATCTGCGCGGTGATCTCCTCATCGGTGAAGTCCGGTATGTACGAGAAGGTACCCTGGGTGATTCTCATGCGTGTTCTCCGCTCTGGCTCAGGAACTCGTCGTCGTCGCGACGACGTCGGGGGTGTCGGTCGATTCGTAGTTGAAGGAGATGTCACCCCAGGTGGCGAGCGCCGTGTCCAGGGCGCGGTTCCGTGATGCGGCCTTCTTGAGGATCTCGGGACCCTCGGCATAGAAGTCACGGCCCTCGTTGCGCGCCTTGATCATCGCCTCGAGTGCGACCCGGTTGGCCTCAGCTCCCGCGGCGATGCCCATCGGGTGGCCGATAGTCCCTCCGCCGAACTGCAAGATCACGTCCTCACCGAGATAGTGGATCAGCTGGTGCATCTGGCCGGCGTGGATCCCGCCGGAGGCAACCGGCATCACCCCGGGCATCGATGCCCAATCCTGGTCGAAGTACAGCCCCTTGGCCGGATCGGCCGGGATGCTGTCCAGTCGCAGCGTGTCGTAGAAGCCCGCCGTGCTGTGTGGGTCGCCCTCCAGCTTGCCGACGACGGTGCCAGCGTGGATGTGGTCGACACCGGCCAGTCTCATCCACTTGGCGATCACCCGGAAACTGATCCCGTGAGTCTTCTGTCTGGTGTAGGTGCCGTGTCCGGCGCGGTGCAGGTGTAGGAGCACTCCGTTGGCACGAGCCCATTTGGCCATCGACTGGATCGCGGTGTATCCGATGGTCAGGTCGACCATCACGACCACCGAGCCGAGTTCCTTGGCGAAGTCTGATCGTTCGTACATCTCCTCCATGGTGCCTGCGGTGACGTTGAGGTAGTGCCCCTTGATCTCACCGGTGGCCGCTTGCGCTCGGTTGACGGCCTCCATGCAGAACAGGGACCGGTCACGCCAACGCATGAATGGCTGTGAGTTGATGTTCTCGTCGTCCTTGGTGAAATCCAGCCCGCCACGCAACGCCTCGTACACCACCCGACCGTAGTTGCGGGCCGACAAACCAAGCTTCGGCTTGGTGGTGGCACCGAGCAGGGGACGTCCAAACTTGCCGAGATGCTCTCGTTCCATCACGATCCCGTGCGCGGGACCCTGGAAGGTCTTGACGTACTGGGTCGGAATCCGCATGTCTTCCAGGCGCAGTGCCTTGAGCGGCTTGAAGCCGAAGACGTTGCCGATGATCGAGCTAGTGAGGTTGGCGATCGAGCCCTCTTCGAACAGATCGAGGTCGTATGCGATCCAGGCGATCCACTGCCCGGGGGTGTTGGGGACCGCATCGACGCGGTAACACTTGGCTTGATAGTGCTCGAAGGTGGTGAGTCGGTCGGTCCACACCACGGTCCACGTGGCAGTGCTGGACTCTCCAGCGACTGCAGCTCCGGCCTCCTCGGGTGGTACCCCGGGCTGGGGTGTTATGCGGAAGGCGCACAGCACGTCTGAATCCTTCGGCACATAGTCCGGCTGCCAGTATCCCATTTCCGCGTAGGGGATGACCCCTGCATTCCATCGATTGCTCATGTACAAAATCGTGGCAGCCAATTCTGAACATGTCTATTGAGATTAAGCCATCGTTGGTGAACCTATTGCTTGGGTTGTTCCCCCTCGGCATCCACCTTTTAGGTGAGGTTGGCCCGGTTGTCGCCGGATACCGTCCGTGCTCAACCACCTCAAAGAAGGACACCCCCACATGACTACCTGTCGACAGGTCGTGGCGCGAATGATGGCGCCGGGCAAAGGAATTCTCGCCGCGGATGAGAGTATCTCGACGATGTCGAAGCGGTTACAGCAAAACGGTGTCGACCCAACCGCTGAGAACCGGCGAACCTACCGGGAGTTGCTTGCTACGGCACCGGGCTTGTCCGATCATGTTTCGGGCATCATCTTCTGCGATGAGACTGTTCGTCAGAGCTTCAGCGACGGTACGCCATTCCCGGAAGCCGTGGCAGCGCGAGGGATCCTCGTCGGCATCAAGGTCGACATGGGTACGAAGCTGTGCCCCGGACTCGACGGCGAGACCATCACCGAGGGGCTCGATGGACTACCGGTGCGGCTGGCTGAGTATGCGGGACTGGGCGCCGCATTCGCCAAGTGGCGCGCGGTCTTCACGATTGGCCCGGACACCCCCAGTCGGGGCGCGATACGGTCGAACGCGAATGCGCTCGCTCGTTATGCCGCCGCCTGCCAGCAAGCCGGTATCGTGCCAATCGTCGAACCGGAGGTGTTGATGGACGGCAGCCACAACCGCGGCGTGTGTCGGGAGGTCACCAATGAGGTGCACACCGCAGTGCGCACCGAGCTGGCATTGCTGAATGTCGACTTGGCGGGAATTATCTTGAAGCCGAACATGATTATAGAAGGTGTGGATTATCGCAACCGGTCTACGCCCGAAGAAGTGGCCGAGCTGACGGTCGGCATGCTGCGGTCGTGGCCAGGCGATCTGGCTGGTGTGGCCTTCCTGTCCGGCGGCCAGGATCCGGTTCGAGCAACGGACAATCTGGAGGCAATGCAGCAGCACCAGACTCCGTGGCCATTGACATTCTCGTTTGGGCGCGCGTTGGTCTCACCGGCGCTATCGGTGTGGCGCGGAGATCCGGAACTGGTAGCAGCTGGGCAGGCGGCGCTGCTCAGTCGTGTCACTGCGAACGGTGCGGCAGCGGGCCTCCGCGGCGCTGTCCAGCCCAGTTGAGATTCTCAAGGGCGGCGACGCCGATCGGTGCGCCGCCGCTCTCCTCCTTCGTCCCGATGGGAGCACTGTGACAGCCGGCGAGCCAGGGGACACGGCGGTGACCGGCACCGCCCGCGTGAAGCGCGGTATGGCCGAGATGCTCAAGGGCGGCGTCGTCATGGACGTCGTCACCCCGGAGCAGGCTCGCATCGCAGAGGCCGCAGGCGCCGTCGCCGTCATGGCGCTCGAGCGCGTGCCCGCCGATATTCGAGCCCAGGGTGGCGTATCGCGGATGAGCGATCCGGACATGATCGAGGGCATCATCGCCGCGGTCACCATCCCTGTGATGGCCAAGGCCCGCATCGGTCACTTCGTGGAGGCGCAGATCCTGGCCAGCCTCGGCGTGGACTACGTCGACGAGTCCGAGGTGCTCACCCCGGCCGACTACGCCAACCACATCGACAAGTGGAAGTTCACGGTTCCCTTCGTGTGTGGCGCGACCAACCTGGGCGAGGCGCTGCGCCGCATCACCGAGGGGGCGGCGATGATCCGCTCCAAGGGTGAGGCCGGCACCGGCGACGTCTCCAACGCGACCACCCACATGCGCACGATCCTCGGCGAGATCCGCAGGCTCAGCTCCCTGTCGACCGACGAGTTGTTCGTCGCCGCAAAGGAACTGCAGGCTCCCTATGACCTGGTGGTCGAGGTGGCTCGCGTCGGCAAGCTGCCCGTCACGATGTTCACCGCCGGCGGCATCGCCACCCCGGCCGATGCCGCGATGATGATGCAGCTCGGCGCAGAGGGTGTCTTCGTCGGCTCGGGCATCTTCAAGTCCGGTGACCCCGCCGCGCGGGCCGCGGCAATCGTGAAGGCCACTACCTTCTACGACGACGCCGACGTCCTGGCCAAGGTGTCGCGCGGGCTGGGTGAGGCCATGGTCGGCATCAACGTCGAGGACATCGCGCAGCCGCATCGGCTCGCCGAACGCGGCTGGTAACCCCCAACATCTGCAGGCGCATTCGGCATCTCAGAGTTGAATGAGGCCCCAAGCTGCAACAGTGATGAAGCCTCCGACCACAGCCACGTCGAGTACCCGGAGCAGAAGCCACAGGGCCGCCCAATGTGCGGTCCGTAGACATGCCCAGTGGACGTTCTCGCGCGAATCTCCCCGGGGTCCAGGAGCACTCGATCGCCGCTCTGGCTGAAACACCTGAGAAGTCATCGCAACAGCCACATCTGGCGTCGACTGGGATCGACCAGTTCACGTGCGCCGTCGTCGTATCGAACGCAGATGTGGCCTGGGGACGTCGAGGAGACTCTGCCGAGGCGACCGAGTACGCCGTGCGAGACCCGAACCCGGTCACCGGCGGCCAGCAGGTGTGCAGAGACGACGGATGCGTCAGTGTTGGTCATTGCTGGGCTCCATCCTCTGTAACGGTGGCCATTTCGTGTACCAGCATGTCAGTCACGCAGCCGTCTGAGGACCCCCTGTTGGGGGTATGCCGGGGTGTTCGCCGAACGGGACCAGGTCTGGCCGGTCAGTGCAGGAACTCGGCCGCGCGGGTAGCCAGCGTCAGGACGGATTGCGGTGCGACCCCGAGCAACACCGTCACGGCAGCCGCAGCGGTGACTGCGGCTGCCGCCAGCGGACCGGGCGGTGTCGTTGCGGGCGTGTGAATGCTGATCTCCCCGAAGAACATCGCCACAATGACTCGCGCGTAAGCGAAGGCCGCGATAGCGCTGCAGACTACGGCCACCAACACCAGGGCCGTAGCGCCTTCTGCCAGGGCGGCCTTGAGAACCGCGAACTTGCCGACGAATCCACTGGTCAGCGGGATACCCGCGGCGGCAAGCAGAAAGAGCGCCAACCCGGTGGCCAGCAGCGGTGACCGGCGGCCCAGCCCGTTCCAGTGTGTGATGTCGGCGTCCTCGACGTCGTCCTCGCCGTGGATCAGGCCCACCACGGTGAAGGCGCCAAGCGTGCTCACTCCGTAGGCGAGCAGATAGAACATCGTGGGTGCGAGGCCGACCGAGGGCATCGTTGCACCGATCAGCATGAAACCGACGTTGGCGACCGACGAGTAGGCGATCAGTCGTTTGATGTCGAGCTGTGTGACAAGTATGACGCTGGCGGCAATCATGGTCAGAACCGCGACGCCCCACAGCACCGGGCGCCAGGCGTCGATCAGCTCGGGTAGCGCCACATAGAGCAATCGCAGCATTGCTCCGAATGCGGCGATCTTCGTTCCGGCGGCCATGAACCCGCTGATCGATGTGGGGGCGCCCTGGTAGACATCGGGCACCCACGAGTGGAACGGCACCGCGCCGATCTTGAACAGGAGGCCGACGGCGAGCAGCGCTGTACCTGTCAACACCATAGTTGTGCTGCCGTGACGTGATTCGATAACGGCGGCGATCTGGGAGAGTCTCAGGGCGCCGGTGTACCCGTACAGCAGAGCCACGCCATACAGAAAGAATGCCGACGAGAATGCGCCTAGCAGAAAGTACTTGAGTGCGGCTTCCTGCGAGAGCACTCGCCGGCGGCGTGCCAACCCGCACAGCACATACAGTGGCAGCGAAAGCACCTCGAGCGAGACGAACATCGTCAACAGATCAGCGGCGGCGGGCAACAGCAGCATGCCGCTGATCGCGAACATCACCAGGGGGAAGATCTCCGTCTGGATCACCCCGGCGTCCGCGGCCGCGTGCTCGGCGGCACTTCGCGGAGCCAAGGCGCCCTGGGGCGCAAAGGCGGCGAGGCGACGTTGCGCGATGGGCGCGATCGCGACTAGCCCGGTCACCAGCACCGCTCCCTGCAGAAACAGGGTGGGTCCATCAATGGCGACTGACCCGACGACGGCGCTGCTCTGGCTGCCGGTCAGTGAGATGACCGCCGCTAGAGCAGCGGTGAGGCTGCCCACACTGACTGCGAACTGGGCGGTGTAGCGGATCGGGCGCGGCAGGAATGCCTCGATGAGCACGCCGGTCACCGCGGCGCCTAACACGATAAGCATCGGCAACAGCAGGCTGTACTCGATGCTGGGTGCGGGAATGGTCACGGGCGTGCGCCTTCTGCAGCCGGGGGTATCGGGTCAGGTTGGCCGACAGCGGCAAGAGTTTGGACTACCGTCGGGTTGATCACCTCCAGTACTGGCTTCGGATAAACGCCCAGACCCAACAGCACTGCGAGAAGCGGTGCCACGACCGCGAGTTCCCGTGGACGTAGGTCGTTGACTTGTTTGCCGGTATCGCTGATGGGCCCGGTCATGATCCGCTGATAGGTCCACAGGATGTAGACGGCCGACAGAATTAGTGCCAGTGCGGCGAGGACTGCGACTACCGGGTAGCGGGTGAATGTGCCGATCAGCACCAGGAACTCACTGATGAACGGGGCGAGCCCGGGCAGAGCGAGGCTGGCAAGGCCGGCGGTGAGGAAGGTCCCCGCCAGTACTGGAGCCATGTACTGCACGCCGCCGTAGGCATTGATCGTCCGGGTTCGGGTGCGCGACACGAGGAATCCGGCGATGAGGAACAGTGCCGCCGTGGAGATGCCGTGATTGACCATGTAGAGGACGGCGCCGGTTTGGCTCTGGCTTGTCATGGCGAATATGCCCAAGGTGATGAACCCGAAGTGGGAGATGGATGCGTAGGCGATCAGCCGCATCACGTCCGTCTGGCCGATGGCGACAGTTGCGCCGTACAGAATCGCGATCACCGACAGAGTGATAATCAGTGGGCGGAAGCACGTTGCTGCCTCTGGAAACAACTGCAGGCAGTATCTGAACATCCCATACGTCCCGATCTTGTCGACGATGGCCATGATCAACACCGCGGTCGCCGGCTTGGCGGCTGTCGCCACGTCCGGGAGCCAGGTGTGCAGCGGCCACATCGGGGCCTTGACCGCGAATGCGAACATGAAACCGCCGAACATCATTCGCGCCGTCGTCGCGTCGCCGTGGTCGCTGGTGAGCAGGTCGCGGATATCGAAGGTACCGATGCCGTCTCGGGTTGCCATCACGTACAACACGATCACGGCGGCGAGCATCACCAACCCGCCCGCCAAGTTGTACAGGAGGAACTTCAGTGCCGCGCGGGAGCGATCAGCGCCGCCAAAGCGTCCGATGAGCAGGTACGTCGGGATCAGTATGGCCTCGAAGAGCACGTAGAACAGCAGCACATCGAGGGCGACGAAGGTGAGCAACGCCATCGCCTCGACGACAAGTATCAGCGCGATGTAGGTGTGGACGGCGCGCCCGTCCTCGTGCACGTCATCCCAACCAGCGGCTATCAATATCGGCACCAGGCCCGCAGTCAGCGCCACCAGGGACAGCGCGATCCCGTCGATGCCGAGGGTGTAGCCGGCGCCGAAGGAAGGTATCCACTCGTGATCCTCGACGAACTGGTACTGATCCCCGGTGGGGTCGAAACCCGCTGTGAGGACCAACGAGACCGCCAGCGGGGTCAGCGAGGCGCTCAGACCCAACCACTTGGCGAACGTGCGATGGGCGGCAGGCACGATCAGGACAATGGCCGCGCCCACGGTTGGGGCTAACCACAACACGGTCAGCCACGGAATGCTGTTCACCCTATCCTCGTTCCCACGATGGTCGCGATCGCCGCCACCGCACCGACGAAGACGGCCAGGGCGTAGGACCGGGCGAAGCCGGTTTGGAGCAGACGCAGGCGGGCGGCCAACCGGCCGATGATTGCCGCCAGGCCCATCACCGCGCGATCGATGCCGCGTTCACAGAGGGATGTGGCCGCAGTTGTCAGGCGCTGGCCGGGCCGCATGAAGACTGTTTCGTTGAGCGCGTCGCCGTATAGGTCACGACGAGCGGCGACGGTGAGGGCTGAACCCATGGGGACCGCCACCGGAATCTGGCGCACCGCGTACATGCGGTAGGCAATGGCGACCCCGGTCGCCACCACGATGAGGGTCACCACCGTGAGAGCCCAAGCGGAAGTGGGCCGTTCGACCTCGTGCTCACCGACAACGGGTGCCAACCAGTGGTGCAGCGTGCCGCCGACAGCCAGCAGCCCGCCCGAGGCCACCGCCCCGACGGCCAGCACGATCATCGGCCAGAGCATCACTACTGGCGGATCGTGAGGATGGACGTCATCGGCCCAACGTTCTTCACCGGCGAAGGTCATCAGCATGACACGCGTCATATAGAAGGCCGTGATGCCAGCTCCAAGGAGCGCAGCACCGCCCAGAATCACGCCGCGCACCCCGCCAGTGCCGAAGGCGACTTCGATGATGGCGTCCTTGGAGTAGAAGCCAGCCAGCGGTGGCACGCCGATGATGGCCAGGTATCCCAGCCCGAACGTGGCGAACGTGATGGGGAGTACCTCGCGTAGGCCGCCGAAGCGGCGCATGTTCACCTCATCGCCCATCGCATGCATCACCGACCCGGCCCCCAGGAACAGGCCGGCCTTGAAGAAGCCGTGGGTGATCAGGTGCAGGATGGCGACCGCGTAGCCAGCCGGGCCCAGACCCGCCGCGAGCACCATGTAACCGATCTGGCTCATCGTGGAGGCAGCCAGAGCCTTCTTGATGTCGTCCTTCGCGCAACCGATGAATGCCCCAAACAGCAGGGTGACGACGCCGACAGCGACCACGGCGGTTTGGGCCGTCGGCGTCGAGTTGAAGACAGGACCGGATCGCACGATCAGATACACGCCTGCGGTCACCATGGTCGCGGCGTGGATCAGCGCTGACACCGGCGTCGGACCCTCCATCGCGTCGCCCAGCCACGATTGAAGGGGGACCTGTGCGGACTTGCCGCAGGCCGCGAACAACAGGGACACACCGATCGCAGTCAGCGTGTACTTGCCCAGATGTGGCACAGCGCCGAAGACGTCGTTGAAGGAGGCTGAACCCACCGTGCCGAACATCACCATCAGCGCGATCGCCAGGCCGATGTCACCGACCCGGTTCACCACGAACGCTTTTCGTGCCGCGGCGGCGGCCGCCGGTTTGTAGTCCCAGAACCCGATCAGCAGGTAGGACGCCAGGCCAACACCTTCCCATCCGGCATACAGGACCAGATAGTTGTCAGCCAGCACGAGCAACAACATGGCTGCGACAAACAGGTTCAGGTAGGCGAAGAACCTCCGCCGGTCGAGATCGTCGGCCATGTAGCCGATCGAGTAGATGTGGATCAGTGAACCCACACCGGTGATCAGAAGCACAAAGCAGATCGACAACTGGTCGAGCTGCAACCCGAAGTCCACGTGCAGCGCGCCGACGGGAATCCAGGAGAAGAGCAGCTGGCTGGCGGCCCGATCCTCGGCCTTGCGGCCGAGCATGTCAGCGAACAGCATCGCGCCTAGCGCGAATGACGCAACGGTCGCCGCACAGCCCAGGAGATGTCCCCAGCCGTCGGCCCGCTTTCCGGACAACAGCAGGATGACGGCCCCGGTGGCAGGCAGTGCGATCAACAACCACAACAGATCGGCCATTGTGTCAGTTTCTGAGCAGGTTGGCGGCGTCGACATCGGCCGACCGGCGGGTGCGGAAGATTGACATGATGATGGCCAGGCCGACGACTACCTCGCAGGCGGCGACCACCATGGTGAAGAAGGCCACCATCTGTCCGTCGAGATTGCCGTGCATGCGGGAGAACGCGACGAACGCCAGATTGCTGGCATTCATCATCAACTCCACGCACATGAACACCACGATGGCGTTGCGGCGCAACAGCACTCCCGTGGCGCCGATGGTGAACAACAGGGCCGACAGATAGACGCAGTTCTCAGTGCTCACTGGTCGGTACTCTCCGGCGGCCGCCCCGGCAGGGCGTGCCCGTTCCTGGTCTCGCCCTCAGCCCAGCGATCGACCCAGACGGGTTGGTCGGCGGACACCACGGCTACCAGGCGCAGGTGTGGTCGCGGGTGGACATCGGCCTGCTGCGGTGGGATTCGGCGCGGCAGCAGCCCACTGGCCACCGAGCCAGGGGCACTGGACCCATCTGGAAGCCGCGCGGGAAGATCGACGGCGTTGTGCCGCGCATAGACACCGGGACTGGGTAGCGGTGTCGGGCGGCCGCCGGGCCGAAACCGCTCGGCGGCCAGTTCGCGCTGAGTCTTGCGGCGTTCGAACCGCTCACGATGAGCCAGCACCATCGCAGCCAGCGCAGCGGTGATCATCAGTGCGCCAGTCAGCTCGAACGCCCATAGGTAGCGCGAGAAGACCAACGCCGCCAGTCCCGTAACGTTGCCGTCCGCGTTGGCCGACTGAAGTCCGGCGATGTCGGCACCCGTCGACCGTCCGATGCCGGAAATCAACAGGACGGCGAACCCGATAGCCGCCAGAATCGAAGCAACCCGTTGTCCGCGGATGGTCTCCTTGAGGGACTCGGAGAGGTCGACGCCGACCAGCATCAACACGAACAGAAACAGCATCATCACCGCTCCCGTGTACACGACGACCTGCACGACGCCGAGGAATGCCGCGTCGAGTGCAACGTAGAACGCCGCAAGCACGATCATCGTCATACCCAGGAACATCGCTGAATAGACTGCGCGAGCGGCGATCACAGTTCCAGTTGCCCCAAACACCGCTACCGTGCCGAGGATCCAGAACAGGATCGTTCCGCCGGTCGGATCGGCCGCGATCGTTTGTGCTGCGATCGTGGTCATTCGTCATCCCCCTTGCCTGCGATCTGCGCAGCGGCGCCCGAGCGCGAGTAGTAGTCCTTCGCGACAAGACCGGGTGCCATGGGATGCGGTGGAGCAGTCATCCCCGGTCGCAGCGGAGCGAGCAGTTCGTCCTTGCCGTAGATCAGATCCGCGCGATTGTCGGCTGCGAGTTCGTAGTCGTTGGTCATGGTCAGAGCGCGAGTGGGGCAGGCCTCGATGCACAGCCCGCAGCCGATGCAACGCAGGTAGTTGATCTGGTAGACACTTCCGTAGCGCTCACCGGGTGAGAACCGCTGTGTCTCGGTGTTATCCGCACCCTCCACGTAGATGGCGTCGGCCGGACACGCCCACGCGCAGAGTTCGCATCCGATGCACTTCTCCAGTCCGTCGTCATACCGGTTCAGCTGATGACGACCGTGGTAGCGCGGTGCTGTCGGCCGCTTCTGCTCCGGATACTGTTCGGTGACCGGTTTCTTGAACATCGTCCTGATGGTGACGACGAAGCCGGCGAGAGCATCGAACCTAGACATCGATCTCCTCCTTACGATTGACGACATGCGCATCTGTTCTGGGTGCCTCGCGTAGGAGCGGCACCGGGAAGTCGCCGAAGGCCGAGCGTTCATACTCTGTAGGGCTGGAATTGCGTTGCCGCCGAGCTGCAAGGCGCGTGCGCAATGGGAGGGCCAGTATGGCGACAAGGAGGAGGGTTGGGCTGGCGACCGATGTCAGTGCCGCGCTATCATGCTGCCCAGCAGCGGTATTGATGATTGCGACGACCATGATCCAGGTCAGGGACACCGGGATGAGAATCTTCCAGCCCAGTGCCATGAACTGGTCGTAGCGCAGTCGCGGCAGGGTGGCGCGCAGCCAGATGAACAGGAACAGGAATGCCCAGACTTTCCCGGTGAACCACAGCAGCGGCCACCAGCCGTGGTCGGCGCCGTCGATCATCGACAACGGCCACGGTGACTGCCAGCCACCAAGAAACAGGGTGGTGGCCAGGGCTGAGACAGTGATCATGTTGATGTACTCCGCGAGCATGAACATCGCGAACTTCAGCGACGAGTACTCGGTGTGGAAACCGCCGACGAGTTCACCCTCGGCCTCGGGCAGGTCGAATGGCGCGCGGTTGGTTTCGCCGACCATCGCTATCAGATAGACAAGGAACGACGGCGCCAGCAGGAAGACGAACCACTCGTGATGCTGGGCGGCGACGATGCCCGAGGTCGACATCGTGCCGGCCATGATGAAGACGGCGGCAAACGAGAGCGCCATGGCGATCTCGTAGGAGATCACCTGGGCTGAGGAACGCAGCCCGCCCAGTAGGGGATAGGTCGAACCCGACGCCCAGCCTGCCAGCACGATGCCATAGACCCCGACGGAGGTGACGGCGAGCACGTAGAGCACCGCGACCGGCATGTCGGTGAGCTGGAGCGGCGTGGCATGTCCAAACAACGACACCACAGGCCCCATCGGGATCACCGCAAACGCCATGATCGCCGGGACGACGGAGATGACTGGAGCCAGCAGATAGGTGGCCTTGTCCGCACCGGCGGGCGTGAAACCCTCTTTGAGAGCGAGCTTGATGCCGTCGACCAGAGATTGCAGGACGCCGCGGGGGCCTACTCGATTTGGCCCCAGCCGCATCTGCATACGAGCCAGAACCTTGCGCTCGACCACGATGGCCACCAGCACGGTCAGCAGGAGGAATGCGAAGATCCCGATCGATTTGAGCAGGACCAGCCACCACGGGTCATGGCCGAACACCGACAGATCCGTGCTAGGCACTAGTCGGCCCGCCTGATACCGACCACGGCCCCGGTGGCAACGCCAAGCTCTGTGGGCACGGAGCGACCCGGAGAGTTCATCGGCAGCCACACCACCCGATCCGCTATGTCGGTGATCGTCACCGGCAGCGTGATCGTGCCCGTTTCGGTCGTCACGGACACTGAGTCTCCTTCTGTAACGCCGATCTCAGCTGCCGTGGTCCCCGAGAGCCGCGCTACCGGCGGGCGCGCTGTGCCAGCCAGATGGGGCTCGCCGTCCTGTAGCCGACCCGCATCCAGCAATAGCCGCCATGTTGATAGGACCGCCTGCCCAGCAGTGGGTCTGGGCGCGACTGACTCAGACACGGACAGACTCAACGATCGTGTTGTCGGCTGCGTACCGAGCCGTTGGAGTTCGTCGCGTGCCGCTGCGTCATCGGGCAGATTGAGCCGAACACCGATCTCAGTGGCGAGGGCATCGAGCACCCGCAGGTCCGACAGCGCTCCGGTATCGCGAATCGCAACGCTGAAGAAGCGTTGACGCCCTTCCCAATTCATGAAGGTACCCGACTTCTCCTGGACTGCTGCCACTGGCAGAACCACATCCGCGCGCTGTGTCACGGCGCTCTCGCGCAGCTCTAGACTGACCACGAAGGGGGTCGCCTCCAATGCGCGCAGGGCGGCCGCGGGGTCGGGCAGGTCCGAGAGCTCCACGCCGCCGATCACCAATGCAGTCAGGTGGCCGACCGCCGCATCCGCGAGCATGGTCGCGGTGTCTCTGCCGGGTTGGCTGGCGGGACGGCCACCCGGTAGCAGGGTGGGAAATGCCCCGGCCTCCAGCGCGCCGCGCTCACCGGCCCGCCGCGGTACCCAAGCCAGCTGCGCGCCGGTACTGTCGGCCAGACGCGCTGCCGCAGACATCGCTCCTGGGCTGGCCGCCAGCCTCTCGCCGACCACGATCGCCGCACCCGGCCGCCGCAGTAGGTCAGCGATGTCTCCGTGGTGCAGGTTGTCGAGGACGTCGGCTTCACGGCCGGGCATAGTCGGCAGCAGTTGGCCACCCAATTTCACCAATCCCCGGGTGGCGAACGGCGCGATCGAATAGATCGGCAGGTCGCTTGTTCGCACGGCCCTGCGCAGCCGGAGGAAGAGGATTGGCGATTCGTCCTCGGGTTCCAGACCGGCGAGCAGCACCACCGGTGCGACGGACAGATCGGCGTACGTCACCATCATCGGCCGCCCGGCGATGTGGGTGGACAGGAACCAGGACTCCTCGGCGGAATGTGCTCGAGCACGGAAGTCGATATCGTTGGTACCCAATACGAGTCGTGCGAACTTGGCGTACGCGAAGGCGTCCTCCATGGTGACCCTGCCGCCAACGAGCAGGCCGGTACTGCGCCTCGCTGAGCGCAATCCGTCTGCTGCCGCGGCCAGGGCATGGGACCACGACGCCGTGACCAGCTTGCCACTGGCATCACGTACCAGTGGCTCGCGGATTCTGTCCAGTTGCGTCGCGTACCTGAATGCCCACCGTCCCTTGTCGCAGTTCCACTCGTCGTTGACCTGCGGGTCATCCGCGGCCAGCCGGCGCAACACCTTTCCCCGGCGGTGGTCAGTGCGTTGTGCGCAACCGGATGCGCAGTGCTCGCACACGCTGGGGGTGGACTGCAGGTCGAACGGCCGTGCCCGGAATCGGTATGCGGTCGCTGTCAGTGCGCCCACGGGACATATCTGCACGGTGTTTCCCGAGTAGTACGAGTCGAACGGCTCATCGCCGGCGGTGCCGACCTGCTGGGACGCACCACGCTCCATCAGGTCGATGAACTGGTCGCCGGCAATCTGGTCGGCGAATCTGGTGCACCGTGCGCACTGCACACACCGCTCCCGGTCAAGCAGCACTTCCGTTGAGAGGTTGATCGGTTTGGGGAAGGTCCGCTTGACGTCGATGAAACGCGATTCGGTACGGCCGGCGGACATCGCCTGGTTCTGCAACGGGCACTCACCGCCCTTGTCGCATACCGGGCAGTCCAGCGGATGGTTGATCAGCAGGAGCTCCATCACGCCGCGCTGGGCCTTGTCGGCAGACTCGGAGGTGAACTGTGTGCTCACCACCATGTCCGAGTTGACCGCCGTGGTGCACGACGCGAGGGGTTTGCGTTGCCCTTGGACGTCCACCATGCACTGTCGGCAGGCACCCACCGGATCCAAGAGCGGATGGTCGCAGAAACGCGGGATCCGGATCCCCGCGAGCTCGGCAGCACGAATGACCAGCGTGCCCTTCGGAACCGACAGTGTGCGCCCGTCGATCGTCAGGCGCACCATGTCGGTCGCGTGGGCCGGCGCATCGTGCACGGGCTCGATAACAGTCATCAGACCCCCAGCCTCTGAGTCTCAAACAGGGCGGAGGCGGCGGGATCGAACGGGCAGCCGCCGAGTGCGATGTGTGCCCGGTACTCGTCCTCGAAATGCCGGAGCGACGACACAATGGGAGATGCGGCGCCGTCACCCAAGGCGCAGAACGACTTCCCGTTGATGCTGTCCGCGATATCGGCGAGTGCCGTCAGATCCTGCGATGTCGCCGCGCCGACCTCCAGGCGCTCGTAGATCTGAGCGAGCCAGTACGTACCCTCACGGCAAGGCGTGCACTTTCCGCAGGACTCGTGGGCGTAGAACTGGGTCCAGCGGCGCACCGCGCGAACCACACACGTGGTCTCGTCGAAGATCTGCAATGCCTTGGTGCCCAACATCGAGCCCACCGCGGCCACGCCCTCGTAATCCAGTGGTGCGTCGAGGTGCTCGGCGGTCAGCAGCGGGGTGGAGGATCCACCTGGCGTCCAGAACTTGAGGGTGTGGCCGGTGCGGATGCCACCAGCGTGGCCAAGCAACTCCCGCAGCGTGATGCCAAGCGGTGCCTCATACTGGCCGGGGTTGGTGACGTGCCCGGACAGCGAGTACAGGGTGAAGCCGGGGGATTCTTGTGTCCCCATTGTGCGGAACCAGTCCTCGCCGTTGAGGACGATCGGCGGCACCGAGGCGAGGGACTCGACATTGTTGACGACCGTCGGACATCCGTACAGTCCGGCCTCTGCCGGGAACGGCGGGCGCAACCGGGGTTGGCCGCGCCGTCCTTCGAGCGAGTCCAACAACGCCGTCTCCTCACCGCAGATGTAGGCTCCCGCTCCGGCGTGCACCACCAGTTCGAGATCGAACCCGCAGCCCTGGATGTTCGTGCCCAGGTAGCCGGATTCGTATGCCTCCCTCACCGCTTGCTGCAAGCGACGTATCACCGGCACCACCTCACCGCGCACGTAGATGAAAGCCCGGTGGGCCCGGATCGCGTAGGCGGCGATGATCGTGCCCTCGATAAGCAAGTGCGGGGTGGCCAGCATCAGCGGAACGTCCTTGCACGTTCCGGGTTCTGATTCGTCGGCATTGACCACCAGGTAGTGGGGTTTCGAGCTCGACGACGCCGAATCCTGTTTTATGAAAGACCATTTGACGCCGGTCGGGAAGCCGGCGCCACCGCGCCCCCGTAGTCCGGCGCGTTTGACGGTCTCGATGACCTCATCGGGGTCCATGCGCATTGCTTTGCGAAGGGCGGAGTACCCGTCGTTGTCGTGGTACGTCGACAGCGTCCACGACAACGGGTCGTCCCAATACCGGCTCAGTACGGGAGTCAGTTGGACCTCGCGCGCCGTCATCGATCCACATCCGCACTGGACTCCACCCCGGCAAGAGTGCGGGCAGTCTGCCGAAAGGTGCACAGGGGGGCACCGCGAGTGGGCGTTACCTGTTGGCCGCGACGCAGCGCATCGACGAGTTCTCTTGCGGAATTGGGTGTTTGGTTGTCGAAGAACTCCCAGTTGACCATTACCACCGGGGCGTAGTCACAGGCGGCATTGCACTCGATGTACTCCAGGGTTATGTGGTCATCGTCGGTGGTCTGCCCCGCGTGGACACCGAGGTGATCCTGCAGCGTGGTCAGGATCGCATCCCCACCCATGACCGCGCACAGGGTGTTGGTGCACACGCCGACCAGATAATCGCCAGTGGGGGAGCGACGGTACATCGAGTAGAACGTGGCAACGGCCGTCACATCGGCGCTCGTCAGTCCGAGCTGCTCGGCGCAGAAAACCACTCCAGCAGGAGTCAAGCAAGTGTCCTCCGACTGCACCAGGTGCAGCAACGGCAGAAGTGCCGACCGCGGTTGAGGATACCGGGCGACTATCGCCGCGGAATCTGATTCCAGGCGCGCCAAGACTTCCGGGGGATAGGACTTGCGCCCGCTGAGCCGTTGGGTCTCGTCCGGTCTGAGGCCGAGTTGCAGGAACGTGCTCATCTGTCGACTCCACCCATCACGGGATCGATACCGGCGAGGGCGGCGATCACGTCGGCTATCATCCCGCCCTCGCACATTGCTGCCACTGCTTGCAGATTGGTGAATGACGGGTCGCGGTAGTGCACTCGGTATGGTCTTGTTCCGCCGTCACTGACCAAGTGGGCGCCCAGTTCACCGCGGGGGGATTCGATCGCCACATACACCTGGCCAGCGGGCACTCGAAGGCCCTCGGTCACCAGCTTGAAGTGGTGGATCAGCCCCTCCATCGAGTCACGCATGACATTGGCGACATGCGAATCCGAGGTCCCCAAGCCGTCGGGCCCGAGCTCGAGGTCGCCGGGCCAGGCCAGCTTCCTGTCGTCGATCATCACGGGCCCGGGCGTCAACCGGTCCAGGCACTGCTCGACAATCTTCAGCGATTCGTGCATCTCGCCGACGCGGATGAGGTAGCGGCCATAGGAGTCACAGCGCAGATCGGTGACAACCTCGAACTCGTAATTCTCGTAGCCGCAATATGGTTGAGCTTTGCGTAGATCGTGGGAAAGGCCGGTGGACCGCAGAATCGGGCCGGTGGCCCCCAAGGCCAGGCAGCCTGCGAGGTCCAGATAGCCGACGCCCTGCGTGCGGGCTTTCCAGATGTGGTTCGCGGTGAGCAGGTCCTCCAGGTCTTTCAATCCCCTGGGCAGACTCACGAGGAGTTCCTGAATCTGGCGGACTGCGCCGTCCGGCAGGTCCACCGCGACGCCCCCGGGGCGAATGTATCCGTGGTTCATGCGCAAGCCGGTGATTGCCTCGAATACCGACAGGATGTGCTCGCGCTCTCGAAATCCATAGAACATGGGACCCATGGCCCCGAGTTCCATTCCGCCGGTGGCGAGCGCGACCAGGTGGCTGGAGATGCGGTTGAGCTCCATGAGCAGCACCCGGATCACGGTGGCGCGTTCGGGGATGTCGTCCGTGACACCCAAGAGCTTCTCGACGCCCAGGCAGTAGACGGTCTCGTTGAAGAACGGCGACAGGTAGTCCATCCGGGTCACAAAGGTGACGCCCTGAGTCCAGGTTCGGTACTCAAGGTTCTTCTCGATTCCGGTGTGCAGATATCCGATACTGCAACGGGCCTCGGTGACGATCTCGCCGTCCAGCTGCAAGATCAGGCGCAAGACGCCGTGCGTGGACGGGTGTTGTGGCCCCATGTTCACAACGATGCGCTCGTCGGCCGCGGAGTCGGCAGCTGCGGCGAGGACCTCGTCCCAGTCCTGTCCGTCGACATTGACCACAGCGGAATTGTGCTCGTGCGCTCTCATCCCGGACTTCATCAGTTGTACGCCCTACGCTGATCGGGCGGCAGCACCCGAAGACCGTGAAACTCAACGGGAATACCCCCCAGCGGGTAGTCCTTGCGCTGAGGATGACCCACCCAGTCGTCGGGCATCTCGATGCGGGTCAGCGCCGGATGCCCGTCGAAGACCACGCCGAAGAAGTCATAGGCTTCGCGCTCATGCCAATCACAGGTCGGATAGATCGCGCACAGCGACGGAATGTGTGGATCACCCTCCGGGGCAGCCACGTCCAGGCATACGCGTCGATTGTGGGTGATCGACATCAGCGGATACACGGCGTGCAACTCTCCGCCAGTTTCGTGCGGGTAGTGCACACCGCTTATTCCGGCGCAGAACTCGAAACGCAGATCCGGATGGTCCCGCAACACCTGGGCCACCGAACGCAGATGCTGACGGACCACATTGATGGTGAGTTCGCCGCGATGAACAACCACGCGTTCCACGGCGGTGTCGAACATCTGCGGACCCAATGCTTCGGTCAGGCTGTCGATCACGTGGTCGAGGTAGCCGCCGTATGGGCGGGGCGAACTGACCGGCCGGTCCGTGGTGCGGACCAACCGCCCGTACCCCGAGGTATCACCAGATCCCGATTCACCGAACATTCCGCGGTGCGCGGCTTCCCTGGTCACCGCAGCGGGCCTTCGTGGCTAATGGTTCCAACGGCTGCCAGGGCCGCTCGCTCGGCCTCGCGTACCGCGTGTTCGCGGTTCACACCGAGAGGCATTTGTTGGATCCTCTCGTGCAGCTTGAGAATCGCGTGCAGCAGCATCTCGGGTCGCGGTGGGCATCCAGGCAAGTAGATGTCCACGGGCACAACATGATCTACTCCCTGCACAATGGCGTAGTTGTTGAACATCCCGCCCGAGGAGGCGCAAACGCCCATCGCCAGCACCCACTTCGGCTCAACCATCTGGTCATAGACCTGGCGCAGCACCGGCGCCATCTTCTGGCTCACGCGGCCGGCGACGATCATCAAGTCCGCCTGGCGCGGTGTGGCTGAGAAGCGCTCCATGCCGAATCGCGCTAGATCGACGCGGGGGGAGGCTGTGGCCATCATCTCGATAGCGCAGCAAGCCAAACCAAATGTGGCTGGCCAGAGAGATCCTTTGCGCGCGTACCCGGCAAGCCTCTCGACCGTCGACAGCAGAATCCCGGCGGGTAGCTTCTCCTCTAGTCCCAACTCAGGCCTCCCCGTCGCCACACGTACGCATAGGCCACAAAGACCGTGAGCGTGAACATCGCCATCTCGGCCAATGCGAAGGCTCCGAGGCTGTGGAATGAAACCGCCCACGGGTAGAGGAAGACGATCTCAATGTCGAGAACTATGAACAGCATCGCCGTCAGGTAGTACTTGATGGGGAAGCGCCACGACCCGCCGCACTGGTCCACCGCTTCGATACCGCATTCGTAGGCAGCGCTCTTGGCGCGGTTGTAGCGGGACGGACCAATTAGATGCGACATGGCGACCGACCCGATCGCGAATGCCGCGGCCACCGCCGCAAGCACTGCGATTGGCATGTACAGGTTCATTGATTCGCTTTCTTCGCCGCTTTGGTGTGCATCCAGGATGACGAGTCGGCCCCGGTGGCCGTTACCCCAATGTGGGGGACCGTTATGGGGATTCACGGTTGCGGTGTCAGTCGTTAGCATGCGTTGTGTGCCCCACAACTCGCCTCGGACGGATATCTATACCCCGTTGCAGGTCCTCGTGTTCAGCAATGACGCCGCAATCCGACGACAGATTCAGATGGCGTTGGGCAGGTTGCCGGACGTACGTCTTGGATCTCCTAGGTTCCGTGACGTCGCGACAGAACCTGCGGCGATGCGCGAAATGGCCACGGGGGCTATAGATTTGGCGATCCTCGATGCGGAGGCCTCCCCGGCGGGCGGGCTCGGTGTCACTAAGCAACTCAAAGATGAGCTGCTGCAATGTCCTCCCATCGTGGTCGTGATCGGCCGAGCGGAGGATCAATGGCTGGCCAACTGGTCGCAAGCCGACGCGGTCGTGACTGCTCCCATCGACCCTGTCGCACTGATGGAAGCGGTCCTGCCGCTGCTGCGTCGCAGCCTTCGGTACTAGTGCGTGCTGCTGAACCTGTTTCGGTGGATCAGGTCCGCCGGCCCGGTGTGTCGGGCAGCACCGACAGAGAACACGGCCTACGCGGCTAGAGCGAGACCGTAGTACGGCAGGCGTCTGACCGGGCGAAATCCGAGCTTGGCTGCGAGCGCAACGGAGGCATGATTGCTCTCTCTGCAGGACCAGACAGGCGTGATCCCTTGCGACAGGAGGCCTTCAATCATGCGAGAGGCGACGGCGGTGGCGAGTCCTTTGCCTTGCGCTTCGGGATGAGTCTCAATGCCGAGTTCCAACTCACCATCGAACCGGAACGATGTGAATGCTAGGCATCCGCGAAACCCATCACTCTCAGCTCGCCATCCTCCGCCGTGTTCGAGGAAGTCATCGGCGTTGCGCCAGAACTCAGCAGGCACGACGGATCCGGGGCGTGTGAAGTCGGACGCGTCGGCGGGTACGGTTGACCAACCATCCGGTACGGGGGTGTGGGCTCGATTCGCTTGAAAGAGATCGGGATCGAACTCGAAGTTGATTCGCCGGTGGACGCTGACGCGTGCGGACGGCCCGTCGGGGGTAGTGAACTCCCGTTCCCAGGGAAGCGCAGCCCACCGCGGGTCGACCTGAAGCCACTCATCGCGAGTCCGGTACTGGCCATTTCGCAGATGGGCAATGAGTTCGTCGAAAGCACGATCGACTCCGTCGCCCCAAATCAGGGACATGCCGTAAGGATGCACAGCATGACGAGCACCGCCTGCGGCGGACTCCGAGGTCCAGAGCTGTCCGTCGACCATGCCCCCGACGACCGCGCGCGCGAAGCCGACGTTTGCGTCGACCCGTAGAAGCTCGGCAGTCAGAACTTCACCACTCTGCGATGGCGCATGGCGATTCGGCCGCATTGCTGAATGATACTGCTGAAGTTACGGTCTGCAGGTTCGGCACCACGACTTAGTGAGCGGTTCCGCTACGCGGCCAAACCCTTGTCTGGGTGTTCGGATTTCCAGCGACTCTCAATGCGCAGTACCCGCCGGTGTTCCAGGACGAGCCATGCCACACCTCCGGAGATCGCCAGTACGCCGACGATTCCCGCGGTGGGAATCCACCCGTGATGCCGGTATGCAGCCGCAGCCACACATGCGACCAGCGACATCGTTCCGAGGATGATGGACAGGTATCCAGGCCAGCTGTAGACGTCGATGAAGTGCTCGCCGGTGTGGGGCAGCGTGGTGCGGAAGTGATCTGTCGGGTCCTTGTAGTTCGCCATGGCAACCTCCTTGGTTCGGGTACTCATAAGAGCTAGCCCGGTGGCCGACGCCGTCCATCCCCCTCCTTGGTGGCCGCTAGGGGGTTAACCCGCCGGTCTCCAGCCCAATTCGCGACGTGCCAGCAGATGCGCGATGAGTAATTCGGTTGACCCGGTGGACGATGACTGTGTGACGACGTGCCACGGTCGGTCCAGTGGCGCCACTGGCAGCGGCAGTTCGGCCAGCGTGCCCGCTCGCAACTCGCGGAGGACCGCTTGACGTGAGACGAGCGTGACGCCGAGGCCCGCCACCGCGGCGGCAACAACCGCGCCGTGGGATCCCAGCACCATCTGCCGCGGTGAGATATCGAGTTCCTCGAGAAGCGCCGTGGTAGTCGCCCGGGTTCCCGAGCCTGATTCCCTGAGAAGCCAGGTTGACTCGGCTGGGTCGAACCCCTGCTTGAATGCGGCAGGCCCGACCAGCACCAGGGTGTTGGGGCTCACGGCGCGCAACCGGATCTGACGAAGATCTGAGGGTGGCCGACCGGCGACGATCACGTCGGCCTCGTGCTGGGCGAGCATCGGCCAGATGGCGGTGCGGGACGCGACCTGCAGTTTGCAGTCAACACCGGGATACTGGGAGGTGAAGGAAGCGAGCAATGCCGGGATCAGTAGCTCGCCGGCGGTGGTGACGGCTGCGAGCCGGATCGAACCGTGCTCCGGATCGGCCTCCCCGTGCGCTGCTCGGATCGCCTCGTCGTGGAGTCCGAGAATGGTTCGCGCGTAATCGACATAGCGCTTGCCGGCCGGGGTCAGCCGCACTCCTCGGCCGTGTCGGTCCACCAGTGGCACACCCACTTCGGTGCTGAGGCTGCTGATCGCCGAGGAGATCGCCGACTCAGTCACCACGAGTCGTTCCGCCGCTCCTCGCACCGATCCGCTGTTGGACAGTTCCACGAGCGCGCGCAGCCGGGCGTTGGTGGTCATGAGGCGTCCGCCGTGGCGTGTGCCTCGTCGAAAACCCTGCTCGCAAGCAGGTCTGGGCCCTCGATCGTGGTGAGGGCCGCCAGGTCCACCTGCTGGTCGACGCTGCTCAGGAGCCGTCTCGCGTGGCGCAACCGTGCCCGTTCCATGGCGTTGCGGACGCTGCGAGCATTGGCGAACCATGGCTGGTTGATCCGCCGGATCAGATACTCCCGTAGTGCTTCCTGACCCCCAGCGGATAGTTTGTAACCGAGTTGTTCGGTCATCTGTTCGGCGATCAGCTCGAGTTCGGCGACGGTGTAGTCGGGGAAGGTGACGTGGTGGGCCACCCTGCTCTGCATTCCGGGGTTGGCTGAGAAGAACTGGTCCATCTTGTCGGCATACCCGGCCAGGATGACGACAAGGTCGTCGCGATTGTTCTCCATGACTTGAAGGAGGATCTCGATCGCTTCGGACCCGTAGTCGCGGTCGTTCTCCACCTTGTACAGGTAGTAGGCCTCGTCGATGAACAACACTCCGCCCATCGCGCGTTTGATGATCTCCTTGGTTTTCGGCGCGGTGTGGCCGATGTACTCGCCGACGAGGTCATCCCGCGTGACACTCACCAACTGCCCCCGGCGCAGATAGCCCAGTTTGTGCAGCATGTCGGCCATGCGTAGGGCAACGGTGGTCTTGCCGGTGCCGGGGTTTCCGGTGAAGCACATGTGCAGGCTCGGCTGCGGGGCGGTGATGCCGTAGCGGCTGCGCATCCGGTCGACAAGAAGCAGCGAGGCAATCTCGGCGATACGTGTCTTCACCGGAGTCAGCCCGACGAGTTCGGCGTCGAGTCTGTCCAGTACCTCGTCGACGCCGGTATCACGGCGCTCCGCTGCCAGGTCGATGACGGCATCGGGGGACAGCAGGTCAACCGGCACAGGCGATTCGGCCGCCAGCTGCGGGCCCGTCAACTGGCCACCGCTCAACCCGAACGAGTGTCGCATGCCCTGGATGCTGCCACGTGACGCTGAATGTGTCCATTGATAATTGACCACCGATCATAAAGTGAAAGGTTGATCGAAACACCCGCTGAACCCCACCACCTGGGTGAGGCGTGGTACGCGGCGCTGGCCCTATCGTCTGCCTGGTCGCATGCATTGACCATAGGCGCGGGGAGGGCCACGCAAATGCCCAGTACTGGCCTCCTGGGGGAGCTCGAACGCCGGGTGATGGACGAGCTGTGGAAGGCATCGGAACCGCAGACGGTCCGACAGGTGCACACCATGCTGTCGATGCGCCGCGACCTGGCGTACAACACTGTTCTGACAGTGCTGCGGCGGCTCAGCGAGAAGGGCATTGCCCTGCGGTACCGAGAGTCCTGGCCCCACCGATATGCTCCCGTGCCAGCCCTCGAGGAGATGGTGGCATCGCTGATGATGGAAGCGCTGGACCAAGCTCCGAGGTCCGATGACCGCTGTTCGGTACTGGCGTCCTTCGTGGAACGTCTCAGCGCCGATGAAGCATGTCTGCTGCGCCGGGTGCTCTCAGGGGCCCAACTCAGGCACCAGGAGCACGCAGGTGACGCGGTTGCAGCGGGACCCTTGCGGTAATCGCGGTACCCAAGCCCGGGCGAGATCGGATCGTGAGCCGACCACCCACCAGTTCGGCGCGTTCGGTCATCGACAGCAGTCCGTAACCTCGAGTCTCGGAGTTGCCCAGCGGATGCTCGGCGCTGTTGAATCCCACTCCGTCGTCCACGATCTCGAGAATCGCGACGTCGTCGTTCAGAGTGAAGCTGAGCCGCGCCACACTGGCCTGGGCATGCTTGACGACATTCTGTAGGCACTCCTGCGCGATTCGGTACAGCGCCAACTCGACATGCTCGGGCAATCGACTGTCCGCCAGCTGCACCTCGACGTCGATCTGCGGAATCGAACGTGCCAGGCTGGCCAGCCCGCCGGCCAGCCCAAGATCGTCGAGCACCGGCGGCCGCAGGCCGCTGATTGCCGCGCGGGCCTCCTCCAACGTGAGTCCCACGAGTTCGCGTGCAGCGCCGAGCTGTTCGGACGCCTCGCCCACGTCACCGTGCACGGCTTGAGCAGCGGCATCGAGTCGGTAGGCAAGGGTGATCAGCCGCTGCGAAATCCCGTCATGGATGTCACCGGCTAAGCGGCGGCGCTCATTCTCCTGGGCTTCGATGACCTGCTCAACGTAGCCCTCGTGAGCGCGCTGGCGTGCCACCAGCTGTCGAAGCAATCGAGCCGGATGCAGCGCGCCGGCAATGAGTCGGCCGATCACCTGCAGTAGCTCGACGTCCCGAGGCGTGAACTGTCTCCGCTGCACTGTGTGCACGGACAACTCTCCGACCAAACCGCCGGGATCGGTTTCCATTGGCACCGAGACCATCGACGTGAAATCTGCGCTGCACAAGGCCGAGACGGGCAGGTATCGCGGGTCGGACTCCTTGTGATCGGTGATCACCACCGGCTGCCGGTGGCTTGCCACCCAGCCAGAGATTCCCGACCCGAGCGGCAGCGTGACCCGTCCGACTTCGCTGTCGAATGGGGGAGTGGCTCCAGCGAGGGTCAACGAACGGTCGCCATCGTCGAGCACGTGCACGAAACAGACATCGGCGCCAATGGAGTCGATGATCATGCGAGCCGCAGCGGCTGCGAGAGGTTCGACTCTCGGGCCGCGCGACGTCGCCTCGATCAACTCGCGTAGCAGCGCTAGTTCCCGGTCGGCCGCTACGAAGTCACGGACAGCACGCTGGCCGTCCGCGCGGTCAGCCGCCTGCCGGGCAGAGGCGGTGCTCACCGGAAAATGCCTTCGCGCAACGCGGCGGCCACCGCGCTAGTGCGATCGCCCACCCCGAGCTTTCGATACATCGAACGCAAATGACTCTTCACCGTCTCATCCCCGATCACCAACCTGTTCGCGATCGCCCGGTTGGACAAGCCGCTCACCATGAGTGACAGAATCTCACTCTCCCGCTGCGTCAGGCCCTGCCGCGCACCGGGCCAGAACTCATCTCGCTGAAGCCGTGCCGCCGTGTCAACAGCCCGCGCGGCCAGCCCGGGATCGATTGCCGTTTCACCGTTTCTAACCAACTCGAGCTGGTGCACCAGATCCTCGCTGCCGATGCTCTTGAGGAGATACCCCGACGCACCCACTCGCATCGCCTGGAAGAGATACTGCTCGTCGTCGTACACCGACAACATTACGATCCTGCGTCGTGGATCGCGTTGGCGCAGAGTCAAACACAGGTCAAGACCGCTGGATCCCTGCATCCTCACATCGCACAGCACGACATCGGGGTCAAGGCTCTCCACAACCTGGACGGCCTGCTCGACACCGACGGCCTGTCCGACGACACGTACTTTGCTCTGAAACGCGGTCAGCATGGCTTTGAGGCCCTCGATCACCATCTGGTGATCATCGACCAGAACAACCCGCACCGGACTCGCGACCGTCGCCGTCATCATGGGAATACGATAGGAGCGCAAGTGGGCCGCGTCACGCGAGTTTTGAAAGTCGGGCCCAATCTAACCCGCACAATCCCCCGAAACGGGGAAACTCACCGCCTCCTTGCATTCCTAGCATCATCGTGACTCAAGGAGGTTGGATGGACGGGCGCTCGCCTACTGTCGTCGCATCGGTTCTGCCCGCGGACTATTCAGATCTAGGTCAAGAGCTGCGGCATTTGGAGAAGGCGGGTGTCGACCGCATCCAGTGGGATGTGATGGACGGTCAGTTCGTGCCGAATCTGACCTTCGGCCCCGATCTGATCGCCGCTTGTCGGCCACACGTGTCGATGGGCTTCGAAGCACACCTGATGGTCGAGGATCCAGATCCGATGTTGGGAGCCTGGGTGCAAGCGGGTTGCGAGATCGTCATCGTGCACGCTGAGGCAACTCGGCACTTGCACAGGACACTGTGTGCGATAGCTGATTTGGGTGCCCGCGCAGGTGTGGCGTTGAATCCCGCCACACCGTTGCAGGCCGTGATGAATGTGCTCGACTTGGTTGATCTGCTGTTGGTGATGACGGTGAATCCAGGATTCGGCGGACAACGGTACATCGCGTCAATGGAGACCAAGATCGCCGCGGCGCGTACCGAAATAGACCGTCGCGGAGGCGACATCGAGCTGGAGGTCGACGGTGGAATAGGTGTTGGAACCATTGGCGCCGCTGCTCGGGCAGGCGCGAGTGTGTTCTGTGCGGGGTCATCGATCTTCAACGGGGCGGGCACGATGTCCGACCGCGTTGGAGCCCTGCGCAGCGCTGCGGTGCTGGGGGCGGAGCTACGATGACGACCGATAGCGCGACGTCATCCGCCCGCCAGATACTGAGCGCGGAGATCGATGAACTGGCGATCACCACGCTTCGCTTTCTGGCCGTAGATGCGGTGCAGGCGGCCAACAGCGGCCATCCCGGCCTGCCGCTGGGTGCTGCTCCTGCCGCATGGACGTTGTGGTCGCGTCACCTGCGTCATGACCCGGCACACCCGGGGTGGCCTGACCGCGACCGCTTTGTCTTGTCTGCCGGACACGGCTCGGCATTGCTCTACGCGCTACTCAACGTGTTTGGCTACGGACTGACGGCCGCTGAACTCGCACAGTTTCGCCAGCTCGGCTCGCGCACGCCCGGACACCCGGAGTTCGGACAGACACCTGGCGTCGAGACGACGACCGGTCCACTGGGTCAGGGGCTCGCCAACGCAGTCGGTATGGCCCTGGCTGAACGTATGCTGGCAGCCCGCTGCAATGACCAAGAGCATCGGATTGTCGACCACCGCACGTGGGTCCTGGCCGGTGACGGCGACCTGATGGAGGGCATCAGCCATGAGGCTGCATCCCTGGCCGGGCGGCTCGGGCTCGGCCGGCTCGTGGTCATCTTCGATGACAACAATGTGACCATCGACGGTCCTGCCGACGTCAGCTGCGGAGACGACGCGATGGCGCGTTTCGCCGCATACGGGTGGACCACCCTCTTAGTCGAGGACGGCAACGACGTCGACGCGATCGATCGGGCACTGACCATCGCGCGCACCGACGATTCGGCGCCGACGTTCATCCGGCTGCGGACAATCATCGGTTACGGCGCTCCTGGAGTCGAGGGCACATCCAGGGCACACGGCAGCCCGCTCGGTGTGGAGACGATCACGGCGATGCGTGCCCGCTGTGGCTGGCCCACGACCCAGTTCCATGTGCCCGACGAGCTGGCTTCCGTCGCGGCTGCACTAGCCGCTGAGGGCGCAGCCGCACGCGCCGACTGGGTCCACGCGTACGCCGAGTGGACAGCAGCGAATCCACAATCGGCGGTCGACCATCGGCTTGACACGGTGCCCGCTCCACCCGATGGTGACATCCTGTCCCACATCCTGGATGCACTGCCGGACAAGGCCACCGCGTCGCGTCAGGCATCGGGCACTGCACTCAATTGCCTGGCCTCGAGGTACCCCGCCCTTGTCGGCGGCTCAGCTGACTTGGCGGCATCCACCAACACCGTCATTCCTGGCGGCGCTGTGAGTCCCGATGACTACTCCGGTCGCACAGTACATTTCGGGATTCGCGAGCATGCCATGGCAGCGGCCATGAACGGCATCGCCGTTCATGGCGGCCTACGCCCGTTCGGCAGCACATTTCTGGTTTTCGCTGACTATCTACGTCCGGCACTGCGATTGTCGGCGTTGATGCGTCAACCCGTCGTATACGTCTTCACCCACGACTCGGTGCATGTCGGGGAGGATGGGCCGACACACCAGCCGATCGAACAGATCGAGTCGTTACGGCTGATCCCCGGAGTAACCGTGCTGCGCCCAGCCGATGCCGGAGAGACTGCACTGGCCTGGGACATCGCCGCCAGGAATCTCGCGGGTCCGACTGCGCTGATCCTGACCAGGCAAAGCCTGCCCAACCTGGGCAACGATGGACTGAACGACCTCCGTCGCAATGGACTTCGTACGGTGGGTACGGCGACGGACCATCCTGACGTCCTCCTGGGCGCCAGTGGTTCGGAGGTATCGCTAGCGCTGGCCGCGGCCGATCTTCTTGCCGAGCGGGGTGTACGGGCAGCTGTGGTGTCGGTGATGTGGCGGGAGCGGCTCAGCGAAGCACTCTCGGTGGACCGCACAGTCCTGCCGGACGTCCCGGCGGTGTGGATAGAGGCCGGTGTGACGATCGGGTGGCGTGCTCTGGCGCGTGATCGCGACGTCGTCGTCGGTCTGAATCGGTTCGGTGAGAGCGGACCGGGGTCGCAGGTCGCTGCCCACCTAGGGCTCACGCCGCGAGCGGTCGCCGATTCCGCACTACGGGTCCTCGAACGGTCAGTCAATCCGAGTTAGGTGATTGGGTGCCCGATAGACGGTTTCGAATGAGTCGCGCCGCCGATTACCGCCATCGTCCTGTGATGCTTGCGATTGCAGGGGACAGCGCGGCGGGAAAGGCTACGTTAGCGGCGGGCTTGGTGGAAGCACTCGGGACTGATCGATGCCTTTCGCTCTCCGCCGATGACTACCAGCGCTTCGATCGCACTGAACGTGTCGGCATGTCGTTGACGCCGGTGCATCCCGATAGCAACTATCTCGGCATCCTCGAACAGCACCTCCAGCTGTTGGCAACCGGTCAACCAGTCCTCAAGCCCGTGTACGACCACGCCATTGGCCTGCGAACACGGCCGGAGTTGTTGGAGCCCAAAGACTTTGTCATCGTGCACGGAGTTCTGCCGCTGCACAGCAAGCTGGCGCGCGCGTGTTTCGATGTCACCGTCTACCTGGATCCGGCAGAGGGCATCCGGCGCGCTTGGAAGATGCGGCGCGACACCGGGGACCGCGGATACACCGCCGAACAGGTACGGGAGGCACTCGCGGCCGCTGAGGCCGCATCCGCTTCGGTGATCCGGCCGCAACGAGTACATGCCGACATCGTGGTGAGCTTCTCGAGGATATCCGGGCGCGATGATCCCGCCGACACCCCGTTGTCTGCCGAGGTATTGCTTCGCCCCACCATCGTCCAACCGGACCTCGCCCAGATTCTCCGGCCGAGCCTCACCCGCACCGCCCACCTTCGCCTCACTCGCGACACGGACGGCAGACCTGTCGAGAGCATGCACGTGCACGGCTACACCTCGGAGGAGGAGAATGAGGCTGCGGAGAATCTGATCTGGAACGCCCTGGGAGAACCTGGCGCCGAAGTGCCCCAATGGCTTGGAATCACAGGCGCCGGGAGAAGGAGCACACCGCTGGCGATCACTCAGATGCTTCTGCTGTATCACCTGCTCCAGGGATCACGATAGTGAGTGTCAGCACGTCTCTTTCCGCCGTGATCTTCGATGTCGACGGAACCCTGGCCGACACGGAGCGCGATGGTCACCGCCCGGCGTTCAATGACGCGTTTGCGTTGCACGGGATCGAGATCGTTTGGAATGTCGCCGAGTACGGTCCTCTGCTGAAGATCACCGGGGGGCGCCGCCGGATAGCGACCGATCTGCGCCAACGGGGTTACTCAGATGTCGAGCGACTGGCCACAGAGATCCATGATACGAAGACCGCGTTGTTCCGTGAACGTATCCTTGCCGGCGAGGTGAAGCCGCGCTCGGGATTACGGAGCTTCACGACCGGCCTTGTCGACGCGGGTCTCAGAATCGCAGTGGCTACTACCGGTCGCCGCGCGTGGGTGGAACCCCTGGTGCGCCAGGTGCTTGGAGACGGGGTCGTTGAGACGATGGTGACCGGTGACGACGTCGATCGCCTCAAGCCCGATCCCGAAGTCTATCTCAAGACCCTCAATCAACTTGGCCTGGCGCCGGAACAAGCGCTGGCGGTGGAGGACTCGTCGGTCGGGTTACGTGCTGCTGCGTCGGCTGGGATAGCGACAGCGGTGATTACCAATGAATACACGGAGGGCCAGGACTTCACAGACGCGGCCCTGGTGCGCAGCGCCTTTGATGGATGCGAGCCGATCACCGCCGTGATGTGTCGGCGCATTCATCAGACCTGGTGGGCGAGATGATAAGTGCAGTGGGATGCCTCGCTGCCGAACATGATTGCATACTGCTGGACCTCGACGGAACCGTTTACCGAGGTGCAGAACCTGTCGAGGGTGCCGTGGCCACATTGGCCGAAATTGGCGTCCGAACATTGTTCGTCACGAATAACGCTGCGCGGAGCCCGGGCCAAGTCGCGGAGCGCATGCGCCAAATGGGTTTCTCGCTCGGCGATGATGATGTTGTGACCAGCGCGCAGATCGCGGCAAGGCTGCTGGCATCGAGGTTGAGTGTGGGTACGCCCGTGCTGATTGTCGGTACTGATGCCCTGGCTGCGGAGGTGGACAGCGTCGGCTTGCGGGCGGTGCGGTCCGCGGCCGAGGGTGCTGCCGCTGTCGTGCAGGGCCACTCACCGCGCACTGGGTGGACTGATCTCGCCGAAGCCGCCCTCACGATTCGCCGCGGAGCTTTGTGGGTGGCTACCAATGTTGATCACACGCTGCCGACTGAGCGCGGATTGTTGCCGGGAAACGGGTCCTTGGTGGCGGCGCTACACGCAGCGACCGGATTGGAACCTGAAGTGGCAGGGAAGCCGCAGCCGGCGATCCTACGCGACGCGATTGCTCGGGGTCCGTTCGATTCACCGCTTGTCGTAGGTGACCGGCTTGACACCGACATTGCCAGCGCACATGCTGCCGGATTGCCAAGCTTGTTGGTATGCAGCGGCGTTGGCACGGTACGCGACTTGCTCGCCGCGCCAGCCGAACACCGACCCACCTATGTCGCACCGGACATACGTGGTCTCACATACCCCGCTGCTAGGACGCGTGTTTGCCAGCAACCTCACTGGCGCGTCAATGTCGTCGGTGGCACGGCGACAGTGACATCAACCGGCATCCCGGTCGAGTGTGACGGACTATCGATTGTGCGTGCCGCCGCGCACGCAGTATGGCAGGTAACTCCAAGTGGGCGGACCCCGGTGGTCATCGCCGGTGACGACAGCGCCCGAGCCGCTTTGGAAGCCGTCGACCTTGGCGGCCTCGCTGCCGCCGCTCAGCCTCGACTGTAGTCCGGCAGGGCGATCGAATCGGCGGTAGTGAACCACTTGCGATCGGCCACCGACCGAAACGGCCAGCGTTGCAATCCACTTCATCACCGCAGCGGTGATCACGGTGTTTGACTTCGACACAGGTGCGTAACCGTCGATCCCCACGGCTAGGTCCTGGCACTTGTCGACGTAGGGGCCGAAAACGAGTCGCCGCACCGTCGAGTGCGGGCCATCGAACGCCTCGACCGGCATGTGCGCGCGACGACTGCCATCGGCCCTGACCCGCGCGATGCCGCGCTGATCCAGGGAGCGGCCGACCATCGCTTCCAGCAGACCCATGCGTTCGACGACCTCGCGCCCCGCCCCGCGAAGGTCGACCGTCTGTCCGCCCGGGTCGGATGCCCGGCATCATTTCGACGACGGTGACGCGGGACCCGCTGCGGTGCAGCCGGAACGCCAGGGCCGGCCTGGCGATGCCCGTGCCACTGACCAACACCGTCGGCCGTCTCATGGCACGTCGCTAGGACTCGAGCGCCTGGTAGGTCCGCTTGACCCACTTGGGCTGCGCGGACTGCAGCTTCAGCAGCGACGTGTTGCCCGCGACGGCCGCGGCCGCGGAGTCCGGGCTGAGGTCGGGCATGTTCTGGACGAGGTAGATCATCACGCGGTCGACCGAGGGGTCGGCCTGCCACCAGGTGCCGTACGCGCCGGGCCAACCGAATGTGCCGAGCCCACCGGGACCGAACAACTGGCGGGACTGCGCCGGATCCGTGACCACCGACAGGTTCAGCCCGAAGCCGCGCCCGCGCCAGAACGGCATCCCCAGGAAGGGGTGGCGCTTCTGCTCGGTGGTGAGCCGGTCGGTGCGCATCAGGTCGACGGACCTCTCCGAAAGGACCCGGACCCCGTCGAGTGTTCCGCCGGCGAGCAGCATCCGTGCGAAGGCCAGGTAGTCGTCGGCGGTGGACCACAGTCCCGCGCCACCGGCGCAGAACGTCGGCGGTGTCACCGGAGCCGGGCCCATGACATCGTCGCGGAGCGTGCCATCGGCTTCTATCTTGTACATCGTGGCGGCCCGTCGACGGCCCTCGTGGCTGACTGCGAAACCGGTGTCGGACATACCGAGGGGCTCGAAGATCCGGGTGGCCAGGACGTCACCGAGGGGCTTGCCCTCGATACGGGACAGCGCGATGCCGAGGACGTCGGTGGCGTGGCTGTAGGTCATGCGCTCGCCGGGCTGGTGGGCCAGCGGCAGCGCTGCGAGCTCGGTGAGCCAGCGGTCCTGGTCCTGGCGGAACATCAGTTTCCCGTACGCCCGGCTCAATGGCGCTCCCACCGAGAACGCGTATGCCAGCCCGCTGCGGTGGGTCATCAGATCGTCGAACGTGATGGGCCGCTGCGCGGGCACGGTCCGTTCCAGCGGTCCGGCAGGGTCTGCCATCACCCGCATGCCCGCGAGTTCGGGTAGCCACTCGGTGACGGGGTCCGACAGCGTGAACCGGCCCTCCTCGAGCAGCGACATCGCGGCGGCCACCGTGACGGGCTTGCTCATCGAGGCGATGCGGAAGATCGTGTCGCGCTGCATCGGCAGTTTCGCGGAGACGTCGCGGTGGCCGAGTTCGTTGACCTGCAGCACGCTGCCGCCCTGCCACACCATCGTGACCGCGCCGGCGAGCAGCCCTGCGTCGATCACCTCTTGGATGGATGCCTGGTTCCCGTCGAGCTTCATTCGGCTCAGCGTAGCCAGCGTTCCCGCGGCGGTGGCCTCGGCCGGGGTGCGCCCGCGCTGGTGATAGAGTCTGCCGCAGTTTGGCATCCTTTAACGATCCGTCCGGTGAGGCGGAGAAGGAGGTCCGGGTCAACCATGTCTGGCTCAGTCACCCCCAGTCCCGACCGGGAATTGTTGTCCGCGTCGGATGTGAGCCGGACCGTCTCCCGCATCGCACACCAGATCATCGAGAAGACCGCCCTCGACGGCGCCGACGCGCCTCGGGTGGTCCTGCTGGGCATTCCGACAAGAGGCGTGACGCTGGCGACACGGTTGGCGCGCAACATCACCGAGTTCTCCGGTGTCGAGGTCTCCGCCGGGGCACTGGACGTGACCCTCTACCGTGACGACCTGATGTCCAAGCCGCCAAGAGCGCTGGCCGTGACGACGATCCCCGACGGTGGCATCGACGGCTCGATCGTCGTACTCGTCGACGACGTGCTCTACTCCGGGCGCACCGTGCGAGCCGCACTGGACGCGCTGCGCGACGTTGGCCGGCCACGCGCCGTGCAACTTGCGGTGTTCGTGGACCGCGGGCACCGCGAGCTGCCGATCCGCGCCGACTACGTCGGCAAGAACGTCCCCACCTCCCGCACCGACAACATCATGGTGCGGCTGGCTGAGCTGGACGACCAAGACGGGGTGTGGATCGCGAGTACCGGAGGTCCGACGAGATGACCAGACACCTGCTCGCTGCGGGCGACCTGACACGCGACGAGGCCACCGCGATCCTCGACGACGCCGACCGGTTCCGCGAGGCGCTGCTGGGCCGCGAGGTCAAGAAGCTGCCGACGCTGCGCGGCCGCACCATCATCACGATGTTCTACGAGAACTCGACTCGCACGCGGGTGTCATTCGAGGTCGCGGGCAAGTGGATGAGCGCCGACGTGATCAACGTCAGTTCCTCGGGCAGCTCTGTCGCCAAGGGAGAGTCGTTGCGCGACACGGCACTCACGCTGCGTGCGGCGGGCGCGGACGCCCTGATCATCCGCCATCCCGCATCCGGTGCGGCCCAGCAGTTGGCTGAGTGGACGGCCGAGCCGGACGGCGGGGGACCTGCGGTGATCAACGCAGGCGACGGCACCCACGAGCACCCGACGCAGGCGCTGCTCGACGCACTGACCATCCGCCAGCGGCTGGGATCGATCGAGGGCAAGCGGGTCGTCATCGTCGGCGACGTGCTGCACAGTCGGGTGGCGCGGTCCAATGTGCTGCTGCTCGCGACGCTGGGCGCCGAGGTGGTGCTGGTCGCACCGCCCACCCTGCTTCCGGTCGGGGTGTCGTCCTGGCCCGTGACGGTGTCGCACGATCTCGATGCCGAACTGCCTGCCGCCGACGTCGTGCTGATGCTGCGGGTACAGGCCGAGCGTATGAACGGCGGCTTCTTCCCGTCGGCACGGGAGTACTCGGTCTTCTACGGGCTCTCGGACAAACGGCTTGCCACGCTGTCCGAGGGGGCAGTGGTCCTGCACCCCGGCCCGATGCTGCGCGGTATGGAGATCGCATCGTCGGTCGCCGACTCCTCGCAGTCCGCGGTGCTCCAACAGGTGTCCAATGGTGTCCACGTCAGGATGGCGGTCCTGTTCCATCTGTTGGTGGGCGCGGGCAGTGAAGCGGTAGAGGTGAGTGCATGACGTCTGACAATCCCGGGTCGCCGGTGCCGCTCCTGATTCAGGGCGTCCGCTTGTACGGCGAGGGTGACGCGGTCGACGTGCTCGTCGACGGCGGTCAGATCGCGGAGATCGGCCCCGACCTGTCGGTGCCCGACGGCGGCGTCGTCGTCGACGCGCACGGCCAGGTGCTGCTGCCCGGCTTCGTCGACCTGCACACGCATCTGCGCGAACCCGGCCGCGAGTACGCCGAGGATATCGAGACCGGTTCTGCCGCAGCGGCACTCGGTGGATACACCGCCGTCTTCGCGATGGCCAACACCGACCCCGTCGCCGACAGTCCGGTGGTCACCGACCACGTGTGGCACCGCGGCCAGCAGGTCGGCCTCGTCGACGTGCACCCGGTCGGAGCCGTCACCGTCGGATTGGCGGGCAAGCAGCTCACCGAGATGGGCCTGATGGCCGCGGGTGTGGGCCGGGTCCGGATGTTCTCCGACGACGGCATCTGCGTGGACGACCCGCTGCTGATGCGACGTGCGCTGGAGTACGCCACGGGCCTCGGGGTGCTCATTGCCCAGCACGCCGAGGAGCCGAGGCTGACCGTCGGCGCCATCGCCCACGAGGGTGCCAACGCGGCCCGCCTGGGTCTCGCGGGCTGGCCGCGGGCCGCCGAGGAGTCGATCGTGGCGCGCGACGCGCTACTGGCCCGCGACGCCGGAGCCCGCGTGCACATCTGCCACGCATCGACGGCGGGCACCGTCGAACTCATCAGATGGGCCAAGGAACAGGGCATCTCGATCACCGCCGAGGTGACGCCGCACCATCTGCTGCTGGACGACACACTGCTGGGGAGTTATGACGGACGCAACCGGGTCAACCCCCCGCTGCGCGAGTCGAGCGACGCCGTGGCGCTGCGGCAGGCCCTCGCTGACGGCGTGATCGACTGTGTGGCAACCGATCATGCGCCACACGCCGCACACGAGAAGATGTGCGAGTTCGCCTCGGCTCGGCCCGGCATGCTGGGTCTGCAGACGGCGCTGTCAGTGATCGTCGAGACGATGGTGGCGCCAGGCCTGATGACGTGGCGCGACGTCGCCCGGGTGATGAGCGAGGCCCCGGCCGCGATCGTGGCGCTACCTGATCAGGGCCGACCGCTGGAGGTGGGCGAGCCGGCCAACCTGACCGTCGTCGATCCCGACGCCACCTGGACGGTCAGCGGCGCCGACCTGGCCAGCCGTTCGGACAACACGCCGTACGAGACCATGACGCTGCCCGCCACGGTCACGCTGACGGTGTTGCGCGGCAAGGTCACTGCGCGGGATGGGAAGAGTCCGGCAGCGACCGGGGGTTCAGCACAGTGAACACCCCGACGCTCGTCATATCGCTGATCATGGCCGCGGTGCTGGTGCTGCTGATCGCCTTCTTCATCCGGCAGATGATGCGCGGCTGGCTGCGGCGCGCCCAACGGCAGGTCGAGATGATCGGTGCGTTACCGCCGCTTCCCGACACGGTCGGCCCGGCGATCATCCCGGCGACTCGGGGTCTGTACGTCGGCAGCACCATTGCGCCGAGCTGGCAGGACCGCATCGCGGTGGGCGATCTCGGCTTCCGCAGCAAGGCCGTGCTCACCCGCTACCCGGAGGGCATCATGGTGCAGCGCACCGGAGCCGGCCCCATCTGGATTCCCGACGAGTCGATCACCGCGCTGCGCACCGAGCGCGGTATCGCAGGCAAGGCACTCACCTATGACGGCATCCTGGCGATTCGCTGGAAGCTGCCGTCGGGCACCGAGATTGACACTGGGTTTCGCAGCGATGACCGCCGTGAACTCGCCAACTGGATTCAGGAGGAGACAGCGTGACGGCCAGCGGGCAGCGAAGCGCATCGCGCAGAGGTGGAGTGGCCGTACTGGTCCTCGAGGACGGCAGAGTTTTCACCGGCACCCCGTTCGGTGCGATTGGGCAGACTCTGGGCGAGGCGGTGTTCTCCACCGGTATGTCCGGCTATCAGGAGACGCTGACCGATCCGAGCTATCACAGGCAGATCGTGGTCGCCACGGCACCGCAGATCGGCAACACCGGATGGAACGGTGAGGACAGTGAGAGTCGCGGAGACAAGATCTGGGTGGCGGGCTACGCCGTGCGCGACCCGTCGCCGCGGGCGTCCAACTGGCGTGCCACCGGCACGCTGGATGACGAACTGATCCGCCAGGGCATCGTCGGCATCGCCGGTATCGACACGCGTGCGGTGGTACGCCACCTGCGCACCGCCGGATCGATGAAGGCCGGTGTGTTCTCCGGTGACGCCCTGGCACCGACCGACGAGCTGCTTGATCGGGTGCGAGACCAGGCGTCGATGCTTGGCGCCGACCTTGCAGGCGAAGTCAGCACCGACGACGTCTATGTGGTGGAACCCGAAGGCGCCCAGCGGTTCACCGTCGCCGCGCTGGACCTCGGCATCAAGACCAACACACCGCGCAACTTCGCCCTCCGGGGTATCCGCAGCCACGTGCTGCCGTCGGCGGCAACGTTTGACCAGATCGCCGACCTCAAGCCCGACGGGGTGTTCCTGTCCAACGGTCCCGGTGACCCGGCGACCGCCGACCACGTCGTCAGCGTCACGCGGCAGGTGCTGGAGGCGGGGATTCCGTTGTTCGGCATCTGCTTCGGCAACCAGATCCTCGGTCGGGCGCTTGGCCGGTCCACCTACAAGATGGTGTTCGGCCACCGCGGCATCAACATTCCCGTGATGGACCACACCACCGGCAGGGTCGCCGTCACCGCACAGAACCACGGTTTCGCGCTGGAGGGTGAGGCGGGCGAGGAGTTCGACACGCCGTTCGGCCGTGCCGTCGTCAGCCACACCTGCGCCAATGACGGTGTCGTCGAGGGCATCAAGCTCGTCAACGGCCGGGCCTTCTCGGTGCAGTACCACCCGGAGGCGGCTGCGGGACCACACGACGCGAACTATCTGTTCGACCAGTTCGTCGACCTCATGGCAGGAGAGAAGTAGATGCCACGTCGCCCAGATCTCAACCACGTCTTGGTGATCGGTTCGGGACCGATCGTGATCGGACAGGCCTGCGAGTTCGACTACTCGGGCACCCAGGCCTGCCGCGTGCTGCGCGCGGAGGGCCTGCAGGTCAGCCTCGTCAACTCGAACCCGGCGACCATCATGACCGACCCGGAGTACGCCGATCACACCTACGTCGAGCCCATCACGGCCGAGTTCGTCGAGAAGGTCATCGCCCAGCAGGCCGAGCGCGGCAACAGGATTGACGCGGTGCTGGCCACGCTCGGCGGCCAGACGGCCCTGAACACCGCCGTCGCACTGTACGAGGGCGGCGTGCTCGAGAAGTACGGCGTCGAGATGATCGGCGCAGACTTCGACGCCATCCAGCGCGGCGAGGACCGACAGAAGTTCAAGGACATCGTTGCCAAGGTCGGTGGCGAGTCCGCCAAGTCGCGGGTCTGCTTCACGATGGACGAGGTCCGCGACACCGTCGCGGAGCTGGGCCTGCCGGTCGTTGTTCGGCCCTCCTTCACGATGGGTGGGCTCGGCTCTGGCATGGCGTACAGCGTCGAGGACGTCGAGCGGATGGCAGGCGAGGGCCTGGCCGCATCGCCCACCGCCAATGTGCTCATCGAGGAGTCGATCTACGGCTGGAAGGAGTTCGAGCTCGAGCTGATGCGCGACCACCGTGACAACGTCGTGGTGGTCTGCTCGATCGAGAACTTCGACCCCATGGGCGTGCACACCGGCGACTCGGTGACCGTCGCGCCCGCCATGACGCTGACCGACCGCGAGTACCAGAAGATGCGCGACCTGGGCATCGACATTCTGCGTGAGGTCGGCGTCGACACCGGCGGCTGCAACATCCAGTTCGCGATCGACCCGGCCGACGGTCGACTGATCGTCATCGAGATGAACCCGCGGGTGTCGCGCTCGAGCGCGTTGGCATCCAAGGCGACGGGCTTCCCGATCGCAAAGATCGCCGCCAAGCTGGCGATCGGCTACACGCTCGACGAGATCGTCAACGACATCACCAAGGAGACGCCGGCCTGCTTTGAGCCGACGCTGGACTACGTCGTGGTGAAGGCGCCGCGGTTCGCGTTCGAGAAGTTCCCCGGCGCCGACCCGACCCTGACCACCACCATGAAGTCGGTGGGCGAGGCGATGTCGCTGGGCCGCAACTTCATTGAGGCGCTCGGCAAGGTGATGCGGTCGCTGGAGACCGACCGCGCCGGGTTCTGGACCGGCGCCGACCCCGAGGGCACGGTCGACGATCTGCTGCTGCGTCTGCGCACGCCCACCGATGGCAGGCTCTACGACATCGAGATGGCGCTGCGGCTGGGCGCCAGCGTGGAGCAGGTCGCTGAGGCGTCCGGCGTCGACCCGTGGTTCATCGAGCAGATCGACGGTCTGGTGGGGCTGTGGGCCGAGCTTCGGGACGCCCCTGTCCTCGACGAGGATCTGCTGCGCAGGGCCAAGTACAGCGGACTGTCCGATCGTCAGATCGCCGCGCTGCGTGCCGAGCTCGCCGGTGAGATGGGTGTCCGTTCGCTGCGCCAGCGGCTCGGCATCCACCCCGTGTACAAGACGGTGGACACCTGCGCCGCTGAGTTCGAGGCCAAGACGCCGTACCACTACAGCACCTACGAACTCGATCCCGCCGCCGAGACCGAGGTGGCCCCGCAGATCGAGAGGCCCAAGGTGCTGATCCTGGGCTCCGGGCCGAACCGGATCGGTCAGGGCATCGAGTTCGACTACAGCTGCGTGCACGCCGCGACCACGTTGAGCGAGGCGGGTTTTGAGACCGTCATGGTCAACTGCAATCCCGAGACGGTGTCGACCGACTACGACACCGCCGACCGGCTGTACTTCGAGCCGCTCACCTTCGAGGACGTGCTTGAGGTCTACCACGCCGAACAGCGCTCCGGCGCAGGCGGTCCCGGTGTCGTCGGGGTGATCGTGCAGCTCGGCGGACAGACCCCACTGGGTCTGGCGCAGCGACTGGAGGACGCAGGGGTGCCGATCGTGGGCACGCTGCCCAAGGCGATCGACCTGGCCGAGGATCGCGGTGCGTTCGGCGAGGTGCTCAACCGGGCCGGGCTGCCCGCGCCGCGGTTCGGCACCGCGACGAGCTTCGATCAGGCCCGCAAGATCGCCGCCGAGATCGGCTACCCGGTGCTGGTCCGGCCCTCCTACGTGCTCGGTGGGCGCGGTATGGAGATCGTCTACGACGAGGCCACGCTCGAGGGCTACATCACCCGGGCCACCCAGCTGTCGCCCGAGCATCCTGTGCTTGTCGACCGCTTCCTCGAGGACGCCATCGAGATCGACGTCGACGCACTGTGCGACGGCAGCGAGGTCTACATCGGCGGCGTGATGGAGCACATCGAGGAGGCGGGCATCCACTCCGGTGACTCCGCGTGCGCGCTGCCGCCGGTCACACTGGGCCGCCAGGACATCGAGTCCGTGCGGCGGGCCACCGAGGCGATCGCGTTCGGCGTCGGCGTGGTCGGCCTGCTCAACGTGCAGTACGCCCTCAAGGACGACGTGCTCTACGTGCTGGAGGCCAATCCGCGGGCGAGCCGCACCGTGCCGTTCGTGTCGAAGGCCACCGCCGTGCCGCTGGCCAAGGCGTGCGCCCGCATCATGCTCGGCGCCACCATCGCCCAACTCCGCGAGGAGGGTGTGCTGGCGAAGACCGGTGACGGCGCCAGCATCGCGTCCAATGCCCCGATCGCGGTGAAGGAGGCGGTGCTGCCCTTCAACAGGTTCCGCAGGACCGACGGGTCGCAGGTCGACTCGCTGCTGGGGCCCGAGATGAAGTCGACGGGCGAGGTCATGGGCATCGACCGCGACTTCGGCACCGCGTTCGCCAAGAGTCAGACCGCGGCGTACGGGTCGTTACCCTCCACCGGCACGGTGTTCGTCTCGGTGGCGAACCGGGACAAGCGCTCGCTGGTCTTCCCGGTCAAGCGGCTGGCCGACCTGGGGTTCCGGGTGTTGGCCACCGAGGGCACCGCGGAGATGCTGCGCCGCAACGGCATTCCGTGCGACGAGGTGCGCAAGCACTTCGAGGAGGCGACACCGGATCGGCCCGCGATGTCGGCCGTCGAGGCCATCCGAGCCGGTGAGGTCGACATGGTGATCAACACGCCGTACGGCAACTCGGGGCCTCGCGTCGACGGCTACGAGATCCGTTCCGCGGCGGTGACGATGAACATTCCCTGCGTCACCACCGTTCAGGGTGCATCGGCGGCGGTGCAGGGTATCGAGGCCGGCATCCGCGGAGACATCGGCGTGCGGTCGCTGCAGGAGTTGCACAGCGCACTCGGCGCAACGAAGTGAGCGGGTTCGGGGCGCGACTGGCCGCGGCGGTCGCCGATCGTGGGCCACTGTGCCTCGGCATCGATCCGCACCCCGAACTTCTGGTGGCGTGGGGGCTGAGCGCCGACGCCACCGGCCTGCGCACCTTCGCCGAGATCTGTGTCGAGGCCTTTGCCGGGTTCGCCGTCGTCAAACCGCAGGTCGCGTTCTTCGAGACGTATGGCGCGGCGGGGTATGCCGTGTTGGAGGACACCATCACCGCGCTTCGCGCCGCGGGGGTTCTGGTGCTCGCCGACGCCAAGCGTGGGGACATCGGCACGACCATGGCGGCCTACGCCGCAGCATGGGCCGGTGAATCGCCGCTGGCGAGTGACGCCGTGACGGCGTCGCCCTATCTGGGCTTCGAGTCGCTGCGTCCGCTGCTGGACACCGCGGTGGCCAATGACCGCGGTGTGTTCGTGCTGGCCGCCACGTCCAATCCGGAGGGTGCGCAGGTGCAGCGCGCGATCTCCGATGGGCGGACGGTGGCGCAGACGATCGTCGACCAGGTCGCGGCCGAGAACCGGGGCGCGGGTGCGGGATCGGTGGGTGTCGTGATCGGAGCAACACTGTCCGACGTGCCCGACCTGGCCAACCTGGGCGGGCCGGTTCTGCTGCCCGGCGTCGGGGCGCAGGGGGGACGGCCCGAGGGGCTGGCCGGCCTCGGCGGGGCCGCCCCGGGAACCCTTTTGCCCGCGGTGTCGCGCGACGTGCTGCGGGCCGGCCCCGACGTCGCTGCGATCCGGGCCGCGGGGGAGCGGATGCGCGACGCCGTCGCTCACCTCTGCCCCTAGCGCAACGGTGGGCGGACCGCCCACGGGCGACCCGCCGCACCGTGTTCGCCCTCTCTACAACGGGATCCACGTACCGAGGAACCAGAAGCCCCACCCCTGGCCGTTTCCGTCGCGCATCGGATGGACCTGCTGACCGTTCCAGTTGAACGGTTCGTGGTCCCGGCGTGCCTGATCGATGCCGCGGCCCTGCCAGTTCCCCTCGGCCTGAGCGGGGCCGCGATCGCCGCGATCATCGCGGTGCTGCTCGCAGGCGGGGGTGCCCGGCCGACCGCAGCCGGGCCCCGGCTCGGCGCTCGCTGTTGTGAGGCCCAGACCGAACAGACCGGCGAGTCCGATGCCTGCGGCAATCGTCGACGCGCATACGGCTCGTGTCGTTCTGGTTCTCGTTATCGTTCGTGTAGTCGTTGTCGAGGTCATTCCCGTACTCCACATCTCATCGATGCAGCCGGACGGCCACATCGCACCGACGCTATGGCGGTGCGATGGGACGGCTCTGTGGCGGCGATGTGTGCGGGCTGTGGAAGCGATAACGGAACGAAATCCATTGACCATCAAGAAGATTGCGACAGGCGCGCGGCCACGAAGGACACGGCGAACGGCAGCGTGAGTGCGATGGCCGGCATGACGTCGCCGCCAGCAGGGTGCTTGCCCTCCGCGGTGGAGTGGGTCAACTTCCCTCGCGTTGCCTCGCGCGTCTACTACGGGACGTCGCTGAGCCGGTGGTGGTCGGCAATGACGTGCGGCCGGCGATGTCGCCATCACCGGCCGCACGTGCCTCATTCAAGTTCGGGTCAGGCCGACTGCCGGGGCGGCCCCGTCGGGACCCGTCAGGACCCCGTGGGTCCGGGAACGACCGGGAACAGCGGAGACCACCCGCCAGGCCAGCTGCGGCCCTCGTGGAGGGTCGGGACGGTGTCCTGAGACCGATCGACCCGACAGGCGCACGCTATCCAGCGGGGCTGTGGAACGGCTTTGGCCAGCGTGTGAGATCTCCGCGAGTGACCAGAGTGACGCATGTAACGGGAGTGGCAGGCGTTGTGTAGCGGATTGGTCGGTGAAGCGTCACGACACGCCCGACACGCGGTGACCAGCGAAAATTTCTCGACAGCACCCCCGAACCGGGCCCGCCGCTGGCTGTGAATGTCCCGGTCGTGGACTTCGGCAGCCGCCCGGTTGCGCGAAAACCCGCCGTATGCAGGCACATCAGAGTTCCGCCTGCTGGACGACGCGAAGCCGGGCCCCGGGATCGAGCGCGAGGCGGTCTCCCTCGCGGGCACTACACGCTGGGGATTCAGCCCGATAACGCGGGGGTGGGGTTAGCTTTCGTCAGCCAGCGTGGGTACGGTCGTCGACGCTGGCTGGTTCTACCAGTCAAGACACAACAAGATGACGGCGAGAGACGGAGGAAACCCGTGGCCCTTCCCCAGTTGACCGACGAACAGCGCGCGGCAGCGTTGGAGAAGGCTGCTGCCGCACGTCGAGCACGAGCTGAGCTCAAAGATCGGCTCAAGCGCGGCGGCACCAACCTCAAGCAGGTCCTCAAGGATGCTGAGTCCGATGAGGTCTTGGGCAAGATGAAAGTCTCCGCACTTCTGGAGGCCCTTCCCAAGGTCGGCAAGGTCAAGGCGCAGGAGATCATGACCGAACTGGAGATCGCTCCGACCCGCCGCCTTCGCGGCCTCGGCGATCGCCAGCGAAAGGCCCTCCTGGAGAAGTTCGACTTCACCAGCGATTAGGCACAGAGTTTGAATGCCGGCCGAGGGGCCGGACGGCGATGACGCGTGTCGTCGTGCTGTCCGGTCCCTCTGCCGTCGGCAAATCCAGCGTGGTGCGATGTCTCCGCGATCAGATTGCTGACCTGCACTTCAGCGTCTCCGCCACGACCCGGTCGCCAAGACCGGGCGAAGTGGACGGAGTCGACTACTTCTTTGTCACACCAGAGCAGTTTCAGCGGTTGATCGACGACGGTGAGCTGCTGGAGTGGGCTGAGATCCACGGTGGACTGCATCGATCAGGCACCCCTGCCGGCCCAGTCCGGGAAGCCGTTCGGGCCGGGCATCCGGTTCTGATCGAGGTCGACCTGGCCGGCGCGCGGGCGGTCAAAGCCGCGATGCCGGAGGCACTGAGCGTGTTCCTCGCCCCCCCGAGCTGGGAGGCGCTCGAAAGCCGACTCGTCGGCCGCGGCACCGAGAGCGCCGAGGTCATGGCACGTCGACTCGACACCGCAAGAGCCGAGCTGGCCGCCCAGGACAGCTTCGACACGGTGGTTGTCAACGCTCAATTGGAGTCAGCGTGTGCCGAATTGGTATCCTTGCTGGTGGGCCACTGATCATCCGGGCGCCAGCGGACACCCGGACCCCACCCGAAACATCCAGCCCCAAATGAAATGCCAGGAGAATTCTTCGTGAGCACCCCTGTCGAGAGCCTCGACTCCGACGCCACCATTGCCTACGACACACCGTTGGGTATCACCAACCCCCCGATCGATGAGCTGCTTGACCGCGCATCGAGCAAGTACGCCCTGGTCATCTACGCGGCCAAGCGTGCACGTCAGATCAACGATTACTACAACCAGCTCGGCGACGGCATCCTCGAGTACGTCGGACCGCTGGTCGAGCCGGGTCTGCAGGAGAAGCCGCTGTCGATCGCGATGCGTGAGATTCACGCCGACCTCCTCGAGCACTCCGAGGGCGGCGAGGGCTAGGTCCCGCGCGCAGGTGACTGGCCTCCTGGGCGAAGAGCGCACATGACCGAGCAGAAGCGGATCGTCGTCGGCGTCGCCGGAGGTATCGCGGCCTATAAGGCGTGCACGGTCGTCCGCCAGCTCACCGAGGCGGGTCACTCCGTCCGGGTCGTCCCCACTGAGTCGGCGCTGAAGTTCGTCGGTGCCGCCACCTTTGAGGCGTTGTCCGGCAACCCCGTGCACACGGGCGTCTTCGAGAACGTCGACGAGGTACCGCACGTCCGCATCGGGCAGAACGCCGACCTTGTGGTCGTCGCACCGGCCACGGCGGATCTACTTGCCCGTGCCGTCGCCGGACGTGCCGATGATCTGCTGACCGCCACGCTGCTGACGGCGCGCTGTCCGGTGATGTTCGCCCCGGCGATGCATACCGAGATGTGGTTTCACCCCGCCACCGTCGACAACGTGGCCACGCTGCGTCGCCGGGGTGTCGTGGTGCTCGAGCCGGCGTCGGGACGGCTCACAGGCGCCGACAGCGGCGCAGGTCGTCTGCCGGAGGCAGAGGAGATCTCCACCCTGGCGCACCTGCTGCTGGAACGTGGTGACGCTCTCCCGTACGACATGTCGGGTGTGAAGGTCCTCGTCAGTGCCGGTGGCACCAGGGAGACGATCGACCCGGTCCGGTTCATCGGCAATCGCAGTTCCGGCAAGCAGGGGTATGCCGTGGCGCGCGTCGCCGCACAGCGCGGCGCCGACGTCACCCTGATCGCCGGTAACACCGCGGGCCTGGTGGATCCCGCCGGCGTCGAGGTCGTGCACATCGGCTCGGCCAGCCAGATGCAGGACGCGGTGTCCAAGCATGCACCCGACGCACACGTCCTGGTGATGGCCGCCGCGGTCGCGGACTTCCGGCCCACGCACGTGGCCACCAGCAAGATCAAGAAGACCCATGACCCCGGGACGGCCTCGGATGCGCCGATCATCGAACTCACGCGTACCGACGACATTCTCGCGGGGGCGGTTCGGGCGCGCTCGGACGGACAACTTCCGAACATGCACGCGATCGTCGGCTTCGCGGCCGAGACGGGTGACGCGAACGGTGACGTGCTGTTCCACGCCCGCGCCAAACTGCAGCGCAAGGCCTGTGATCTCCTCGTCGTCAACGCGGTCGGCGAGGGCCGGGCATTCGAGGTGGACAGCAACGACGGCTGGCTGCTGGCCTCCGACGGCACCGAGGTTGCGCTGGAGCACGGGTCGAAGACGTTGATGGCCAGCCGCATCGTGGATGCGATCGGAGCTTTCCTGCAACATCGCGGCGGGTGACCAGACGCACCGAACATCCCGCGGCTAAGGGTTGCGCGTCACACCTGCGCACGCTTGGCTGCAACAAGGCACAGATATGATTTGCCTAACTAAGTATCGGAAAGGGATTAGACAGTGAGCAAAGCCCGGCTGTTTACCAGTGAGTCGGTCACCGAAGGCCACCCCGACAAGATCTGTGACGCCATCAGCGACTCGGTGCTCGACGCGCTGCTCGCTCAGGATCCCAAGTCCCGCGTTGCGGTGGAGACCCTCGTCACCACCGGCCAGGTTCACGTCGTCGGCGAGGTGACGACGTCGGCCAAGGAGGCCTTCGCCGATATCACCAACACTGTGCGGGAGCGCATCCTCGAGATCGGGTACGACTCGTCCGAGAAGGGCTTCGATGGCGCAACCTGTGGCGTCAACATCGGTATCGGTGCGCAGTCGCCCGATATCGCCCAGGGCGTGGACACCGCCCACGAGACTCGCGTCGAGGGTACTGGCGACCCGCTTGACCTGCAGGGCGCCGGCGATCAGGGCCTGATGTTCGGCTACGCCATCAGGGACACCCCCGAACTCATGCCGCTGCCAATTGCGTTGGCCCACCGGCTGTCCCGCCGGCTGACCGAGGTCCGCAAGAGTGGCGTGCTGGACTACCTGCGCCCGGACGGCAAGACGCAGGTCACCGTGCAGTACGACGGCGTCACGCCCGTCCGTCTGGACACCGTGGTGCTGTCCACACAGCACGCCGACGGAATTGACCTGCTGACGACCCTCACCCCCGACATTCGGGAGAAGGTCGTCAACACCGTCCTGGCCGACCTGAACCACGACACCATGGACACCTCCGACTTTCGGCTGCTGGTCAACCCGACCGGGAAGTTCGTGCTCGGCGGGCCGATGGGTGACGCCGGCCTGACAGGCCGAAAGATCATCGTCGACACCTACGGCGGCTGGGCCCGCCACGGTGGCGGCGCCTTCTCCGGCAAGGATCCGTCGAAGGTGGACCGTTCCGCGGCATACGCGATGCGCTGGGTGGCCAAGAACGTCGTCGCGGCCGGCCTGGCCGAGCGCGTCGAGGTTCAGGTGGCCTACGCCATCGGCAAGGCCGCCCCCGTCGGCCTGTTCGTTGAGACCTTCGGCACCGAGACTGTCGATCCGGCCCGGATCGAGAAGGCCATCACCTCGGTCTTCGACCTGCGTCCCGGCGCTATCGTCCGCGACCTCGATCTGTTGCGTCCGATCTACGCGCCGACCGCGGCCTATGGCCACTTCGGTCGCACGGACATCGACCTGCCGTGGGAGCAGCTGAACAAGGTCGACGAGCTGAAGGCCTCCGTCTAGCCCCTTCTGCCGAGCAGTCGCCTAAGCCCCTGAAACCCTAGAGTTTCAGGGGCTTTTGCGACTGTTGGCGCGATTCAGCGTCTGCTCACCGCTAGGCCTCCAGCCTGGCCCGGATACTTGCCAGCCGTTGTCGGAGCTCGGCTTCGTCGATGACGCCGCGCTGCATCAGCGAGTGCGCCAGGGCCATCAGTTGGTTCTCGGGGTAGGGCAGGCTGGCGAACTTGGTCGCCGATAGCTCGTCCTCCTCATCGCGGCGCTCCTTGAAGGTGAAGTCGAGCTGATCGTCTGTGCTGCAGGAGCGATCGAGCGCGTCGCAGAGTCCGTCCAGGCTGCTCTTCCAAGGCGGTAACGGGTTCTCGACGCCGTACTTCTCGGCCATGATCGGCCAGGATTGGTTGCGCTCCACGATCTCCTCGAGCACCTCGACAGAGGTGCTCTCCGCCGAGTGGGGCTTCCTCTGTGCAGTCATGATGTCGTCTCGGTGATCACTCGACGACCGGACGAACGGCCGGGCGAGTCACCGTGGTGACGTTGGTGGTGACGCCGGGCTTGGGCAGAGCGACTCCGATCAGGCTGTCCCGAGTGACGATCTCGGTCAGCTGGTCCTCAGTCCAGCCGTCGGTGCCCTCCGGACGCATCGGCATGACCATGAAGCGGTGCTTCTGGTTGGAGTCCTCGACCCGGACTTCGACGTCATTGGGCAGTTCCAGGCCGAACTCGGCGAGCACCGGCCGTGGCCACCGAACGATGCGACGGCGATAGTTGGGGGTGCGATACCACTCTGGGGAGTTGCCGAGAATTGGCCGCGGATAGCACGAGCACAGAGCGCAGACGATCACGTTGTGCACCTCGGGGGTGTTCTCCAGAACCTTGAACGCGTAGAAGTCACTGGGAGTGCCGAACCCCGTCGGTTCCAGCCAGTCGACGCCGACCTCCTTGCTGGCGGCGAGGGCGTCGCTGAGCACCAGCTTCTTGTACTCCGGGTCCAGCCACGATTTGGCGACCATCCGGGCCCCCGGGGTTGGCCCTATCTGCTCGGAGTACTCAGTGAAGGCGCGATGCTGCTCTGCGGTGAACAGACCCTTTTCGATGCACAGCTCGCGCAGGGCAATCTCGAGAACCTCGAAGTCGGTGATCTCATCGACCATTGGCTTGACGGTGCGATCGTGATCGTGATCGTGATTGTGGTCAGACATGAGTTCGGTGTATTCCTTTCGGGCTACGCATGATTGGGTGCCAGCAGGGTGGATCAGCCGGCGGCCTGCAACCAGCGCTCGGGGATCTCGGTCTGCAGGGTGTCCATGCTCGGCCCGCTGTAGTTGTCCCACAGGTCGGCCTGTTTGAACCGGACGATGTAGAACCACTCCGCCGGGACGTCCTCGCGACCCCACGTCTCGTCCTCTGGGGCTGGGCTCTCATAGCTGACGTTCGCGATCACCCCTTCCGCTCCCCGCACGTATTCCGGTGTGCGGGTGTAGAACAGCGCCGGCAGCTCCCGTACTTTGACCCGGTCGCCGCGCTTGAATCGGGCCTCGCCGGCGGTGCCGGCATACATCCCCGGATCGCCCTTGCCGAGCGCCTCGACGTGGTTGCGGTTGCGCGCGACATTGGAGCCGTCACCAACGAACTTGGGCTGGGCGTCGGGAACGCGCCCGTTGAGGCCGCCCTCGTAGCGGTCGGATACCTCGGCCAGGCGATCGGTGAGTTCGCCCCACGTGATGTATCTCTTCTCGATCAGCAGCTTGCCCACCGACCACAGCCAGCGGCAGTAGTAGGGAAGGCCCAGGTAGATCGGAAGTCCCACGTCAACGTTGGCGATTCGCCTGCGCTCCTCGGAGACCCAGATGCCGCCCCAGCCGAGAACCTCACAGAGCACGTAGGTCATTAGCTCCCACTGCTCTTCTTCTTTGTTCGCAAACGTCTCGGGCACGTTCAGCTGGCCACCCTGATCGTGGTTCGTCTTCATGTACGCGAGGAAATGCTCATGCGTAACCATGTCCGGAGCGGGCCACTCCGGGACCTCCGGATACGTCGCCTTGAGCCTGGAGATCAAGGCCAGTCGCTTCTCCCGCTCCGCGGCACTACTCATGAGGAGTCCTTTCGTAGCGTGTTCAATTTTTAGGCCATCTAGAGACGGCTCCGGGCCTCATGGGTCGGGCATCCCGAACACCATTCACCCGCAACGCGTTTCGCCGAATGGCTCGGCATCGTCCCAGAGCACGTACTGCAACCCCAAAATCTTCCTACCACTCAACCCAGCCGACTATCGCCGAATCACTGAGCCGGCATACCGGAGGCCACCCCGTCACGGGTCCGGGGGCGGGCTAGGCGCTGAACTCGTAGTCCCGGATCGGGAACCGCCGACTCCGCACGTAGGCCTCCATCGTGGTGGCCGGCCGCAGCGGGACGTCGCCGTGCTTGTCGAAGTAGTAGCTGTTGGCGAGCTGGCAGCTGTCCTGCCAGAAGATCTGCCGGTGCCGCTTTCTCATCATCTCCGCGAAGTACCGGTCGTTGGCCTCCTGCGACACCTCGACGCGTGTGGCCTGCTCGTCGGCGGCACGGAGCAGACACCGCACGATGTGGTGCGTCTGGTACTCGATGAGCGCGAAGTACGACCCTCCCACGTAGCCGTAGGGTCCCATGACGGTGAAGAAGTTGGGGAAGCCCGGGACGCTGACGCCCTCGTAGGCCTGCATCCGGTTCTGGTCCCAGAAGTCGGCGAGTGAGCGGCCGCCGCTGCCGGTGACCTCGAACGTCAGCGCGTCGACGTCCATCACCTTGAACCCTGTGGCCAGGATCAGCACGTCGACGTCGTGGGTGGTGCCGTCGGTGGTGGTCACGCCCGATGCGGTGACCCGGTCGATGGGCTCGGTGACCAGGTCGACGTTGTCACGGTTGTACGTCGACAGATAGGTGTTGTGGAAGCCGGGGCGCTTGCAGCCCACGGCATAGCGCGGCGTCAGCTTGTCGCGGGTGACGGGGTCAGCGACCTCGCGCCGCAGGTATGACCGGCCCAGTTTCTCGGCGCGATCGGCCAGCGGCAGGACTCCGTAGTACTGCCCGGCGATCGGGAACGTGATCTCGACGTAGGCCTGGCTGATCAGCCGCTGGATGATCTTGCCGCCGGGAATCCGCATCGCCCAGCGCGCGGGTGCGGGGATCGGCACGTCGAGCTTGGGGAAGCACCAGATGGGGGTGCGCTGGAAGACGGTGAGCCGCTCCACGTTGGGCGCGATCTCCGGGATGATCTGCACCGCGGACGCGCCGGTGCCGATGATGGCCACCCGTTTGCCGGTCAGGTCCTGATCGTGATCCCACCGCGCGGTGTGCATCGTGATGCCCGCGAAGCTCTCGACGCCGGCGATGTCGGGCGGCTTCGGCACGGTCAGCACACCGCTGGCGTTGACCAGAAAGCGTGCCGTCAAGGACTCGCCGGTCTCGAGATCGATTCGCCAGCAGTCGGTCTCATCGTCAAACACCGCCGCGGCCACCTGCGTGTCGAACCGGATCCTGCGGCTAAGTCCGTACTTGTCGACGCAGCGATCGGCGTACGCCTTGAGTTCACGGCCTGGCGCATAGGTCCGGGACCAGTCATCGCTCTGCTCAAAGGAGAACTGGTAGGAGAACGACGGGATGTCCACGGCGATACCGGGATAGGTGTTCCAGTACCAGGTGCCACCGGGCTCGGCGCCGGCCTCGATGATCAGATAGTCGTGCAGGCCCGCGCGGTCCAGCTGGATCGCGGTGCCGATACCCGAGAATCCGGCGCCGACGATGATGGTGTGGTAATCCGGTGCTACTCCCGGCTCGAACCCTGATGTCGCCACGAGCTGCCTCCGTGTCCGTCGATCACGCTCCACCTACGCCGTTCGGAGAATATCCAGTACCGCGGGTATCGCAGGCCGTTCGGCGATCTTTGATCGACTACGCAGGGTGCAGCGCGGCCCTCAGCGCGGCCAGGCCGCGATCGGTGGCCTCCGCGGCGACTGGGGACGCCAGCGCCAGGCTCATGTAACCGTGCACCATCGTTGGCTCGTTGCTCAGCTGCACGGGAACACCTGCCGCGACGAGCAACTCGGCGTAGCGGGCACCGTCATCGCGCAGTGGATCATGCTCGGCGGTACTGATGAACGCGGGCGGCAGGCCTGCGAGCGTTTCGGCGTTGGCGGGCGCGAAGTCGGTGGGCAGCGAGCCCGGTTGCGTGGTGTCCAGATCCGGCACGTACCAGGTCAGGAACGCCGAGATCACGTCTGGATTGAGGATTGGGGCGTCGGCGTTCTCCGTGAACGACGGGGCCGTGGTGTCGCCGACCACGCAGGGGTACCACAGCAGCTGGAAGACCAGCGGGGGACCGCCCGCGTCACGCGCCCGCAGCGCCATGACGGCAGACAGGTTGCCGCCTGCCGAATCGCCTGCCACGGCCATGCGCGACGCGTCGCCGCCGAGCTCGGCCGCGTTCTCGCCGACCCACTGCAGCGCCGCCCAGGCATCGTCGACACCTGCCGGGTATGGGTGCTCGGGGGCCAGGCGGTAGTCGACAGACACCACGATGGCCTCGGCGCCGATGGCATGCGCCCTGGCGACGTGGTCGTGGGTGTCGAGATCGCCGAGCGCCCAGCCGCCGCCGTGGTAGAAGACCACGACGGGCAGGTTCGTGTGGTCGTCGATGGGCGGCCAGTAGATGCGAACCGGTATGTCGTCGAGGTCGCCGTAGCCCACCGTGCGTTCTTCGATTCGCATGTCGGGCAATATCTCTCGCGGCGGTTGCACCGCGCGCAGTTTCTCCCGGGCGACCTCGACGCCATCGGCGATGGTGAACTCCAACGGCATGGCGTCCAGCAGCGCCTTGAGCGCGGGGTCTATGTCGGGCCGTGCTGTCGGGTCATCCGCCATGTGTCCTACGTTAGCGCGGTACGCAATGCGTCGAGGGCACGTTTGACAGCCTCGGTGGCCGCGGGCACGACACCGTCGTAACCGATGTAGCCGTGCACCAGGCTCGCGGCATTGTGCACCTGCACCGGCACGCCCTCCGCGGCCAGCAGTTCGCCGTAGCGGGCGCCGTCATCGCGCAGCGGATCGTGGCCCGCGACGGCGATATAGGCCGGTGGCAGGCCCGCGAACGACTCAGCGCGTGCGGGTATCAGGGTCGGGGGCGCGGTCTTGAGGTCGACGTGGCCTGCGTACCACCGGGAGAAGCCGCCAACGGATGCGGTGCTCAGGATGGGCGCGTCCGCATTCTCGGCGAACGACGGCAGGGAGGTGTCCCACGTCGTCGCGGGGTACCACAGCAGCTGGAACCGCAGTGCGGGCGCTCCGGCGTCACGTGCCATCAGGGCGACGACGGCCGCCAGGTTGCCGCCTGCGGAGTCACCGGCCACCGCAAGGCGGGTCGGGTCGGCACCAAGCTCGGCGGCGTGCTCGGCGACCCACTGGGTGGCTGCCCACACGTCCTCGACGGCGGCCGGGTACGGGTGTTCGGGGGCGAGTCGGTAGTCGACCGAGACCACCAATGCCCCGGTCCCCACCGCGTGCTGCCTGCCAGCGCTGTCGTAGGTGTCCAGATCGCCGACGACCCAACCGCCGCCGTGGAAGAACATCACCACAGGGGGTGCCGGTTCGGCAGGCTCCGGTGGCCAGTACAACCGGATCGGGATCGGACCTGCCGGACCGTCGATCGTCCTGTCCTCGGTGCGCACCTCGGGGTAAAGCGGTACCCGTGGGACGTCGCGGAACCGCTGGCGGCAGGCGTCCGGGCCACCTTCGGTCGTCAACTGGAACGGGACGGCTTCGAGAACCTTCTCCAGTATCGCGTCGAGGGGTTCCGGGCTGGCGAGGGCGTCGTCGGCAGACATGAACTCACCGTACGCAAGCGCCGGACCGCACATCCCCACCGCCATGCGAGGACGGCAACCGGTGTCCGCATAATCTGGAACCCGATGCCGTCGCCGACCCGAAATCCGCTCCGTGTCTGCGTGGGCGTTGCGGGCGTCGTCGCTGCGTTGGCCGCCGCAGCGGGGGTGTTGGCGCACTTCTTCGGGCCCGTGAACACGATCGTCACGCTGACCGCAGCGTTCACGCCCCTCTTCGTCCTGCTCGCGGTGGCGGCGGTCCTGATGCTGGTCGCGGCCCGCCTCTGGGTGGCGGCTGGTGGCGCGTTGCTGGTGGCAGTGCTGGGAGCGGGCACCCAACTGCCGCTCTACATCGGCGAGGACCCGCCGACAGCCACGGACGCGCCGACGCTGAAGCTGCTACAGGCCAACATCCTCTATGGAGGTGCCGACGTTGGCGCGCTGGTGGACCGGGTGCGCCGGGACGGCGTGGACCTTCTCACCGTCTCCGAGCTGACGGTGGCGGCGCGCGACCGACTGGAGGCGGCGGGTGTGTCGGAGTCGCTGCCGTACTCGTACACGAGCGCGCGAAGCGGCGGTTCGGGTGAGGGCATCTACTCGCGGCACCCGCTGCGGGAGACCGAGGAGTTGTCGGGTCTGCCGTTGGCCAATCTGCGTGCCACTGTGGATGTTCCCGGTGCCGTGCCGTACGCCGTGTACGCGCTGCACCCGACGCCCCCGTACCCGGGCCCGGTGCGGCAGTGGGCCGCCGACCTGGATCGGCTGCGCGCGGTCCTGGCTAATGAAACGAGGCCGTTGCTTGTCGGAGCGGACTTCAACGCGACCTACGACCACGAGCGGTTCCGGGCGCTGCTAGCGGCCGGAGAGCGCGACGGTTCGGCGCTGGTCGACGCCGCCGAGTACACGGGTTCCGGAATCGTCACGACCTATCCGGCGGACCGGAGGTTTTCGGCCGTGGTGGCGATCGACCGGATCCTGACGCGAGGGGGTACTCCGCTGTCGTTCGAACGCGTGGAGATTCCCGGGTCCGATCACCACGGTGTCATGGGCGAGGTGCTGCTGGCCGCGTCGGCGCATCGCTGAAGTGGATTGCCGCACCCGGTTTAGTACGTTCGTCCGATGACGACGATTGACGGCCCGGCCACCTCGAGCGTGCACCGGGCCCGCCGACTCTGGATCGCGGCCGCCGTGGTCGCCGCGGCCTACGGCGTCTTCCTCATCGTCACCGCGGTGCGTGTGCCGTCCGGTGCCGAACTCACCGGTCAGTTCGCGCTGCAGCCCGCGGTGAAGGCGTTGACGGCGGTGCTACTCGCGGTCGCTGCGCTCGGTCACCCGATCCGACGGGAACGTCGTTGGTTGATCGCCGCACTGCTGTTCTCCGCGGCGGGGGACTACCTGCTCGCGATGCCATGGTGGGAGCCGTCGTTCGTGCTCGGGCTCGGCGCCTTCCTGATCGCCCATCTGTGCTTCCTTGCCGCGCTCATTCCGCTGGTGCGGCGCAGTACGGGGCGTCTGGCGGGTTGTGCGGTGCTGGTCGTCGCCACGCTCGGCCTGCTGATCTGGTTCTGGCCCCGGCTGATCGCCGAGGGTATGGCCGTGCCGGTGACGCTCTACATGGCGGTGCTGGGTGCCATGGTGTGCGCGGCGCTGCTCGCCGACCTGCCCACCAAGTGGACGGCGCTCGGAGCGGTCTGCTTCGCGGTGTCGGACGGCATGATCGGCATCGGCAAGTTCGGCCTGGCCGCCGGCTCCAACCCGGAGGCGCTCGCGGTGGCCATCTGGTGGGCCTACTCCGCCTCGATCCTGTTGATCACCGCGGGATTTCTGTTCGGCCGCGAGCCGTCGGCGTCGGTCGGTACTGCTAAACCGGCTCAGTGAGCACCACCAGGGAGGCCGCCGAGCACGAGCCGATCGCGCGCGTGCTGCCGATGCTGTCGGTGCCTCATCTGGACCGCGAGTTCGACTACCTCGTCACCACCGAGCAGTCCGACGACGCACAACCCGGCGTCCGCGTCCGGGTGCGCTTCCATGGACGTCTCGTCGACGCGTTCATCCTCGAAAGGCGTTCCGACACCGACCATGTCGGCAAGCTCGGCTGGCTTGACCGGGTGGTGTCGCCCGAGCCAGTGCTGTCCGTCGACGTGCGACGCCTCGCCGAGGCGGTCGCCGCGCGCTACGCGGGTACCCGACCCGACGTGCTGCGTCTTGCGGTTCCACCGCGACACGCCAACGTCGAGAAGCAGGTGGTCGTCACCCCGCCGCCGGCTGTCGCGGTGGCGGTCGATGACACCGCCTGGTCGGTCTACGGGCGTGCCGCGGGGTTCCTCGGCGCGCTCGGTGAGGGTCGCGCCGCACGCGCGGTGTGGCAGGCGCTGCCGGGGGAGCAGTGGGCCGATCGGCTCGCCGAGGCCGCCGCCGTGGTGGTGAACTCCGGTCGTTCGGCGCTGGCCGTGGTCCCGGACCAACGTGACGTCGATGCGTTGTACGCGGCCGCCGCGCGCCACGTCGACCCCACCGCGGTGGTGGCGCTGTCGGCGGGTCTGGGACCCGCGGAGCGCTACCGCCGGTGGCTGGCGGTGCTGCGGGGACACGCCCGCTTCGTCATTGGCACCCGCAGTGCGGTCTTCGCGCCGGTGGCCGACCTCGGCCTGGTCATGGTCTGGGACGACGGTGACGACAACCTGGCCGAGCCGCGGTCGCCCTACCCGCACGCCAGGGAGGTCGCGATGCTGCGGGCACACCAACTGCGCTGCGGGGCACTGATCGGCGGCTACGCCCGCACCGCGGAGGCCCAGGCGCTGGTGCGCACGAGGTGGGCGCATGACCTCGTCGCCACGCGCCCGACCGTGCGCGGCCGGACACCACGGGTCACCGCCATCGATGACAGCGCGTTCGAGCAGGAGCGTGACGCCGCGTCGCGCACCGCCCGGATGCCGTCCATGGCGTTGGACGCCGCCCGGGCGGCGCTGCGCGCCGAGCGGCCGGTCCTCGTCCAGGTGCCGCGCCGTGGTTACGTGCCGGCGTTGGCGTGCGGCCGGTGTCGGAACATCGCCAGGTGCCGACACTGCACCGGGCCGCTGGCGCTGCACGAACGCGACGCCGCCGGCGCGGTGTGCCGGTGGTGTGGTCGCGAGGAACTCGGGTTGCGCTGCGCGCGGTGCGGTTCCGACGCGGTGCGCGCCGTGGTCGTCGGCGCGCGGCGCACGGCGGAGGAACTCGGCCGCGCGTTTCCCGGCGTCGCCGTGGTGACCTCCGGGGGTGACGCGGTGCTCGCGCAGGTGCCGGGCACCCCCGCGCTGGTGGTCGCCACGCCGGGTGCGGAGCCCATCGCCGAGGGGGGCTACGGCGCGGCGCTGCTGCTCGACGGCTGGTCGCTGCTCGGCAGACAGGATCTGCGCGCGGCCGAGGACGCGCTGCGCCGCTGGATGGCCGCGGCCGCCCTGGTGCGCCCGAGGGGCGAGGGCGGCATCGTCGCGGTGGTCGCCGAGTCCGCGATCCCCACCGTGCAGGCCCTGATCCGGTGGGATCCCGTCGCGCACGCCGAGCTGGAGTTGGATGCCAGAGCCGAGGTCGGGCTGCCGCCCGCGGTGCACATGGCCGCGCTCGACGGCAGCGGGCCCGCTGTGGCCGCGCTGCTCGACATCGCCGACGTGCCGGCTGGGGCCGACATCCTGGGGCCGGTCGACCTGCCGCCGGGGGCACGACGTCCCGCAGGCGAACCGAAGCCCAGTGTCGCTCGGGCCAATGCCGCAGCCGGGGCCGCGCCTGCCGACGACCCCATCATCCGGATGCTTGTGCGGGTGCCCCGTGACGGCGGTCTGGCTCTGGCCGCGGCACTGCGCAAGGCGACGGGTGTGATGAGCGCACGCCACGATCAACAACCAGTTCGTGTGCAAATCGATCCCTTGCACATAGGGTAGGGCGAACCCCAGGCGACCTGGGACGACGCGGATCCGGTCCAGGTGGGGCCGAGCCGATCGAGGGGTGACATGCGGCGGGTAATCGGCTGGTTGATTCTGGTGGGTCTCATCGCGGTGGGGCTGCTGTGGCCGCTCGTCGGCGGCGGCGCATCCGCGGCCGGGCCGGCGAACGATCCGGTGGTGATCACCAACTTCGACGCCGACTTCGCGGTCACCGAGGACGGCACTCTCGACGCGGTCGAGACGATCACCGGTGAGTTCCCCATCGGGCGGCACGGCATCTTTCGCTACTGGGATGTGGCCAACCAGAACAGCCCCCATGTCCGGCAGACCCCGGAGATCACATCGATCCTGATGGACGGAGAGCCCGCCGGCTACCAGTTGCTGTGGGAGGACGGCGAACGCTTTCGGGTGGCCAAGATCGGCGACCCCGACAGCACGCTGACCCCCGGCGAGCACACCTACGAGATTCGCTACACCATTGCCGGCGTGCTCGATCCCGGTAGCACCGGCGAGGACCGGCAGTTCGCGCGTTCCGTCGGCGAGCCCAACTCGGTGTCGACGTTCTACTGGAACGTCATCGCACCGTCGTGGAACAACTGGATCGAGCGTGCGCACGTTCGCCTCACCCTGCCCGCCGATGTCACCGGTGCGCAGTGCTCGGTCGGTTACGGCGTCGGAGACGCCTGCGCCGGTCTCACCGTCGACGGAAACACCGTCGAGGTCACCGCCACGGACCTGGCACCGCGCACACCGGTCACGCTGCGCGCCGGCACCGACCTGCCGACACCCGCGCGCGCGAGCCTGCCGTGGTCGTGGACATGGGACCGGATCCTGGGTCAGTCGGTGATCACCGTGGTCTGGCTCCTCGCGCTGTCGGTCGCCGCAGGCGCGCTGGCCTACCTGTGGTATCGGACCACCGTGGAACCCGAGCCCGGCTTCCCGGTGCAGTACGCACCACCGGCCGGCCTCGGCCCGGTGCAGATCGAGTACATCCGCACCGAGAGCGTGCCGCGAAACGGCCTTACCGCGACGTTGCTGTACCTGGCCGAACGCAAACTGGTCGACCTCAAGCAGACAAGCGCCGACCAGTGGGCCATCCGTGGGATCGCGCAGCGTAGCGCGTGGGCGGATGTGGATCCCGTCAGCATCGCCGTCGGCTCCGCGCTGAAGGTGATGAGCTCGGGCGCCGAGTTCGAGGCCAAGCCGACAAAGAGGGCCGGCGAGAAGCTCAGCAAGGCGAAGTCGGACATGGCGGCGGCGGTGAAGAAGTGGGCACTCGACGACGGTCTGATCGTGAAGCGCAAGAAGGAACTGTTGGTGCGCACGGCCAACGCGCTGGCACTGATCCTGGCCGTCTTCGGATTCCTCCGGTGGGGTTTCCCGACCACCCTGTGGGGCCTGCCGTTCGCGGTGTTCTTCGCCTTCACGGTGAAGTCGTGGGCTGACGGCGTGGGCATGCGTCGCACTGCGGCGGGACGCCAACTGTGGTCGCAGGCCGGGGGATTCCACCGACTGCTGTCCACCGACTCCGCCGAGACGCGATTCGACTTCGCGGCCCGCAAGGACCTGTACACCGCCTACATCCCGTTCGCGGTCGCCGCGGGCGCCGCGGCACTGTGGGCCAAGAAGTACCAAGCTGCGACCGGCGCGGTTGCCCCGCAGCCCGATTGGTACGGTTCCTCGTCCACTACCAGCTCGAGTCTCTCCGACCACTCGGGTGGGCCTGACTTCGACAGCTTCGACTCGGCGCTATCGTCGTCGATCGGCGCCTACACCGCGTCGCAGGCATCATCGTCATCCTCGAGTGGGGGCGGCGGGTCCAGCGGTGGTGGTGGCGGCGGTGGCGGTGGCGGAGGAGGAGGTGGCTCGTGGTGACCTATCTGTTGGTTCTGGTACTGGTGCTCTTGGTACTGGTCCTGATCGGTTTCGTGCTGGGCTACAACAAGATTCGCACGGCCGACGTGCGGGTGTCTGAGGCGCTGTCCGGTATCGATGTGGAACTGACCCGTCGCGCCTCGCTCATCCCGAGCCTGGTGCACACAGTTGAGACCTTCGCCGGTCACGAGAAGGGCATCCTCGACCACGTCACGAACGCGCGAGCAGCGTTGACGTCGGCCACGGGTGGGAAGTCCGTCGCGCAGCGCAGCGTCGCCGCGAAGGATCTCGACACCGCCGTGGGGCAGGTGCTCGCGTTGGGGCAGAGCTATCCGCAGCTGAACTCCTCGAACAACTTCCTCAACCTTCAGGACAACCTCGCAGACACCGAGAACAAGCTGGCGTTCGCCAGGCAGTACTACAACGACGCGGTCGCCACGCTCAACCGTCTCGTCAGCACCATTCCGTGGATGTTCGTCGCGCCGCTGGCCAGGGTGCCGGAGCGCGAGTACTACCAGATTCCAGGCTGAGGTCTATTTTCGTGCGCATTGTCTTCGCGGGCACCCCCGAGCCGGCACTTCCGTCCCTGCAGCGGCTGATCGACTCGCCGCATCATGACGTGGTGGCCGTACTGACGCGGCCCGACGCCGCGTCGGGCCGGCGCGGCAAGCCGACGCCGTCACCGGTCGCCTCGCTGGCCCTCGAGCAGGGCATCCCGGTGCTGAGGCCGGCCAAGCCCAACGGTGACGAATTCGTCGCGGAGCTGGCCGAACTCGCGCCGGACTGCGCTGCAGTGGTGGCCTACGGCGCCCTGCTGCGTGACGGCCTGCTCGCAGTTCCCCGCCTCGGCTGGATCAACCTGCACTTCTCGCTACTGCCCGCATGGCGTGGCGCTGCGCCGGTGCAGGCGGCGATCGCCGCGGGCGACGCCGTCACCGGCGCGACGACGTTCCAGATCGAACCCAGTCTCGACTCCGGCCCCGTGTTCGGTGTCGTCACCGAGACGATCCGCCCGACCGACACCGCGGGCGATCTGCTGGAGAGGCTGTCGATATCGGGCGCCATGCTGCTCGAGACCACTCTCGACGGGGTGGCCGACGGCTCGCTGACTGCCGTGCCGCAGCCATCCGAGGGTGTGACGCTGGCCCCGAAGATCACCGTCGAGGAGGCGCGGGTGCGGTGGGATCTTCCCGCGCACGTCGTCGATCGGCGAATCCGCGCGGTCACTCCCAACCCGGGCGCGTGGACGATGATCGGCGACCTGCGGGTCAAGCTCGGCCCCGTGACCGTCACGGATTCGGAACCGTTGCCCCCCGGCACTATTCGCGCCGGGCGTGACGGCGTGCTGGTCGGCACGGCGTCCACACCGGTAGCCCTGACCCTCATCCAGCCGCCCGGCAAGAAGGCGATGGCGGCGGCGGACTGGGCTCGCGGAGCCCGCCTTGACGAGACGGCGGTGGCATCGTGAATCGACCCCAGAATCGGCGTGGACCACGCCGGAAACCCCTTGACCCGGCCCGGCGGGCGGCGTTCGACGTGCTCCGCGCGGTGACGGAGCGCGACGCGTACGCCAACCTGGCGTTGCCCGCGTTGCTGCGGGAGCGCGGGATCACGGGACGCGACGCCGCGTTCGCGACCGAGCTGACCTACGGCGCGTGCCGCAGCCAGGGCCTGCTCGATGCGGTGATCAGCAGCGCGGCCGGCAGGCCCACCGACCAGATCGACCCCATCCTGCTGGACCTGTTGCGACTCGGCGTCTACCAACTACTGCGCACCCGCGTCGAGCCGCATGCCGCCGTGGACACCACAGTGGAGCAGGCGGCTATCGAATTCGACTCGGCGCGAGCCGGTTTCGTCAATGGTGTGCTGCGCAACGTCGGCGCACGCGACGAGGCGTCCTGGGTTGCCGAACTCGCGCCGTCTGCCACTAGCGATCCGGTGGGGCATCTGGCATTCACCCACTCACATCCGCGCTGGATCGCCCAGTCATTCGCCGATGCGCTGGGCGCGGACGCCGGCGAACTGGGAGCACTGCTGGCAAGCGATGACGAACGACCACAGGTGCACCTGGCCGCACGGCCGGGGGTGTTGACCGCGGCCGAGTTGGCCGCGCAGGTGGACGGCACCCCCGGTCGCTACTCGCCGTACGCGGTCTACCTGTCCGGTGGTGACCCCGGCCAACTGGCGTCGATACGCGACGGCTCTGCGCAGGTGCAGGACGAGGGCAGTCAGCTGGTCGCGCGGGCGTTGACACTGGCGCCCGTCGACGGAGACGGGGGTCGTTGGCTCGACCTATGCGCCGGTCCTGGCGGCAAGACGTCGCTGCTGGCCGCCATCGCCGCCGACACCGGTGCCCGGGTCACGGCGATCGAGCCCGCACCGCACCGCGCGGATCTGGTCGAGCAGAACGTCCGAGGGCTCGACGTCGAGGTGTTGCGCGTCGACGGCCGCGAGAGCGGGCTGCCCGCCGCCTCCTTCGACCGCGTGCTGGTCGATGCGCCGTGCACCGGACTCGGGGCACTGCGACGTCGACCCGAGGCGCGGTGGCGCAGACAGCCCGGCGATGTGCCCGCGCTGGCGAAGCTGCAGCGAGAACTGCTGGCCGCGGCGATCGCGCTGGTGCGGCCGGGCGGGGTGGTGCTGTACGCGACGTGCTCGCCGCACCTGGCCGAGACGGTCGGGGTGGTCACCGACGCGGTGCGCCGTCATCGCGTTGAGGCGATCGACACCCGGCCGCTGTTCGACCCCGGCCTCGACACCGTGCCCGATCTCGGCGCCGGACCGCACGTGCAGCTATGGCCCCACCGGCACGGGACGGATGCAATGTTCGCCGCGGCCCTGCAAGTAGGCTGATGGCCATGGCTCGACCGCTGATTGCACCGTCGATACTGGCTGCCGACTTCGCTCGGCTTGCCGACGAGACCGCCGCGGTGAAGGGCGCCGACTGGTTACACGTCGACGTCATGGACAACCACTTCGTACCCAATCTGACCCTCGGCATGCCGGTGGTCGAGAGCCTGCTTCGGGTCACCGACATTCCGATGGACTGCCATCTGATGATCGAGGACCCCGCCCGATGGGCACCGCCGTACGCCGAGGCGGGAGCCTACAACGTGACATTTCACGCCGAGGCGACCGATGATCCGCGCGCCGTGGGCCGCGACATCCGGGCGGCGGGCGCGAAGGCGGGTCTGGCCGTCAAGCCGGGTACGTCGATCGACCCCTACCTGGAGATCCTGCGCGACTTCGACACACTTCTGGTGATGTCGGTTGAGCCCGGTTTCGGTGGACAGAAGTTCATCCCGGAGGTGTTGGCCAAGGTGGGCATCGTTCGGCGGCTCGTCGACGCCGGCGAACTGACGATCTTGGTGGAGATCGACGGTGGCATCAACGCCGACACGATCGAGGCCGCTGCGGAAGCCGGTGTGGACTGCTTCGTCGCGGGCTCGGCGGTCTACAGCGCGTCGGACCCGGCCGCGGCCGTGGAGGCGCTGAGGCGGCAGGCTGCCGCGGTGTCCCCGCACCTGTCGTGATCACGCCCGAGGCCGCCATGCGGTTGGCCATCGACCTGTCCGATCAGGTCAAGGGCACCACCTATCCGAACCCGCCCGTTGGCGCGGTAATCCTGGACCGCGACGGTGACGTCGCAGGCGTTGGAGCGACGGCGCCGCAGGGTGGCCCGCACGCCGAGGTACTCGCGTTGCGTCGGGCGGGGGAGCGGGCCGTGGGCGGCACCGCCGTCGTGACGTTGGAGCCGTGCAATCACCACGGTCGTACCCCGCCGTGCGTGGATGCCCTTCTGACCGCCGGTGTCTCGGCCGTCGTGTACGCCGTGGCCGATCCGAACCCCCTGGCCGCAGGCGGTTCCGCGAGGCTGACCGGCAGCGGTGTCGACACCGTGTCGGGCGTGCTGGCAGACGATGTGACCGGCGGCCCGCTGCGCGAGTGGTTGCACAAGCAGCGCACCGGCCGCCCCCACGTCACGTGGAAGTACGCGACGAGCGTGGACGGGCGCAGTGCCGCGGCAGATGGCAGCAGCCAGTGGATCACCAGCGAGGCCGCACGCGCCGACGTGCACCGGCGGCGAGCGGTGGTCGATGCGATCGTGGTCGGCACCGGCACCGTGCTGTTCGACGACCCCACGTTGACGGCGCGACTACCCGACGGCAGCCTGGCCGAACGTCAGCCGCTCCGCGTTGTCGTCGGCGAACGCGAAATATCCTCGGATGCAAGAGTTTTGAACGATGACTCGCGGACGATGGTGATCCGCACCCGCGACCCGCACGAGGTGATCCGGGCCCTGTCGGACCGCACCGATGTGCTGCTCGAGGGAGGCCCGACCCTGGCCGGCGGATTTCTGCGGGCCGGCGTGATCGACAGGATCCTGGCCTATGTGGCGCCCATCCTGCTGGGTGGACCGATCGTCGCCGTCGATGACATCGGAGTGCCTAGCATCACCCACGCCCAGCGGTGGCGTTTCGACGGCACCGAACGGATCGGCCCCGACCTTCGTCTCAGCCTGGTGCCCGGCTGAGCCGCTTGGGTGAGATCTGGAATTCCTCTCCGCGCCAATGTGACTGGCGTCACGCATATTCAGCGTCCGTTGGGTGACTCGTTGCCGGTTTGAGACGTCGAGCGCGGGATGGAGGCCGGTCTGGGCGGGCGGGCGCCCGTAGAATCGAAGACATGTTCGGGCCATTGGAGCCCGTCACGCGTATCGCGCCTTACCAACGACGTTCGCGCGCAGGTAAGCACGAACAAAGGACAGGAACATGACTGCCCTGCAGGACTGGCTCGGTATTCGCCCAGTCGATCAGAGCACCATCAAGGAAATGGTCTGCCGGCCGCTGCGTGCGGTGCTGAGTGGCCCCGGCCCCAAACGCCACGAGTTCAGATTGCAGACGCCCGGTATCGAGCGCTGCTGAGAGGGCCGGCCGGGTCTACCGGTTGGCCTCGATGACCTCGGCCGGATCGGGATCGGGATCGGCGTCGGGAGCATCGGCGACCTCATGCCTGCCGCTGATGAACAGCCCCAACAGCGCGCCCACGATGCACACGATCGCCGTGATGCCGAAGATCTCGCCGTACTGAAGTGCGTACGCCTCGACGGACGCCTTCGCCACACGCGTGACTCCGGCAACCAACTGGCCGCCAGGTGTGTCGGCCGACGGCGCAGGCTGCGCTGCCAGGCGCTCCGCCAGGTGTTGATTGAACCGATAGATCCCCCACGCGGACAGTGCCGCCACACCGACGAGCATTCCCGTCATGCGAGCGACCACCACTGCCGACGAGGCGATGCCGTGCTGTATCGACGGAACCACGCGCAGTGCCGCCGAGGTGAGTGGGCCGATCACCAGGCCGAGACCGATACCGGCCAGGGCGAGATCGGTGTCCATCGCGGGCAGCGTGAAGATGCCCAGATCGTGACGCGCTGCCAGCAGGTCGACGGGCCAGTGTGAGATGAGCCAGTACGCGTACGCCGCGATGAGTAGTCCGACGAACGCGACGATGCGGTCACCGACCCTGGTGGCGACCCAGCCGCCCACTAGGGCGCCGATGGGCAGCGCGACCAGGAAGCGCATCAGCAGGAAGGCGGCCTGGTTCTGGTCGAGCCCCAGCACCGCCTGGCCGAAGAGCTCGACGTTGACGAGCGTCACCATGAGTGCGGCGCCTGCGGCGAACGAGGCACCGAGTGCGCACAGGAACGGTCGGAAGTGCACGCCCGCCGGGTCGATGAGCTTGGTCTTGGCGAACTTCTCCCACGTGAAGAAGGCGACTGTGGCAACCGCCGCCCCGCACAGCAGTATCCAACCGCCCTCCGGAAGCACGTGCTCGCCGTCCGGGGCGGGGTTGTAGAGACCGAACACCACGAGCACCAGGACCAGCGCCAGCAGAAGTCCGCCGACGACGTCGACCTTCTCGGCCGGGCCCTCGCGCTTCTGCCGCGATGGGATGCTGAAGTGGATCATCACCATGGCGATGATGGCCATGGGGACGTTGATCCAGAAGACGTCGCGCCAACTGTTGAGCGCCCACACCACCGCGATGCCGTACAGCGGGCCGAGCACGCTGCCGAGTTCCTGCGCGGCACCGATACCGCCGAGCACGGCAGCGCGTTTGCGCTCCGACCACAGGTCGGCGGCCAGCGCGAGCGTGACGGGCAGCAGTGCACCGCTGGCGATGCCCTGCACGATGCGGCCGATCACCAGGACCGTCAGATCGCCCGACATCGCGGTGATGATGGATCCGACGGCGAAGCCGACGAGGCTCACCTGCAGCAGTAGTTTGCGTCCGAACCTGTCTGACGCACGTCCCAGAAGTGGCATCGCCGCGATGTAGCCCACGAGGTAGCCGGTGATGATCGGCGCGACCTGCTGGATCTGGTTGATCGGGATCTGAATGTCGATCATGATGTCGCGGATGATCGTGATCACGACATAGGTGTCGAGGGCGCCGAGCAGCACGGCGAGGCCGCCCGCACTGATTGCGATCCGACGGCTGTTGGCCGAACCTGTTGAGGTCTGCGACATCTGGTGTGTCCTTACACCGCGGGCTTGGTGACGGTGACGGGCTTACCCCAGTCGGACATCGTCATCTGGACGGTGTTGCCGGGTGTCGGCTCCAGCTTGGCCTGGATGAGCTGATGGTCACCCTCCTCCTGGATCCAGGCGGTGGCGGGCACGGGGCCGGTGGCGCCGATCTGCGGAGCGATCTTGTTGACGGCGTCGGCGCTGACGGTTCCGGTCACCTTCACGGTGTCCACGCCATTGACGTTCTCCCGCCCCTCGGCCTTGGGGTCGGAGAAGTTGGCGACGATGTTGGCCAGCCCGGTGTCGGGCTTAAGGATCGCCGCCACGTCGTAGATGTCGACGGCGGGACCAAAGTCCTGCCAGCTGCCCGGCGTGATGGCGCCCCACAGCGTGTCGTCAAGCACGACGAACTCGACACCCTCGAGCTTCTGGCCGAGGAAGATGATGTCGGCCTTGCCGGAGGCCGCGACGGCCGGAGTCAGGGTCAGATCACCGGTCAGCGAGGCGATGGGCAGTGCCTTGATCTCGCCATTGACCGACAGCTGCAGGTGGACACTCTTCTGGGCCAGTGTGGTCTTCGTCGCGTCCGCCACCAGCGTTGCCGCGTCGGGCAGCGGTTCGGTCGACTCCTTGCTGGACGAGGAGCATCCCGCGACCAGCACGGTGGCGGTCAGGATTGCTGTGAAGGCTGATACGAGGACGGCAAGCCGGGGGCGCGTCTGCATGATTTGCATCGTAGAGGGTGTCGCGGGGTGGACCGCGGGTCCGGTGGGCTGGAATCGGTCGACTCGTGGTTTCTGACCTTGACATTCTCGCGAAAAAGGTTCATCGGGGTGTCGCTGTTTCGCTGGTGAGGGCGGCGCGCGGGACGACCGGCGGGCGCTCGGGCGGTGGCAAGGGCGGCGTCGTAGCCTTGTTCGGTGTTCACCGGAATCGTTGAAGAGCTTGGTGAGATCGTCGGCAAGGAGGATCTCGTGGATGCCGCGCGATTCGTCATCCGCGGTCCACTCGTCACCACGGACGCCGGGCATGGCGACTCAATTGCCGTGAACGGCGTGTGTCTCACCGTGGTGGACGTGCTGCCCGACGGTGCGTTCACCGCCGACGTGATGGCCGAGACCCTCAACCGGTCCAGTCTGCGCGGTGTTGACGTGGGTAGCCGGGTCAACCTGGAACGCGCCGCGGCCGTCAACAGCCGGCTCGGCGGACACATCGTGCAGGGCCACGTCGACGGCACCGGCCACGTGATCTCTCGGGCCCCGTCGCAGAACTGGGAGGTGGTGCGGGTCGCACTGCCCCCGGAACTGGCTCGCTACGTCGTCGAGAAGGGGTCGGTCACGGTCGACGGTGTGTCGCTCACGGTGTCCGCGCTCGGCGTTGACAATTCCGGGGACGACGCATCGGGGGACTGGTTCGAGGTATCGCTCATCCCGACCACGCTGGAGATGACGACCCTGGGCCGCGCCGCTGTCGGCACCCCGGTCAACCTCGAGGTGGACGTGATCGCCAAGTACGTCGAGCGGCTGCTTTTACATAAAGACGGCGGCGACGCCGACCCAGTGCCCACTGTGTAGCCGCTACGGACGCGTACCTCCCTGCGGCTGTCCGGGAATCCACACCAGAAGATCCTGAACACCATCGTTGTAGACGACGCTGTTCGGCACAGGGCCGACGACGTCGAAGAAGATCGTGCCGGGCACCGAGCCGCCGATAACGGGGTAGATCGCCCCGTCCTGCGCGCGGGCGTTGAAGAACGGCATGAACGGATTCCCGCCCTCGACGGTCACATTTGCTTCATACAACTGGCCGTTGTGCGGTACCGGGGCGGAACTCGGATTCAGCCCGTGAACGATGTAGGTGACCTGCGGGGCACCGTTAGGACCGATCAGTGTCTCCGGCTGACCGAACGGTTTGATGTTGCTGGCTGCCGACGCAGGTCCAAGCGTGCTGGCAGCGACGCCGACCGCGACCGCGACGATGCCAATCGATGTCGCTAATTTGTTGAGCTTCACCTTGACTCCCCTCGTGTGACAACGTTGTCCACAGAGCGAAATTCCCCTCCGAATCGCTGGTGAAACGCGAAATCGCAGCACCAAGGCGTCGGCGTTCCAGAATTTGAGCCCATGCCCGGAAGCAGGCCCAGATTGCCGTCACCCATTTCATTCGCGGCTTGAACGCCACGGCGGTTTACACGCATTTGCGCACCGCCTGCCCCGCTGGTCGGGAGCGGGCAATAACCCGGGCGTCAGCGTGGTTCATACTGAAGTCGATTGATTGGTCCCCGGCGAGTTCGAGCGCTGACCCGCGATACGCGTGGTCGCGCGCACCGAAATCGCCTACCTGGAGTAGGTGGCAAACAGATGACGAGGCTTGATTCCGTCGAGCGGGCGATAGCCGACATCGCCGCGGGTAAGGCCGTCGTCGTCATCGACGACGAGGACCGCGAGAACGAGGGCGACCTCATCTTCGCCGCCGAGAAGGCCACGCCCGAGTTGGTGGCGTTCATGGTGCGCTACACCTCGGGATACCTGTGCGTACCGCTGGATGGCGATGTCTGCGACCGACTGGGCCTCCTGCCGATGTATGCGATCAACCAGGACAAGCACGGCACCGCCTACACCGTCACGGTCGACGCGAAGGCCGGGGTCGGAACCGGCATCTCGGCGTCCGACCGCGCCACGACGATGCGTCTGCTTGCCGATCCCACGGCCGTCGCCGGCGACTTCACCAAGCCCGGCCACGTCGTGCCGCTGCGCGCCAAGGACGGTGGCGTGCTGCGCAGGCCCGGACACACCGAGGCCGCCGTCGACCTGGCGCGGCTCGCCGGTCTGCAGCCTGCGGGCGCGATCTGCGAGATCGTCAGCCAGAAGGACGAGGGCTCGATGGCCCAGACCGACGAGCTGCGCGTCTTCGCCGACGAACATGACCTCGCACTGATCTCCATCGCCGATCTCATCGAGTGGCGTCGCAAGCACGAACGTCACATCGAGCGGATCGCCGAGGCGCGCATCCCCACCCGGTACGGCGAGTTCCGTGCCGTCGGCTACACCAGCATCTACGACGATGTCGAACACGTCGCGCTGGTCCGCGGCGATCTCTCGGGCACCGAGGCCGACGGCCACGATGTGTTGGTCCGGGTGCACTCCGAGTGCCTCACCGGCGACGTTTTCGGTTCCCGCCGCTGCGACTGCGGGCCCCAGCTTGACGCCGCGATGGCCATGGTCGCGCGCGAGGGCCGCGGCGTTGTGCTCTACATGCGGGGGCATGAGGGCCGGGGGATCGGCCTGATGCACAAGCTGCAGGCCTACCAGCTGCAGGACGCCGGCGATGACACAGTCGACGCGAATCTCAAGCTTGGCCTGCCCGCCGACGCGCGCGACTACGGTATCGGCGCGCAGATCCTGGCCGACCTCGGCGTCAAGTCGATGCGCCTGCTCACCAACAACCCGGCCAAGCGGGTCGGGCTGGACGGCTATGGGCTGCACATCATCGAGCGGGTGCCGTTGCCCGTGCGCGCGAACTCCGAGAACATCCGCTACCTGATGACCAAGCGCGACCGGATGGGTCACGACCTGGCCGGGCTGGATGACTACGAAGAGGCGGTCAAGATGGACGGCTACGACGAGGCCGTCTATCTGCTGGGTGATCGGCTTCCGCCAACCGCCGACGAGCCAGGCGGCGCGTCATGAGCGGCGCGGGCGTTCCGGACTTCCCGGTCGTTGACGCCTCGGGTGTCCGCCTGGCCATCGTGGCGAGCACGTGGCACGACCGCATCTGCGACGCGCTGCTCGACGGTGCGCTGCGCACTGCGAAGGACTGCGGTGTCGAGTCGCCCACCGTGGTGCGCGTGCTGGGGGCAATCGAGATTCCGGTGGTGGCACAGGCATTGGCTGCGCAGTACGACGCGGTAGTGGCATTGGGCGTGGTGATTCGCGGCGGGACCCCACATTTCGACTACGTGTGCGACGCCGTCACCCAGGGGCTCACCCGGGTGTCGCTGGATGAGTCCACCCCGGTGGCCAACGGCGTGCTGACGGTCAACGACGAACAGCAGGCCCTCGACCGCGCCGGCCTGCCGGGGTCTGCGGAGGACAAGGGTGCGCAGGCCGCCGCGGCCGCTCTGGCGACGGCGCTAACGCTCCGCGATATCGCGAACTCATGACCACATCGGCGGAGTGGGATCTGGAGGTGCGGCCACACCTCACGCCGTACTTCGCCTACGGCGCGGCGTTTCTCATCGCGGCCGCTCACATCGCGGTCGGTTTCCTGCTCAAGGTCGGGTCCAGCGGGGTGATCTTCCAGACCTCCGACCAGGTGGGCATCGGCACCCTGGGCGTGATCATCGCCTGCGCTGTCCTGCTGTTCGCGCGGCCGCGGCTTCGGGTCGGGCCATCGGGGATCGCGGTGCGAAACCTATTGGCATACCGCCTGATCCCGTGGTCCGACGTCGTCGACGTGTCGTTCTCCGACGGCGCCCGGTGGGCCCGGGTCGACCTACCCGACGACGAGTACATACCCGCCATGGCCATCCAGGCGGTGGACAAGCAACGCGCCGTCGACTCGATGGACCGGGTCCGCGAACTCATGCAGCGGTATCGCAGCGACGTCAGCTGACGACCAGACGCATCGTGACCTCGCCGTCGCGCCTGCGGGCCGCGGCGGGATCCACGGCGAACCCGAGGCCCTCATAGACGCTGCGGGCGGCGTCGTTGCCGGTGTTGACGCGCAGCGTGACGGCGTTCACCCGCTCGTCGCGCGCCCACGTCACCGCCGCCTCCAACAGGTGGTGTGCCAGACCGCGGTGCCGCACAGCGGGCTCGAGCCACAGCGAGTACAGGTACACCGAATCCAACGTCTCGCGCTGAGCGCCGATCAACCCCACCATCCGCTCGTCGACAAGCAGCGCGAACTGGGCGTGCTCGCGCAGCCTGCGTCGCCATTGCGCGGCCGTGAACGTGACCTCGTGCCGGTACCGGGAATCGTCGCCGCCCAGCGTGTCCTCGAGCGCGCGCAACCTCAGCATCGCGAACGCGCGCCACTGCGATTCGCTCACCCTGACTACCCTCGGTGCGCTCATGCGGTATCTGATGGCTCCTCGCGCAAGCGCTCGTCGGTGAGTAGCGGGCCCATTCGTCGCGTGCGATAGAATGCCCTGATAGTGACCGATTTTCGCATGGCAGCGCCGTCGCCGACGTTGGACGTTTCGCCCACGGACGATGTGCCCACGCCGACACACGGATTACAGGGAATCGATACTCCGCTTCTCCCTGTGACGCAAGTCATCACACGCCCCGGGGGCAACCCGACGATCACCCTGCCCATCCGCACTGGTGTCGCGCCCGACGTCGAGAGCCTCTGGCACTACCTGGCCGAACCCGCGGAGTTCTTCGGTATCCCGATGCCCGACCGGTCAGCCCTTCGCGACGCGGTGGCCGACTTCCGGGGTGCGGTGTCCGCCGCCGCGCCACACGCCGTCGCCGCCGCCGCGGTCACGGTGCTGGAGGTCGACGATCGGGCCCGCGTCGTCGTGACCGGCGATGTGATCCGACCGGTGCGCCCCGAGGCCGTTCGTGTGGCGGGCACCGACGCACCCCTGCCGACAGCCCGGTCCGGCGACCCGCACTGGCGGCGGATGGCGGCCCGCACCACCAGCAAGGGCCAGGCCGATCAGGTCCAGCGGTGGCTCGCCGGCCAGGGCTGTGCCGACACCGTCACGATCCGAACGGGTCGCCGGGGGATTCCGTTCCTCGGTGCGCTGGTGTTCGAGACCGCCGGTGGACTCCGGGGTGTCGACAATCGCGAACCCGTCTCGATCCTCGATCAGATGCTGGCGTGCGGGCTGATCGACGCCGTTGAGCGGGTGGATGAGTGTCCCGCCGACGCTGCGCGCGCGTGGTGGATCTCACCGCACTTCGAGACGCACCCGGTGCTCGGCATCGACGGAACCGACTACCCGGTGGACACTTCGGTGAACCCGCCGTTCACGAGGCAGCCATGACCGAACCCTTCGCACCCGAGCAGTACCGGGTCTTCACCATCGACGGCTATGACCTTGTCGACGGACGATTCGCCGCGCACTACGCGCTGCGCGGCACGGATCCCGCCGCCGATGTGACCTTCACCGAGACCGTCGACTTCGGGTCGGACCTGGCGCGCGTGCCCGACGACCGGCTGTTGCGTCTACTGGCCCTGACCTGCTCGCCGAGCTACTACAAGGCCGCAGCGCCGCCGCGCATCGAGATCGCCTTCCCGACATTCGATTTCGAGAAGGACTACCTGCGCGAGCTGATCGCCGGCGGTCTCGGCGAGTTCGCGTACCGTGCCTCACTGCCCGCCGCCCTGACCCCCGAGGTGACGGGGCCGACGGCGGCTCCGGACGGCGCAGCCGCACCCGAGGACTTCGACGAGAACCGTCCACCGCTCGTGCCCGTGGGCGGCGGCAAGGACTCGGTGGTGACCATCGAGGCGCTCAAACGCCACGGATTCGACCCAGTGCTGTTCAGCGTCAACAAGTTCGACCCCATCGACCGGTGCATCGAGATAAGCGGCCTGACGAGCACGCGGGTCACCCGATCGATCGACCGCGGCCTGATCGAGGTCAACGCGAGGGGCGCGCACAACGGCCACGTGCCGGTGACCGCGATCAACAGCGTCATCGGGCTGATCGTCGCCGATGCCCGCGGCCTGGGACCGGTGGTCTTCTCCAACGAGCGGTCGTCCAACGTCGGCAACGTGTCGTGGATGGGTCGCGACGTCAACCACCAGTGGTCCAAGAGCATCACCTTCGAGACCCTGCTGCGGAACACGTTGGCGCAGCACGGTATGAACCCCGGTCGATACTTCTCACTGCTGCGCGGTCTCTCGGAGTCCGAGATCGCCGACCGGTTCCGCGCGTGTCCCGAGTACTTCGACGCGTTCATCAGTTGCAACCGGCCGTTCGCGATCGACGCGGGACGCCGCGGCGCGACGTGGTGCGGGCACTGTCCGAAGTGCCTCTTCGTGTTCCTGCTCATGGCGCCGAGGCTCGGGCGTACCCGCCTCGAGGGGATCTTTGGCCAGAACCTGTTCGCGGTCGGCGACAATCAGCCGGGTATCGAGGACATCGTCGGGTTGGGCGTGCACAAGCCCTTCGAGTGCGTCGGTGAGTACTACGAGGCGGCCGAGGCGCTCCTCGCGGTCCTCGATGACAGGGAATGGCAGGGCCTTCCGATCGTCGAGGCGCTGCGTGCGCGCCACGACGAACTGGTGGCGGTCGCCGCCACAGACGATCAGACCGGCACCGCGGTCCACTACGTGCCCGCGCGGTACGCGGTGAGCCTGGAGGAGCTGGATGACCTGGATGGCCAGAATCGTCGGGATGACCGTGCCCCAGCCTGATCTCGCGGGACGGGTCGTCGGCATCTGGGGATTCGGCCGCGAGGGTATCTCCATGGCGCGCACCGCCGCTGCTGCCGGTGCCGCGCGCATCGACGCGGTCGACGACGTCGGTCGCAGACCGTTCGAGACGCCTGACGGCATCGACGGTCTCACGGTGTTCCGTGGCCCGGAGCACCTCGGCCGACTGAGCGAATGCGACATCGTCTTCGTCAGCCCCGGGGTGCCGTGGCACCAACCCTTCTTCGTCGAACTCAGGCAGTCCGGCGTCCGAATCTCCAGTGCGGCAGACTGGTTCGTGTCCCGGTGGGGTGCGCAGACGATCGGCGTGACGGGTACCAAGGGTAAGTCGACCACCGCGTCGTTCATCGGTCACCTCCTCGGCTCGATGGGTGTCAAGGCCGTTGTGGCGGGCAACATCGGCACCCCGCTGTCAGATCTGTCACCTGATGACGGTGTGGTGGTGGTCGCCGAACTGTCCAGCCAGCAGGCGGCGCTGCTCACCGCATCGCCCGCGGTGGCGGTCATCACCAACCTGTACGAGGACCACCTGGACTGGCACGGAAGTACCGATTCGTACTACGCGGCGAAGGCCAACGTCTTTCGGTTCGGGTCGCGTTCGCTGGTGTGCACCCCAGAGGTGGTGACGAGACTGGCGGGCATCGGCATCACCGACCTGCCGCCGTCGCTGCGGCTGATCGACCCCGCGACCGCGGTCTCGGGAGCGTCGGGGTCGGTGATGGGCTTCGCGCACAACGCCGTAAACGGCGCGCTGGCCGTGGCTGCGATCACGGAGATGACGGGTGCGCCTGTGCCACAGGCCGATTTCGACGCCGCGGCGGGCACCTTCGGTGGCTTGCCGCACCGGCTGCAGACCGTTCGATCCACTGGCGCCATCTCGTGGATCGACGACACCCTGGCGACCACGGGCGAGAGCGTGGTCGCGGCACTGCGGGCCATGCGGCCAGAGGCCAACGTCGCGCTGATCGTCGGCGGCATGGACCGGCAACTCGACTACGACCAGGTCGATGACTACCTGTGCAGTGGTGCGCGCCGGGTGACGCTGATCCAAGCGCCCACCAACGGCGTCGCGATCGGCCGCGGGTTCGCCAGGGAACACCCCGGCCAGACCCGGGTCGTCGCCGACCTCGAGGAGGCCGTGCGCGCGGCGGCCGCCGTGCCCGAGGTCGATGTCGTCCTGCTGTCCCCGGGTGCCGCGAGCTACGACCTGTACGCCAACTACGAGGCCAAGGCCGCGGCGTACTGCGGTTTCATCGACGCTCTGGCCGGCCGGACCACTAGCCCTTCGGGCGACGTCGCCCCGTCGAACTAACCTGGAACCCGTGCCTGATCCATCGACGTACCGGCCCGCGCCCGGGTCCATCCCGGTCCAACCGGGCGTCTACCGGTTCCGGGACACGCACGGCCGGGTGATCTATGTCGGCAAGGCCAAGAGCCTGCGCAGCCGGTTGACGTCCTACTTCGCCGACATCTCCAGCCTCGCCCCCCGCACCAGGCAGATGGTGACCACCGCGGGCAGCGTCGAGTGGACCGTCGTCAGCACCGAGGTCGAGGCGCTTCAGCTCGAGTACAACTGGATCAAGGAATTCGACCCGCGGTTCAACATCCGGTACCGCGACGACAAGACCTACCCGGTGCTGGCGGTCACCCTCAACGAGGAGTATCCGCGGCTTTTCGTCTACCGCGGGCCGCGCCGCAAGGGCGTCCGCTACTTCGGGCCCTACTCGCACGCCTGGGCCATCAGGGAGACCCTCGACCTGCTCACCCGGGTGTTCCCGGCGCGCACCTGCTCGGCCGGAGTGTTCAAGCGGCACAACCAGATCGGCAGGCCCTGCCTGCTGGGCTACATCGACAAGTGCTCGGCGCCGTGCGTCGGGCGGGTCAGCGCCGAGCAGCATCGGGCCATCGTCACCGACTTCTGCGATTTCCTGTCGGGCAAGACTGACCGGTTGGTCCGTGACATGGAGCGGCAGATGAGTGCCGCCGCCGAGGAACTGGACTTCGAGCGGGCCGCCAGGCTGCGCGACAACATCGGTGCGCTTCGACGCGCACTGGAGAAGCAGACCGTCGTGTTCGGGGACGGTACCGACGCCGACGTGGTCGCCTTCGCCGACGACGACCTGGAGGCCGCGGTGCAGGTCTTCCACGTCCGCGGCGGACGGGTCAGGGGCCAGCGTGGCTGGGTCGTCGAGAAGTCCGGTGAGCCGGGAGAATCCGGCCCGGAGAAGCTGGTCGAACAGTTCCTCACGCAGTTCTACGGTGATCAGGCCGAGCTTGGCGGAGCGGCCGACGAGGCCACCAACCCGGTGCCACGCGAGGTCCTCGTGCCCGTGCTGCCCGACAACGCCGAGGAACTGGGCACATGGTTGAGCGGTCTGCGCGGGTCGCGAGTATCGCTGCGGGTGCCGTACCGCGGTGACAAGCGGGCACTGGCCGAGACCGTGCAGCGCAACGCCCAGGATGCGCTCGCTCAACACAAGCTCAAGCGCGCGGGCGACTTCAACGCGAGATCGGCTGCACTGCAGAGCATCCAGGACTTCCTCGGCCTGGCCGATGCCCCGTTGCGCATCGAGTGCGTGGACATCAGCCATGTGCAGGGCACCGACGTTGTGGCCTCCCTGGTGGTCTTCGAGGACGCGTTGCCGAAGAAGTCGGACTACCGGCACTACGCGATCCGCGAGGCGGCGGGAGACGGCCGCTCCGATGACGTGGCGTCCATCGCCGAGGTCACGCGCCGCCGCTTCGCGAGGCACATCGCCGACGCCGAGCGGCCGCTGGTCGCCGAGGGTAGGTCGCGACGGTTCGCCTACCCGCCGAACCTGTTCGTGGTCGACGGCGGGGCCCCGCAGGTCAACGCCGCAGCCGCGGTACTCGAGGAACTTGGTGTGACTGACGTCGCGGTCATCGGGTTGGCGAAGCGTCTCGAGGAGGTCTGGGTGCCCGCCGAACCGGATCCCGTCGTGATGCCGCGCAATAGCGAAGGTCTCTACCTTCTGCAGCGGGTACGCGACGAGGCACACCGGTTCGCGATCAGCTACCACCGAAGCAAGAGATCCAAGCGGATGACGGCGTCCGCACTGGACTCGGTGCGAGGCCTGGGCGAACACCGGCGCAAGGCGCTCGTCACCCACTTCGGTTCGGTGGCGCGCCTCAAGGAGGCCAGTGTCGAGGAGATCACCGCGGTGCCCGGGATCGGCATCGCGACCGCGAAATCGGTGCTCGAAGCCCTCAGTGCCCCCGCCGTGCTGGCCGAAGCCGACGCGGTCGAGGCCGTGATCGGCGATGATCGGGGCGGGGTTTCGGAATGACGGGTCAGGAGATGAGCGAAAACGTGCGGGACAGCGGTGTCAGTGGGCAGGGGGCGGCCGAACATTCCGAGGGTGGCATCGACGTCGTCCTCGTCACAGGGTTGTCCGGCGCAGGCCGCGGAACCGCCGCGAAGGTGCTCGAGGACCTCGGCTGGTACGTGGCCGACAACCTCCCGCCCGAACTCATCGCGCAGATGGTCGAGCTGGGCTTGGCGGCAGGCTCGCGGATCACGCGTCTCGCGGTGGTGATGGACGTTCGGTCTCGAGGCTTCACCGGCGACTTGGACTGGGTCCGCAACGAACTCGCCACGCGCAGCATCACCCCGCGGGTGCTGTTCCTCGAGGCCTCCGACGACATGCTGGTGCGCCGGTACGAGCAGAACCGGCGCAGCCACCCGCTGCAGGGAGCGCATACGCTGGCCGAGGGCATCAGCGCCGAGCGAACGATGCTCGAACCGATACGCGCGGCGGCGGACCTGATCATCGACACGTCGAAACTGTCGGTACATGATCTGCGCGCCAGCGTTGAACGCGCCTTCGGCGGCGAGGCCATCGCGGACACCAGCGTCACGGTCGAGTCGTTCGGGTACAAGTACGGCCTGCCGATGGACGCCGACACGGTGATGGACGTGCGCTTCCTGCCCAATCCGCACTGGGTCGACGACCTGCGGCCGCACACCGGGCAGCACCCGGCCGTGCGGGACTACGTCCTGGGTCAACCGGGAGCGGGTGAGTTCCTCGACACCTACCATCGGCTGCTGGAGGTCGTGATCGACGGCTATCGCCGGGAGGGGAAGCGGTACATGACGGTCGCCATCGGATGCACTGGTGGCAAGCACCGCAGTGTGGCCATCGCGGAGGCCCTCGCTGCGCGTCTGGAGCGTGGCGACCACGTCACCGCGCGCGTGCTGCACCGAGATCTGGGGCGTGAATGAGTTCACGCATCGTTGCCCTCGGGGGTGGCCACGGGCTGTACGCGACGCTGTCTGCGGCGCGGCGCCTCACCCCGCACGTCACCGCGGTGGTCACGGTGGCAGACGACGGTGGATCCTCAGGGCGGCTACGCAGCGAACTCGACGTGATACCACCGGGCGATCTGCGAATGGCCCTGGCGGCGTTGGCATCCGACAGCCCGCACGGTCAGCTGTGGGCGACCATCCTGCAACACCGCTTCGGCGGCAGCGGCGCTTTGGCGGGCCACCCGATCGGCAACCTGATCCTGGCCGGACTCAACGAGGTATTGGCCGACCCGGTGGCCGCACTCGACGAACTCGGCCGTGTCTTGGGCCTCAAGGGCCGGGTCCTGCCGATGTGTCCCATCGCACTGCAGATCGAGGCCGACGTGGCGGGGCTGGACGCGGACCCGCGGATGAGCCGGGTGATCCGCGGGCAGGTCGCCGTGGCCACCACAGTCGGCAAGGTGCGACGCGTCCGATTGCACCCGGGCAATCCGCCGGCAACCCGGCAGGCGGTCGACGCGATCATGGCAGCCGACCTCGTGGTGCTTGGCCCGGGTTCGTGGTTCACCAGCGTCATACCGCACGTGCTGGTGCCGCAGCTCGCCGCCGCATTGCAGGCCACGACGGCACGACGCGCCCTGGTGCTCAACCTGGTGTCGGAGCCGGGGGAGACCGCCGGCTTCTCCGCCGAGCGCCACCTGCACGTGTTGGCCCAGCATGCGCCCGGTTTCACTGTGCACGACATCGTGGTCGACGCCGCGAGCGTGCCCAGCGAGCGGGAGCGCGAACAGCTCAGGCGAACGGCCGCGATACTAGACGCCGCAGTCGAATTTGCCGAGGTGTCCCGACCTGGTACACCATTACATGACCCTGCGAGACTGGCAGCGGCTCTGGAGCGGGTGAGACTACGGGGGAACGGGTCCATCCGCACACAGCAGGAGCAAACGATTCCTACACCCGCCGCCTGGCCGGTCGACGAGAGGTGAGAATTTCGTGGCGATGACTGCCGAGGTCAAGGACGAACTGAGTCGGCTGGTGATCACTTCGGTGACCGCGCGACGCGCCGAGGTGGCGTCACTGCTGCGCTTCGCCGGGGGACTGCACATCGTCGCCGGCCGCGTGGTGGTGGAGGCCGAGGTCGATCTCGGCATCATCGCCCGCCGGCTGCGCAAGGACATCCACGACCTGTACGGGTACAACGCCGTCGTGCACGTGCTGTCGGCCTCGGGCCTTCGCAAGAGCACGCGCTACGTGGTGCGCGTCGCGCAGGACGGTGAGGCCCTGGCCCGCCAGACCGGTCTACTGGATCTGCGCGGACGACCCGTTCGGGGACTACCCGCCCAGGTGGTGGGCGGCAGCGTCGGTGACGCCGAAGCCGCCTGGCGTGGTGCGTTTTTGGCGCATGGATCCCTCACCGAGCCGGGCCGTTCGTCGGCGCTGGAGATCAGCTGCCCAGGGCCGGAGGCCGCGCTGGCGCTTGTCGGTGCGGCACGGCGTCTGGGTGTGGGCGCAAAGGCGCGTGAAGTGCGCGGAGCCGACCGAGTGGTGGTGCGCGACGGTGAGGCGATCGGAGCGCTGCTGACCCGGATGGGTGCCCAGGACACGCGGTTGACCTGGGAGGAGCGCCGGATGCGGCGCGAGGTCCGGGCCACGGCCAACCGACTCGCCAACTTCGATGACGCCAACCTGCGGCGCTCTGCGCGTGCGGCGGTGGCTGCCGCCGCGCGGGTTGAGCGGGCGCTGCACATCCTTGGCGACACCGTGCCGGATCACCTGTCTGCCGCAGGCAGGCTGCGCGTTGAGCATCGCCAGGCCTCGCTGGAGGAGCTGGGCCGGCTGGCCGAACCGCCGATGACGAAAGACGCTGTGGCCGGCCGGATTCGACGACTGCTGTCGATGGCCGACCGCAAGGCCAAACAGGATGGGATTCCCGACACGGAGTCCGCGGTCACCGCGGACCTGCTCGACGACGCCTGAGTCACCCGCCAGGTACGAGCGTGACCTGCAGTGCGGTGAGGGTCTGGGTCTCCGTAGCGGGGTCGGGCCGGTCGGCACGCAGTGCGGTGAGAACATCGTCGATCTGTCCGTCGAGAACAGACCAGCCGGTGCCGTCGAGCGGTTGAAGGGTCGGCTGGGCGTCATCCCACGCGGTTTCGAGGTCCTTGACCCGAGTCGTCGCGCCGGTCTGGTCGCCGGCCTGGACTCTCGTCACGGTGTCGTCGACGATGGCACGGAACCTTGCCACGTCGGCAGTGGGGAACTTGGCGGTGGCTGACTGCCCCGGGGCGAGTGCCGCCGCCGTCGGCCCGGACTCGGCTTCGCTGGCTGTTGAGGCCGTGTGAGGCTGTCCCGCGGCCCAACCCAGCAGCACGGTCGCGGCGACCGCGAGCACGGCGTAGTAGCCGAGCATCACCAGCTCACGCTGTGGATTCGTCGGGCTGCTCTGTTGTCGGTCCCCTGCGGTGTGGTCGATGACGTCGGCGCGCGTGATCGACAGGTACAGGACAATGACCAGGATGGCTGCCAGGAAGATGAGGCTGGTGATCGCGACGCCGAGCCCAACGCCCTGTTGATCCGGCGGCATTCCCAGCCAGTCCCCGAGATTCGCTCCCAGCGGCCGGGTCAGGATGTATGCCAGCCAGAATGACAACACCGCGTTGGCGCCTAGTCTCCAGCCGACCACGATCCCGGCGATCAGCCCGGCGGGCAGCAGCACTGAGGTGCCGGGTCCCCAGCCGGTGAGTTCGAGAATCCAGTCACCCGAGGCCGTTCCGAGCGCGAAGGTCACCAGCACCGCCAGCCAGTAGAACAACTCCCTGCCCCTGGTGGTGATGCTGTGGATCGACAGTGTCCGCTCGCGGGCGAACCACACGCCGAACACGACGGCCAGCGCGACGGCGAAGACGGTGGTGCTCAATGCCAGGGGGACACCCAGGTTGTCGGTGAGGATGTCGGTGTAGAGCGTGCCCGTAACGCTCACCAACACGACGGTCAGCCAGTACGGCAATGGCACGTATCGGGTGAGGCGCAGCTGCCAGCCCAGGACGGCGACGAGTACGACCGTGAAGATGAGCGACGTCGCGACCAGCCCGACACCCAACGTCATGTTGATCCAGTCGGCAAAACTCTCACCGACTGTCGTGCACAGAATCTTGATGACCCAGAACCACACCGTGACTTCGGGCACCTTGCTCATCACCGCCCGTGTGGAAGTGATGGCTTCGGATCTCGTGATCTCGGTCATGGGCGCCGACGCTAAGGAGCGGCGGCTGAAGCGACGCTGAGAAGTCCTCGGCGGCAGCGGTGATTCTTGTTCCACCGGAGTCGGGCCGTGATCTGTTGTACTGAGGAACCGGGTGATGATGGGGTGGAGGAATCGTGCGCATTCTGCTCGTCGAGGACGAGCCGCGGCTGGCCGAATTGATCCGCCGCGGCATGGTGGCGGAGGGCTTCGTGGTCGAGGTCGTCCATGACGGTCTGGAGGGCTTCGAGGCGGCCACCGGCGGCGGTTATGACGTTCTTGTCCTCGACATCATGCTGCCCGGCATGAGTGGTTATGACATCGTGCGCGGTCTTCGCAAGGCTCAAGTGTGGACGCCCGTGCTGATGCTCTCGGCCAAGGACGGGGAGTACGACCTTGCCGACGCGTTCGATCTCGGGGCCGACGACTACTTGATCAAACCGTTCTCCTTCGTGGTGCTGATCGCGCGCCTGCGCGCGTTGGTACGCCGGGGTGCCCCGGAACGTCCGCCGGTGCTGCGGGTGGATGATCTGGAGCTGGACCCGGCGCGGCATCGGGTGATGCGTGGACAAGTCGAACTCGAACTCACACCCCGCGAGTACGGCGTGCTCGAGTTCTTGATGCGGCATGCAGACACGGTCGTCTCGAAACAGGAGATCCTGGAATCGGTGTGGGATCTCAACTACGAGGGTGACGACAACATCGTCGAGGTGTACGTCGGATACCTGCGCAAGAAGGTCGACGTGCCCTTCGGCGCGCACACCATTCACACGGTGCGCGGGGTCGGTTACCGGCTGGGGTCGGCGGGCGCGTAGCTGTCAGTGTCGGCCGGCAGGGTCACGGTGACGCAGGCACCCCCGCCAGCGCGGTCACCGATCTTGATCTCGCCGTGGTGGGCGGCGACGATCTCGGCGACGATGGCGAGGCCAAGCCCGCTGCCGCCGGCGTCCCGGGTGCGCGAGGCGTCCAGGCGCACGAACCGGTCGAATACCCGTTCGCGCTGATCCGACGGAATGCCGGGTCCGTCGTCGGCGATGCGTATCACGGCCACCCCTGCGTGCGATGCGCAATGCAGCTCGATGACGCTGCGGGCGTGCCGGGCCGCATTGTCGACCAGGTTGCGCACCATCCGTGCGAGTTGTCCAGTGTCGCCGATGACACGGGCGGCACCGATGGACGCCTGCACTACCAGATCTGAATTGCCTTGCACACGTGTTCTTTCCGCGGCAAGGATGTCGTCAAGGTCGACGTTGTCAGCGCGGTGGCTCAGCTGCTTCTCGTCGGCGCGTGCCAGCATCAGCAGGTCCTCGACCAGATTGCGCATGCGGTGGGTCTCGGGTATCAGCGACTCGTCGATCAACTCGGCGTCGAGCATGTCGGGTCGGTTATGGGCGAGGTCCAATGCGGTGCTGATCGCGGCCAGGGGGCTGCGTAGTTCGTGGGACGCGTCGCTGACGAATCGACGCTGAGCGGCGTGCCCGGCTTCCAGCCGGGCCAGCATGTCGTTCATGGTCTGCGCGAGGTGCGCGATCTCGTCACCGGTCGGTGGGACCGGGACGCGTTCGTCGAGCTGCGCGGTGGAAATGGAGGACACCCGTGCCCGGATCCGCTCCACGGGTCGCAACGCGCGCCCCACCAGCAGGTAGGTGGCCCAGGCAACGAGGATGACGAGCAACGGTCCGCTGATGCCCAGCAACAGGGCGACGGTCGCCACGATCGTCTCGACGGGTTCGCGGTCGGCGCCGACCAACACGGTCACCGGTCCGGCGGGGGTGTCGGCGCCGCGTGCGGTCACCCAGTAGTCGCCGCCATCTTCGGCGAACTCCACACGGCCCACCGACACCGACTGCGTGGGCGGTACCTCGATCGGCACCAGCGCCGTGGCCGGGGCCCCCGCGGAACCCAGGATCACAGAACCCTTTTCGTCGAGTAGTTGGATGACCCCCACCTGGCCGTCGGTGCCGAGCAGGCCGGGATCGAGGTCGGCCGGGGCGTCGTTGCGCAGCTGCTCGACGAGCTGCGCGGCGCGCGCCGCTCCCGCGGCTTGGGTGGACTGCTGCAACGTGTGATAGAGCACCAGCAACATCGCGGCGGACGCCAGGCCGACACCAACGGTCACGACCAGGGCGGCCGCCGCGGTCGACCGCGTCCGCACCGTCCACCGTGCCAGACGGCCAGTGAGCGACATCCTGCTAGTGAACGACATCGTCCCCTCTGGTGTCTGTTCGGTGGTGCTTCCTGCCGTCTCGGCCTGTTCGCCGTCATCTGCCGAGCCGGGCGGGAGCGGTACTCGATTGTTCGGCATCGGCGGGTGTGGCGCTGGTGGATTGACGAGTTCGGCTCGCAGTGACGAGCCGAAGGGCGATGTGGGCGAGCACCACCGCGGTGGCGCCGAGCAGAACTCCGCCGAGAACGTCACTCAGCCAGTGCACCCCGAGGTAGAGACGGGTGGATGCGACAACCGCGGTGCCGACCACCGTGGCGGTGATCAGGGCCGCTCGCGCGGCAGGCCCGACATGGCGGGCGGTGACGACGGTGAGTGCACCCAGCAGGGCCAGGGTGCCGGTGACGTGGCCGGAGGGGAACGAGGGATCGGTCTCGAGGACGAGTTGCAGGGTCTGCACGGGACGGTGAGCACCCACCACCACCTTGGTCGCGGTGCTGATCGCCGCGGACGCGGCCACCGTGGCCAGGACCACCACCGCCGGCCACGGCGACCCGCGCCGCCACCACAACACTGCGGATACCGCGATTGCCAGCACCCCGATACCGACCGGGCTGCCGACATCGGTCACCGCGATCGCCCAGGAGGTCAGCGCGGGACTGCGATGGTGAACCATCCAGCCCAGCACGGCGTGGTCGAGGGCGGTGCCTGCGACGGCGTGGTGGGCGATCAGCGCAAGTCCCAGCAACAGCGACGCCAGCAGGGCTGCGACGCTGCACGCCCGCGGCGTGCAGGCACGGTCGGTCATCCGGCCAGCTTCGGTGAGGGTCGCTGAACAACCGCTGAGAGCTGATGGCCCGCCGGGCGGATGTCGGCGGCCGTCACAGGTCACGAATGGCGGTCACGGTCGAGCCCTTACTCACGATCACGACCGCTGCGACACTGACCGCGCCCAGTGCGCCTGTCGTCACCGTGATGACAGTGGCCAGATACAACCACGGGATGGCGACAGCGTCCGGCGGTGGGTCGAAAACGCCGCTGAGCACCTTGACCAGCATCACCGACAGCAGGGATCCGGTCGCGATGCCGGCGATCATCCCGACGGCGGTCAGTACCCCGGTCTCGCTGAACACCATCGCACGCAGGTGGGGTGTTCGCGCTCCGAGTGCGGACATGAGGGCGTAGGTCCGGCGCCGTTCGGCCAGACTCAACGCCAGCACCAGGGCACCCGCGCTGACTGCGAGGGCCATCGCGAAGGACAGTTCGATACGGGTCAACCCGGACAGATCCACCGCCGTCAGGCTGGAACCCACACTGGCGCGGACGGTCCCGATGTCGGTCACCGTGGCGGAGTTGCCCACCATGGCGCGGATTCGGCCGGCCACCGCCGCGGTGTCGCGGCCACCGGTATCGACCAGGAACACCCCCGGGTTGGCCGTGCCGGTCTTGGCGGCGATATAGCTGGCGTTGGCGACGAAGAAGCTGTCCCTGGGGGCGGTGGGGAACTCCGAGACGACCCCTGCGTAGTGAAAGGTGACCGGGCGGGGTTGCCCGGTGGCGGTGTCGATGACCCGCAGCGTCACCGGGTCACCCGGCTGCAGTTGGAAGTCGTTGACGGTCTCCGCCGAGACCAGGATCGAGTCCGGTTTGGCACCCAAGACGTCCATGAGCCCGGTGGCGGTAGCGTGCGGAAAATAGCTGTCCTGCAAGGCGGTTGCACCGGTGATGGTCGCGGGGCTGACCCCGTAGAGGTCTTGCAGGTCAGCGCCGATGTAGGCGAATCGGTGTTGCATGGGCTCCACCGCCCGCACGCCGGGCACACCGGACAGCATCGCGGCGGTCTCCGGCGGGGCCGCCGTCCCCGGTGCTGCGGTGACGGTCACATCGGCGCCGTTGGTCAGCCGTGCATCCACTTCGGCCTGTTGGCGATAGGTGGCGTTGAATGTCGCCGTTGATGCCGCGAAGGCGACCGCCAGTGTGAGTATCACGATGCCGCGAATCACGGGCCGGCGCTGCCGTGCCATGCTCGCCGCGATGGTGCCCGCCAGCTGCCCGGCCGACGGTCGCAGCACCCCGGCTATCAGGCCGCGACCGCGCCCGAGTAGAAGGTCGGCGAGCCGCCAGGTCACCAGAGCGGCCCCCAGCCACAACAGGGCGGGACCGGCAAACGCCCAGTAGGACACAGAGATTGCCGGGACGCCTTCGGGCGCCAGAACCAACTGGTAGCCGGTGCCCGTGGTGGCGAAGAACACCAGCGTCGCACCGGCAAGGACCGCGATGTCCAGGCCCAGCCGTGCCCAGATCGGCTGGCGGGGCGAATCGATCTGGGCGCGTTCGGCCATGATGGTGTGCTCGCGCAGGTCGCGACGCGCCGGCAGCAGTACCGTCGCCATGGCCACCACGATCCCGACGGCCGCCGCAGTCGCGGGCCAACCGACCGCGGTGGCGAGGGTGGAGCCCAGTCGGGGCGACCCGAACGCGACCGCGTTCACCGCCGCGGCTGCGAACAGCCCCATCACGGCCCCGATGACGCCGATGAGAGCAGCCTCCACGGCGGCGAGGCCGAGCAGTTGACGTGCGGTCGCGCCGCGGACCCGCAGTAACGCCTGCTCGGCGCGACGCCGACTCGCACCGGCAGAGGAGATGGTGGCGGTCAGCAGCGCGGCCACCACGACACCGGGCAGACCGAGAAATAGGAACAGGACCTGGGCGTAGGCGGCGTCGCCGCGCGCAGCGTCCAGAGCGGCACCGAGGTTGTCACCGACCAGTGCGGCACCGGCGCTGCGGGCTTCCAGGTTGCGCGCCGCCGCGCGCACGGAGGTGTAGGCATCGGCCGGATTGGGCGGCAGGCTGTGGTCACGTTGGACGTGGATTTGAGTGGACACCAGATCGGGGCGCGTGACCGATAGCGGGTCGAATAGTTGATGCCACTGCAACTCGGGCATCAACACCACATTGTCCGGCGGTGCGGCGGGCTGTGCGTTGGCCGGCGCTCCGACGGTCTGAAACAGTGAATTCGCCTGCGGCAGATCGACGATGCCGTCGACTCTCACCGGGACAGGTGGTAGGCCTGTGCGGCCGATGCTGATGATGTCACCAGGGGCGGCGTGCAGGTTCGCCGCGGTCTGCTGTGCGAGCAGCGCTCCGGTACCAGCGCCGGCCAGCGTGCGGATCTCCTCGGGAAACATCGCGCGGTAGGCGGGGGACAGGCCGAGAACCACGCCGGGTCCGGTGGTTTGGGTACTCGACCCCGTGAGCGCCGACAGGCCGCTGGTGTGGGCGAAACCGACTGGTGTGGTGGCGCGTACGCCGGGCCCGGCTTCGATCACGCTGATGGTGCCGGCGGTGTCGGCGCCAGGGGTGAGCTGGACCTGCCAGTCGACCACCACACTGCGCACCGCGCGGTCGGTCATGGTGGCCTGTGAACCGGCGAGAAACGACCCCAGGCACGCGATCAGCGCCACCGCCACGGCGATCCCGGCCGCTCCTCCCATCAGTCTCGCCCGCCGGCGGCGCAACAGGCCGGCAAGCCACACCCGCGTCATCGGGGTATCGCGTTGTGGGCGGGAGTCACCATGCGCAGCCGGCCATCGCGCATCGCCCACTCGGTGGGGAGGCGGCGCGCGATCAGCCGGTCGTGGGTGGACACGATCAACGCCGCGCCGAGGTCGTCGGCCGCTGAGATCAGCACGTCGATAACGACTGCGGCGGCCGCGTGGTCGAGTTGGCCGGTGGGTTCATCGGCCAGGATCAGCCGCGGCCCCGTCGCCAGGACCCGCGCGATGGCGACCCGCTGGGCTTGCCCGCCCGACAACGTGTCGGGTAGCGCGTCGGCCAGCCCGGCGATGTCCAGTCTGTCCAACGCGCTACCCGCTCGGGCGGTCGCCTCGGATTCCGCACAGCCGGCGAAAAGCAGTGGAAGGCGCACGTTCTCGATGACGTCAAGACTGGGAAGCAGGCTGCGGCCCTGGAAGACGAGCCCCACATGGTCGGGCGTGCCCGCGGCGCGCCGGCTGGCCGCCGGCCAGGTCACCGTGCCCGAAGTTGGATGCTCCAGCCCGGCAAGCAGATACAGCAGGGTGGACTTGCCCGACGCCGACGGGCCCGTTAACGCGATCCGCGCATCGGGGGACACCGCGGCGGTCACACCGCGGACGGCAACGACGGTGGCGGCACCGACGCCGAAGCAACGGGTGACCCGGTCGGTACGAACCACCGCTGCGTCGTCGCGGACTCTTGTGGTCACAGTGTCTGCCCGGTGCTCATGTGACGACCTGGCCGTCGGCGAGCTCGATGACGCGGTCGGCGCCGGCGGCCACGGCGGGACTGTGGCTGGCGATCAAGATCGCAGCCCCTGCCGCGGCGCGACGGCGCAGCATCGCCAACACGTCCGCTTCGGTTGTCGTGTCGAGTTCGCCGGTTGGCTCGTCGGCCAGGACGATGAGTGGGTCGTTGGCCAAGGCGACGGCCAGCCCCGCACGGGCCAGCTCACCGCCGGAGAGCTGATCGGGATATGCCGCGCCGCGATCGGCGATGTCCAACGACGCGAGCAGCACCGCCGGATGCACTGACGGGCATCGGTCCGCGATTCGTTGCGTCAACACTATGTTCTGTTCGATGGTCAAGTGCGCGAGCAGATTACGCTCCTGATACAGGATGCCGATGTGTCGAGCGCGCAGCCGTGCCCGCCGGTGTTCGGATTGGTGGCTGATCCGCAGCCCATTCACCCGCACGGTGCCGCCGTCGGGCTCGTCGAGCCCAGCCAGACATGCCAGCAGGGTCGATTTGCCGGATCCGGATGGGCCGACGACCGCGACCAGCTCTCCGGGGCGGAGCGTCAACGAGACCCCTCGTAGGGCGAGGACCTCCTCATCGCCGGCACGAAAGAACCGGTACAACGACAGCGCCTCCACAGCGGGCGCCGGTTCGGCCCCGAGCGGAGCTGCGGGGAGTGAGTCGCTGACCGCCGTACTCATCTACTGCAGCCAGGTGAAGGAGTCGGTCACGGTGCGCCACGGATCGACGTTGTCCGAGCCGGCCGGTGCGGCCAGCGTCACCGCCACGCCGCGCCCGGAGCGGGAGAATTCGTAGCGCGCCACGTCCTGTTTGACCGACTTCCCGGTGACGGGGCTCGGCGCGGAGTCGCCCTGATAGGTGATCAGCACGACCTGACCGGCGGGGCGTTGTACGGTGCTGATACGACCTGGTGTGAATCCTGTTGTGGACAACGCGATCTGAGGTACCTCCACCGTGCGGGCGTAGGCCTCAGTGGGCTCGTAGAAGCCGTCGTGGGGGGTCAGGGTGATTGTGTTGAACTTGTCACTGAACACCACGTCGCGACCGGCGGTGGTGCGTGCCCAACCCTCGGGGTATTTGACGGAGTAGGAGTGGTCGGTGGCGGTGTAGACCACGAAAGCCTGGTTGTCGGGGATGTCGCCAGGCGGGTTCGACTCAGCGGCCTGTGATGTCGAGCTGGCCGCAGGCTGCGTCGCCGGCGCGACGGGTGGCCCCGCCGCCGTGCCGCAGCCGCTGAGGATGACGACGACTGCGGCTCCGCCAGCGAACGCCATGAGGGGAGTGCTTCTTCCGGTCATGATTGCCTCGTCTCGCTCGGTGACACGGACGGTGTCGCGTGCTTCTACCCGCAGGGAACGTCGGGCACCTCGGGGCCGCCCTGATCACCGTCTTGGCCGCCGACGGTGTCCGGGGCTCCCGGCTGATCCGGGGTGCCGCCGGGTTCGGCGGTGTCGCACTGCTCAGCGGTGGTGGGCGAGGGCGGTGCGGGTGTCGAGTGCGCCAACGCCATGCTCGCCCCGCCGATCGTCCCCGCGATCAGCAACGTGCCGACCGTGGCGATGAGTCGCTGTCTGAGCTTGATCATGGATGGTGTTCCCTTCCTGAGGATCAGCCGCACGGCCGATGAGCTCACCCTGCTCCCGAAGCGCTGAGGGTTGGCTGAGAGCGACCACGCTGGCCAACCCGAACTCCGCAGTTGAAACCGGTCGCGCACTGAGTTCAGTGATTCCTCAGGTACGTGCTGGCAGCATCCGCGCTGGTGAGCATGTCCGGCGGAGGGATCTCGGCGGGCCGCGTGAGCGCCATCTCCGTGGCTCTGCTCATGCTGCTGACGTCAGTGAACGCGGTGATGGGGTCGGCTGTTCACGACGATGCCTCATATAGGGCTGGTTACGTCGCCGCCTCGAACAGCGCCCTCGTACGTGCGGCGATGGCCAGACCAGAGATGGCGCCTGCGACGCTGTGCGACACCATTGTCCAACGTGCGCTCGTTGGTGATGATTCGACGTGGATCGTCCGAAGTGACTTCATCAGAGGCTGCACCCGTGCCATTGCGGAGGCAATGGAGTAGTTGGGCGAAGCCCGAGCACTGACCAGCCTGCACGGACTCATTCGTCCGCTACTAGGCTGTTCGCGGGCAGTTCATCACCGACTAAGGAGACATGCGTGACCATCCGCGTAGGCGTTAACGGCTTCGGTCGCATTGGACGGAACTTCTTCCGGGCACTCGACGCGCAGAAGGCCGCGGGTGCCAACACCGACATCGAGATCATCGCGGTCAACGACCTCACCGACAACGCGACGCTCGCTCACCTGCTGAAGTTCGACTCGATCCTGGGCCGGCTCCCCTACGAGGTCAGCCTCGAGGGCGAGGACACCATCGTCGTCGGCGACACCAAGATCAAGGCACTCGAGGTCAGGGAAGGCCCGGCGGCGCTGCCCTGGGGCGACCTCGGCGTCGACGTCGTCATCGAGTCCACCGGCATCTTCACCAAGCGCGACAAGGCCCAGGGTCACCTGGACGCGGGCGCCAAGAAGGTCATCATCTCCGCTCCCGCGAGCGATGAGGACATCACGATCGTTCTCGGCGTGAACGATGACAAGTACGACGGCAGCCAGAACATCATCTCCAACGCGTCGTGCACCACGAACTGCCTCGGCCCGCTGGCCAAGGTGCTCAACGACGAGTTCGGCATCGTCAAGGGCCTCATGACCACGATCCACGCCTACACCCAGGATCAGAACCTGCAGGACGGTCCGCACAGCGACCTGCGCCGTGCGCGCGCCGCCGCGCTGAACATCGTGCCGACCTCCACGGGTGCCGCCAAGGCCATCGGCCTGGTGCTCCCGGAGCTGAAGGGCAAGCTCGACGGCTACGCGCTGCGGGTGCCGATCCCCACGGGTTCGGTCACCGACCTGACTGCCGAACTCGCGAAGTCGGCCAGCGCCGCGGACATCAACGCCGCGATGAAGGCCGCCGCCGAGGGCAAGCTCAAGGGCATCCTGAAGTACTACGACGCGCCGATCGTCTCGAGCGATATCGTCACCGACCCGCACAGCTCGATCTTCGACTCGGGCCTGACCAAGGTGATCGACAACCAGGCGAAGGTTGTGTCCTGGTACGACAACGAGTGGGGCTACTCCAACCGTCTCGTCGATCTCGTCGCGCTGGTCGGCAAGTCGCTCTAGGGCGAGCGAAGCAACGGGAGGACAGGCACTCGCATGGCCGTCAAGACGCTTGACGATTTGCTGGCCGAGGGCGTCGAGGGTCGGGGTGTGTTGGTGCGCTCCGACCTCAACGTCCCGCTCGACGACACTGGCGCCATCACGGACCCGGGCCGGATCATCGCCTCGGCGCCGACGCTGAAGGCACTCGCCGATGCCGGGGCCAAGGTCGTGGTCACCGCCCACCTCGGTCGTCCGAAGGGCGGACCGGATCCGAAGTTCTCGCTGGCTCCGGTCGCGGCGGCACTCGGCGAACACCTGGGCAGGCACGTGCAGCTGGCCGGTGATGTGGTCGGCACCGACGCGCTGGCCCGAGCCGAGGGTCTCACAGACGGCGATGTCCTCCTGCTGGAGAACATCCGCTTCGACCCGCGGGAGACCAGCAAGGACGACGCCGAGCGACTCGCACTGGCCAAGGCGCTCGTCGAACTCGTCGGTGATGACGGTGCCTTCGTCTCCGACGGCTTCGGTGTGGTGCACCGCAAGCAGGCGTCGGTGTATGACGTCGCGACGCTGCTGCCGCACTACGCGGGGACGTTGGTGGCCACCGAGGTGAAGGTGCTCGAGCAGCTGACCAGTTCGACGGAGCGTCCCTACGCCGTCGTGCTGGGCGGCTCGAAGGTGTCCGACAAACTGGCCGTCATCGAGAACCTGGCCACCAAGGCCGACAGCATCGTCATCGGCGGCGGAATGTGCTACACCTTCCTTGCCGCGCAAGGGCTTTCGGTGGGCGACTCGCTGTGTCAAGCCGAGATGATCGATACCTGCAAGAAGCTGCTGGAGACCTACGGCGACGTGATCCACCTGCCGGTGGACATCGAGGTGGCCGACGGGTTCGCCGCGGATTCGCCCCACGAGACGGTGGCCGCGGACCAGATCCCGGACGGCAGGATGGGACTGGACATCGGCCCGGAGTCGGTCAAGCGATTCACCGCGCTGCTGTCCAACGCCAGGACGGTGTTCTGGAACGGGCCGATGGGTGTGTTCGAGTTCCCGGCGTTCGCCGCAGGCACCAAGGGTGTCGCGGAGGCCATCATCACCGCCACCGGCAAGGGCGCGTTCAGCGTTGTCGGTGGCGGCGACTCAGCCGCAGCGGTACGTCAACTCGGACTTCCCGAGGATGGCTTCTCGCACATCTCGACCGGTGGCGGCGCATCCCTGGAATACCTTGAGGGCAAGGACCTGCCCGGTATCGACGTCCTTCAGTAACACCGACGTCCTTCAGTAGTACAGACCAACGAGGAGTCACACGTGAGCCGCAAGCCGCTGATCGCCGGCAACTGGAAGATGAACCTCAATCATTTCGAGGCCATCGCACTGGTACAGAAGATCGCATTCTCGTTGCCGGACAAGTACTTCGACAAGGTCGATGTCACCGTCATCCCGCCGTTCACCGATCTGCGCAGCGTTCAGACGCTTGTTGACGGCGATAAGCTGCGGCTCACCTACGGTGCGCAGGACGTGTCGCAGCACGACTCCGGTGCATACACCGGCGAGATCAGCGGTGCGTTCCTGGCCAAGCTCGGGTGCACGTTCGCCGTCGTCGGGCACTCCGAGCGGCGGACGTATCACAACGAGGACGACGCGTTGGTGGCCGCCAAGGCCGCCGCGGCGCTCAAGCACGGTTTGACCCCGATCGTCTGCATCGGGGAGGGCCTGGAGATCCGCGAGGCCGGTGACCACGTTGCCTACAACGTGCGCCAACTCAAGGGCTCGCTGGCGGGCCTGTCGGCCCAGCAGATCGCCGCAGTGGTCATCGCCTACGAGCCGGTGTGGGCGATTGGCACCGGACGAGTCGCCAGTGCAGCCGACGCCCAGGAGGTGTGCGCGGCGATCCGGACCGAACTCGCAGAACTCGCCTCGGCCGATATCGCGGCAACGGTGCGGGTCCTGTACGGCGGTTCGGTCAGCGCGAAGAACGTCGGCGAGATCGTCGCCCAGGGCGATGTCGACGGTGCCCTGGTCGGCGGGGCGTCACTCGACGGCGAGCAGTTCGCGATCCTGTCCGCGATCGCCGCGGGCGGACCTCTGCCCTGACCTGCGGCTGCCGCCTCGGACTTGGTCCTGCGGTAGGCGAGGCGGTTTCCGGCTGACGGTGCCAGGACTGTACTCTGGTCGCCATGTTCCTGGCTCTGCAGATCACCCTCGTCGTCACCAGCCTGTTGGTGGTGTTGCTGGTGTTACTGCACCGTGCCAAGGGTGGCGGCCTGTCAACCCTGTTCGGTGGCGGCGTGCAGTCCAGCCTCTCGGGCTCGACCGTGGTCGAGAAGAACCTGGACCGGTTGACCTACTTCGTCACCGGCATCTGGCTGGTGTCGATCATCGGCGTTGGACTGCAGATCAAGTACGGCGTCTAGCTGCACTGACCACGGCCGCTGGCGCACCCTATTTCGGTGGGTGGAAGCCGCCGATGCTCTGTTCCAGTAGTTCGGCCAGCCGCAGTGGGGTGCGGTCCTCGAACATCGGGCCGATGAGCTGAACTCCCACCGGTAGGCCCTCGGGTGAGCGTCCCGCTGGTATGGCGGTGGCGGGCAGGCCGGGCATGGTCGCCAGGCCGGCCCAGACGAATTGGTCGGCGAACGGGTACTCGACGCCGTCGATGTCGATGTGCCGCTCCGCCAGGGTGAGGTCGTGGTCGTGGGGGAACGCGGGAGTGGGCGTTATCGGGCACACCACGGCGTCGAACTGGGCGAAGAGCTGGCGCCAGCGGTGGCGGTGGAGTTCGCGACGGTTGTTCGCCTCGATCCAGTCGCGGTGGCTGAACACCGGGCCGCGCAACCACGCCGTGTCGAATTCCCGTTCGTCAGGGTTCAGTCCAGCGGCGTCGGTCCGCAGCTGTTCGTACTTCTCCACGGGATAACTCGCGGCGGCATACGACGTCAGTAGCTCGATGTAGAGCGTGGCGGCTTCGACCAGGTCAGGTAGCAGCGGACTGTGCCGTTGGACCGTCGCGCCGCCGTCGACAAGCGCGTCGGCGACCCGATCCACGGCCGCTCGCACAGCGGACCCGGTCGCAATGAGCGGATGCTCGTCGAGGACCAGGACACGGAAGTCGCACAGCCGTGCGTGGCGCGCTGGCGGCAGAGCCAAGTCGAACGCAACACCCAGTGTCAGCGGGTCCGGTCCAGCCATCACGTCCAACAGCAGCGCGACGTCGCGGGCAGTGCGTGCCATCGGACCGACGACCGCTAGGTCGCCGACGGCAGGCAATGCAGGTGCGGGCGGCGGGACCATACCGCGGTCGGCCACCAGCCCGAGTGTGGGCTTGTGTGCGTAGATGCCGCAGAAATGCGCGGGGGTGCGCAGTGAGCCGGCCATGTCCGAGCCGATGGACAACGCGCCGAATCCGGACGCCAGGGCAGCCGCTGATCCACCGGAGGATCCGCCCGCCGTGCGATCGTGATCCCACGGGTTGTTGGTGGTGCCGTAGATCGCATTGAAGCTCTGCAGATCTTGCAGCATGAACGGCACATTGGTCTTACCGAGCACCACCGCGCCAGCGGCCTTGAGCCGCGCCACTTGGACTGCGTCCTCGGCCGGCATGTAGTTCCTGTGCAGGGGCATGCCCCAGGTCGTGGGCAGCCCGGCGATGTTGTAGGACTCCTTGACCGTCACGGGGATACCGAGCAGCGGCCGATCCTCGCCGCGAGCGCGCGCCTGGTCGGCACCGCGTGCGGCGACCCGCGCACGATCAAAGTCCGGCACACAGACCGAGTTGATCGCGTTGTCGTCCCGCTCGATGCGGGCGATCGCCTCCTCGGTCAGTTCCACCGATGTCACCTCACCGGCACGCAACGCCGTCGCGAGATCTTCGGCCGACTGAAAACTTCGCTCCATGAATCCGACGCTATCGGCCTGCCGCAGAGGACATAAAACCGCGCTTCGTGCAACAGAATTCGGTGTCGGGCCCGTGAGGCCCCGTCACACCCCTGCGGTGACGGAGGTGGTGTCCTTGTCCGGGTCTGCGTCCCTGTCGGGATCGGGGACCTTGGGCCACCCGCGGTGAAGGCGGGTCCTGACGATCTGCGGCCACCAGAACCAGCGCCCCAGAAGCGACGCGATGGCCGGGGTCATGAACGATCGCACGATCAGCGTGTCGAACAGCAGCCCCAGCGCAATGGTGGTGCCGACCTGGGCCATGACCTTCAGATCGCTGAAGGCGAATGTCGCCATGGTGGCCGCGAAGACGAGGCCGGCCGAGGTGACGACCGAGCCGGTGCCCTCCATCGCGCGGATGATGCCGGTCTTCAGGCCACCGGGCAGCTCCTCCTTGAGCCGCGAGACAAGCAACAGGTTGTAGTCAGACCCCACCGCCAGAAGCAGGATGACGGACATCGGCAGCACCATCCAGTGCAGTTCCAGACCGATGAGGTGCTGCCAGAGGAGCACCGATAGGCCGAACGACGCGCCGAGGGACAGCAGCACCGTGCCGACGATCGTCGCCGATGCGACCACACTGCGCGTGATGACCAGCATGATGATGAAGATCAGTGTCACCGCGGCGATTCCGGCGATCAGCAGGTCGTAGTGCGCCCCGTCCCGCATGTCCTTGTAGGTGGCGGCGGTGCCGGCCAGGTAGATCGTGGAGCCCTCCAGCGGAGTGCCCTTGATGGCCTCCTTGGCTGCGGTCCTGATCTTGTCGACGTGCGATATGCCCTCCGACGTCGCCGGGTCGCCCTCGTGGCTGATGATGAACCGGACCGACTTGCCGTCGGGTGAGATGAAGTTCTTGATACCGCGTTTGAAGTCCTCATTGTCGAAGATCTCCGGCGGCAGGTAGAACGAGTCGTCGTTGCGAGCCTGATCGAAGGCGTCGCCCATCGCGGTCGAGTTCTCCGAGGCCTCTTGCTGCCGAAGCTGCTGGCCCTGCTGCGTGGCGTACTGCCGCAGCATCATGTCCTTCATCGACCTCATGGTCTCGATCTGCTGAGGCAGCAGTGTGACCAGTTGAGGCATCAGCGAATCGAGGCGTTCCAGGTCTGGAAGCAGTGCCTGGATGTCGTCGGTCATGGTGTTGATGCCGTCAAGCGTGTCGAAGATGGATCGGATCGCCCAGCAGCCGGGGATGTTGTAGCAGTGCGGTTCCCAGTAGAAGAAGTTGCGCATCGGACGGAAGAAGTCGTCGAAATTGGCGATGTTGTCGCGCAATTCGGCGACGTCGATCGTCATGTTCCTGGTCTGAGCCACCATCTGGTGAGTGACGTCGGCCATCTGCGTCATCAGGCTCGACATCTTCTCCATGGTGTCGACGTTGCGCTGCATCTCGTCGGCCTGCACCAGCATGTCGGCGTTGCGGTCCTGGGTGTACTTGTCGTTGAGCGTCTGCGTGGTGCCCTGCATGCTGAGCATGAACGGGATCGTGGTGTGCTCGATCGGCTTACCCTCGGGCCGCGTGATGGTCTGGACCCGCGCGATGCCCGGGGTCTTGAAGATCGTCTTGGCGATCTTGTCGATGACGAGGAAGTCGGTGGAGTTCCGCAGGTCGTGATCGCTCTGGACCATCAGCAGTTCCGGATTCATCCGGGCGGTGTCGAAGTGCCGGTCCGCGACGGCGTAGCCGAGGTTGGCCGGCATGTCAGCGGGCACGTAGACGCGGTTGTCATAGTTGGTCGCGTAGCCGGGCAGCGTGAGCAGGCCGACAAGGGCCAGGGCGATGGTCGCGACCAGAATTGGGCCGGGCCACCTGACGACGACGGTGCCCACCCGGCGCCAGCCACGCGACCGGATGCTGCGCTTGGGTTCGAAGAGGCCGAAGCGTCCGCCCAGCAGGATCACCGCGGGCCCCAGGGTCAGCGCGGCGATGACGGCGACGAACGTGCCCACCGCGCATGGCACGCCCATGGTCTGGAAGTACGGCAGTCGAGTGAAGGACAGGCACAGCATGGCGCCGGCGATGGTCAGACCTGACCCCAGCACGACGTGGGCGGTGCCGCCGAACATGGTGTAGAAGGCGGACTCTCGGTCCTCACCCGCGCCGCGCGCCTCCTGGTATCGGCCGATGGCGAAGATGGCGTAGTCGGTTCCCGCCGCAATCACCATGAGCGTCAACAGGCTTGTCGCGAACGTCGACAGCCCGATGATCTCGTAGTAGCTGAGGAACGCGACGATGCCACGGGCGGCCCCGAGCTCGACGAACACCATCAGCAGCACCAGGATCATGGTGGCGAAGGATCGGTAGACGACAAGGAGCATGCCGGCGATCACGAGAAGGGTGATGACGGTGACCTTGATCATGCTCTTGTCACCGGCGTGGTGTTGATCCGCCGTCAGCGCCGCGCCACCGGTGACGTACGCCTTGATGCCCGGCGGCGCAGGTGTCTCGTCAACGATGGAGCGGACGGCGTCGACCGATTCGTTGGACAGCGTCTCGCCCATGTTGCCGCGCAGATAGATCTGGACGTAGGCGGATTTGGAGTCATTGCTCTGCGAGCCCGAGGCCGTCAGCGGATCACTCCAGAAGTCCGCCACGTGCTCGACGTGAACCGTGTCGTCCTGGAGCTTCTTGACCAGCTCGTCGTAGAAGCGATGGGCGTCGGCCCCCAGCGGCTGCTCGCCCTCCAGGATGATCATCGCGCTGCTGTCGGAGTCGAACTCCTCGAAGTTGCTGCCGATCTGCTTCATCGACACCATCGACGGTGCGTCCTTGGCGTTCATCGACACCGTGTGCGCTTGGCCGACCTCCTCAAGCGACGGTACGGCGACATTGGTGAACACCGTCAGTGCCAGCCAGCCGAGCACGATGGGGACTGCCAGGAGGTGGATGGCCCGCGCGATCCTCGGTCGCTCGGGCTTCGAATGCGCTGCCTTCGAATGCCCTGGACTCGACTCGACGTCCACTCGCTTGCCCCCTAGATCAGGCCGTCCTCCGTGGGCCGGAGGAGGCCGACGCGTCACACGGTGCGCCGTCGCGCGTCATCTATCTAGCCTGTCAAAGTGTCTGCTGTCAATCGGGCGCGACCGTCGGGCGCGACCACCCATCCTCGCAGCTCACAGCACATTCACAGGTAATTGCCAGGCGCCGTGGACCCTCGCCCTGCGACGGGTTCCGCGCACACCGATACTGGACGCATGGCAGACGGCGCGGACATCAGTCTCGAACCCATCGGCTCGGTACGTCGCACCGAGGTCGGTCGTGAGGCCACCGAGCCGATGCGGGAGGACATTCGGCTACTCGGCACGATCCTGGGCGACACCGTCCGCGAGCAGAGTGGCGAAGCGGTGTTCGACCTCGTCGAGCGTGCCCGGGTCGAGTCGTTCCGGGTTCGCCGGTCCGAGATCGACCGCAGCGAACTCGCGGGTCTGTTCGACGACATCGACATCCACCAGGCCATCCCCGTCATCCGTGCCTTCACACACTTCGCCCTGCTCGCCAACGTCGCCGAGGACATCCACCGGGAGCGTCGACGAGCCGTCCACGTCGCGGCGGGCGAACCGCCGCAGGACAGCAGCCTGGCGGCGACGTACCTGAAGCTGGAGTCGGCCGACCTGGACGCCGCCACGGTCGCCGACGCGCTCACCGGTGCGCTGGTGTCACCCGTGATCACCGCGCACCCCACCGAGACGCGCCGCCGCACCGTTTTCGACACCCAGCACCGCGTCACCGAGCTGATGCGTCTGCACGCCCAGGGTCACACCCGTACCGACGACGGTCGCAGCATTGAACTCGAGCTTCGCCGCAACATTCTGGTGCTGTGGCAGACGGCGCTGATCCGGCTGTCGCGGTTGAAGATCCAGGACGAGATCGAGACCGGTCTGCGGTACTACCCGGCAGCCTTCTTCGAGGTCATCCCTGCGGTCAACGCTGAGGTGCGCGCCGCGCTGCAGGCGCGCTGGCCCGACGCGCACATCCTGGACGAGCCGATCCTGGCGCCGGGGTCCTGGATCGGCGGTGACCGCGACGGCAATCCGAACGTCACCGCCGAGGTGGTGCGACTGGCGACCGGAAGCGCGGCCCACACGGCGCTTGCGCACTACTTTGACGAGCTCACCTCGCTGGAGGAGGAGCTGTCGATGTCGGTGCGGCTGGTGTCGATCAGCGACGAACTGGCTGCCCTGGCCGACGCGTGCGCCGAACCGGCGCGGGCCGACGAGCCCTACCGGCGAGCCCTGCGGGTGATCCACGGCCGGCTCACCGCGACGGCCGCGGAGATTCTCGACCGCCAACCGGAGCGTCTCCTGGCCCTCGACGTGCCGCGATACGAGACGCCGGGGGAGTTTCTGGCCGACCTCGACGTCGTGGACAGCTCACTGCGGTCCAACGGGAGCGTGCTGCTGGCCGACGATCGGCTGGCCCGGCTGCGGGAGGCCGTGCGGGTCTTCGGCTTTCACCTGTCCGGCCTCGACATGCGGCAGAACTCCGACGTGCACGAGGAGGTCGTCGCCGAACTGCTGGCGTGGGCGGGAGTGCACGCCGACTACCGATCGCTGCCCGAGGAGCAGCGCATCGAGGTACTGGTCGCCGAACTCGCCACTCGCAGACCGCTCGTCGGCGCGGGCGCTGAGCTCTCCGAGCTCGCCCGCAAGGAACTCGACATCGTGGCGGCCGCGAGCCGGGCGGTGCGGGTGTTCGGGCCCAAGGCGGTGCCGAACTACATCATCTCGATGTGTCAGTCGGTGTCGGACATGCTCGAGGCGGCGATCCTGTTGAAGGAGGCAGGCCTACTCGACGCGTCCCAAGGCGAGGTCGCCGCCGGAGCGGCTCCTGCGGGAGGGGTGTACTGCCCCGTCGGCATCGTGCCGCTGTTCGAGACCATCGACGATCTGCAGCGCGGCTCGTCGATACTCGAAGCCGCCCTCGACCTCCCGCTGTATCGCGCACTGGTGCACGCCCGCGGCGAGCACCAGGAGGTGATGCTCGGCTACTCCGACTCGAACAAGGACGGCGGCTACCTCGCGGCGAACTGGGCGCTCTATCGCGCCGAGCTGGACCTGGTGGAGTCGGCCAGCAAGACCGGGATCCGGTTGCGGCTGTTCCACGGCCGCGGCGGCACCGTGGGTCGCGGAGGTGGTCCCAGTTATGACGCCATCCTCGCGCAGCCGCCCGGAGCGGTGCAGGGTTCGCTGCGGATCACCGAGCAGGGTGAGGTCATCGCGGCCAAGTACGCCGAGCCGCGCGCAGCCCACCGCAACCTCGAGACGCTTCTGGCCGCGACACTCGAATCGACACTGCTCGACGTTGAGGGCCTGGGAGACGAGGCCGAGCCCGCCTACGCGGTGCTCGACGATCTGGCCGCAAGAGCACAGCGGTCCTATTCCGAATTGGTGCACGAGACACCGGGTTTCGTGGAGTACTTCAAGGAGTCCACGCCGGTCAGTGAGATTGGTGCGCTCAACATCGGGAGCAGACCCGCCTCCCGCAAGCCCACCACGGCGATCTCCGACCTGCGCGCCATACCGTGGGTGCTGGCCTGGAGCCAGTCGCGAGTGATGCTGCCTGGCTGGTACGGCACGGGTACGGCGTTCGAGGAGTGGATCGCCGCAGGCCCCGAAACCCCGCAGGCGCGCATCGAGGTGCTCCAGAGCCTGTACGCACGCTGGCCGTTCTTCCGCACCGTGCTGTCCAACATGGCCCAGGTGATGGCCAAGGCCGATATGGGTCTGGCGGCGCGCTACTCCGAACTGGTCGACGATGACGCGTTGCGGCACAGGGTCTTCGACAAGATCGTCGACGAGTACCGCCGCACCCTGCGCATGCACAAGCTGATCACCGGTCAGGACGATCTGCTCGCCGACAACCCGGCGCTCGCGCGGTCGGTGTTCAACCGGTTCCCGTACCTGGAACCGCTCAATCACCTGCAGGTCGAACTGTTGCGCCGCTTCCGCGCGGGCGACGCCGAGGAACTCGTGCAGCGCGGCATCCTGCTCACCATGAGCGGGCTGGCGACCGCGTTGCGCAACAGCGGATAGCGTCAGAGGTGCAGGGCGGCGAGCCGGTCGACCGCGGTTCGCAGTGCCTGAACGAATGCCGGTGAACCGGTGTGCCCGGAGTCCTCGACGATCTGCAGGTTGGCGGCCGGCCACGCCCGAGCCAGTCGCCAGGCGGTGTCGGGCGGGCAGCTCAGATCGTGGCGACCGTGGACGAGTTCGGCGGGAATGTGGGCGATCCGGTGCACGTCGTCGATCAGCTGATCGGGCCGTAGCCACGCCCGGTTGCCGAAGTAGTGCGCGCACAATCGCACGAACGCGATGCGGTCGGGCCCCATCCGTTGCCCGTAGCTCCCCGGCCGCCCATCGGATTCGTGGGCGATGAGAGAGTCCTCCCACGCACACCAGTCGTAGGCGGCGCGTTCACGCACCGCTTCCTCGGGGCTGCTCACCAAGTCGAGATAGGCGGTGATGAGGTCGTAGGTGTCGGGTTCGGCGGTCGTGATGCCCGCACCCCGGCGGAAGGCGTCCCACTCGCCGGGCCGGAACCGCGCCGCGCCACCGTAGAGCCACTCGATCTCGGCCGGGGACGACGTCGTCACCGCGACCAGAAGCATGCCGAGGACGCGCTCGGGGTGGCGCTGCGCGTAGGCGAGGGCCAGCGTGGCTCCCCAGGATCCGCCGTAGACCATCCATCGGTCGACACCGATGTGTTCGCGTAGCCGTTCCATATCCTCGACGAGGTGCCACGTGGTGTTCTCGGCCAGGCTCACCGAGGAATCGGCGGCGTTCGGCAGGCTCTCACCGCACCCGCGCTGGTCGAAGATCACCGGACGGAACACCAACGGGTCAAACAGTTTCCGGCTGCCGCGACTTCCGCCACCTCCCGGCCCGCCGTGCACACACACCACCGGCATGCCGTCCGGGTTGTCGCCGATCTCCCAGTAGACCTGCTGGCCGTCACCGACGTCGAGCATGGCCATGAACTCAGGCCCGCTCGTAGTCGACCGGGCACGCGTCGGCCGCGCGGGCCACACCGCCGATCTGTGCCGGCACGGGACGCGGGTGTGTCCGCCAGCCCGGCACGAATCGGTACCGGCCGAGCAGATGGATCATGGCGGCGCTCATCGCGGACAGCGAGAACGGCTGCGCGGGGCAGGTGTGTCGACCGTGGCCGAAGGCGGTTACCAGCATCGGCGAGGCAAGCGCGGTGGTGTCGGCCAGACGGTGACGATGCCAATGATCGGGATCCCAGGAGTCCAGCCCCGGCGCGGCCGAGGTGTTCAGCAGCGGCAGCAGTGTCGCGATCGTCCACCCCGCAGGGACCTCCACCACGCCGTTGCCGGTGTCGAACGTCACTGGGGCCACAGTGGCACGCGACATTATCGAACGCTGCGCCATCCGGGTGCTCTCCAGTGCGCAGCGCTGGGCCAGCTCACGGTCGCCCGCGATGACCTCGCGCAGGATGTCGGGGTGCTCGATGAGATCGACGATCGCCCAGCCGAGGGCGGCCATCAGGTTCGACATCGACGCGATGTGAATCAACGCGACATCCATCGCAATACCCCGGTGTCGCACGTCGTGCGACTCATCGGACCAGGCCTGCACGATCCGGTCGAACAGCGTGCCCTCGGGCTCGGAATCGCTGTGGTCCAGTGCTGTTGCGATCACATCGGCGATATCGTCGAGTGCCGCGCGCTCAGCGGACATCTGCGATGCCGCAACCTCCGCCATCGCATCCGGGTGAACGAACGCGTCTGACCCGTCGAGTGTGTCGAACGCGCGGACCAGGCGTTCAAACGCGTCGCCGTCCGCGCAGCCCGGTGCTCCCCACGACGCCAGCCCCATCCGGTGCCCGAGCCTGCGGGTGAGCGCGAACAGATCCACCGACCCGCGATCGCCCAACTCGGCATCGGTCGCGTCCAGCGCGTGTTCGAGGTTGGTCAAATAGGACGTCACGTCATCACGCCGGAAGAGCGAACCGGGCAGTGTGCGGCGGCCGGCGAAGATCTCGTCGGGCAGCTTGCGCCGCAGCATGAGGTAGTCGGCCACACCCTTGCTGGCGGTCTCCTCGAGCAGTGCGTAGAACGATTCGACGCCGGTGGGGGAGAAGGTGAACAGGATGTGATTGCCGCCGCTCACCACGACGAAGGAGTCACCGTGGCGGGCACGGGCCTCGGCGATCGCGGCGACGGCATCGTCCACGGGGACATCCCACGGGAGGCCGACGCCCACGGCGGTGGGCAGAGTGTCCTGCGGCGCAGGCACCGACTAGAGGCCGGTGCTCTTGCGCACCGCGTTCACCGCGCCACGCACCGCATTCTCGGTCGCGGCCCACGGGGCCATCACTGACTCGCCGAGCCCCACGATGCGCTCGACGCGATCGACGATGGCCTCCAGACGCTCCACCACACCGATGAGACGAGGCGCCAGTTCATCGATGCGCGTGATGGTTTCGTTGAACCGGGCCAGGGTGGCGTCGAGGGCGACCGTCGAGTTACCCAGGTCTGACAGCGCGTCGCCGAGGTCGCCGAGGACCGCGTCGACCTGTTCCACGGTGACATCGGCGTTGAGCGCGGCCTGGGTCAGTGTCTTGATGCGTTCGCGTCCCGTGCGGGGGCGCGGTGTGCGACCGGAGGTGTCAGCCATGGTGTTCAGTATGCGTGGGCGAGAGTTTGGCCGCTGCGGCTTCGTCGAGGAGCCATACCGTCAAATCTCGTCCGACACCGCCTGCGCCCGGGATGTCCACGGGTGCCGCACCATTCACCGCGGCGGCGACGGCATCGGCCTTCTCGGCGCCCGCAACCACCAGCCACACCTGTCGTGACCGCGCAACCGCGGGCAACGTCAGGGTGATCCGCCGGGGCGGCGGTTTGGGGGAGTCGGTGACGCCGACGACCAGGCGAGTGGTCTCGCGGACGGCTGCGGTGTGCGGGAACAGCGAGTTGATGTGTCCCTCACCACCCATGCCGAGCAGATGCACGTCAAAACTCGGTGTTGGTCCGCCGTCCGGTGCATTGGCGGCCAGCACCTGCTCGTAGGCCAGTGCCGCGGCGTCGATGTCATCGCCGAACTCACCGTCGTTGGCGGGCATCGCATGCACGTTGGACGCTGGAATGTCGATGTGGTCGAGCAGCGCCTCGCGCGCCTGCTTGTCGTTGCGGTCGTCATCGGCGGCGGGCACGTAGCGTTCGTCACCCCAGAACAGGTGCACCTTGGACCATTCGATGTCATCGTCGTTGTTGCCGACGTGCTTGAGCAGCTTGACGCCGGTGCCGCCTCCGGTGAGGACCACGTAGGCCGCTCCGCGTGCCTCGATCGCGGACGTGATCGCCTCCACCAGGCGGTCACCCGCGGCGGTGACCAAAGCGTCTGCGTCGGCGTACTTCTCGATGACGGTCTCAGACATACTGCACCCTCTCGATGCCCATTAGGGCCTCGTGGTAGATCTCATCGGCGTCGAGGCGGCGCATATCCTCGGCGAGGCAGTCACGAGTCTCTCTGCGCGCCAAAGGAACCAGCGCGTCGGGCCGACCCGTGCGGGTCAGAGAGGCGGTGACGCCCTCCTGCGGGCGACTCAGCGTGATGGTCTCGCTGGCCCTGACCAACTCGACCCGCAGGTCGCCGACGACGCGAGTCACGGGACCGTCGATTCGGCTTGCGAGCCAGCCGGCCAGCAGGTCCAGCGCCGGCTCGGTCTTCAGCCCCGAAACCACAGCCGACTCGACGGGTTCGAACGGTCCCTGATCCAACGTGGAGGTGAGCAGCGCGCGCCAGTACGTGATCCTGCTCCACGCCAGGTCGGTGTCACCGGAGGTGTATCCCGTGTTTCTGCCGTGAATCGACGCCATCGGATCGGCGACGTTGGTGGCGTCGGTGATGCGGCGAATCGCCAGCTGTCCCAGGGGATCCTGCGCGGGTACCGGCGGTGCAACGTCGGGCCACCACGTCACGACCGGGGTGTCGGGCAGGAGGAACGGGACGACGACGCTGTAGGCGTGATTGGCGAGGGGACCGGAGAGTCGCAGCACCACCACCTCGTTTGCGCCCGCGTCTCTGCCGACACGCAGCTGCGCGTCGAGGCGGGCATCGGTGGCGAGCCGGTCACCCGGGACGACGACGATGACGCGACATGGATGCTCGCGACTCGCGGCGTTGGCTGCCTCGATCGAGTCCTCCAGCATGGCCTCGCTGTCGGGCGCGATGACCAGCGTCAGGACCCGTCCCAGGGTTATCGCGCCACCCTCCTCGCGCAGGGCCACGATCTTCTTGCTGATGGCGCCGGTGCTGGTGCCCGGCATATCGACAATCATGGCCGCCTCCATTCCCGGCCGGTCCGATGCATCATCTCGAACGCCGACTTCGGCCCCCACGTGCCCGATTCGTACGGGTCGGGTTTGCCGTGGGAGGCCCAGTACTCCAGGGCGGGATCCAATATCTTCCAGGACAACTCGACCTCGGCGTTGACCGGGAAGAGGGATGGCTCGCCGAGCAGCACATCGAGGATCAGCCGCTCGTAGGCCTCGGGGGACTCCTCGGCGAACGCCGAACCGTAGGAGAAGTCCATGTTGACGTCGCGGACCTCCATGGCATTGCCCGGCACTTTGGAACCGAACCGGAGCGTGATGCCCTCATCGGGCTGCACCCTTATGACCAGGGCGTTCTGGCCGAGCTCCTCGGTCATAGTCGCGTCGAACGGCAGGTGCGGTGCCCGCTTGAACACGAGCGCGATCTCAGTGACCCTGCGGCCCAGTCGTTTTCCGGTGCGCAGGTAGAACGGCACCCCAGCCCACCGGCGGGTGTCGACATCCAGTGTGATCGCCGCGAACGTCTCGGTGACCGACGTCTTGGAGAAGCCCTCCTCGTCGAGCAGACCGACCACCTTCTCGCCGCCCTGCCAGCCCACCGCGTACTGCCCGCGTGACGTCGTCTCGTCGAGCGGTTCGGCGAGCCGGGTGGCGGAGAGGACCTTGATCTTCTCGGCCTGCAACTCGTGCGGCTGGAAGCTGACGGGCTCCTCCATCGCGGTGAGTGCCAGCAGCTGGATCAGATGGTTCTGGATGACGTCGCGGGCGGCGCCGATTCCGTCGTAATAGCCTCCGCGACCACCCAATCCGATGTCCTCGGCCATGGTGATCTGGACGTGGTCGACGTAGTGGGCGTTCCAGATCGGCTCGAACAGCTCGTTGGCGAAGCGCAGCGCCAGGATGTTCTGGACGGTCTCCTTGCCGAGGTAGTGGTCGATGCGGAACACCGACGACTCCGGGAACACACTGTTGACCACCCCGTTGAGTGCCTCGGCGCTCTTGAGGTCGTGGCCGAACGGCTTCTCGATGACCACCCGGCTCCAGCAGCCCTCGGGCTTGTTGGCCAGCCCGGACTTCGACAGCTGCTCGCACACCACGGGGAACGCATTGGGTGGGATCGACAGGTAGAAGGCGTGATTGCCGCCGGTACCGCGTTCGACGTCGAGCTTGGTCAACGTGTCCGACAGCCGCGCAAAGGCGGCGTCGTCATCGAACGTGCCCTGGACGAAGCGGATTCCCTCGGCCAGCCGATCCCACACCTCTTGACGGAACGGGGTGCGCGCGTGCTGCTTGACGGCGTCGTAGACCACCTTGCCGAAATCCTCGTCGGCCCAGTCCCGCCGGGCGAACCCGATCAGGGCGAACGACGGTGGCAGCAGCCCGCGGTTGGCCAGGTCATAGATCGCCGGCATGAGCTTCTTACGGGCGAGATCGCCCGTCACGCCGAAGATGACCACCGCGCACGGACCGGCGATATGCGGCATCCGCTTATCGCGTTTGTCGCGCAGCGGATTCACCCAGTCTGTCGGCTGGCTGCTGCAGTCGCTCATGTGCGTCCCCAGCTGTTCCGCGAGCCCTAGGACTTCTTCTCGTCCAACTGCGTCTGCGTCGCCTCGAGTAGCTCGTTCCATGACTTCTCGAACTTGTCCACGCCCTCGTCCTCGAGAACCTTGAATACGTCGACGAGGTCGATGCCGATGGCCTCGAGCTTGTCGAACACACCCTGCGCGGCGTCCGCGGTGCCCTTGATCGTGTCGCCCTTGACCTCGCCGTGGTCAGCGACGGCCTCGAGTGTCTTCTCCGGCATGGTGTTAACGGTGTTCGGGGCCACCAACTCGGTGACGTAGAGGGTGTCCGAGTAGTCCGGGTTCTTCACGCCCGTCGACGCCCACAGCGGGCGCTGAACGCGGGCGCCGTCGGCCTTGAGCGCCTCGAAGCGGTCACCGCCGACGAAAACCTTCTCGTAAGCGGCGTAGGCGAGTCGGGCGTTGGCCACACCGGCCTGGCCGCGAAGCGCCAGCGCGTCATCGGAGCCGATCTTCTCCAGCCGGGCGTCGATCTCGGTGTCCACGCGGGAGACGAAGAACGATGCGACGGAGTGGATCTTGGACAGATCGTGGCCCGCACTCTTGGCCTTCTCCAGGCCGGCCAGGTACGCGTCGATGACCGCCTTGTGGCGCTCGACCGAGAAGATCAGCGTGACGTTGACCGAGATGCCCTCGGCGATCACCGCGGTGATCGCAGGCAGGCCGGCCAGCGTCGCGGGAATCTTGATCAGCAGGTTGGGCCGGTCGACGATCTTCCAGAGCTCGATCGCCTGAAGGATGGTCTTGTCGGTGTCGTGGGCGAGCCGCGGATCCACCTCGATGGACACGCGGCCGTCGACGCCCTCGGACGCCTCGTAGGCCTTCGCGAGCACGTCACACGCGTTGCGCACGTCGTCGGTGGTCACTGTGCGGATGGTGGCGTCCACGTCGGCGCCACGCTCGGCGAGTTCCTTGACCTGCGCGTCGTAGGCGGTGCCCTTTGACAACGCCGCCTGGAAGATCGACGGGTTGGTGGTCACCCCGACGATGCTGCGGGTGTCGATGAGGTTCTGCAGGTTGCCGGTCTGCAGACGCTCACGCGACAGATCGTCGAGCCATACGGAAACGCCCGCGGCACTGAGCGCCGCGAGATTCGGGTTCTGAGTCATCCCATGCTCCTTAGTGCTTGATCTAGTTCGCTTGGTGGTTGTCAGTTGTCCACGCGCGGGTCGCGCTAGTTGTCCACGCGCGGGTCGCGCTAGTTGTCCATCGATCGTTCCGCGGCGGCCACCACTGCCTCCGCGGTGAAGCCGAACTCACGGAACAACGTCTTGTCGTCGGCGGATTCGCCGTAGTGCTCGATCGAGATGATCTCGCCGGTGTCGCCGACGAGCTTGTGCCAGCTCTGTGCGATGCCCGCCTCGACGGCCACGCGAGCGGAGACCTCGGGCGGCAGCACGCTGTCGCGGTACTCCTTGGGCTGGCTCTCGAACCACTCGACACACGGCATCGACACCACGTAGGCGACAACGTCCTTCTCGGCCAACTGCTTCCGGGCCTCAACGGCGAGCTGAAGTTCGGAGCCGGTGGCGATGATGATGACGTCGGCGTCATCGGCCGGATTGCCGCCGCCGAGCACATAACCGCCCTTGGCCACACCGTCGGAATCGGTGCCCTCGAGGACCGGAATGCCCTGGCGGGTCAGGATGAAGCCGACCGGACCACTGCTCGCGCCGCGCGCGATGATGTTGCGCCAGGCGTAGGCCGTCTCGTTCGGGTCACCGGGCCGCACGACGGACAGGTTCGGGATGGCGCGCAGCGCCGCGAGGTGCTCGATCGGCTGGTGCGTCGGACCGTCTTCACCGAGACCGATCGAGTCGTGCGTCCAGATGTAGATGGTGTCGATGTCCATCAGCGACGCGAGGCGCACCGCTGGCCTCATGTAGTCGGAGAACTGCAGGAACGTCCCGCCGAAGGCGCGCGTCGGCCCGTGCAGCACGATGCCGGACAGAATCGAGCCCATCGCGTGTTCGCGGATGCCGAAGTGCAGCACCCGGCCGTACCAGTCGGCGGTGAAGTCAGACGTCGAGATCGACGGCGGGCCGAACGACTTCACACCCTTGATGGTGGTGTTGTTGCTGCCGGCGAGATCGGCTGAGCCACCCCACAGTTCGGGCAACTTGGGCGCGACGTCGTTGAGCACCTGGCCGAAGGCGGCGCGGGTGGCCACCGCCTTGGAGCCCGGCTCCCAGTAGGTCAGATCGGCGTCCCAGCCCTCGGGCAGTTCCTGGGCCAGCAGCCGGTCCAGAAGCGCCTTGCGCTCGGGCTCGCGCAGCGCCCATGCATCGAAACCGGCCTGCCACTTCTCGTGGGCCTCGCGGCCCCGATCGACCAGCTTGCGGGTGTGCTCGATGACCTCGTCGCGGACCTCGAAGTTCTTCTCGGGATCGAACCCGAGGATCTTCTTGGTGGCGGCGACCTCCTCGTCACCGAGCGCCGAGCCGTGCACGCCGCCGGTGTTCATCTTGGTGGGGGCGGGATAGCCGATGATGGTGCGGACCGCGATGAAGGACGGCTTGTCGGTGACCTTCCTGGCCTCCTCGATAGCCGCCTCGATATCGGTGACGTTCTCGCCGCCCTCGACCTCCTGCACATGCCAGCCGTACGCCCGGTAGCGCGCCACGACGTCCTCGGACAGCGCGATGTCGGTGTCGTGCTCGATCGAGATCTGGTTCTTGTCGTAGAACACGATGAGGTTGCCGAGCTGCTGCGTGCCCGCCAGTGACGACGCCTCGCTGGTGACGCCCTCCTCGATGTCGCCATCGGAGGCGATCACGTAGATGAAGTGGTCGAACGGGCTGTCGCCCGGCGCCGCGTCCGGATCGAAGAGCCCGCGCTCGTACCGCGCGGCCATCGCCATGCCCACCGCCGACGCCAGACCCTGGCCCAGGGGGCCCGTCGTGATCTCCACGCCTCTGGTGTGACGGAATTCGGGGTGGCCCGGGGTCTTGGACTTCCAGGTCCGCAATGACTCGATATCGGTCAGCTCCAGACCGAATCCGCCGAGGTACAGCTGGATGTACAGCGTCAGGCTGCTGTGCCCGCAGGACAGCACGAAGCGGTCACGTCCCAGCCAGTGCACGTCACTGGGGTCGTGCCGCATCTGACGCTGAAAAAGCGTGTAGGCCAGCGGGGCCAGGCTCATGGCCGTCCCGGGGTGGCCGTTGCCAACCTTCTGTACCGCGTCGGCCGCCAGCACGCGGACCGTGTCGACGGCGACCGAGTCGAGCTCGGTCCAGTCGTCGGGATGGTTGGGCTGGGTGAGTGCGGAAATTTCTTCCACAGTGGTCACGAACTCACTCCTCGGGTAGGCAAGCCGGTCACCAATACCCTAGTGCCGAAGGTGGCGGCGTCGCAGGCGGCGTCTGCAGCCGACCGTCTCGACCGCTCGAACCGACCCTGCGGTGCTCGGCTCACAGGGGCGCGGTCTACCATCGTCTGTAGTAGAAGCTGCGCGCTGCCGCGAAACCTTTAGGAGTCAACTGCGTGAGCATTCGCGAGCGCCGTCTCTCCGGCGGAGCGGTTGGTCGGATCCGAACGACGTTATTGGCATACCTGGCGCTGACGAAGCCACGCGTCATCGAATTGCTGCTCGTCACCACGATTCCGGCCATGTTGCTGGCCGATCGTGGGACCGTCGATCCGCTGCTGATTCTCAACACGTTGGTGGGCGGGCTGCTCGCCGCCGCGGGCGCGAACACCCTGAACTGTGTCGCCGATGCCGATATCGACAAGGTGATGAAGCGCACCGCGCTGCGACCGCTGGCGCGGGCGACCGTTCCCACCAGACACGCGCTGATCTTTGGACTGGCGCTGTCAGTCGGGTCGTTCTTCTGGCTGTGGCTGGCCACCAACCTGCTCTCAGGCGTGCTGGCCGTGGCCACCATCGCGTTCTACGTCTTCGTGTACACCCTGCTGCTCAAGCGCCGCACGTCGCAGAACGTGGTGTGGGGCGGGGCGGCGGGCTGCATGCCCGTCATGATCGGCTGGTCTGCGGTCACGGGCACGATTCAGTGGCCTGCGCTGGTGATGTTCGCCATCATCTTCTTCTGGACGCCGCCGCACACGTGGGCGTTGGCGATGCGCTACAAGGACGACTACAAGGCGGCCGGCGTGCCGATGCTGCCTGCCGTGGCCACCGAGCGTCAGGTCACCAGGCAGATCGTGATCTACACCTGGGCGACGGTCATCGCGACGCTGGCGCTCGCGCTCGCCACCGGCTGGCTGTACACCGCCGTCGCCGTGTTGGCCGGTGCGTGGTTCCTGACGATGGCTCACCAGCTGTACAGCGGGGTGAAGAGGGGCGAACCGGTCAAGCCGCTGCGCCTGTTCCTGCAGTCCAACAACTATCTGGCCGTCGTGTTCTGTGCGCTGGCCGTCGACTCGGCCCTGGCGTTGCCCACGCTGTTCGGCTAGTTCGCGTCCCAGCTTCCGCGACGTCCCTGTTTGGTTGCGCCCCGTCGCTTCTTCTCGGCTATCCGGCGTTCCTTGGACCCTCTGGTGGGCTTTGTCGGCCGACGTATCGGAGCGGGTGCTGCCGCCGCGGCCCGTAGAAGAGCGGCCATGCGCTCACGGGCCGCCGCGCGGTTCTGAAGTTGCGCACGATGCTCACTGGCGGTGACGGTGAGCACGCCGTCGGTGAGGCGCCCGCGCAGCCGACACAGCATTCGGTACCGCATGTGTTCGGGTACCGATGGCGAGCGGGCCACGTCGAAGGACAGCTCGACGCGGCTGTCGGTGGTGTTGACGCCCTGCCCGCCCGGGCCGGATGACCTGGAGAACCGTTCACTCAGATCGCGCGCGGGTACCACCAGGGTCCGCGTCACGACCAGGTCCTCTGCCACGCCGATAAGGGTAGGCGCGGATCAGGGCACCAGCACCACGGATCCAACCGTCCTGCGGCTCTGCAGATCGTCGTGCGCCCTGGCCGCCTCGGCCAGGGGATAGCGTTCGCTCACGGTGACGGACAGAGTCCCCGTGGCGATGGCGTCGAGCAATTCGCCCGCACGCCAGGAGAACTCGTCGGCGGTGTGGGTGTAGTGCGCCAGCGTCGGCCGGGTCAGGAACAGTGAGCCCGCGCTGTTGAGCCGCTGCGGGTCGAACGGCGGAACCGGGCCGCTGGCCGCACCGAACAACGCGAGCGTGCCGCGCAGGGCGAGGCTTGCCAGGCTCGCCTCGAACGTCGACGCACCCACCCCGTCGTACACCGCGGCCACACCGACACCACCGGTGAGATCGCGGATCTTGGCGCCGAACTCCGCGGGGTCATCGGGATACTCGAGCACCTCGATGGCACCCGCCTGCCGCGACAGCTCCGCCTTGGCAGGCGTCGACACCGTCGTGATGACCCGCACCGCCATGCTGGTGGCCCACTGGGTGAGGATCAGGCCCACCCCGCCCGCCCCGGCATGCACGAGCACGACGTCACCCTGGGCGGCCGGATAGACCGACTTGATCAGGTAGTGCGCGGTCATGCCCTTGAGCAAGGCGGACGCGGCCACCTCCGCCGACACCGCATCGGGCACGTAGGCCACGAAGTCAGCAGGGGCTACGCAGTACTCGGCGTACGCGCCGTCGGCCTGTGCGGTCACCACCCGGTCGCCGACGGCCAGTGCCGCGACGTCCTCGCCCACGGCGGCGACGGTGCCGCAGACCTCGGTGCCGACGACGAACGGCACCTCGCGGGGGTACTGCCCGGAACGGAAGTAGGTGTCGATGAAGTTCACGCCGATCGCGTCAGCCTTGATCAGGACCTGACCCGGACCGGGGGAGGGCTGTGGCTTCTCGACGTGTGCAAGGACTTCGGGCCCGCCGGTCTCGGCGACTTCGATGGCGTACATGGCACCTATCATTCCAACGTGAAGCTCGCACGGCCCAACGTTGGGCATCCCCGCATCGTCTTCGCTGGTTGTCAGGCCTTGATCGAGGGTGACGGCGATGACGCCGGGCTCGTGGCGGCGCTGCGAGCGCGCGGTCTGCATGCCCGCTGGCTGGCGTGGGACGACCCGGCCACCGAGCGGGCCGATCTGGTGATCCTGCGGGCCACATGGGACTACACCGAGCGTCTCGATGAGTTCCTCGCGTGGACACGACGTGTCCCCAACCTGCTCAACGCGCCCGACGTGGTGGCCTGGAACAGCGATAAGAGCTACATGGCCGACCTCGCCGAAGCGGGTGTGCCGATCGTGCCGAGTCGTTTCTTCGCGCCGGGGCAGCCGGTCCGGATCCCGTCGGGTGAGGTAGTGGTCAAGCCTGCCGTCGGCGCGGGATCGGTTGGCGCGCAACGTTTCGTCAGTGCCGCCGCCGCACGCGCCCATGCCGGTGAGTTGCAGTCCGCGGGCCGTACCGTGCTGGTGCAGCCGTATGACCCGAGGATCGAGGTGGGCGAGACCGCACTGGTGTTCCTGGCCGGTGAGCAGTCGCACGCGTTCACCAAGGGTCCGCTGCTGCCGCCGCCGGGCGCCAGCGCGGCGATGGACGAGTCAGGAACCTACGCCGAGGAGTCGCTGCAACCGGCCGACCCCGACTTCGAGCTGTGGGACATCGGTTACCTGGCATTGCGTGCGGCGGCCGAGCGGCTGGGCATCTCCACGGCGGACTTCCTCTACGCGAGGGTCGACGTCATCGGCGGTCGCGACGATCCGCACGTGCTGGAACTGGAACTCGTCGAACCGTCGCTGGGCTGGCGCCAGCTCGACGACGAGGCGCGCGGCCTGGCCCAGCGCACGTTCGCGCTGGGTGTCGAGTCAGCGCTCGACAGGCGTGGGCTCGGCCCGTTGGCGCATCGAGGCCCACAGAGCTGAGGTGGCCGCGGTACACGCGGCCGCACCGGCGACGTGCACGGCGACAAGTGCCGCCGGGACGCCAGTGAAGAACTGCACCGCGCCAACCAGGCCCTGGGCGAGCACTAGCGCGAGCAGGACGCCGAGTCGGATCATCACGGCCCGGGGCGCCCGTACGGCGAGCAAGGCGAATCCGAGCGCCACCACCAGCGACAGGTAGGCCACCAGTAGCGACGAGTGCGTGTGCACAAGCGTCGTGATCTCGATCATGAGACGCGGGACCGGCCGCTCGATGCTCTTGTCGCCGGCGTGCGGTCCGGCGGCGGTCACCAGCGTGCCGGTGACGAGTACCGCGGCCAGCGCGATCCCGGTGAGTGCTGTCAACCAGCGCAGCGGCGGCGGCACGACGAGCCTGGGAACGCCCGTGTCGGGTTCGCCGATCTTGACAAACAGCAGCACCGACAACCACACCATCGTCATCGACGCCAGCAGGTGAATCGCCACGGTCCACCACAGCAGGCCGGTGAGCACGGTGATACCGCCCATCACCGCCTGCGCCACGGTGGACGCCGGCATCAGCCACGCGTAGACCAGCACCTCGCGGCGGCGGCGGGCCCGCGTCACGGCCAGCACCGCCAGCGCCGCCGTCAGCACCACCAGGAACGTGATCAGTCGGTTGCCGAACTCGACCGCCTGATGGATGCCCGCCACCTCGGGGTGCGGAATCGGGGTGAAACTACCGGGGAAGCACTGCGGCCAGGTGGGGCAGCCGAGGCCCGATGCGGTGACCCGCACGATCGCGCCGGTGACGGCAATGCCGCCCTGGGTCAGGATCACCGCGATGGCGATGAGTCGCTGCGTCCGGGTGCTGGGGAGAGGCAGCACATCGACGCACCTCAGAAACAAGCGTCCGGCGGGCACGGACCGATCGTAGAGCAGGGTTAACTACAACTCGTAGTAGGGCCTCAGGTGAAGCGGAACCAGCGCAGCGCGCACAGCGCAGCCAGCACGCCCCACACCGCGAGCACCGCGAGACCGAACCAGTCCACCGACAGTGACATCGCCTGGGTCAGGGCTTCGGCCAGAGCGCCCGACGGCGTCAGCCGAGCGATGGTCCGCAGGGCGCCGGAGGCCAACCCGCCCTCGAGCGTCAACGCCACGAGAGCGGCGAAGACGAACCACAGCAGGTTCGCCACCGCCAGCACGATCTCGGCGCGAAGCGTGCCGCCCAGCAGAAGTCCGAGCGCGGCGAAACCTGCCGTGCCGAGAGCAATGACCACCGCGCCCAGCGCCAGACCCGCGATCGCCGGCCGCCAGCCGAGGGCGAACCCTATGGCGCCCAAAAGGATCGACTGCATGAACACCACGGTCACCACCGCGAGGGACTTGCCCGCGATGATGCCCCACACCGGTAGAGCGGTGGCGCCAAGACGTTTGAGCGCGCCGTAGCGACGGTCGAAGGCGACCGCGATGGCCTGGCCGGTGAAGGCCGTGGAGATGATGGCCAGCGCCATGATCGCCGGCACGAATGTGGCCGCGCGATTGGATCCGAATGACCCAAGCGGCAGCAACGTCAGTCCGACCAACAGGGTGATCGGGATGAACATCGTCAGCAGGAGCTGCTCACCGTTGCGGAGCAGCAGGCGCAGTTCGAGCCCGAACTGTGCGGCCAACATCTTCGGCACGGTCGCGGGGCGAGGGTCAGGCGTGAACGTGCCCGGCGCAAAACGATTCGTCACGACCTGAGCTCCCGTCCGGTCAGATCGAGGAAGACATCCTCGAGGCTGCGCTGCTCGACCCGCATGCCGGTGGCCAGGACGTTGAGCCGTGCGCACCAGGCGGTGACGGTGGCGAGCACCTGTGGATCGATAGGCCCCTCGACGAGGTATTCACCGGGACCGACCTCAGTGGCCCGATACGTCTCGGGCAGTGCGGACACCAGCAGCGACAGATCGAGTTTCGGCGGGGCCGTGAAGCGCAGCTGATTCTCCGCGCCCCGCTGCATGAGTTCGGCGGGAGTGCCGGTGGCGACCGAAGCGCCATGGTCGATGATCACGATCCGGTCGGCGAGTTGCTCGGCCTCGGTGAGCTGATGGGTCGTCAGCACCACGGTGACGCCGTCGCGGCGCAGCCCGTCAATCAAGTCCCACACCACGATTCGGGCGTGCGCGTCCATGCCCGCTGTCGGCTCGTCGAGGAACACCAACTCTGGGCGGCCGACGACGGCGCACGCGAGAGCCAGGCGCTGCTGTTGTCCACCGGACAGCCGCCGGTAGGTGGTCCTGGCCGAATCGGTGAGGCCGAGCACGTCCATCAGCCACGCGGGATCCAGGGGGTTCGCCGAGTAGGCCGCCACCAGGTTGAGCATCTCGCCGGCGCGGGCGGCCGGGTAGCCGCCGCCGCCCTGCAGCATGACTCCGACCCGCTCGCGCAGCCGGTCGTTGTCGGTCAGGGGATCGAGACCCAGGATCCTGATGGTGCCCGCATCCGGACGCAGGAAGCCCTCACACATCTCGACCGTCGTGGTCTTGCCGGCGCCGTTGGGCCCGAGCAGCGCTAGCACCTCGGCGCGCTGCACCTCGAGATCGAGACCGTCGACGGCAGTCGTCGATCCATAGCGCTTGGTGACCCCTCGCAACGACACGGGGACATCATCAGAACCGGAGGTCACGGGGATTCAGCGTAGGCGTCCGGTATGGACGTCGGTGGCACTGGTGGCCCAGAGCCGGGTTCGGTCGGCGGTTCGGCGCTCGGCGAGGCACCGTTCGAGTCGGGCAGCGCGCGCCACGGAAGGCGCCGGTAGGTGATCGCGATGAGCAGCAGCACGATCAGAGCGCTCGCCAGCGTGGCGTCCACGATCTGGAACAAGGCGAACCGATCCCCGTTGGCCGTCGGTCCGAATATGCCCACGACCAGTGACAACGCTATCGCGGTACCGCGGAATCCCGGTCGCGTGGCCCACGCCGCCAGCGGGATGATGGCCCACAACAGGTACCAGGGCTGAACGACGGGGAACAGCAGAACCGTCGCGCCGAGCGCGACACCGAGACCACCCACCGGGTTCAGCCGGCCCCGCAACACCGCGAGCAGAAGCCACGTCACCAGAATTGCGATGATCATCACACCGATCGCGCGGGTGAGGCCCAGGATCGCGGTCGTGTGGTCGCCGAGGCCGAGCAGAATGCCCACCTGACCGGTGCCCAGCGCAATCAGCGTCGGCGGCGACATCCAGGACCGCACGACATTGGCGGTGCCGAGGGTGAACAGCCAGCCGAAGCCCAGGCCGCTGGCCCAGCCGACCACAGCCATCACCGCCACCGACACCGCGGCCAGCGAGCCGCCCGCGATGAAGAAGGCCTTGACGGTTCCGCCCCACCGGCATGCGAGTGCCATGGCGACGAATCCGATCGCCAGCAACGACGGCAGCTTCACCTGGGAGGACAGGGCGATCAGGACGGTGCCGGTAAGCAGCATCGCCAGCGGAGTCCACCTCTGCCACTCCTCCCGGCTCTGGGGCAGCCGCAGCGGGCGCGGCAGCAGGGGCCCCGCCGCGTCGACGCCCCGCAGTGCGAACTCGGTGCCGGCCAGCATCAGGCCGAGCATCAGGGCCTCGTTGTGGATGCCCGCGACGAGGTGCATGAACAACAACGGGTTGCATGGCCCCAGCCACAACGCGCTGACCTCGGCGACACCGCAGCGCCGCGCCAGACGCGGTGTGGCCCAGACGATGAGGCCGACTCCGAGCAGCACCACCAAGCGGTGCATCAGCACCGCGGCCACGATGTTGTCGCCGGTGACCTCCGATATGCCGCGCCCGATCCACAGGAACAGCGGACCGTACGGTGCGGGCGTATCGCGCCACAGGCTCGGGACCGACAGCGTGAACACGTGGTCGAGACCCAGGCCGGGGGCGGGTCCCACGGTGTAGGGATCCAGTCCGAGGCGGGCGATCTGACTCTGCGCCAGATAGGAGTAGACGTCCTTGCTGTACATCGGGGGAGCGATGAGCAGGGGCAGCGCCCACAGCAGCAATGTGCGATCCAGGTCGCTGCGGGACATGCGGCGGGGCCCAAGCGCGAACCGGCCGAGCATGAGCCATGCCAGCGCCATGATCACCGCGCCGGTGGTGGTCATGGTCAGTGACACCGTCGCGATGCGCGACGGAAGGTTCAGTAGGCGGACGCCGAACGTCGGATCCTGTATCACCGGCCGCGCGCCCGCGCCGAGCGCGCCGATCGCCATGAGGACCGTGCCAGTCGCGCCGAAAACTCGGGTACGCCGAAGTGAGGCCACCTCGGCGCCGGTGAGTGGCGAGGCAACGGTGACCTCGTCGGCGTGCCATCGGGCGACCGCCGAACTGAGGGACTGCAGGCGGGCTGCCATCAGAGCAGAGTAACGGCCCACATATGGGGGATCGTCCACCTAAGGGTCACCTTGCTAGACCGCTCTGTCGAATTCCGTCACAATGGTGTTGTGAAAATCCGATCGGAGGCTCCTGTGACGGTTCCGGCCGTCGCGGTGCCTGGCGGCGTGCTGCCGTCCTCTGACGGACACACTAGGAGCGCCATCGTCCAGCTGCTGCTCGAGGGCCCGACGACGGCTGGTCAGATCGGTGACCGGCTGGGCATCTCCGCGGCGGGAGTCCGGCGCCACCTCGACGCGTTGATCGACGCCGGAGACGCCGAGGCCAACGCCGCGGCCACCTGGCAGCACAACGGTCGGGGCCGGCCCGCCAAGCGATACCAGCTGACGGCCGCCGGCCGCGGCAAGCTCGGCCACACCTACGACGATCTGGCTGCCGCCGCGATGCGACAGCTGCGCGAGATCGGTGGCGATGAGGCCATCCGGACGTTCGCCCGCCGCCGGATCGACACGATCCTGGCCGGTGTGGAGAGCGCCGCAGACGGTGACGTGCAGAGCGCCGCCGAGGACGTGTCGGCCGCACTGACCGACGCCGGGTACGCCACCACCACGACACGTGTGGCCGGTCCGATCGACGGCGTGCAGATCTGTCAGCATCACTGTCCGGTATCCCACGTCGCCTCCGAGTTCCCGGAGCTGTGTGAGGCCGAACAGCAGGCCTTCGCCGAGATCCTGGGAACTCACGTCCAGAGGTTGGCGACCATCGTCAACGGCGACTGTGCCTGCACCACGCACGTACCACTTGTTCCTGATCCGATTCATGAAGTGCGTCAACCCGTTCGGCTCACTGCCCGCGCCGAATCCACTACCAGTCAAGGAGCGTCGACATGACGACCACACCCGAGCAGCTCACCCAGGAGGAGACAATTGCCTCCCTGGGTACCTACGGCTACGGATGGTCTGATTCCGACGTCGCGGGCGCGAGCGCGCAGCGCGGTCTCTCGGAGGCCGTTGTGCGCGACATCTCGGCCAAGAAGAGCGAGCCCGAGTGGATGCTCGAGACGCGTCTGAAGGCGCTGCGCACGTTCGAGAAGAAGCCGATGCCGAACTGGGGATCCGACCTCGAGGGCATCTTCTTCGACAACATCAAGTACTTCGTGCGTTCGAGCGAGAAGCAGGCCGCCACGTGGGATGACCTGCCCGCAGACATCAAGAACACCTACGACAAGCTCGGCATCCCCGAGGCGGAGAAGCAGCGCCTGGTCTCGGGTGTCGCCGCACAGTACGAGTCCGAGGTGGTCTACCACTCGATCCGTGAGGATCTCGAGGCCCAGGGCGTCATCTTCCTGGACACCGACACCGCGCTGAAGGAGCACCCGGAGCTGTTCAAGCAGTACTTCGGCACCGTGATCCCGGCGGGTGACAACAAGTTCTCCGCGCTGAACACCGCGGTGTGGTCGGGCGGATCGTTCATCTACGTGCCGAAGGGTGTGCACGTCGACATCCCGCTGCAGGCCTACTTCCGGATCAACACCGAGAACATGGGTCAGTTCGAGCGGACGCTGATCATCGTCGACGAGGACGCCTACGTGCACTACGTCGAGGGCTGCACCGCGCCGATCTACAAGAGCGACTCGCTGCACTCTGCGGTCGTCGAGATCATCGTGAAGCCCGGCGGTCGTTGCCGCTACACGACGATCCAGAACTGGTCGAACAACGTCTACAACCTGGTCACCAAGCGCGCGCGTGCCGAGGCGGGCGCCACGATGGAGTGGGTCGACGGCAATATCGGCTCCAAGGTCACCATGAAGTACCCGGCAGTCTGGATGACTGGCGAGCACGCCAAGGGTGAGGTGCTCTCGGTGGCGTTCGCCGGCGCGGGCCAGCACCAGGACACCGGTGCCAAGATGCTGCACCTGGCGCCCAACACATCGTCCAACATCGTGTCCAAGTCGGTAGCGCGCGGCGGTGGCCGTGCGTCCTACCGCGGCCTCGTCCAGATCAACAAGGGCGCGCACGGTTCGCGTTCCAGCGTGAAATGCGATGCGCTGCTGGTCGACACGATCAGTCGCAGCGACACGTACCCCTACGTCGACATCCGTGAGGATGACGTCACGATGGGTCACGAGGCCACGGTGTCGAAGGTCAGCGAGGATCAGCTGTTCTACCTGATGAGCCGCGGCATGACCGAGGACGAGGCAATGGCCATGGTCGTGCGCGGGTTCGTCGAGCCCATCGCCAAGGAACTCCCGATGGAGTACGCCCTGGAACTCAACCGGCTCATCGAGCTGCAAATGGAAGGTGCGGTCGGCTAGTGGGAGCGAGCGAAGCAACGGGTTCTCACGTGGGGGCGAATCTGACCGAAGCGGCCGAGGGGATCATCAAGAACAAGGGCGAGCTGTTCGCCTCGTTCGATGTCGATGCCTTCGAGGTGCCGGGCGGTCGCGACGAGCTGTGGCGTTTCACGCCGCTCAAGCGACTGCGCGGGCTGCACGACGGTTCTGCGGTCGCCACGGGAAGCGCGCGCATCGAGGTGACCGAACGGCCCGGTGTCACGGTTGAAACGGTCCGGCGTGGTGACGAGCGACTCGGCCAGGGGGGTGTGCCCACCGATCGTGTTGCCGCTCAGGCATTCTCATCGTTCAACTCCGCGACGGTGGTGACCGTCGCTCGCGACACCGAGGTGGCCGAACCCATCGAGATCGTCGTCACCGGTCCCGGTGAGGGCGCGGTGGCGTATGGGCATCTACAGATCCGGGTCGAGGAGCTGTCCCGCGCCATCGTCGTCGTCGATCTGCGCGGTAGCGGAACCTATGCCGACAACATCGAAATCATCGTCGGTGACTCGGCGGGCCTCGGCGTGATCTGGATCGCGGACTGGGCCGATGACATGGTGCACGTCAGCGCCCACCACGCTCGCCTCGGCAAGGACGCTGTGCTCGGGCACGTCAACGTCACGCTCGGCGGAGAGGTCGTCCGAACCTCGGCGACCGTGCGCTTCGACGGCCCCGGTGGCGATGCCAAGCTGCTCGGCACCTACTTCGCCGACGACGGCCAGTTCTTCGAGTCGCGTCTGCTGGTCGATCACGCACAGCCCAACTGCAAGTCCGATGTGCTGTACAAGGGTGCGCTGCAGGGCGATCCGGACTCCAGGAAGCCTGACGCACACACCGTGTGGATCGGCGATGTGTTGATCCGCGCGGAGGCCACCGGCACCGACACCTACGAGGCGAACCGCAACCTGGTGCTCACCGACGGCGCGCGCGCCGACTCGGTGCCCAACCTCGAGATCGAGACCGGCGAGATCGTCGGCGCCGGACACGCAAGTGCCACCGGGCGTTTCGACGACGAGCAGTTGTTCTACCTCCGCGCCCGCGGCATCCCAGAAGCTCAGGCCCGCCGCCTCGTGGTGCGCGGCTTCTTCGGCGAGATCATCGCCAAGATCGCCGTCCCCGAGGTGCGTGAGCGCCTCACCGAAGCCATCGAACGAGAACTGGCCATCACCGAATCGAGAAATGCCTAAACATGACCACTCTGGAAATCAAAGACCTGCACGTCTCCGTCATCTCCGCTGAGGACGGGACCGACATCCCGATCCTCAAGGGCGTCAACCTGACCGTGAAGTCGGGCGAGACCCACGCGGTGATGGGGCCCAACGGATCCGGCAAGTCGACCCTGTCCTACGCCATTGCCGGACATCCCAAGTACACCGTGACGTCCGGGTCGATCACGCTGGACGGCCAGGACGTGTTGGCGATGAGCATCGACGAACGCGCCCGCGCGGGTCTGTTTCTCGCCATGCAGTACCCGATCGAGGTGCCCGGCGTCTCGATGTCGAACTTCCTGCGGACTGCGGCCACCGCGGTGCGCGGTGAGGCGCCGAAGTTGCGGCACTGGGTCAAGGAGGTCAAGTCAGCGATGACCGATCTCGACATCGACCCCGCCTTCAGTGAGCGCAGCGTGAACGAGGGCTTCTCCGGCGGCGAGAAGAAGCGTCATGAGATCCTGCAGCTCTCGCTGCTCAAGCCGAAGATCGCGATCCTCGACGAAACCGACTCCGGTCTGGACGTCGACGCACTGCGCGTGGTCAGCGAGGGCGTCAACCGCTACGCCGAGGCCGAGCACGGCGGCCTGCTGCTGATCACCCATTACACCCGCATCCTGCGCTACATCCAGCCGCAGTTCGTGCACGTCTTCTTCGGCGGCCGGATCATCCAGTCCGGTGGTCCGGAGCTGGCCGACGAGCTCGAGGAAAACGGTTACGAGCGCTTCACGCAGGCGGTTGAGGCCTGACATGACAGCGGCGTCGAGGACGCTTGATCTGGCCAGAATCAGGTCTGACTTCCCGATCCTGGACCGGGAGATGCGCGGTGGAAACCGCTTGGCCTACCTCGATTCCGGTGCGACGTCGCAGAAGCCGCTGCAGGTGCTCGACGCCGAGCGCAACTTCCTGGTGACGTCCAACGGGGCGGTGCACCGCGGTGCACACCAGCTGATGGAGGAGTCGACCGACGCCTACGAGCATGGGCGTGAGGACATCGCCGCATTCGTGGGAGCCGACTCCGACGAGTTGGTGTTCACCAAGAACGCGACCGAGGCCATCAACCTGGTGTCCTATGCGCTGGGCGACAACCGATTCGATCGCGCGGTCGGTCCCGGTGACGTCATCGTCACCACCGAACTGGAGCACCACGCGAACCTGATCCCATGGCAGGAGTTGGCGCGACGAACCGGTGCCACGCTGCGCTGGTACTCGGTCACGACCGACGGACCCGATGCCGGCCGCATCGATCTGGACTCGCTCGAACTCGACGAGCGCGTGAAGATCGTTGCGTTCAGTCACCACTCGAACGTCACGGGCGCCGTTGCGCCGGTCGCCGAACTCGTGTCCCGGGCCAAGGCTGTCGGCGCGCTGACGGTGCTCGACGCCTGCCAGTCGGTACCGCATCAGCCGGTCGATTTCCACGCGCTCGACGTCGACTTCGGCGCGTTCTCCGGCCACAAGATGCTCGGCCCCACGGGAATCGGCGTGCTCTACGGACGGCGCGAACTGCTGAACGCCATGCCGCCCTTCATCACCGGCGGGTCGATGATCGAGACCGTCACCATGGAGGCGACCACCTACGCGCCCGCGCCGCAGCGGTTCGAGGCGGGGACGCCGATGACGTCGCAGGTGGTCGGGTTGGCCGCGGCCGCACGCTATCTCGGTGCGATCGGGATGACCGAGGTGGAGGAGCACGAGAACGAGTTGGTGGCCGCCGCGCTGGCGGGCCTCTCGGCGGTCGAGGGCGTCCGGATCGTCGGACCCACCTCGATGGAGCACCGTGGTTCCCCGGTCTCATTCGTCGTCGACGGGGTGCACGCACACGATGTCGGCCAGGTACTCGACGACGACGGTGTCGCGGTGCGCGTCGGACATCACTGCGCATGGCCACTGCATCGCCGGTTCGGCATCGCCGCCACGGCCCGCGCGTCGTTCGCGGTGTACAACACGCTCGATGAGGTCGACCGTCTGATCACAGGCGTGCGGCGGGCCATCGACTTCTTCGGGCGGGACTGAGGTCTGCCGTGCGAATGGAGCAGATGTATCAGGAAGTGATCCTCGATCACTACAAGCACCCGCATCACCGCGGGCTGCGCGAGCCGTTCGCCGCCGAGGTGCAGCACGTCAACCCGACCTGTGGTGACGAGGTGACGCTGCGGGTCACCCTGTCCGAGGACGGCGAGACGGTCACCGATGTGTCCTACGACGGGCAGGGATGCTCGATCAGCCAGGCAGCGACGTCGGTGCTGACCGATCAGGTAATCGGTGAGAGCGTCGGCGATGCACTCAAGACGGTGGCCGCGTTCACCGAGATGATCTCGTCGCGCGGCAATATCGAGGGCGATGAAGACGTGATTGGCGACGGTGTGGCATTCGCCGGCGTCGCCAAGTACCCGGCACGCGTCAAGTGCGCGCTGTTGGGTTGGATGGCATTCAAGGCCGCCTTGGCGGAGGCCAAGCCATTGGACCAAGAGCTGGCTCCGGCCAGCCAGGACGTGGAGGAACGACGATGAGCGACGCAGCACCGACCGAACCCGACGAGGAGTTCATCGCAGACCTGGAGGAGGCGATGCGCGATGTCGTCGACCCCGAGCTCGGGATCAACGTCGTGGACCTCGGCCTCGTCTACGGCCTGTCCACCGAGGAGGGTGACACCGGCAAGGTTGCACTCATCGACATGACGCTGACCTCGGCGGCCTGCCCGCTGACCGATGTGATCGAAGACCAGTCGCGTACCGCCCTCGTCGGCGCGGGTCTGGTCAAGGAGATCAAGATCAACTGGGTGTGGAACCCGCCGTGGGGGCCTGACAAGATCACCGACGACGGCCGCGAGCAGCTGCGGGCACTCGGCTTCACCGTCTAGGCCGACCGCGGTCGGCCTAGGGCTGGTGGCTCAGGTAGCCACCGCGGGCGAACACCTCGCTGCCGGGACGCTCGGTTCCGTCGGCTTCCCGCACTCGCGTGATCACCAGCGCACGGTTGGTGCCCCGATGTGCGTTCGGGCCGCACACGACGGCTCCGCCGCCCTCCTGCACGATGACACGGCCCACTGTGCCGCCGTAGCGCACCTCGGACACATGCGCAGCCAGCACCTCGATCCGCTCTCCGCGATAGAAGCTGAACGCCGACGGGTACGGGTCGGACAGCGCGCGGACGAACCTCTCCAGTTCCTCCGCAGGCAGCGTCCAGTCGAGCAGGCTGTCGTGCTCGGAGCGCTTGTGGAAGTACGTTCGCTCGGCCTTGTTCTGCGGTCGCCACACGGCGTTGCCGGTCTCGAGTGCCTCGAGTGCCTCGCGTAGTACGTCGGGGATCAGGTCCATGGTTCGGAGCACCAGGTCGGTGCCGGTGTCCTTCGGGCCGATCGGCATTGATCGTTGAACGAGGATGTCTCCGGTGTCGAGGCTCTCGTCCATGCGGTGGACGGTCAGTCCGGTGTGGCTCTCGCCGCTGATCAGTGACCACAGGACGGGGGAGAACCCGGTGAGCTTGGGCAGCATCGAGTCGTGGAAGTTCAACGTGCCGTGCGGCGGCAGGTCGTACAACTCGACTGGCCACTTGGTGTACCAGCTGTTCACGACGTTGACCTCGGGCTCGGATCGCTTGACGAGATCGATGGTCTCGGCGTCGATCCGGTCGGTGAGGTGGACCGGGATGCCGCGCTCACGCGCGAGTTCCTCGACGGAGTCCGAGAAGATGGCCTTGTAGGACTGCGTGCTAGCGGGATGTGTGACCACGAGCGGCACATCGTGGCCCAAGTCGAGCAAGGCCTGCAGGGTCCTACGCCCCCAAGTCTGGAAGCCGAAGAAGACGATGCGCATTGCCAAATCCCTTCAAGAAGTCGAAGCCGGGCGGCGGCGTTCCTGACACTCGAGAAACGTTGCTGCCACGACGGGTAGTTATGTTAGCCTCTGCTAAGTTCGTTGGCTATTTGGGTCGCCGCAATCACACCGGCCTTCGGTCGAACCACGCCCGGCCAGGTGCGCCCGGTAGGTAGCGCCCACAGAACTGTCGGCGTTTGGTACTACCTACGGCATGAAGGTGACGGCGGAACCGTGGTGAACCAGTTGCTCAAATCGCAGACCTTGGTCGCGCTCATTGATCGCGGACGCGGAGAAGGGGGCCTCGTGCAGTCGGTCAAAGCGTCCTTGCGTGCGGTGGAACGGGCGGTGCACTGGGTGACAGTGCGCGTAATACCGCTACGGCTGATGCGCCACCTCCTCTACCTGTGGATGATCCGCAAGCCCGGTAACTTCCGTCGGCCGAGCACCTTCAACGAGAAGGCCAACTGGCGGATCTTTCACGACCGGCGGGACCGGATCGCCGCCGCCTGCGACAAGATGCGCATGAAGGAGATGGCGCGGGCGGCATACCCGGGTCCACAGCTGCGCATCCCCGAGACCTACTGGTTCGGCACCGATCTGCGCGACGCCCCGGACCTGGCGCTTCTGCCGCCATGGGTGCTGAAGCCGAACCACAGCAGTGGCCACGTCCTCTTCGGGCCCGATCCGCAGACCGATATGGCGGCGCTACTGAAGCAGACGCAGGGCTGGGGCAACAAGGGCCCGTTGGCGCTGGGCGAGTGGGGCTACAGCGAGGCACAGCCGGGTCTGCTGCTCGAGGAGCGCATCCCGACCCCCGACGGCGCGGCGCCGACCGACTACAAGTTCTTCGTCTTCGACGGTCGGGTGGAACTCATTCAGGTGAACCGGGATCGGTTCTCATCCCAGACCGCCACATTCCTAGACACCGACTGGAACCGACTGGACGTGTGCTGGAGAATCATGCCTGTGGCCGACGAACCCCGGCCGCCGGAGCTGGAGACGATGCTGGAGATCGCCAGCACGCTGGGGTCGGGCTGGGACTTCATCAGGATCGACCTGTACGCGGTCGACGGCGACGTCTGGTTCGGGGAGTACACCCCATACCCCGGCAGTGGGTTGCTCCGGTACCGGCCGATGGCGTTCGACGTCGAGCAGGGCAAGCACTGGCAGCTGCCCACGCCGGAGCAGGTACGGCTCGGCCAACCGTGACAGGCGAACACTCTCGATAGACTCGCCGAGGAAGTCCGGCAGCGCCCCAGCTGGGAATACTGCCCGGGACAGCGACGTTAGGAGAGGCGTGAGCACGCAAGACATCACTGCTGCAGAGTTCAGCGCAACCATCGCCGACAACGAGATCGTGTTGGTCGACTTCTGGGCGGACTGGTGCGGCCCGTGTAAGGCGTTCGCCCCCACCTTCAAGGCGTCGTCCGAGAAGCACCCCGACGTCGTGCACGCCAAGGTGGACACTGACGCCGAGCAGGCCCTGGCACGGGAGGCCGAGATCCAGGGCATCCCCACCATCATGGGGTTCAAGAAGGGCGTGTTGGTGTACCGGCAGTCCGGTGCGCTTCCTCCTAAGGCCCTCGAGGACATCATCGTCCAGCTCAAGGAACTCGACGTGGAGGCCGCGTTGGCCGCGCAGAAGGCCGCCGACGGACAGTAGACACTGGCGGCCGCGGTGCGCGCGATAGCGTGCACCGTGTGAGCGAGCAGAACAACGAGGCCACGGCGTCACCCCTGGTGCTTGTCGACCGTCCGAAGCCGTACGTGGCAGTACTGACGTTGAACCGGCCCGAGCGGATGAACTCCATGGCATTCGATGTCATGGTCCCGCTGAAGAAGGCGCTCGATGAGATCACCCACGACAACGCGGTGCGCGCGGTCGTACTGACGGGTGCCGGTCGCGGCTTCTCCTCGGGAGCCGACCAGAAGTCGGCGGGTTCGGTACCGCATGTCGACGGGTTGACCCGGCCCACGTTCGCGTTGCGGTCGATGGAGCTGCTCGATGATGTGATTCTGGCCATACGCAAGCTGCATCAGCCGGTCATCGCCGCGGTCAACGGGGCGGCGATCGGAGGCGGATTGTGCCTGGCGTTGGCGTGCGATATCCGTGTCGCCGCACAGGGCGCGTACTTCCGGGCGGCGGGCATCAACAACGGTCTGACGGCGAGCGAACTGGGCCTGTCCTACCTGCTCCCACGGGCAATTGGCACGTCACGGGCGTTCGAGCTGATGCTGACCGGCCGCGACGTCGACGCACAGGAGGCCGAGCGCATCGGGCTGGTGTCGCGCACCGTGCCCGATGAGGAGCTCCTCGACACTTGTCTCCAGATGGCGGACCGTATCGCGGGGTTCTCGCGGCCGGGAATCGAGTTGACCAAGCGCACGCTCTGGAGTGGACTGGACGCCGGTAGCCTGGAGGGCCATATGCAGGCCGAGGGCCTGGGTCAGCTGTTCGTGCGTCTACTCACCGCCAACTTTGAGGAAGCGGTCGCTGCGCGCGCCGAAAACCGACCCGCGACCTTCACCGACGACAAGTAACACCCACACACTGAGGAGAACAGCGTGATCACCGCAACGGACCTCGAGGTCCGCGCCGGCGCGCGCACGCTGCTGTCCATTGAGGGCGCCGCCCTGCGGATCCAGCCGGGCGACCGCATCGGCCTCGTCGGGCGCAACGGCGCAGGCAAGACCACCACCATGCGGATCCTCGCGGGCGAGGGGGAGCCCTACGCGGGCTCCATCGAGCGGACCGGCGAGATCGGCTACCTGCCACAGGATCCCCGCGAGGGTGACCTGGACATGCTGGCGCGAGACCGGGTGCTCTCGGCGCGCGGGCTCGACACACTGCTGGCCGACCTGGAGAAGCAGCAGGCGATCATGGCCGAGGTGGTCGACGACGCCGCCCAGGAGAAGGCCATACGCCGCTACGGTGAGCTCGAGGAGCGCTTCGCGGCACTCGGGGGGTACGCCGCCGAGAGCGAGGCAGGCCGGATCTGCGCGAGCCTCGGTCTACCGGAACGGATTCTGACGCAGCCCCTGCGCACCCTGTCGGGCGGTCAGCGCCGCCGCGTCGAGCTGAGCCGCATCCTGTTCGCAGCGTCGGACACCGGCTCGGGATCGGACACCACGCTGCTGCTGGACGAGCCAACCAACCACCTCGACGCCGACTCCATCGGCTGGCTGCGGACGTTCCTGCAGGGGCACACCGGGGGCCTCGTGGTGATCAGCCACGATGTGGATCTGCTCGCCGACGTCGTGAACCGGGTGTGGTTCCTCGATGCCGTGCGCGGCGAGGCCGACGTCTACAACATGGGCTGGCAGAAGTACCTCGACGCCCGCTCCACCGACGAACAGCGTCGCCGCCGGGAACGCGCTAACGCCGAGAAGAAGGCCTCCGCCCTGCGTACCCAGGCAGCGAAGATGGGTGCCAAGGCCACCAAGGCCGTTGCGGCACAGAACATGCTGCGGCGTGCCGAGCGCATGATCGCCGAACTCGACGACGAGCGGGTGGCCGACAAGGTGGCCAAGATCAGGTTCCCCACGCCCGCCGTCTGCGGTCGCACACCCCTGGTGGGCAAGGGGCTGACCAAGACCTACGGTTCGCTGGAGATCTTCACCGGCGTCGACCTGGCGATCGACAAGGGCTCGCGCGTCGTGATCCTCGGCCTCAACGGCGCGGGTAAGACCACGCTGCTGCGCATCCTCGCGGGAGCCGAGACTGCGGACGCGGGTGCGATCGAGCCCGGACACGGTCTCAAGCTCGGATACTTCGCGCAGGAGCACGACACCATCGACGGGCTCGCGTCGGTGTGGGAGAACATCCGGTTCGCCGCACCCGACACCGGCGAACAGGATCTGCGCAGCCTGCTCGGTGCCTTCATGTTCACCGGTCCACAGCTCGATCAGCCCGCGGGCACGTTGTCCGGCGGCGAGAAGACCCGTCTCGCGCTGGCGGGACTCGTCGCGTCCACCGCGAACGTGCTCCTGCTCGATGAACCCACCAACAACCTCGACCCCGCATCACGTGAGCAGGTGCTCGACGCGCTGCGTAGCTACCAGGGCGCGGTCGTGCTGGTCACCCACGATCCGGGCGCCGCCGAGGCGTTGGATCCGCAGCGCGTCGTATTGCTACCCGACGGAACTGAGGACTACTGGTCCGACGAGTACCGGGACCTCATCGAATTGGCTTGAGTGCGACCGTAAAACGCTGCACACGGCATCTAACGCGGCATCGGGGGCGGTTCAGGTTGAACCCGCAGCAATGCGGGTAACCGTCCACGATGGACGCTGGGAGGTGCCGATGAACTACGCAGACAAGTCGCGCGATCAGTTACTCGATGAGCTGCGCCGTGCCTACGAGCAGGGAGCCAGCATTCGCACGCTGGCGGCGGACACGGGCCGGTCATACGGGTCTATTCACGCCATGCTGAGGGAGTCCGGAACGCCCATGCGCAGTCGTGGCGGACCCAATCACCGCACCCGCAGCTAGCACCGCACGCGCAAGCCGGCCTCACCTCTGTCGAACCGACTCCTCGACGAGGTCGAGTACCGCGCTGAGACTCTCCGGATCGTCGCCTGCGGCCAGGCGGGCGATTAGGCCGTCGAGAACGAGATCCAGATAGATCTGGAGCACGCCGGCCGGCACGTCGTCACGAAGCCGTCCCGCGAGCTTCTGGCGACGGAGCCGTTCGGTGGTCGCCGTCGACAGTTCGGCTGAGCGTTCCGCCCAGCCGGCGTGGAACGCGGGGTCATTGCGCAGCTTGCGGGATATCTCCAGCCGCGTCGCCAACCAGTCGAACTGGTCTGGGGCGGCCAACATGTCACGCATGACCTGGATCAGTCCCTCGCGTGCCGCGACGTCGGCCATCCGCTCGGCGTCCTCACGCGCGAGTTCGAAGAACAGTGTGTCCTTGTCCCGAAAGTGATGAAAGATCGCGCCGCGCGACAGCCCGACTGTCTGTTCGAGCCGTCGCACGGTCGCACTCTCATAGCCGTACTGAGCAAAGCACCTGCGGGCGCCGTCAAGGATCTGGCGACGGCGCGCCGCAAGGTGGTCGTCGGTTACCCGGGGCAACGAGATGCCCTTCTCTTCTGCGGTTCCGGCTCTTATCGATTCCGGTTAGGACTTGAGCATGTTACGCAGCACGTACTGCAGGATGCCGCCGTTGCGGTAGTAATCCGCCTCGCCGGGCGTGTCAATACGCACGATCGCGTCGAACTCGACCTTTGTGCCGTCCTCCTTGGTGGCGGTGACGTGCACGGTCTTGGGCGTCTTGCCCTCGTTGAGAGCCTCGATTCCCTTGATGTCGAACACCTCGGTGCCGTCGAGCTTCAGCGATGCCGCCGACTCGCCTGCGGGGAACTGCAGCGGGATGACGCCCATGCCGATCAGGTTCGACCGGTGAATGCGCTCGAATGACTCGGTGATGACCGCGCGCACGCCAAGCAGGCTGGTGCCCTTGGCCGCCCAGTCCCGCGACGAACCGGAGCCGTACTCCTTGCCGCCCAGCACGACCAGCGGGATACCGGCCTTCTGGTAGTTCTCCGAGGCGTCGTAGATGAACGCCTGCGGGCCGCCATCCTGGGTGAAGTCGCGGGTGTAGCCGCCGGACACATCATCGAGCAGCTGGTTCTTCAGCCGGATATTGGCGAAGGTGCCGCGGATCATCACCTCGTGGTTGCCACGGCGTGAGCCCAGCGAGTTGTAGTCCTTGCGCTCCACGCCGTGGGCGTCCAGATACTGCGCCGCCGGGGTGCCCGGCTTGATGGCACCGGCCGGGCTGATGTGGTCGGTGGTCACCGAGTCACCCAGTAGAGCAAGAACTCTCGCGCCGGTGATGTCCTTGACCGGCTCCGGTTCGGCGGGCATGCCGTCGAAGTACGGGGGCTTGCGGACGTAGGTGGAGTTGTCGTCCCACTCGAAGGTGTTGCCCTCCGGTGTCGGCAGCGAACGCCAGCGCTCGTCACCCTTGAACACATCGGCGTAGGAATCGGTGAACATCTCGCGGTTGATCGACGAGGTGATGGTCTCCTCGATCTCGGCCCCGGTCGGCCAGATGTCCTTGAGGAACACGTCATTGCCGTCGTGATCGGTGCCGAGCGGGTCCGACTCGAAGTCGAAGTCCATCGTGCCCGCGATGCCGTAGGCGATCACCAGCGGCGGTGACGCCAGGTAGTTCATCTTGACGTCGGGGGAGATGCGGCCCTCGAAGTTGCGGTTGCCTGACAGCACCGCGGTCACCGAGAGGTCGTTGTCGTTGATGGCCGCCGAGATCTCATCCGCCAGGGGCCCGGTGTTACCGATACAGGTGGTGCAGCCGTAGCCGCCCAGGTAGTACCCGAGCTTCTCCAGGTACGGCCACAGCCCGGCCTTGTTGTAGTAGTCGGTGACCACCTGTGAGCCAGGTGCCATGTTGGTCTTCACCCACGGCTTTGAGGTCAAGCCCTTCTCGACGGCCTTCTTGGCCAGCAGCGCCGCACCGATCATCACCGTCGGGTTCGACGTGTTGGTGCAGGATGTGATGCCCGCGACGACGACGGCGCCGTGGTCGAGCACGAAGTCGCCGCGATCCGCGGAGCGCACCTTCACCGGCTTGGACGGACGTCCCTCGCTGCCATTGGCGGCGGACGGATGCGCGTCGACAGCACCGTCATCGGCGAACGAGAGCGAGACGGAATCGCTGGCCGGGAAGGACTCGTCCACGGCCTCGTCCAGCTTGGTCTCCGGCGCGGGGTGGTTCTCCTCGACGTAGTTGTGGATGTCCTTGCGGAACGCGTTCTTGGCATCGGTGAGTTCGATGCGGTCCTGCGGGCGCTTGGGGCCCGAGATCGAGGGCACCACGGTGGACAGGTCCAGCTCGATGTACTCGGAGAAGACGGGCTCCTTCTCCGGGTTGTGCCACATGCCCTGTTCCTTCGCGTAGGCCTCCACCAGGGCCAGTTGCTCGTCGGACCGGCCGGTCAGCCGCAGGTACTTGATCGTCTCTTCGTCGATCGGGAAAATCGCTGCCGTGGAACCGAATTCGGGGCTCATGTTGCCCAGGGTTGCGCGGTTGGCGAGCGGGACCTCGGCCACGCCCTTGCCGTAGAACTCGACGAACTTGCCGACCACACCGTGCTTGCGCAGCATGTCGGTGGCTGTCAGCACCACATCGGTGGCGGTCACGCCGGGCTTGATCTCGCCGGTCAGCTTGAAGCCGACGACGCGGGGAATGAGCATCGAGACGGGCTGGCCCAGCATGGCGGCCTCGGCCTCGATACCGCCGACGCCCCAGCCCAGCACGCCCAGGCCGTTGACCATGGTGGTGTGGCTGTCTGTGCCCACGCAGGTGTCCGGGTAGGCCTTACCGTTGCGGACCATCACGGTGGGAGCCAGGTACTCGATGTTGACCTGGTGCACGATGCCTGTGCCGGGCGGGACGACCTTGAAGTCGTCGAAGGCGCCCTGGCCCCAGCGCAGGAACTGGTAGCGCTCGCCATTGCGCTCGTACTCGAGTTCGACGTTGCGCTCGAAGGCGCCGGCATTACCGAAGACGTCGAGGATCACCGAGTGGTCGATGACCAGCTCGGCGGGGGAGAGCGGGTTGACCTTGTCCGGGTCGCCACCGAGTGCGGCGACGGCCTCGCGCATCGTGGCGAGGTCGACGACGCACGGCACGCCGGTGAAGTCCTGCATGATCACCCGGGCCGGGGTGAACTGGATCTCGATGCTCGGATCGGCGGCGGGGTCCCAACCGGCGATCGCCTCGATGTGCTCCTTGGTGATGTTCGCGCCGTCCTCGGTGCGAAGCAGATTCTCGGCGAGGACCTTCAGGCTGTAGGGCAACTTCTCGGTGCCGGGCACCGCGTCCAGGCGGTAGATCTCGTAGCTCTGGTCCCCGACCTTCAGTGTGTCGCGGGCTCCGAACGAATTAACGGAATCCTTACTGCTCACATCAACTCCCGTTTAGTCATCGCCGCGACGGGCTGTGTCGGCGGCGCCCTCAATCCTAGCAGTACGCTTGTCCTGTAAACCCTTGCGGGTATGGGTCCCAGTCTTGTCCTGATCAGCGCGTGCTGCCAATCGTTTCCGCACCTATCGCGTAGCCTGCCCGTGTGACAGGTCCGCACGTCATCCCGTCGCTGCCGGCGTACATCCCGGCCGACGTCGACATCAACGCCGTGATCGCCGCCGTTGCCGCAGACGGGGTCAGCGCGCCCGCCGAGGACGTGCCAGGGCTCAAGCAGGTGGTCGCCGACGCCCGTGCGGACGGCGTCGACCTCAAGATCGTCGTCATACCCACGAACCCGCCGATCGACACACCGCTACGCGATATCGCCACCGAGGTCGGTGAGGCCAACCCGGGTTCGACGGTGCTGGCGATCAGCCCCTCGTTCGCAGGTACCTACAGCGAACAATTCGACCGTGTGACCCTCGAGGCCGGCCAGGATCTGGCAAAGGTTCCGGGTGATCCCGTGCAGTCGGCGAAGAATTTTGCGGGCGAGTTGACTGAGACGCACTTTCCGTGGACGGCTTTGTCGATAGTGCTCATCATCGGGGTACTGGCCGCCGCGGTGGCCACGCGAATGCTGCAGGTCCGGGCCCGACGGTCCGTCGCCGCGCCCGCGCCGGAAGCGCCTGCGCCTCCGGCGAACTGACGCGAATTCGGCGTTCTTCGAATTCGAAGATCACCATTCGATAACGCCCGTTTCAATTACAAGTTTGTAATTCGTCACGAACGTTTCTTTGGCGCTTCATGTGACGTACGGTGCAGATGGTGCTTGATGTTGCAGGAGTGTCTTTTGTGGCCTCTGTGACCAAGAACTCGACGGACGTGCCGGGGCGTTCGCGTTGGATCCGAGGAGACAGTGAGTCCGATGAGACGCAACATTCGCGCCTCTGCCTACCGTCTGTGCTGCAGGGTCGGCGCGGCTTCGCTCGCGGTCGGCATCGTCGTCACGTCGGTGGTCAGCCACGGCACGGGGATCGCCGTGGCTGACCCCGGCAGTCCCTCCGGAATCGCCGGCCTCGTCGCCGACGTCGCCAACGCCAATCAGCGTCTGCAGGAACTCGGCGCGAACATCCAGAGCGAGCAGGAGGGCGTCAACCAGGCGATCCTCGGCGTGCAGACCGCACGCGACAATGCCGCTGCGGCGCAACGCGACGTCGAGGCCAGCCAGGTCGGCCTCAAGGACGCCAATGCGGCCATCACCGCCGCACAGAAGCGGTTCGACGCGTTCGCGGCATCGACCTACATGAACGGGCCCGCGGCGTCGTACGTCACAGCCACCGACCCCGCGGACATCATCGACACCGCCACGGCCGGACAGACTCTGATGATCTCGTCGCAGCAGGTGATGGCCGATCTCCAGCAGGCCAGAACCGAGCAGGTCAATCACGAGTCCGCCGCCCGGCTGGCCAAGCAGAAGGCCGATCAGGCAGTTGCCGACGCCCAGAGCAGTCAGGACTCCGCCGTTGACGCGCTCACGCAGGCGCAGAAGACGTTTGGCGACCAGCAGGTGCAGCTGGACAGACTGACCGCCGAAAGATCCGCTGCGCAAGCCAAACTGGCCGCCGCGCGTCAGCAGGCGGCACCCGCCGCCGCAGCGCAGCCGCAAGCCGCTGCGGTTCCCGGGGCCAGCCCGGCTCCCGCGGCGGCGAATCCGGCTCCCGGGGCCAACGCGTCGCCGGACTGGGACCGCACCCCGGGCGCGCAGCCGCAGGCCGGCCAGGCCTCCGAGTGGGACACGACGCTGCCCGCCATCCCGAGCGCGTTCGTCAGCGGTGACCCGATTGCGATCATCAACACGATCCTCGGGATCGCGCAGTCCTCCTTCCAGGTCACCCAGGACCTGGGTCGCGGATTCCTGCAGAAGCTCGGGATCCTGCCCACGCCAACGGGAATCACCAACGGCGCGATACCCCGCGTCTACGGTCGTCAGGCCTCGGAGTACGTCATCCAGCGGATGCAGTCGCAGATGGGCGTGCCCTACTCATGGGGTGGCGGTAACGCTGCCGGTGCCAGTAGGGGTATCGACTCCGGTGCGGGCACAGTCGGTTTCGACTGCTCCGGACTGATGCTGTACGGGTTCGCCGGTGTCGGCATCAAGCTCGACCACTACACAGGCTCGCAGTACAACGCAGGCCGCAAGATCCCGTCGTCGCAGATGCGCCGCGGCGACATGATCTTCTACGGACCCAACGCCAGTCAGCACGTCGCGATGTACCTGGGCAATGGCCAGATGCTCGAGGCGCCGTACACCGGGTCACACGTCAAGGTCTCGCCGGTGCGGACCAGCGGTATGACGCCCTATGTGACTCGAATGATCGAATACTGATGGGATTGCCTTGCGTTTGACTTCTGTTCGTCCTCTCCAAGCGCTGGCCACGGTGTTCTGTGCGCTGGCACTCGCCATCGGCCTCGCCATGCCCGCCGCGGCCGAGCCCGATGGCGGTCAGTGGGATCCGACGCTGCCCAAGATCGTCAGCTCCGGGGGTCCCGGTGATCCCGTCGCCGCCGCGAATGCGGCGTTCTCGGTCAGTCAGCTCGCGCTGGAGACCACCCAGAACCTCGGCAGCAAGTTCCTGCAGAGCATCGGGCTGGCTCCCACGCCGTCGGCTGGCCTGCCCGCGGGCGCGCGGGTGCGCGGTCCGCAGGCGATCGAGTACGTCATCCGGCGCGGCGGTTCGCAGCTGGGCGTGCCGTACTCCTGGGGTGGTGGCGCGCTGAATGGGCCTAGCGCTGGTGTGGACTATGACGCAGGCAAGATCGGCTATGACTGCTCAGGCTTCACTCGCTATGCCTTCGCGGGTGTTGGCGTGCAGATCCCCAAGTACTCAGGTGACCAGTACAACGCGGGCCGCAAGGTGCCGCAGTCGCAGGCCAAGCGCGGTGATCTGTTGTTCTGGGGCCCCGGCGGCAGCCAGCACGTCGCCATCTTCCTGGGCGGCGGAAAGATGCTCGAGGCAGCGGGCAGCGCGGAGAAGGTCACGGTAAGCCCGGTGCGGACGGCAGGCCTGCAGCCCTATCTGGTGCGCATCATCGAGTCCTGATCGGACCGACCGTCGGGACTCGCCGGTGACCGGCGACGTCGACGGATTCCGAACAGCCTGGAATAGTTGACGGCGAGCGCCTGCAGATCAAGTGCGGGCGGTGTAAAGCGCGGCGAGTTCGGCGCGAACGAATGTGGGAGGAACCTGAATGACGTCACCGAGTGGGCCGCCGCAGGGCGCCGGAGGTTTCCCCGGCCAGAGCCCGGGCCAGGGCTACTCCGGAGGACCGCAGCAGGGGGCTTCCACCAACGGCGGTCTGCAGGGCGAGTTGCACACCCTCGAGCGCGCGATCTTCGAGGTCAAGCGCATCATCGTCGGCCAGGACAGGCTCATCGAGCGGATGCTGGTCGGCCTGCTCGCGAAGGGGCACGTGCTCCTTGAGGGTGTCCCCGGTGTCGCGAAGACACTGGCGGTCGAGACCTTCGCCAAGGTGGTTGGTGGCACGTTCGCGCGCATCCAGTTCACCCCCGACCTGGTGCCCACCGACATCGTCGGTACCCGCATCTACCGGGTCGGCAAGGAGGAGTTCGACACCGAGATCGGTCCCGTGATGGTGAACTTCCTGCTCGCCGACGAGATCAACCGCGCGCCCGCCAAGGTGCAGTCCGCCCTGCTCGAGGTCATGGCCGAGCGCAAGGTGTCGATCGGCGGCAAGACCTTCCCCCTGCCCAGCCCCTTCCTGGTCATGGCGACACAGAACCCCATCGAGCAGGAGGGCGTCTACGCCCTGCCGGAGGCGCAGCGCGACCGCTTCCTGTTCAAGCTGAACATCGACTACCCGACGCCCGAGGAAGAGCGCGAGATCATCTACCGGATGGGTGTCACCCCGCCCACGCCGAAGCAGATCCTCGACACCAGCGATCTCCTGCGTCTCCAGGAGGTGGCCGCAGGCGTGTTCGTGCACCACGCACTGGTCGACTACGTGGTGCGCATCGTCACCGCGACGCGTGAGCCCGAGAAGTTCGGTATGTCCGACGCCAAGGCGTGGATCGCCTACGGCGCCTCACCGCGTGCGTCGCTCGGCATCATCGCGGCGTCTCGCGCGCTGGCGTTGATCCGCGGACGCGACTACGTCATCCCGCAGGACGTCGTCGAGGTGATCCCGGACGTGCTCCGGCACCGCCTGGTGTTGACGTACGACGCGCTTGCCGACGAAGTCTCGGCCGAGACGGTCGTCAACCGCATTCTGCAGACCGTCGGACTGCCTCAGGTCAATGCGATTCCGCAGCAAGGCCATTCGGTGGCGCCTGCAATGCCCGCCGCGGCGGCGGCCAGCGGTCGGTGACCCCGACCCAGGGCCGCACGGTCGACCTACCGTCACTGCAACGGGGGCAGATCCGCGACCCCGAGCTCTCGGCGGCACTGCGCAAGCTCGAGCTGACGGTGCGCCGCAAGCTCGACGGTGTCTTGCACGGTGACCATCAGGGTCTGATCCCCGGCCCGGGGTCCGAGCCGGGGGAGTCCCGGATCTATCAGCCCGGCGACGATGTGCGCCGCATGGACTGGTCGGTCACCGCGCGGACCACGACTCCGCACGTGCGGCAGATGATCGCCGACCGTGAGTTGGAGACGTGGCTGGTTATCGACGTGTCCGCCAGCCTGGACTTCGGCACGGCCGGATGCGAGAAGCGTGATCTCGCGGTCGCCGCCGCAGCCGCCGTCGCCTTCCTCAACAGCGGAGGTGGCAATCGCCTTGGCGCGGTGATCACCAACGGTGAGAGCACCAGACGCGTGCCAGCGCTGTCCGGCCGGATGCACGAGCAGGAACTGCTGCGCGCTGTCGCCACCATGCCCAAGGCGCCAGTCGGCGTCCGCGGCGACCTGGCCTCGGCCATCGACGCGCTGCGCAGGCCTGAGCGTCGGCGCGGCATGGCCGTGATCATCAGCGACTTCCTCGGGCCGATCACCTGGATGAAGCCGCTGCGTGCCATCGCCGGACGTCACGAGGTGCTCGGCATCGAGATCGTCGACCCACGGGACGTCGAGCTTCCCGATGTCGGCGAGGTGATCCTGCAGGACACCGAGTCCGGTGTGACCCGTGAGTTCACCATCGACGCCCAGCTGCGCGAGGACTTCGCCAAGGCGGCCGAAGCCCACCGCGCCGAGGTGGCGCGCACGCTGCGACGGTGCAACGCGCCGCTGATGACGCTGCGCACCGATCGGGACTGGATCGCCGACGTGGTGCGGTTCGTGGCGCACCGCCGCCTGTCCGGCCGGTAACGGGTAACGACCAGAGTGCACCCACAACACTGAAATGATAAGTCGTACATGACATTACCGCTGCTCGGACCGATGACGCTGTCGGGCTTCGAACACGTCTGGTACCTGCTGTTCCTACTCGTGGTGCTCGTGGTGATCGGGCTCTACATCGTGATGCAGATGGCGCGTCAGAAGCGGATGCTGCGCTTCGCCAACATGGAACTGCTGGAGAGCATCGCGCCCAAGCGCTCGTCGCGCTGGCGGCATCTGCCTGCGATCCTGCTGGTGCTGTCAATGCTGCTGTTCACCGTCGCGATGGCCGGGCCCACCAACGACGTCCGGATCCCGCGCAACCGCGCCGTGGTCATGTTGGTGATCGACGTGTCGCAGTCGATGCGCGCCACCGACGTGGCGCCGAGTCGCCTGGTCGCCGCGCAGGAGGCGGCCAAGCAGTTCGCCGATGAACTCACCCCCGGCATCAACCTCGGCCTGATCGCCTACGCGGGCACGGCCACGGTGCTGGTGGCACCGACCACGAATCGGGATTCCACGAAGGCCGCGATCGACAAGCTGCAACTGGCCGACCGCACCGCCACGGGTGAGGGCATCTTCACCGCGCTGCAGGCCATTGCCACCGTCGGCGCGGTGATCGGCGGCGGTGACGAACCGCCGCCGGCACGCATCGTGCTGATGTCCGACGGCAAGGAGACGGTGCCGTCGAACCCCGACAACCCCAAGGGCGCGTACACGGCGGCACGCACCGCCAAGGACCAGGGGGTGCCCATCTCGACGGTGTCATTCGGCACTGCCTACGGCTACGTCGAGATCAATGACCAGCGTCAGCCGGTTCCCGTCGATGACGAGATGCTCGGACGGATCGCGGAGTTGTCCGGGGGTGAGGCGTTCACCGCGTCCAGCCTGGAACAGCTCAAACAGGTGTTCTCATCGTTGCAGCAGCAGATCGGCTACGAGACGATCAAGGGCGACGCCAGCGTCGGATGGCTCCGACTGGGTGCGCTTGTGCTCGCGTTGGCCGCGCTGGCGGCACTGCTGCTCAACCGCCGCCTGCCTGGGTAGTGCGCGTGATCGCGGTCGCAGTGGCCGATTTCGAGCAGGCCGGACCGAGACGATAGGTTGACGCACATGCCGGAATTCGTCTCGCGCTCCGTTCTCGTCACTGGTGGCAACCGTGGCATTGGCCTAGCGATCGCCCAGAGGCTTGCCGCCGACGGCCACAAGGTCGCCGTCACGCACCGAGGTTCGGGCGCCCCTGAGGGCCTTTTCGGCGTGCAGTGCGACGTCACCGACTCCGAGGCCGTCGATAGGGCATTCACTGAGGTCGAGGAGCATCAGGGCCCCGTCGAGGTGCTGGTGTCCAACGCCGGCATCTCCCAGGACGCATTCCTCATCCGAATGACCGAGGAACGGTTCGAGAACGTCATCAACGCCAACCTCACCGGCGCGTTTCGGGTGGCCCAGCGGGCTTCGCGCAGCATGCAGCGCAAGCGTTTCGGCCGGATCATCTTCATCGGCTCGGTCTCGGGTATGTGGGGTATCGGCAACCAGGCCAACTACGCGGCCGCCAAGGCCGGTCTCATCGGCATGGCCCGCTCGATCTCTCGTGAGCTGTCCAAGGCCGGCGTCACCGCGAACGTGGTTGCCCCCGGCTACATCGACACCGAGATGACCCGTGCGCTCGATGAGCGGATCCAGGCGGGCGCCCTTGAGTTCATCCCGGCTAAGCGGGTCGGCACCGCCGAGGACGTCGCAGGGGCCGTCAGCTTCCTGGCGTCGGAGGACGCCGGCTACATCGCCGGTGCGGTGATCCCGGTTGATGGCGGCATGGGCATGGGGCACTAACCAGAACTTCTCGCTCACCAGAACTCTTCCCCTGAAAAAGGAGTCAGCACCATGGCAGGAATTCTCGAGGGCAAGCGGATCCTCGTCACAGGCATCATCACCGACTCGTCGATCGCGTTCCACATCGCCAAGGTCGCCCAGGAGGCGGGTGCGGAGTTGGTGTTGACCGGTTTCAACCGGATGAAGCTGATTCAGCGGATCGCCGACCGGCTGCCGAACCCGGCGCCACTTCTCGAACTCGACGTGCAGAACGAGGAGCACCTCGCCACGCTCGCCGACCGTGTCACCGAGGTGATCGGTGAGGGCAACAAGCTCGACGGTGTCGTGCACTCGATCGGCTTCATGCCGCAGACCGGCATGGGCATCAACCCGTTCTTCGACGCACCCTACGAGGACGTCGCCAAGGGCATCCACATCTCTGCGTACTCGTACGCCTCGCTGGCCAAGGCGACGCTGCCGGTGATCAATGCGGGCGGCAGTATCGTCGGCATGGACTTCGACCCGACCCGGGCGATGCCTGCCTACAACTGGATGACGGTCGCAAAGAGTGCGCTGGAGTCGGTCAACCGGTTCGTCGCCCGCGAGGCGGGCCCGCATGGCGTTCGCTCGAATCTCGTTGCCGCAGGACCGATCCGCACGCTGGCCATGAGTGCCATCGTCGGTGGTGCGCTGGGTGCCGAGGCGGGCGACCAGATGCGGCTGCTCGAGGAGGGCTGGGACCAGCGTGCACCCGTGGGCTGGAACATGAAGGACCCCACGCCGGTCGCGAAGACCGTCTGCGCCCTGCTGTCCGACTGGTTGCCCGCCACCACCGGAACGATCGTCTACGCCGACGGCGGCGCCCACACACAGCTGCTCTGAGCGGCGTCGCGCCGTGGACTTCGATGCCGTTCTGCTGCTCTCCTTCGGAGGACCGGAGGGACCCGAGCAGGTGCGGCCGTTCCTGGAGAATGTGACGCGCGGACGCAACATCCCACCCGAGCGTCTCGACGGGGTCGCCGAGCACTACCTGCACTTCGGCGGTGTCTCGCCGATCAACGGCATCAACCGGGAGCTCATCGCGCTGCTGCGCAGTGAGCTGGAGCGCCGCGGCACACCGCTGCCCGTCTATTTCGGCAACCGCAACTGGGAGCCCTTCGTCGAGGACACCGTGGCGGCCATGCGCGATGACGGCGTTCGCCGTGCAGCCGTGTTCGCGACGTCGGCCTGGGGCGGTTACTCGAGTTGCACGCAATACGTCGAGGACATCGCCAGGGGACTGGCATCCGCGGGTGAGGGTGCGCCGCAGTTGGTCAAGCTGCGGCACTACTTCGACCATCCGCTGTTCGTCGAGATGTTCGCCGACGGTATCGCGGCCGCCGCGGCGACGCTGCCAGACGGTATGGCCGCCGACGCCCGGCTGGTGTTCACCGCCCACTCGATACCCATTGCGGCCGACGAGCGATACGGCCCGCACCTGTACAGCCGGCAGGTGGCCTATGCGACGCGTTTGGTGGCAGCGGCGGCGGGTTACGCCGAGTACGACCAGGTGTGGCAGTCACGTTCTGGTCCACCACAGGTGCCGTGGTTGGAACCCGATGTGGGCGACCATCTCTCGGCGCTCGCCGCGACCGGCACCAGGGCCGTGATCGTGTGTCCGATCGGCTTCGTCGCCGACCACATCGAGGTCGTGTGGGACCTCGACAACGAACTGGCGGAGCAGGCGGAGCGGTTGGGGATCGCCTTCGCCCGCGCGGGCACGCCCAACGTCGACCCTCGGTTCGCCCGTCTGGCGGCAGACCTTATCGACGAACTCCGTGCCGATCGTCCAGCCGCGCGCCTCGATGGGCCCGACCCCGCGCCCGGCTGCGGTTACGACCTCGACGGGCAACCCTGCGCGGAGTCGCCGCGGTGCGTCCGCGAGACCGCGAAGGAGAACGGCCCGGCGGTCAGGCCTGCCACGCCGAGTGCAGGATCTCGATAACCGCGGCCATCCGTGCCGTCCGAACCACACCCGTCAGCGGCTGCAGCGCATCGTTGGCTATCTGCATCTCCGATGAGGTCTGCAAGCCGATGGGCATAAGCCCGGAACTCACCGTGATGATCGCGTCGACGTGCGCGGCGTTCTCCAGCACCCGCAGCGCGCGGGTCGGCGCGTGGTCGGGCGCGTGGTGCAACCGGCCGGACTCCAGGATCTGCTCGACGAGTCCGCGCGGGTCGGCCACGTCGGGGTCTGTCGCTCCGGCCCGCAGCATGCCGAGCGCATCGGCGGCCGACCGCACCGCCGAACGCAGGTCATATTCGGCCTGACCGAGGTCGCCGTACGCCGGTACGGGCACCGTGGGCAGCGAGTAGACGGTCCACGACAGTGAGCTTGGCTCGCCGTACTCCGCCTCGTCGTCGAACTCCGGATCGACGTCGGGGTAGGCGAACTCCGGCACCAGGCCCACCGCGTCGACCCCCGCACGGGAGACGACAATGGCCTCCCCGGCGGCGATCGCGTCGAGTTGGAACTGGGTGCCCGCGGCCAGCCCGCGCACGTCGCCGGGTACCGGCAGGGCGATCGACATGGCGGGTTCGCCGGTCGTGGGGCCGGCTGCGGTACGCAGCGTCTGCAGCATCGACACCGCGCCTGCATCGGTCAGGTCAGGCCACGGCAGACCCGTTCGTGTGGCGGCGGCGGAGTCGTAGGCGGTGACTAAATGTCTTGGCGCCCAGAGTGATAGGGCGTCCAGGACGTCGTCGGGCGCAGCCTTGCCCGCGAGCCAGGCGTTGGCCCACACCGCCAGCGAAACACTTGGACACCACATGATCACCGGAGTGTAGTTGTTGCCGACCGAGTGAGCCGAGACACGTTAGGCTGGTCACATGCCCGTTTGGTTGCTCTGGCTGGTCGCCGCCGTTGCGTTGGCCGGCGCGGAGGCGCTGACGGGTGATCTGTTCCTGCTGATGCTCAGCGGCGGTGCGCTGGCCGCGGTCGGGTCCAGCCTTCTCATCGACAACTTCGTGATCGACGGCGTGGTCTTCGCTGTTGTGTCGATCCTGCTGCTAGTCCTCGTCCGTCCCGCGCTGCGGCGTCGGTTCGCGGCGGGCACGGGTCTGCCGGAACCGATGAAGGCACTCGAGGGCAGGAACGCGCTGGTGCTCGACCGGGTGACGCGCCACGAGGGCCAGGTGAAACTCGACGGTGAGGTCTGGACCGCGCGGCCACTGAGCGATGGCGATGTCTATGAGCCCGGCGACCACGTCACCGTCATGCGAATCGACGGCGCGACCGCCGTCGTCTTCAAAAGCGTCTGAGATTGGAAGGATCTGCAATGGAGGGTGCTGTCGCCGGATTAGTTCTGGTTGCCGTGCTGGTGATCTTCGCGGTCATCGTTGTGGCCAAGTCGGTCAAGGTGATTCCGCAGGCTGAGGCCGCGGTCATCGAGCGGCTCGGTCGCTACAGCAGGACCGTCTCAGGTCAGCTCACGCTGCTGCTGCCGTTCATCGACAAGATCCGCGCCCGCGTCGATCTTCGCGAGCGCGTGGTGAGCTTCCCGCCTCAGCCCGTGATCACCGAGGACAACCTGACGGTCAACATCGACACCGTCGTCTATTTCCAGGTGACCAACCCACAGGCCGCGGTCTACCAGATCAGCAACTACATCGTCGGCGTCGAGCAGCTGACCACCACGACGCTGCGCAACGTCGTCGGCGGTATGACCCTGGAACAGACCCTGACGTCCCGCGACCAGATCAACGGCCAGCTCCGTGGCGTGCTGGACGAGGCCACCGGCCGGTGGGGCCTGCGTGTCGCACGTGTCGAGCTGCGCAGCATCGACCCGCCACCGTCGATCCAGGACTCGATGGAGAAGCAGATGCGCGCCGATCGCGAGAAGCGCGCCATGATCCTGACCGCCGAGGGCAACCGGGAGGCGTCGATCAAGCAGGCCGAGGGGCAGAAGCAGGCCCAGATCCTGTCGGCCGAGGGCGCCAAGCAGGCGGCCATCCTGGCCGCCGAGGCCGATCGGCAGTCCCGGATGCTGCGCGCGCAGGGTGAACGCGCCGCGTCCTACCTGCAGGCTCAGGGTCAGGCCAAGGCGATCGAGAAGACGTTCGCGGCTATCAAGGCCGGCCGGCCGACGCCCGAGATGCTGGCCTACCAGTACCTGCAGACACTGCCCCTGATGGCCAAGGGTGAGGCGAACAAGGTCTGGCTGGTGCCCAGCGATTTCGGCACGGCGCTCCAGGGCTTCACCAAGATGCTGGGCGCGCCCGGCCAGGACGGCGTCTTCCGGTATGAGCCGTCGCCGGTGGAGGAGGACCTGCCCAAGCCTGAGGACGATTCCGCCGAGGTGGCGGAGTGGTTCAACACGAAGACAGATCCGGAGATCGCGCAGGCCGTTGCTCAGGCGGTGGCCGAGGCCCGTACCCCGGTGTCCTCCATCGACCCGCCGACGCAGTACCCGCCGCTGTCTCAGCAGGTGCAGCCGCCGGTGACTGACTACGGGCAGCAGGCGCCGGCACCGGCCCCGCGGCACGGCTCGCCCGAATAATGAGCGTCCTGACCGACAATCGGACTTACGCGCTGCTGGCCGCGGGTCAGGCCGGCGACGCCGTCATCTGCGCCATTCCCGTCCGGACGGTCACCGAATGCCTCGACGACGTTGGATTCCCCAAGCAGAATCGATGGATCTTCTCGGTGATCAAGGCTGCGTCCGCGGTCGGGCTGCTGTCGGTGCGGCGGTATCCGGCGCTTGCCCGGCTGACCACCCTCATGCTGACCGTGTACTTCGTGCTGGCGGTGGGCGCCCACGTCCGGGCTCGGGATTTCGGCCGAAATGCCGCGGCCGCGACCACTTTGCTTGCCATCTACGGAGCGTTGACGGTGAAGGGGCCCGCGGACGTGAGGAGCAGTCGGGTAGCGCGCACGTGCGGAGCAGTCGGGTAGCGCGGACGTGAGGAGCAGGCCGGTAGACGTCAGGGAGCGACGACCGGTTCACTGACCGGCTCAGGGTCCGACTCGGGCTCGCGATTGTGGCTTCTGCGATGCGTGCGGAACTCGTAGAACAGTCCGGCGATGCCGAGGCAGGCCGTGCACACCGACACGAGAAACAGCAGCGGGCTGACATTGCCGGTCAGTGCGTCTCCCAGAATGACGACCGCCGCGGTGCCTGGGAGCAGCCCGGCGAATGTCGCCAGCGTGTAGGGCACCACCCGCACCGCAGACGAGCCCGCGGCGTAGTTGAGCACTGAGAACGGCACTGCCGGGATCATCCGCATCGACAGCACTGTCGGCCAGCCACGTTCGGCGAGTCGAGTGTTGAGGGTGTCCACCCTCGGATGCTTGACAAGCCGGTCGAGATGCCAACCGGCCGCGCGCACCAGCAGCAGGGCGATGACCGCACTGACCGCACTGGCGACCACGGCGATGGTCACGCCCACGATCGGACCGAACAGCAGACCGGCCGCCAGCGTGAACGCCGTTCGCGGGAAGGGGAGCACGGTGATGACAATGTGCGCGGCCAGGAATGCCAGGGGGAACCACGGGCCGACCGAGGTGGCCCAGTCGCGAAGCTGCACCGCGGTGGGCAACGGGACCAGGAGCGCGACTGCGACAAGAATCACAATGGCGACCGCGATGGTGATTGCTCGGCGGCGCGGGACCTGAGCCGCCGTCGCGACGATCGCGCCGCGTACCGCGCGCAACGTTCTGACGACGGGCTTCACGTCTGCCAAGGGTACGTGGCGTAGCGCTAGTGCTCGCGTCGACGCGTCCACCGCCGGACTGAGACTCACCCGCCCGGCGGTCATGACCGTGATGGTCATCATTTAGCCTGATGGCCGGGTGACGAGTCACAAGCTGCGACGACAGGGAGGTGCCGGTGTCCGTACAGGGATCTGGTTCCAGCTCCAGCACCATCGAGTCCGATCTCGCGGCCTGGCGCGCGGGTGTGGCGGGTGTGCTGGCGAAGAGCAGCCGAAAGGACCCGGCCGACCTCGGCGAAGAGCCAGAGCGACTCCTTGACTCGCCCACCTATGACGGCTTCGGGGTCCGCCCCCTCTACACCGCGCTTGATTCGCTGCCTGAGCAGCCGCTGCCCGGTCAGTGGCCCTTCGTTCGAGGCGGCGACGCGTTGCGCGACGTGAAGTCCGGATGGAAGGTCGCCGAGGCGTTCCCGGCCGCCGGGCAGGTCTCGGTCACCGACGGCAACGGGGCCGTGCTGGCCGCCCTGACCGAGGGTGTCAGCGCGCTGGTGCTGAAGGTCGGTGCCGACGGTGTCGTCGTCGATGAGTTGGACCGGATGCTCGAGGGCGTCTTCCTCGAACTGGTCCCCGTGATGCTCGACGTCGGTGACGGCGGAAGTGAGTACACCGCGGCGGCCGAGTCGCTGCTCGCGCTGGTGGCTGCTCTGCCTGCGGAGCGCCGCGCGCTGCTGTCGGTGGATCTCGGCGCGGATCCCCTGACCGCTCCGCTGACCGGCCGATCGACCCCGACCGTCGCGGAGGTCGCCGAAGTCGCCGCCAAGGCAGCGGAGTTCGAAGGCGGCGTGCGGGCCATCACCGTCGACGGCCCGTCGTTCCACAATCTCGGGGCGAGTGCGTCGTGGGAACTCGCCGGTGCCGTCGCTGCAGGCGTGAGCTACCTACGACTGTTGGGTGAGCACGGCCTGGCGACCGGCGATGCGTTGCGACAGATCGCATTCCGATTCGCCGCTGACGATGACCAGTTCATGACAATCGCCAAGTTGCGGGCGGCACGCCAGCTGTGGGCGCGTGTCGCCGAGGTGGTTGGCGCTCCCGACGCGGGCGCCCCGAAGGTCCACGCCGTCACGTCGATGCCGATGATGGCCCAGCGTGACCCTTGGGTGAACATGTTGCGCACCACGCTGGCCGCGTTCGCCGCAGGCGTCGGGGGAGCGGACACGGTGTGGGTGCGCACGTTCGACAGCGCGATCGATGACGGATTGCCCGGCGTCGCTCCGAGTTTCGCGCGCCGTATGGCCCGCAACACCCAGCTGCTGCTGCTCGAGGAGTCGCACATCGGTCGCGTGCTCGACCCGGCCGGCGGGTCCTGGTTCGTCGAGGACCTCACCTCCGAACTCGCCGAGGCGGCGTGGAAGCACTTCCAGGACATCGAGGCGCGGGGCGGTTTCGCCGATGCCCGCGACTTCGTCGTCGACCAGATCGAGCAGGTGCGGGACCGTCGGGCCGATGACATCGCGCACCGCCGCACCGCGCTCACGGGTGTCAACGAATACCCCAACCTGGCCGAGGCCCCACTGCCCCAACAGGATTCAGAGTCGGTGGTGTCGCGTTACGGGGCGGGCTTCGAAGCCTTGCGGGACCGCTCGGACGCGTACCTGGCGGCCAACGGTGTCCGACCTCAGGCACTTCTGCTGCCGGTCGGCCCGCTTGCCGAGCACAACATCCGGACCACGTTCGCCGCGAACCTGCTGGCCTCCGGGGGTATCGAGACGGTTAATCCCGGCACTGTCGAGGCATCCGGTGTGGCACAGGCTCTGGCGGATGCGGGTAGCCCGGCTGCCGTGGTCATCTGCGGTACCGATGCGCGGTATGGCACCGACGCGGCCGCTATCGTCGACGCCGCTCGGGCCGCGGGCGTCTCGCACGTCTATCTGGCCGGCCCGCAGAAGGCGACCGCCGATGCCGCCGAGGGATCGAGACCCGACGAACACCTGACCGCCAGGATCGATGCGATCGCGGTGTTGTCCACCCTGCTCACCAGATTGGGGGCCTGATATGACTGCGGTGACACCCGACAACGGGATCGCGAGCTTCGCCGACGTTCCGTTGCGAGGCGATAAGAAGGGCGCGCCCGCCACCGAGGCCACCGTCGGTGAGCACGTCGCCGCCGCCGCGGCCGCGCACGGTTACACCCCGGACCAACTCAGCTGGGCCACGCCGGAGGGGATCGACGTCAAGCCGGTCTACATCGCCGCCGATCGTGACGCCGTGGTCGACGCCGGTTATCCCTTGGACAGCTTTCCCGGCGCACCGCCGTTCGTGCGCGGGCCGTACCCGACGATGTACGTCAACCAGCCGTGGACCATCCGGCAGTACGCCGGCTTCTCCACCGCGGCCGAGTCCAACGCGTTCTACCGACGCAACCTGGCGGCCGGGCAGAAGGGCCTGTCGGTGGCCTTCGATCTGGCCACCCACCGCGGTTATGACTCCGATCATCCGCGCGTGCAGGGTGACGTCGGAATGGCCGGTGTGGCGATCGACTCCATCCTCGACATGCGGCAGCTCTTCGACGGTATCGACCTGTCGGCGGTGTCGGTGTCCATGACCATGAACGGTGCCGTGCTGCCGATTCTGGCGCTCTACGTCGCCGCGGCCGAGGAGCAGGGGGTGCCGCCGGAGAAGCTGGCGGGCACAATCCAGAACGACATCCTCAAAGAGTTCATGGTCCGCAACACCTACATCTATCCGCCCGAGCCGTCGATGCGCGTGATCTCCGACATCTTCGGCTACACGAGCGTCAAGATGCCCAAGTACAACTCGATATCGATCTCCGGCTATCACATCCAGGAAGCCGGTGCGACAGCCGATCTCGAGCTGGGCTACACCCTGGCCGACGGTGTCGAGTACATCAAGGCGGGGCTGGCTGCCGGCCTGGACATCGACAAGTTCGCGCCGCGGCTGTCGTTCTTCTGGGGTATCGGCATGAACTTCTTCATGGAGGTCGCCAAGCTTCGCGCGGGCCGGCTGCTGTGGAGCGAACTCGTTGCCCAGTTCGATCCCAAGAGTGACAAGTCGCTGTCGTTGCGTACCCACTCGCAGACCTCGGGTTGGTCGCTGACCGCGCAGGACCCGTTCAACAACGTCGCCCGTACCTGCATCGAGGCGATGGCTGCCACCCAGGGCCACACGCAGTCGTTGCACACCAACGCACTCGACGAGGCGCTGGCGCTGCCCACCGACTTCTCCGCGCGCATCGCGCGCAACACCCAGCTGCTGCTGCAGCAGGAGTCCGGCACCACCCGGCCGATCGACCCGTGGGGCGGTTCGTACTACGTCGAGTGGCTGACCCACCAGCTCGCCGAGAAGGCGCGCGCCCACATCGCCGAGGTGGCCGAGCACGGCGGCATGGCGCAGGCGATCCGTGAGGGCATCCCGAAGCTGCGCATCGAGGAAGCCGCCGCACGCACTCAGGCGCGCATCGACTCGGGCGCCCAGACGGTGATCGGCATCAACAAGTACCAGGTCGACGAGGACCAGGAGGTCGAGGTCCTCAAGGTCGAGAACAGCCGGGTGCGCGCCGAGCAGATCGCCAAACTCCAGCAGCTGCGGGCCGAGCGTGACGAGGCAGCGACCCAGGCTGCGCTGGCCGAATTGACCCGTGCCGCAGGCGCATCCGGACCGGCGGGGGAGGACGGGCTCGGCAACAACCTGCTCGCCCTCGCTATCGACGCTGCGCGCGCCAAGGCCACGGTCGGTGAGATCTCTGACGCGCTGGAGAAGGTCTACGGTCGGCATCAGGCCGAGATCCGCACCATCGCGGGCGTCTACCGAGATGAGGTGGGCAAGGTTAGCAACGTCAGTGCTGCAACGGAGCTGGTGGAGAAGTTCGCCGAGGCTGACGGCCGCAGGCCCCGCATCCTGGTCGCCAAGATGGGACAGGACGGCCACGACCGCGGCCAGAAGGTGATCGCGACGGCCTTCGCCGATATCGGCTTCGACGTCGACGTGGGCTCCCTGTTCTCCACACCGGATGAGGTCGCCCGGCAGGCCGCCGACAACGACGTGCACGTCGTCGGGGTGTCGTCGCTGGCCGCGGGGCACCTGACCCTGGTGCCCGCCCTGCGCGACGCTCTCGCGGGCGTCGGCAGGCCCGACATCATGGTCGTCGTGGGCGGTGTCATTCCGCCCGGCGACTTCGACGAGTTGTACGCGGCGGGAGCCGCCGCCATCTTCCCGCCGGGCACGGTGATCGCCGACGCTGCGATCGGCCTGCTGCAGAAGCTGGCCGGGCGGCTGGGCTACGACATCGGCTGACGGCGCAATGCCCCAATCGTCAGTCGATGAACTCGCGGCGGCCGTCCGTGGCGGCGACCGCGCCGCTCTGGCCCGCGCCATCACGTTGGTGGAGTCAACCCGCGCCGACCACCGCGACCAGGCTCAGCAGCTGCTACTCGAGCTGATGCCCGAGGCGGGTAGCGCCCAACACATCGGCATCACCGGCGTGCCCGGGGTCGGGAAGTCGACGACCATCGAGGCGCTGGGCATGCATCTCATCGAGCGGGGCCATCGGGTGGCCGTGCTCGCCGTGGATCCCTCGTCGACGAGGACCGGCGGCTCCATCCTGGGCGATAAGACCCGGATGGCTCGGTTGGCGGTTCACCCCGATGCCTACATCCGACCGTCTCCGACGTCGGGCACACTCGGCGGAGTCGCCCGAGCCACCCGCGAGACGATTGTTTTGCTGGAGGCGGCCGGATACGACGTCATCCTGGTCGAGACGGTGGGCGTCGGGCAGTCCGAGGTGACGGTTGCCAACATGGTCGACACCTTCGTCTTCCTGACGCTTGCCCGTACCGGTGATCAGCTCCAGGGGATCAAGAAGGGTGTGCTTGAGCTGGCCGATGTGGTGGTGGTCAACAAGGCTGATGGCGCCCACGAAGTGGAGGCGAAGGCCGCCGCCCGCGAACTGGCGGGTGCGATTCGCCTCATATATCCCCGCGAAACACTCTGGCGTCCACCGGTTCTCACGATGAGTGCGCTGCACGGGGCTGGCCTGGATGAGCTGTGGCAAACCGTGTGCAAGCATCGACAGGTTCTGAGCGACGCCGGCGAGTTCGAGGCGAGGCGACGGACCCAGCAGGTCGATTGGACCTGGTCGATGGTGCGTGACACGGTGCTGGACCGGATTCTGCACCACCCGGGGGTCAAGGCGATCCGGGCTGATGTCGAGCGCGGTGTCCGCGATGGCGAGCTGACACCGGCGCTTGCTGCGCAACGGATACTCGACGCCGCGGAAGCCGACTGACTAACGGATCGATAACCTTTTTTCTAGTTAGCCGGGGCTGCGAGTACATTTCGAAATTGTGGCCCCTGTAACAGGTGGGATGCGCAGCGCGGCGCTTCCGCACGGTGTCGATGATGGCGTGTTCCCGCGCGATGCCCATGGCGCGCTCCCGCACGAGGCCCACAGCGCGCTGCCGCGCGGTGTCCGCGGAGCTGCGGACCGGAACTTCGCGCGCGCGGTGCGTGCGTTCTCCCAGCTGTTCCCCCATCCGCGCCTCGGCGGGGGAGCCCTGGCGATCTACCTCGACGGTGAACCCGTTGTCGACGTCTGGACCGGATGGTCGGACCGCCGCGGCAAGAAACGCTGGGACGCCGACACCGGGACGATGGTCTTCTCGGCGACCAAGGGCATGGCCTCGACGGTCGTGCACCGCCTGGCGGACCGGGGGCTTATCGACTACGACGCTCCGGTGGCCGAGTACTGGTCGGCGTTTGGTGCCAACGGCAAGGCACGGGTCACCGTTCGTGAGCTCATGCGGCACCGGGCCGGATTGTCACAGCTGAACCGGGCCACGATGGTTGATCTGATGGACCACGTGCTCATGGAGGAGCGGATGGCGGCAGCGCCGATGGGGCTGCTCCGGGGTCGTCCGGCTTACCATGCCATCACCTACGGCTGGCTGCTGTCGGGCCTGGCTCGGGCTGTGACGGGTTCGGGCATGCGCGACCTGTTTCGCACCGAACTGGCCGAACCGCTGGACTCCGATGGCTTCCACCTGGGCCGCCCGCCGGTCGACGCCGCGACGCAGCCCGCGCAGATCATCGGTCCGCAGCGGCATCTGCAGAACCCAGTCTTCAATTTCGTCGCGCCCCATCTGGCCGGTCTACCGTTCTCCGGTGGATTCGGCTCGCTGTACTTCCGGGGCATGAAATCGGTGGTGCAGGGCGACACTCCGATGCTGGACACCGAGATGCCCGCCGCCAACGGCGTTGCGACCGCTCGGGCGTTGGCCAGGATGTATGCCCCGATCGCCAATGGTGGCATGGTCGGTGGGAGGCGGTTTCTGTCCGCAGAACTCGCGGCCGGGCTCGTCGGACCACGCAGCTTGCACCCCGACGGCAGCATCCTCATGCCGATGTCGTTTCACCTCGGCTATCACGGTCTGCCGTTGGGTGGCATCATGCCCGGCCTCGGCCACGTCGGCCTGGGCGGATCACTGGGTTGGGCCGACCCGGACAGTGGCCTCTCCTTTGGATTCGTCCACAACCGGCTACTGACTCCGCTGGTCGTGGCGGACCAGGCTGGCTTCGTGGCGACCGCTGCATTGATCCGGTACGGGGTTGCGCAGGCGCGCAAACATGGCTTCAGTCCGATCCCGACGTTCGGTGCACCGTTCGCTGGCAGCAACTCGGCCGCCGTCTGAGCAGACGCCGTGCCCAAAGGGTGGTGACGCTCGATCTTCGCCCTGAGGCGCCCACTGCAGACAACGTGCGTTGCCAGCGCTAACCACTGATGGCGCAAGTGTTTTCGTCGTGTTGGTCAAATTCTGGCTAGATCGTCGAATTCGGCGAATACGACACCGGTCGCGGTTTTGCCCGAGCCGATTCGCGAGCACCCTGCCGTAACCGAGGCGATAGTTGCTGGAGTCGGTGGGGTCTAGGTGCTGCTGGGTCAGATGGTTACTGTGTGACTCGAGTCACGGCTAATGAATACCATTGCTCAAATTACACGTAACATGCACTTCTGATTCTCTCAGGAGAATTTCAGCAAACGCTTAGATCGCCTTGACGCGTGCGTAAATTGTGTGCTACATACCACGCCTCGGGCGATCGTGTCAGGTGTCCTCAATTTGTTTGCTGGACATTGTTCCGGCAAAAAACCGACCAATCGTACTGAATATCGCCAGAATTGATAACAACCGTTAATTTCTTGCGTTCATGCACGTCAACCCAACAGAATCGGTAGACAGGACGAAATGACGGGTATCGGTGTAATCTTCCCGCCTGAGATTGGTGGTGTCTAATGCGCTTGTGTACATTTGCCGGGCAACCCGCAACGTTGCGGCTCGTGACCATCGCACTCCGTCCCCGTTGCTTGAACGTCGGCGAGAAGTAAGGGGTAGTGGAGCCAAGATGCGGCAAACACGCGCTTGACGTCGATGCACCCCTGCCGGGGAGCCTTCCCACTCATGTACGCAGAAGAGGTTGAATTTAGTGGTTGAGAGAGTGGCGGGTACGACGGTCACACCGATCGCCGTGGTCGGCATGGGCTGCCGACTGCCTGGCGGCGTGGACTCGCCTGCTGGACTGTGGGGAGCGCTCCTGCGCGGCGAGGACACCGTGACCACGGTTCCGCTGGACCGCTGGGACGCCGAGGAGTACTTCGACCCCGAGCCCGGCGTTCCGGGACGCTCGGTATCCAAGTGGGGCGCATTCCTCGATGACGTCGCCGGGTTCGACGCCGACTTCTTCGGGATCAGCGAGCGCGAGGCCACGGCACTCGACCCGCAGCACCGACTTCTGCTCGAGACCTCGTGGGAGGCCATCGAGCACGCAGGAATCGACCCCGCCGCTGTCGCCAACACCCTGACCGGCGTGTTCGTCGGCTTGACCGGCGCCGACTACCAGCTGTTGGCGGCCGATGCCAACGCAGTCGAGGGCCCGTACGGGTTCACCGGTAGCAATTTCAGCCTGGCCTCGGGTCGCATCGCCTATCACCTCGGCGCACACGGTCCTGCCTACACGGTGGACTCGGCGTGCTCGTCCGGCCTGCTCACCGTCCACATGGCTTGCCGCAGCCTGCACGAGCGGGAGAGCGATCTGGCGCTGGCCGGCGGCGCGTCCGTGATGCTCGAACCCCGCAGGATGTCCTCCGGGTCGGCTCAGGGCATGTTGTCGCCCACCGGGCGGTGCCACGCCTTCGACGTGAACGCCGACGGCTTCGTCGGCGGCGAGGCCGTCGCGATGATCCTGCTCAAGCGTCTCGATGACGCTCTGGCCGACGGTGACCGAGTTCTGGCCGTCATCCGCGGCACGGCGGCCAACCAGGACGGGCACACCGTGAACATCGCGGTGCCGTCACGCACCGCTCAGGTGAAGGCGTACCGGGCGGCGTTGGCCGCGGGCGATGTCGATCCCACCACGATCGGCATGGTCGAGGCCCACGGCACCGGAACCCCGGTCGGCGATCCGATCGAGTACGCAGGCCTGGCCGAGGTCTACGGCACGACGGGTCCGTGTGCCCTCGGCTCCGCCAAGACGAACTTCGGGCACGGCCAGTCCGCGTCCGGCGCGATCGGCCTGATGAAGGCCGTCCTGGCGCTGCACCACGGCGAGGTGCCGCAGAACCTGCACTTCACCGAGATGCCCGACGAGATGGCGAGCATCGAGACCAACCTGTTCGTGCCGACGGAGAACACGCCGTGGCCGACCAACGGCGACCACCCCCGCCGCGCTGCCGTGTCGTCCTACGGCCTGTCAGGCACCAATGTGCACGCCGTCCTCGAGCAGGCGCCGGCCGGTCAGTCGACCCGCACCGTCGAGCAGGCCGATGTCTCGCCGGCCGCCACGGCCGGACCGACCCTGTTCCCGATCTCTGCCACCTCCGTCGAGGAGCTGCGTCGCAGCGCGGGCAGACTCGCCGACTGGGTCGAGAGCCGCGTCGAGGTCGAGGACCCCGCCACGGAACTGTCCGACCTGGGCTACACGCTGGCGCGCAGGCGTGCGCACCGTCCGGTGCGGACGGTGGTCCTCGCGAGTGATCGCCAAGAACTCGTCACCGCGCTGCGGGAGGTCGCCGACGGCGAGGGCCCCATCGAGGCGGCTGTCGACGCCGGTTCGCGCGGCCCCGTGTGGGTGTTCTCCGGCCAGGGCTCGCAGTGGGCCGGGATGGGCGCGGGTCTTCTCGCGACCGAGCCGGTCTTCGCTCAGAAGATCGCCGAGATCGAACCGCTGATCAACGCCGAGTCCGGATTCTCCGTCACCGACGCGATGTCGTCACAGCAGGTGGTCACCGGTATCGACCGCGTGCAACCCACCGTGTTCGCCGTTCAGGTCGCGCTCGCCGCGGCCATGGCGTCCTACGGCGTGGCACCCGGAGCGGTCATTGGACACTCGATGGGTGAGGCCGCGGCCGCAGTGGTCGCGGGTGCGCTGTCGCTCGCCGACGGCGTGAAGGTGATCTGCCGACGGTCGAAGCTGATGGCCACGGTCTCCGGCTCGGGAGCCATGGCATCGGTGGAGCTGCCCGCACAGCAGGTTCTGTCCGAGCTGGCGGCCCGCGGTGTCTCCGATGTCGTGCTGTCGGTCGTCGCGTCGCCGCAGTCTGCGGTGGTCGGCGGGGCCAAGGAGTCGATCCGGGCGCTCGTCGCCGAGTGGGATGCGCGCGGTGTGATGGCACGCGAGGTCGCCGTGGACGTCGCGTCGCACTCGCCGCAGGTCGACCCGATCCTCGATGAGCTGACAGAGGCACTCGAGGACATCGAGCCCATGGAACCCACGGTTCCGTACTACTCGGCGACCCTGTACGACCCCCGGGAGCCGGCTGACTTCGACGCCTACTACTGGGTGGACAACCTTCGCCACGCGGTCCGCTTCGCCGCCGCCGTCCAGGCCGCGCTTGAAGACGGATTCCACGTGTTCGGCGAGCTGTCACCGCACCCGCTGCTCACCCATGCGGTCGACCAGAACGGCCGCAGCCTCGACGTGCGGATGGCGGCTCTCGCGAGCATCCGGCGCGAGCAGGACCTGCCGCACGGGCTGCGCGAGTTCGTCGCCGACATTCACGATGCCGGCGCCGCGATGGACTACTCGGCGCTCTGGCCCGACGGTCAGCTTCTCGACGCACCGCTGCCGACGTGGACGCACACCCATTTGATGCTGACCCGCGACGAGCAGAGCCACAATTCGGCGTCAGTCGCCGTGCACCCCCTGCTCGGTGCACACGTCCGCCTGCCCGAGACGCCCGAGCGTCACGTCTGGCAGTCCGATGTCGGCACCGTGGCGCAGCCGTGGCTCGACGATCACCGCGTGCACGACGTGGCAGCGCTGCCGGGTGCGGCGTACTGCGAGATGGCCCTTGCCGCCGCCCGGGAGGTCCTCGGCGACGCGGCAGTGGTCCGCGACGTCACGTTCGACCAGATGCTCCTGCTGGAGGAGCAGACGGAGCTCTCCGCCGTGGCGTCGGTGATGCCCGCCGGTGGCGTCGACTTCGTGGTGAAGACGCACGTGGACGGCGAGGAGGTGCGTCGCGCCTCTGCGGTGCTGGACTCGGCGGACGACGACGAGAAGCCCGCCTACGACGTGGCCGGCCTGCTGGCCGAGCACCCAGAACCCCTCGACGGGGCGGAGCTGCGGAACTTCTACGCCGCACGCGGTATCGGATACGGACCGGCGTTCGGCGGACTGACGGCGGCACACAGTGGTGCTGGACGTTCGGTCCTGGCCGAGGTGGCGCTGCCCGGTTCGATCCGGTCCCAGCAGGGCGCGTTCAACGCACATCCCGCGCTCCTGGATGCCTGCTTCCAGGCCGTCGGTGCGCACCCGGACCTGTACTCGGACACCAGCGGGGCACTGATGCTGCCGCTCGGCGTCCGCGAACTGCGCGCCTACGCGACCACACGCAACGCTCACTTCTGCTACGTGCGACTGACCAGCGTGCAACCCACGGCCGTCGAGGCCGATATCGACGTCCTCGACGACCAGGGTGCGGTCCTGCTGTCCGTGGTGGGCCTGCGACTCGGCACCGGTGTGTCCGAGGAGGGGCAACGCGACCGGCGACTCAACGACAGGCTGCTGACAATCGACTGGCGCAGGCAGGACTCGCCCGTGTCAGACGGTGCCCACGCCGGTAACTGGTTGCTTATCGGCACCGGCGACGCGGCCGACATGCTCGGCGCGAACCTGGCCGACGTGCTCAAGGCCCATGAGGCCGACGTGACCACGATGACGTGGCCGCTACACGCCGATCACGCCGCCAGCGCAGAACAGCTCCGGGAACTGCTGGAGGCGCGCCATCACGCCGGCGTCGTCATCGTGCAGGACCCGAGCAGTGCGGGCGGGGATCCCGTCGGCCAGGGCGCCGACCACGTGCGGCACCTCGTGCGCATCGCCAGCGTGCTACCCGACGTGCCCGGTCAGCCGCCACGGTTGTACGTCCTCACCAGGGGCGCTCAGTCGGTGCTGTCGGGGGAGGTGCCGAACCTCGCTCAGGGTGGTCTGCGCGGCCTCGTCCGGGTCATCGGCATGGAGCATCCCTCGATGCGGCCCACCCAGATCGACGTGGACGACGCCACGGATGTCGAGTTGGTGGGCACCGAACTGCTGTCGGGCTCCGACGAGGACGAGACGGCGTGGCGGGAGGGCCAGTACTACACGGCTCGCCTCAACGTCACCCCGCTGCAAGCCGAGGAGCGCCACACCACAGTGGTGTACCCGGAGCGCGACGGTATGCGTCTGGCCATCCGCAACCCCGGTGACCTGCAGTCGGCAGAGCTGGTGTCCTACGAGCGGATCCCACCGGGCCCGGGTCAGATCGAGGTGGCGGTCTCGGCCTCCAACCTCAATTTCGCGGACGTTCTGGTCGCCTACGGGCGGTACCCGAGCTTCGAGGGTCGTATGCCGCAGCTCGGCGCGGACTTCGCAGGTGTGGTGACCGCGGTCGGCGCCGGCGTCACGGATCACCAGATCGGTGACCGCGTCGCGGGAATCTCGGCGACCGGTGCGTGGTGCACCTTCGTCACCTGTGATGCCAATCTCGCCGTCCGCATCCCCGGCGACCTGGCGGATGCCACCGCCGCGGCCGTGCCCAGTGCGCACGCCACCGCGTGGTACTCGCTGCACAACCTGGCCCGGATCGGCACCGGCGACAAGGTGCTGATCCACTCCGCCACCGGCGGCGTCGGCCAGGCCGCAATCGCGATCGCGAAGGCGGCCGGAGCCGAGATCTATGCCACCGCTGGAAGCCCGGAGCGTCGGAAGCTGCTGCAGGACTGGGGCATCAAGCACGTCTACGACTCGCGGACGGTCGAGTTCGCCGAGCAGATCCGGCGCGACACCGACGGTTACGGCGTCGACGTCGTGCTCAACTCACTGCCCGGCGCGGCGCAGCAGGCAGGTCTGGAACTGCTGACCTTCGGCGGACGCTTCGTCGAGATCGGCAAGCGAGACATCTACGGCGACACCAAGATGGGACTCTTCCCGTTCCGTCGGAACCTGTCCTTCTACGCCGTGGACCTCGCGCTGCTGACCCTGGTGGCGCCAGACACTCTGCGAGGCCTCCTCGAGGTCATCTACCAGCAGATCGCCGACGGCGTGCTGCCGCCACCGCAGACCACGCACTACCCGCTGGCCAACGGGGCCAACGCGATCCGGGCGATGGGCGCCGCCGAGCACACCGGCAAGCTGGTGCTCGAGGTTCCGCGCGCCGGGCAGTACTCGGCGGTCGTGCCCGCCGAGCGGGCGCCGGCGTTCCGCGCCGATGGCGCCTACGTCGTCACCGGTGGACTCGGTGGACTCGGGTTGTTCCTGGCCGAGAAGATGGCGGCGGCGGGATGCGGACGCATCGTGTTGAACGGTCGCTCCCGGCCGAGCCCCGAGACACAGCGAGTCATCGACCGAATCCGGCGGACCGGAACCGAGGTCGAGGTCGAACTCGGCGACGTCTCGTCATCGGGCACTGCTGCGCGACTCGTCGCGACGGCAACCGCCACCGGCAAGGCTCTGCGAGGTGTGCTGCACGCCGCCGCCGTTATCGACGACGCGACGCTGGGCAATATCACCGACGACCTGCTGGAACGGGACTGGGCGCCGAAGGCTTTGGGCGCCTGGCATCTTCACGAGGCGACCGCGGGCGCATCGCTGGACTGGTTCTGCGCGTTCTCCTCGGCTGCCGCGATGGTCGGCTCGCCGGGACAGGGCGCCTACGCGGCGGCCAACAGCTGGCTGGACGCGTTCGCCCGGTGGCGTCGTGCGCAGGGCCTGCCTGCACAGTCCGTCGCGTGGGGCGCGTGGGCGAAGATCGGTGCGGGCCAGGCCATGGCGGACAACGACGGTATGGCCATCGACCCCGATGACGGCGCGTACGCGTTCGACACGTTGATGCGGCACACCCGGGTCTACAGCGGTTATGCCCCGGTGGCCGGAGCCGCGTGGCTCACGGCGTTCGCCCAGACCAGTCCATTCGCCGAGGCGTTCGCCTCGATGGGTCAGGACAGGTCCGGGGCCAGCGAGTTCCTCGAGGAGCTCCGTCTGATGCCCCGCGAGGATTGGCCGGCACGGGTGCGCCGGCTGATCACCGAGGAGATGAGCCTGATCCTGCGACGCTCGGTCGACGCCGACAAACCGCTGTCGGAGTACGGCCTCGACTCACTCGGGACGCTGGAGTTGCGCACCCGCCTGGAGTCCGAGACCGGTGTTCGCATCGGCTCGACCGACGTGACCACGGTGCGTGCCCTGGCCGAACGCCTCAGCGAGACGATCGCCGAGAACCTGAACATCGACGCCGTTCCGGCGGCGTCCGCATGACCGACCGATCAGCGCCGATGACGTCGCTCACTGAAGCGCAGCGAGCGGGAGAGAGATAGATGGTTGCGATCAAGGCGATCCACGACTGGCTTGGAACCTCCGGTGACGTGGTGTCATGGCATCCGTCGCCTGCCAGTGCGGCAAAGGTGGCCAAGGCTCCCGTCAGCAACGTGCCGGTCAGCTACCAACAGGCTCAGCACCTTCGGGGATACCGAAGCCACCTTGCGGGTGGGACCGACATGGCCCGGCTCAACATTCCGGCGTGGGATCTGCCGGGGCAGTGCGACATTCGCGCGATGACCCACGTCATCAATGCCTATGTCCGTCGCCACGACACCTACCACAGCTGGTTCGAGTTGACCGACGCCGATGACGTCGTGCGGCACACCGTGACCAACCCGAAGGACATCGCGTTCGTTGCCACCAAGCACGGTGAGATGTCGGCGACGCAGTGGCGCGAGCACGTCCTGGACACGAAGGATCCGCTGCAGTGGGATTGCTTCTCGTTCGGGGTCATTCAGCGCGCAGACCACTTCACGTTCTACATCAGCGTCGACCACGTCCACACCGATGCCATGTTCATGGGCATTGTGCTGCTCGAGATCCACATGATGTATGCGGCATTGGCAAGTGGCGCAGCGCCGATCCCGTTGCCCGCTGCGGGCAGCTATGCCGACTACTGCGTGCGCCAGCACGAGCAGTTGTCCGCTTTGACCCTGGACTCTCCCGAGGTACGGGAGTGGATTGCGTTCGCGGAGCGCAATGACGGCACGCTGCCGCATTTCCCGCTGCCGCTGGGCGATCCGCCGTGGTCGGTCTCCGGAGATCTGATCACCGTGCGGCTGATGGACAAGCAGCAGTCGGAGCGGTTCGAGGCGGCGTGCACCGCTGCTGGGGCGCGATTCCTCGGAGGCGTCTTCGCCGCCGCGGCGGTGGCCCAGTACGAATTGACGGGGAGCGCCGACTACCACGTCATCACCCCGACCACGGGTAGGCAGACGCCTGCGGAGTTCCAGACGACCGGCTGGTTCACCGGTGTGGTGCCGGTCAGCGTGGACGTTGACCCGTCGTCGTTCGGTGCGACCGCACGGCTGGCGCAGGAGTCGTTCGACAACCGGCTGCATGTCGCCTCCGTCCCGTTCGACCGCGTCCTCGAGGTGGCGGACGGCGCCATGGGCCTGCGGAAGCCGGACCCGGGGGTGCCGATGGTGTCCTATCTCGACGCCGGCCTACCGCCGCTGTCGGCGAGCATCATCGCCGAGTGGGAACGGATGAACGGCAAGGTCTACAGCGACGCGCGATCCGCCTACCAAATCGGGCTGTGGGTCAATCGCGGTGAGCGGGAGACCTCGATCACCGTGGCGTTCCCGAACAATCCGATCGCCCGTGAGTCGATCGAGCGCTACCTCGCCGCGATGACCGCGGTGTACCTGCGGGTCGCCGACGGCGTCACCGCCGGCAACTCGCGCGGTCATGTCGGCCACGGAGAGACCGTGCGCCACAACGGTGTCCGTGATCGCGACCGGGAGTCGCTGTTGCCGCTGGCCAAGGGCTGATCCATGGTGTCGATCCAGACGCCGCCCGCGACCGACCGCCCACTCGACTTCGTCGACCAGGCGCTGTTCCTTGGGCTGCGGGCGACGGGCCAGGCCGCGGCCATGCAGATGGTGTGGATCTACGACCACCCCGTCGACATGGATGGAGTGCGGCGCTTTCACGACAACTTCGGGTACGGGTTGGCGGGCAGGCTGATCGAACCGTCGGCGCTGCCCTTCGGTCGGCACAGATGGGTCTCCGCACCGGGTCCTGCGGCGCCGCTGCTGGTCGAGTCGCAGCCCCGCCCGCGCGCCGAGCTCAGCGACTGGCTCGATGAACACGTCCAGCTCCCCATCGACCCCGAGTTCGGCCCCGGGTGGCATATGGGCGTGCTGCCGCTGACCGACGGATCAACGGTGATCAGTCTCGTCGGCTCGCACTGCCTGGGTGACGGGGGAGCCGCCCTGCTCACCGTGTTCGAAGCCGTTGGTGGACATCGCCGGGATCTCGGTTATCGAGCGCCCCGGTCGCGTACGCGACGCCAGGCACTGCTGGCCGACGCTCGTCAGACCATGAGCGACCTGCCCGAACTGGGCCGCACGCTCGTCGCGGCCGTGAAGTTCCTCAGTCGCAAGCGTCGGGAGCGGCCCGCCGCGGCAAAACGCGGACCGATCCGGCTCGAGGGTGTCGATCTGGACGCGACGGTGGTGGCACCCGCCGTGTCGGCCTTCGTCGACATCGAGGAGTGGGATGCGCGCGCGGCCGCCCTTGGCGGCAACAGTCATTCGCTGCTCGCCGGGCTGGCTGGCCGGCTGGCGGTTTGCCAGGGCCGTGAACTCGCCGCCGACGGGACGGCGGGCCTGATCGTGCCGATCAACGACCGCACGCTGGAGGACGACCGCGCCAACGCCGTCACCCTGGCCTACGTCAGGGTCGATCCGACCGACGTGACAAAGGACCTGTCGGGCACTCGTGCGGCGATCCGCGAGGCGCTGAAGGTGATGAGGGAGCAGCCCGATGAGACGTTCGAGCTGCTGCCGCTGACGCCATTCATTCCGAAGGTTGCGGTACGGCAGACCGCGGACCTGGCGTTCGGGTTCACCGCACAGCCAGTGTCGTGTTCGAATGTCGGAGACCTCCCCATCGAGGTCGCATGCCCGGACGGGACTCAGGCCGCGCACGTCATGTTGCGGGGTGTGGATCGTCAGATCACCCGCAGGGTGCTCGAGGAGCGCAACGGTCTGCTGACCGTCGTGGGGGGTCGCATCGGCGGCCAGGTCACCATCACCGTCGTCGGCTATCAACCCGGTCGCGAGAACACCAAAGCTGGCCTGCGCGAGCGTCTCGCTGCGACATTGGCGGAGTTCGAGCTGACCGGCGCGATTGTATGAGCGCTGAGCAGTCCAGGGGCATCTCTGCTCCTCACGTCCGCAGTGACGTCCTCGCGTACATCGACCAGGCGACGTACTTGACATGGCACGCCACGGGGCGTTCCCAGGTGATGCAGTTTGTCTGGGTCTACGAGCGTCCGGTCGACATGGAGGCTTTGCGGCGTTTTCACGCCAATATCGGCTATGCGTTTGCCGGACGGTTGATCGAGCGGTCGGTGCTGCCGTTCGGACGGCACCGATGGGTCGCCGCCACCGGTCCCGCGGCGCCACTGGACGTCGCGGGCGTCCGACCACCGAGCGAACTCAGCGATTGGATCGAAGAACGCTCACAGGTTCGTGTCGACCCGGTGCAGGGACCAGGCTGGCATCTCGGAGTGCTGCCGATGAGCGATGGTACGAACGCCGTCACCCTGGTGTTCTCGCATTGCCTGCTCGACGGTGGCGCAGCTCTGCGTGTCGTGGCCGAGGCCGTCACCGGCAACACCAGCGACTTCGGGTACCGGCTGCCGAAATCACGAAAGAGGTTGGCAGCACTGGCTTCTGACACGCGTCAGGTGATTCGCGACCTGCCGGAGTTCGGTCGCACGGTGGTCCACGCCGTGAAGTATGCCTATCGCCGCCGCGGCGAGATCTCGTCGTCGGGTGCGTCCCGGCCGCCTGCGACCCAGGCGGTCGACTGCCAGGTGGTCCTTCCGGCGGTGTCGGCGATTATCGACGTGGCGGACTGGGACGCTCGCGCGAAGAGCCTTGGCGGAAACACCTATTCACTGCTGGCCGGGATCTCGTCACTGCTGGGAACACGGCTGGGACGGGTCAGCCCCGACGACGGCTCGGTGACCCTGCTGATCGCGATAAGCGATCGTGATGGCGTCGAGGATCGGCGTGGGAACGCGATGAAGATCGCGACGGCAACCGTCGACCCAGCGTCGGTGACGACCGATCTGACGGCGACGCGGTCGGCGGTCAGGACGGCTCTCGGCGAGGTTCGTGACGGGCCCGACGACACGCACGCCCTGCTGCCGGTGACGCCGTACGTCCCGAGGCGGGCGGTCGGACGCACAGCCGATCTGGTCTTCGGTGACCTGCCGGTTTCCTGTTCCAACGTCGGCGTCGTACCTGCGGAGATCGCGCACCCCGACGGAACCGATGCGGACTATGTAATGTTCCGACCCCCGGACCAGAACGTGTGGCGCAATGCGCTCGAGCGCGTCGGGGGACAACTGGTGGTAGTGGCCGGAGAGGTCGTGGGGACGGTGTCGATCGGTGTCGTCGGCTACGAGGTCGGCGCTGCGAATACTCGCGAGTGGTTGGCCGATCAGCTGGTGGCAACCCTGGACGACTTCGACCTCAAGGCAACCATCATCTAGGTGAGCTAGGCGGTCGAGGCCACCCGGCCTCGGCGGGCGGCCGCCTCGAGTAGATCGGCTGTCGCCGCGGCGCTCTGCTCAGGTGGCGTCATCCGTGCTGCGGCCTCGCGTGCGCGTTTCTGGTACTCCGGGGTCAGTGCGGTGCGCAGCGCCTTCGTCAGTGATCGTTTGGATGTGCGCGAGAAGCGCTGGGCCACACCGACCTTGAGACGGTTGATCCGCGAGGCCCAGACCGGCTGGTCGGCTCCGACCCACAGCACCACGGTCGGAACACCGGATCGCACACTGGCGGCGACCGTGCCGGCACCGCCGTGGTGGACCACCGCCCGGCAGGCCGGAAAGACTGTGGAGTGGTTTACCGGGCCGACCAGTTTGACGCGGTCGTTTGCTGCTACGTCATCGACGTCCCACACCCCGGTGCTGATCAGGGCCCGCTCGCCGAGGTCAGCGCACACCGAGGTGATCATCGCGATGGCGTCTGCGGGGGAGTCGACCGGCATGCTGCCGAAGCCGAAATAGATTGGTGGCGTGCCTGCTGCGATCCAGGCCGCCAACTCGTCGTCGGCCGCCGTGGGCAATTGCAGGGATAGCGACCCGACGAGCGGCCGGGTGCCGTGCCACTCCTCGGTCAGGCCGGGATAGAACACCTTGTCGTAGGCCTGGATCTCGAGCGCCCCGCCCTCGACGATGCGCCGGATCGCGCGAACCTTGGCCTGCGGCAGGCCAAGCACGCGTCGCTGGTCATCCTCCGCCTTGCGCATAACCTTCCAGTGCACCCACTCGACCAGTGACCACCCGGTGTGCAGCACCGGTGTGGGTAGCCGAACGGGCAGCATCTCGCTGTTCACACGGCAGGGGAAGTAGTGCAGCGCCGCAAGCGGAATGCGCTGCGCCTCTGCGACGTTGGCCGCGACCTCCTGGTAGGTCGTGCCCGTAAGGATCAGGTCGGCGTCGGTGGCCAGGCTCGTCAGAGTCTCACTCATCTCGGCCCAGCCCTGGGTGACGTACTCGCGGCTACGGCGCACCACTGTCATCGGATTCTGGAGCTTCCACCAGTCCCGAAAGATGTCTGCGTCCAACTGTTTCTGGGAGTCCACGCCGTACTCTGCGGCAGTTCCGAGGCCAGCCGCCGCGACGAAGTCGAGCAGATTGGGTGGCACCGCCATACGCACCTGGTGTCCTCGGCGCAACAGTTCCCGCGCGACAGCTGCGCAGGGCTCGACATCACCCCTGGTGCCGTGGACGGCGATCGCGAACGTCAGCGGCGCCTCTCCCGTGGACGGCGGGGCAACCGCAGCCGAATTCGCCGATTGGTATGAAAGGTCATTGTTTTCAGACGAACTCTCGGCTTTTGGTGCAGGCACACACGATTACAGCACGTGACGCACTTTACGCGTTGCTCAGGTTGCACCCGACCGGCAAACACAGAGGCCCCGATGGTTGCTGGCCGGTGTAACCTCACATGGTGTTCAGCCGCGCCGACGTCCGTGGCGTCTCGGTGCATGGCATTTTCGAAGCGCTGGGACGCTTCGTGGTTCGGCGTCCCGTCGCGATCCTCGCGTTCTGGGTGGCGCTGGCGGGCGTGCTGTTCCTCTTGATCAGCCCGCTGGCCGTGGTGGCGCAGAAGAACCCGCCGCCGCTCCTGCCCGAGGGCTCGCAGATGCTGGCGTCGACCGCGCTGATGAAGTCGGCGTTCAAAGAGGCTGATGGTGGCAACGTCGCCGTCGTCGTGTTGTCGAACGAGAACGGTCTGGACTCGGCCGACGAGGATGTGTACCGACGGCTGGTGGAGCAGCTGGGCGCTGACACCACCAATGTGAAGTCCACTCAGAACTTCGTGGCCATCCCCGAACTTCGCAAGGCGATGACCAGCGAGGACGGCAAGGCTTGGACGCTCCCGATCAGCCTGGCCGGGACCATGGGCACCGGGACGGGCCAGAGGGCGTACCGGAGCGCGATCAAGGTGGTCGAGGAGGCGACGGCCGGCGCAACGCTGGACGTCAACGTGGTGGGTGGGGCCGCGACGTTCGAAGATCTCAACAAGATCGGTGCTCGTGACCAGCTGATCATCGAGGTCTCCACGGTCGTCACCATCCTGACGATCCTGATCATCGTCTATCGCAACCTCGTGGCGATGTTGATGCCGTTGATCACCATCGGTATCTCGATGGCCGTCGCGCAGCAGGTCGTCGCCGGTATGGGCGAACTCGGGCTACCACTGGGTCCGCAGACCATGATTCTGATGACCGGCATGATGATGGGCGCCGGGGTCGACTACGCGGTGTTCCTGTTCAGTCGATATCAGGAGTGCCTGCGCAACGGCATGAGCTCCGACGACGCCGTGGTCACCTCGATCGCGACGATCGGCGAGGTGATCACGGGGTCCGCAGCGACCGTCGCGGTGACGTTCATGGGGCTGTCCTTCGCCTCGCTCGGCGTGTTCCTCACCGTGGGCCCCTCGCTGGCCGTGACCATCGCCATCGCGGTCCTGGGGGCGCTGACCATTCTGCCTTCGCTGATGGTGCTCGCCGGGCGACGTGGCTGGGTCAAGGTCCGCAAGGACCTCACCGGGCGATTCTGGCGGAGGTCTGCGGTGCACATCGTGCGCCGACCGAAGATCCATCTCGCCGGGAGCCTGGCAGTGTTGCTGGCGTTGGCGGGGTGTGCCGCGTTTGTGAAGTACAACTACGACGACCGCCAGAACCTGCCGGCAGATGCCGAGAGCAATCAGGGCTACGACGCGCTCACCAAGCACTTCCCGGTCAGTTCCACGATGCAGCAGTTCATCATGGTGCACGCGCCTGACGTGGACCTACGGTCTCCCAAGTCGTTGGCCGATCTGGAGCAGATGGCGCAGCGAATCAGCCAGGTGCCCGGAATCGACCTCGTGCGTGGCATCACCAGGCCGACCGGCGAGATGTTGCAGGAGGCGAAGTCGACCTACCAGGCCGGCGAGGTGGGAACCAAGCTGGGCGACGCGTCTGGCCTGATCGAGAGCAACAACAGCAACCTCGACGCGTTGACCAACGGCGCACATCAGATGGCCGACGTGCACAACCAGATCAGGACGCAGCTGATTGGCTCGATGGGGTCGATCCGCGAAGTGGTCAGCGGATTGATCGCGATCAAGGAGGCCATGGGCGAGGACGTCACCTTTGACCAACTCGAAAAGGAAGCCGGCATCGTCGCCAACATGCACACCGTTGGCGATTCGCTCGGAGGCAGCCTCGAGCAGGTGACAGAGGCCTATCGCTCATCGAAGTCGATGCTCTTGGTGCTGAACAACAGCGTGGCGTGCAACATCGATCCCGCGTGCGTGGCGTCCCGCGCAGAACTGCAGCGCAGGGTCGAGGGCTACAACGAGGCGGACATCGCCTATCTGGAGGCGCTCAGCCGCGGCCTCAAGGAGACCAAGGGCACCGACCGTGTCGACAACGTGATCCGCAAGGTCGGGTTGAACGTCGAGCGGGCGCTCGCTGGACTGCAGGCGCTGGGCATCGAGAACGAGGCCGATCTCGACCGCAAGCTCGGGGAACTGCGCTCGAACGTGGACAAGCTCGCCGATTCGAGCAAGCAGCTCGCCGACGGCGTGCAGTTGCTCGTGGATCAAACCCGCAATATCGGTGGCGGCCTCGATCAGGCGTCCAGCTTCCTGTTGGCGATGAAGCGCGACGCCTCTGACCCGGCTATGTCCGGTTTCTACATTCCGCCGCAGATCCTCGACCAGAAGGAGTTCAAGAAGGCCGCCCAGCTGTTCGTCTCCGAGGACGGCCACACGGTCAGGTATCTGGTCCAGACGGCGCTGAACCCGTTCGGCGTGGAGGCGATGGACCAGGTCGATGACATCATCGACGCCGCGGAGAGCGCGCGGCCGAATACCAGTCTGGCCAATGCGCAGATCAGCATGGTCGGGTTCTCGGCGTTCAACAATGACATCCGCAACCACTACAACGCAGACCTGATCTACATCATCGTCATGACTCTTGTCGTGGTGTTCCTGATTCTCGCGCTCATCCTGCGGGCGGTTGTCGCCCCGATCTATCTGATGCTCTCGGTGGTGTTGTCCTTTGTCTCTGCAATGGGTCTTGGAGTTCTGTTCTTCCAGGTCCTCTTAGGCGAGGATATTTACTGGAGTGTGGCGGGAATGGCATTTCTCGTCCTGGTCGCGGTAGGGGCCGATTACAATCTTTTGCTGATATCGCGAATACGCGACGAGGCGAAACTCGGTGTGCCCTCGGCGGTGATCAAGACGGTGGGCGCGACGGGTGGCGTGATCACGTCGGCGGGTCTGATCTTCGCGGCCTCGATGCTCGCGTTGACGGTCAGCAGCCTCGCCACGGTGGTTCAGATGGGCTTCGTCATCGGCGTGGGCCTGCTGCTGGACACCTTCATCGTGCGCACCATCACCGTGCCCGCTATGGCTGTGCTCGCCGGTGACAAGAACTGGTGGCCGTCGAAGACACCGAGGCAGCTGCTTGAGGCCGTCCGGCGCAGTGCAGCCGAACGCAAGGCCGCCGAGGCGGCCGACGCGGAGTGGTTCGACGACCATGGCGACGAGGACACCGGCCCCATCCTGCAGCGTCGTGACTCCGATGACACCGATGACTTCGAGGAAGACCTCGATGACGACAACGGGTACGCGACGGCGGTGCGTACGGCCAGCACGGTGACGCTGGCATGGGGCGATAAAGACAGCTAGCGATCGCGGGACCGATCCGGCGGCTCGGCCGGCCCTGGCGTGTCGGCGGATCAGCCCGCCAGTCTTGTCGGCCCGGCTTCGCCGTAACTGCGCCTGCTGGTGAGAAACGATGATCGATCACGTGGCTACCGCGCGCATTTTCCACGGTACTGAGTCAATTCAATTGTGGCACCCGTGGAGCACGTCTTCCATGCATTATTTGCTAGAAAGCAATGGTTCTTAGCGTCCCGGAATTCGGGGAACTGTCCTCCTGAACTGGACTGCAAGTGGTTGGCCTGTTCGCTATTGTTGGCCGGTGTCCGGAGACGAAAATCGGCCACCACCACGGTCGTTCCCGCATTCACAACGCGTCGGTTCGACCCGGTCTGCTAACTCGGAGAGCAGTCGCTGGTGTTTCATCAACCGATATGCGGTATGGAGGCCGGGCACGTGACGCTAAACACCGGCGTGTATCCGACATCGTTTTTCGGGCGGTGCAGGGCTCTGGCCGAATTCGCGATGCTGTGGCCGCGACTCGTGCTAACAAATCACCGGTCGAAGGCGCCAATCGTCGGCGTCGGCGACGCCAACGTGTCATTGACGACTTATGGCAGACGGATCGCCACGGTGTGGAAAACCATCGAGACGATCGGAAGCGGTACGGTTCGGCCGCGTCGCCTGATCCTGTGGCTCGATGACGCCGAAACGGTGGCGGATCCGCCTGCATCTCTCAGACGCTTACAGGCGCGAGGGCTGGAGATCCGGCTCTGCCACGACTACGGACCTCACAAGAAGTACTTTCCGTACGTCCAGGAGATTCTCCAACGGGAACCCGACAGCACGCTGGTAACGGTTGACGACGACGCCTACTACCCGCCGACGTGGCTTGAGGAATTGCTTGCGGCGCACCAACCGAACGAGGTCACCGCGTTTCGTGCCCGAATCCGGGGCGAAGGACCGTACGGCACGTGGCCGGTCTGCTCCACCACTGAGCCATCTCCGCGAGTATTCGCTACTGGCGTCTCCGGGGTTGCCTATCCACCACAATTGCTCCGTACGCTCAAGGACCGCGGCGACGAGTTCACGAGAGTGTGTCCGCGGGCCGATGACTTCTGGTTGCACTATGCAGCTGTGGCGACAGACGTCCCAATACGGCAGGTTCGTGATACACCCGCTCTTTGGTGGGAAATGCCGGTTGCAGCCAGTCGCGGACTCTGGGATCGGAAGGGGACAGCCAACGATGCCATCGCAGACAAGGCCGAGAATGCCTGGCTTGGTAAGAGTGCGCAGGTTCAGTTCCCCGGTCCGCTAGCCAACGCTGAGGCGAGGTCGCAGTCAGTGTCACCCTGAGCTGCCGCGATTGCCGCTCAATACGGCAAACGTTTGATTGTGCATAGTTGGGCACACTCATTTCCGCCTCACTATGACCAATCGCCATTTCCGATGTTCAAAGGTGTTGTGGTACAGGGTGGTAGAAGCGGAGCGTGAGGTAATGTTCGAGCCAAAGCCCACTTCGCCCAAATATTGTGGTGGAAGCAATCTGCGGCCTATTACTGCTAATGAGAAACGAGGATAGCGAGTGGCCGAGAGTGAATTGGCTGGTGGGCGGTCTGGATTCAGGAATCTCCTCGTTAGGCTGAAGACCTCGCTGGGCGGTGGGCCTAAGTTCGACAATTCGGCCGACTACTGGGAGAACCGGTACAGGTCGGGTGGGAATTCTGGTGCAGGTTCCTACAACCGGTTGGCTGCCTTCAAGGCGGAAGTGCTGAACGACTTTGTAGCGTCCAACAGCATCGGCAACGTCATCGAGTTCGGGGTGGGTGACGGTGCCCAACTGCGGCTCGCGAATTATCCCAGCTACATCGGTGTGGACGTGTCTGAGACCGTTGTCAAAGCGACCCGAGCTAGATTCTCCGCCGATCAATCCGTAGAGATTCTGCATACCTCAGAGGTGCCGGCCCAGTATCGGGCCGATCTCGCTTTGTCGCTTGATGTGATCTACCACTTGGTGGAGGACGAGACATTTGATGGCTACATGCGGCAGTTGTTTGCCGCCGCCAGGAAGCACGTCATTGTCTATGCGAGCGATTTCGATTCCGATTGGCCAAACCCACACGTTCGGCACCGGAAGTTCACGCGGTGGGTGGAATCCAACCAGGCGGATTTCGCACTGACGAAGACGATCGAGAACCGCTATCCGTATTCCGGGAAGGATCCGGATAACACCAGTTTTGCCAACTTCTACATCTTCTCGAAGCTGGGGACCTAGCTCAGGGGTCGGGAACCCGCTATAGGCAGCATCGGCAGCGTGGTGGAAACGCACTGCGTGGCTATCGTGCTGTGGCCGTGTCCGTTGGATAGGGTTCGCCGGTGGGAGGGGATCACGTCAGCCGTGCGTCGGCCTGGCGACATCAATGCGTTGCGATGCGGTGTGATGTACTTAGCTACGACGAATCAGCGTCTCCAGCAAACTCGCCATCGGTGGCGTGGGGTCGCCACACAGCAGACACCAGGGAAGGGGAGAGTGCATTGGCGGGCAGACTTGACTCGGCCGTGAGTGACACCGTCGCCATGATCAAGGGTGAGGCCAGCGTCGATCCCGTCGCGATCGCCCGCAGTGTGCCCGGGCTCCCCTTGACTGTTGCCTCTGCTGCGAGTTCTCGATCCCTCCCGCGAATGACCCCTCCGTGGTCGAACCCCACGGGCAGAGCCTGGAGTTGCGCCACATGAGAATGAGCGTGATTGGAACGGGCTACCTGGGCGCCGTTCACGCCGCCTGCATGGCGCACATTGGGCACGAGGTCGTCGCGTACGACACCGATGCGTCGAAGATCGCCACGCTTTCTGCAGGCACCTCGCCGTTTTACGAACCGGGGTTCGACGATCTGCTCGCCGACGTGCTCGGCACCGGTCGGCTCCGATTCACCCAGTCCGTGCAAGAAGCGGTGTCCGGTGCATCGGTGCACTTCGTCTGTGTCGGAACCCCGCAGTTGGCAGGCTCTGATGCGGCCGATATCCAGTACGTCGACAGCGCTTTTCGGTCGGTAGCCGCCAACGCGGATCGCGATGGACTGATCGTCGGGAAGTCGACGGTTCCGGTGGGTACCGCCCAGCGCCTCGTCACCGAGGTGGCAAGTGCGCCGTCACCACATCGCCTGGAAGTCGCGTGGAATCCAGAGTTCCTCAGAGAGGGAAAGGCGATCGAGGACACTCTCCAGCCCGATCGCCTGGTGTTCGGTGTCACCTCCGAGTATGCGGAGAAGACCCTGCAGGAGGTGTACGACACCATCATCGATGCCGGGACCCCGCACCTGACAGCAGACCTTCCGACGTCGGAGTTGGTGAAGGTGGCTGCCAATGCCTTTCTGGCAACCAAGATCTCGTTCATCAATGCGATGGCGGAGGTCTGCGAGATCGTCGACGCCGACGTGGCGATGCTCAGCCGTGCGCTGGGCTACGACGACCGCATCGGCAAGCGATTCCTCAACGCGGGCCTGGGCTTCGGCGGGGGATGCCTGCCAAAGGACATCCGCGCGTTCAGCGCAAGAGCCGGCGAGCTGGGTGCCTCAGATGCGCTCAGATTCCTGCACGAGGTCGACAAGATCAACCTCCGCCGGCGCGAGAAGGCTGTCGCGGTGGCGCGGGCAGTCATCGGTGGAGACTTCCTCGGCAAGAGCATCGCCGTCCTGGGCGCCGCCTTCAAACCGAACAGCGATGACGTTCGTGATTCGCCGGCATTGAATGTGGCTGCCGCAATGCATCTGAAGGGCGCCGACGTGCGCGTCCACGACCCGAAGGCAATCGAGAACGCCAAGGCACGGTTCCCGACGCTCGGCTACTTTGACAGCGCCGCGGACGCGTGCCGCAACGCGGACCTGATTGTGCTGGCCACCGAATGGGATGAGTACTGCAGCATCGACCCCGTGTCCTTCCGGTCGGTCGTCAGGGAGCCACGCCTGCTAGACACACGGAACGCGATCGACCGTGAGTACTGGTCCGGCGCCGGGTGGCAGGTGTACACCCTCGGCAGAGGCGGACTCAACGTCTGATCCGCAGGCAGTCCGGTCGATTTGGTTACAGAGGAGGTTGATTCATGGCGGGGCAGGCGATTGAGGTAATCATTCCGGTCCGGGACATGGCCGACCACTTGCCGAAGCTGCTCCAGCCGTTACTCGACCAACTCGCCGATGGCGATCGGGTCACTGTCGTCAACGACGCCTCCACCGACGAGACCGAAGCGGTGGCGCGTTCATTGGGCGCCAATGTCGTCACCGTGACCAACAGCCGAGGTCCGTACTACGCACGGCAACTCGCCGCCAGCAGATCCGCTGCCGACACTCTGTTGTTCATTGACGGCCGTTGCCGCCCACTGCCGGGTCTGATCGACGCGCATCGCGAACTCCAGCGACAACCGGGAGTCGCGTTGTCCTGCACCAATGTCCGCACGGTGTCCGGGCCGACCCTTGCCGCGCGCATGGCGTCCAAGATGCAGCCATTCATGCTGCCCCGCGGGGGAGGGGCGATGAAGGCCACGATCGGGATGGTGCCGCCCAAACCGGACTATTACCCCACCGCCAATCTCGGTATCGACAGGACCGCGTTCGCGAAGGTGGGCGGATTCAGGGCGATGCGCGGCGGTGGCGACCTCGATATCTGCTGGCGGATCCAGGAACAGTCGCTCGGCACGATAGCGACCGATACGCGGGTGCTGATGGAGTGGGAGCCCCGAGCTTCGATGCGGGACATGGGCAGCCAGTGGAAGCGCTACGGACACAGCAATGCATATCTGCGCTGGGCGCACCAGAACGAGAGCGAGAATGACGGCGAGCACTCGGCGCCACGACACTCGCCGGTCGAGGCCTGGGCAACGCTGCGCGCCGAATTGCGGCGGCCGGCCGCCGAACTGGCCGCCAACGCAGTGGTTGGCCTGGCGTTCCAATACGGCTTCGTTTCGGCGTGGTTGAAGCGCTCGGAGTTCACGATGCCGGCCAAGTTCGAGGTGGTCCCCGATACGGACTCCGTGTAGGGGACACGGGATGTGTGGTCAGCCGGCAACCTGACCTGACGGCTAGCCGTCGACCTTGCCACCTTCGACCGCAGCCCGGTACCCGCGCAGGGTGACCGGCACGAACAGGGCGCCGATCACAACAGCCCACAGCACCGTCAGCAGGATTGGCAGCCACACCTCGCCGCCGGAGGACAGCGCGCGCATGGCCGCCGCCGCCGGTGCGACCGGCTGGTAGTCGGCGAGGGGGCGCAGCAGCGCCGGAACCTTTTCAGACGGGATGAGCGTCGCAAAGGCCAGGCCCGTAACAGCTGTGTTGGTCCACATCAGGATGATCCGGCCCTGCGGGCGCAGCGCAAGGGTTATCACGATGGTCGCGAAAACGACGACGACGACGACCGGGATCAGCAGATAGACCAGCATCTCGATCCAGCCGCCCGCGAACTGGAAACCCATCGCGTAGCCCATCGCCACGACGAGCGCCGATGCGGCGAAGGTGCGCACCGCCTCGGCCAGTAGTGCGCCGGCCAGCGGAGACGTCCGGTGAACCGGCATGATCCACAGCCGGGTGAGCAGACCGCTGTCCCGGTCGTACGGCACCGAGAGGCCCGCGCCGATGGCGCCGGCCATGGCGCCCGCCAGGAGGCAAACCGGGATCAACTGATCCAACCCGCTGTTACCGGTGACGCGGACCATCGACTTGCCGACCAGCAGGCCGTAGATGATGAGCAGCCCGGCGGGAAACATCAGTGCCTGCAGTGGAACCATCGGGTACCGACGCCACTGAATGAAGAGCCGGCCTGCGAAGATCCAGCTCTCTGCGATGAGCGAATGTTGCTGTTGTGACGTTGACTTCACGATGGCCGTCCCTGAAGTCGAACGGCGATTGTGCCGAACAGCAGCAGCAGTCCAAAACACCACGCGAGGCTGGTGAGGACATTGCCCGTCTCAACGTGGCCGATGGTGAATCCGCGCAGTGTCTCGGTGATCTGCGAGATCGGCTGGTGGCGCACGAAACCATGCAGCCACTCCGGAAATGCATCGACAGGTGCCAGCCCGGTCGACAACACGACGAGGAGCAACTGCGGTACCAATAACAACTGGCTGGCCACCTCGGTCCGTCCGGCCTTGTTACCAGTCGCGTCCGCGCCCAGTGACAGTGCCAGGGTCAGCGTCAGCGCCATTAGGACAAAGGCTGCGGCATAACCGAATCCGCTGGTCACCCGAAACCCGAACAGATACGCGCCCAGGACCGACGCGGCCACCGCCAACACGCCGCGGATCAGGCAGTAGGCCATGCGGGCCATCAGCGGTGTGTAGGGCGAGATGGGCAACGTGCGCATCCGATAGCTGAGTCCGCTGATCTTGTCCCAGGCCGCCCGATCGGTGGTGGTGAGTGCACCGAACAACATCGCCTGAACGACCATGGCGGGCAGAACGTACTGTGCGTAGCTCATCTCGCCAGTGGCGATGACGTCACGTAGCAGGAACGTCAGACCGACCAGCCCGATAATCGGTACCACCACGGCGAAGATGAGATCCAGCCGACCGCGCTGCACAGTGCGGGCAGTCAGGAGCGCAAATGCCGTCACTGCGAGGTGACCGGGGTGGTGAGATGCAGAAACACCTCATCGAGCGATGGGCGGCGCAGCGATATGTCGAGGAGTTCGACGCCGAGTTCGTCCATCCGCCGGAACACCTCGGAAAGCGTCGCGACACCCTGCGGGGCGGGTACCGAGACGGAGCTGGTGTCGGCGTCCACCTCGACCTCTTGGAAGTCGGCCAGTGCGGCCGCGATTCGCGGGAGATCCTCGGAATTCAGCGCGGTCATCTGGCAGTAGCTGCTACCGGTCTGGCGCTTTAGTTCGTCGGCGGTACCGCTCGCCACGATCTGGCCGTGGTTGAGGATGACGATGGAGTCGCTGAGGATATCGGCCTCCTCCAGATACTGGGTCGTCAACAGGACGGTGATGTCCTGAGCCGCCATGGAGGACACCAGATTCCAGACGTCGCGCCGGCTGCGGGGATCAAGTCCGGTGGTGGGCTCATCGAGGAACAGCACCTTTGGCGGCACCACGAGGGACACCGCAATGTCGATGCGCCGCCGCATACCACCCGAGTACCCGCTGACTTGCCGGTCGGCAGCATGGGCCATGTCGAATTGCTGGATCAGCTCCTCGGCGCGGCTGCGTGCCGCGCTGCGGCGCAGGCCGCGCAGTCGGCCGAAGAACACCAGATTCTCCCGGCCGGTCATCCGAAGATCGAGTGCCGCGTCCTGCCCGGTCACGCCGATATTGCGGCGTACCTGGGTGGGCTGGCGAGCGACGTCGTAGCCAGCCACGATGGCCTGACCGGAGGTCGGCCGCATCAACGTCGACAGGATGTTCACGGTCGTGGTTTTGCCGGCCCCGTTGTGTCCCAGCAACGCACACACCGAGCCGGTAGGAACCGAGAAGCTCACGTCGCGCAGCGCGGGAACACTCTGGCCGAATGTCTTGGCGACGTTGATGAGCTCGATCACGGAGTCACACGATACAGAGCGTTGGGCGACATTTACCCGGCACGTGATGGCATGCGAGCAAAGTCTGGTGACAGGGGCTTCGACGACTCACGCCGTCACGCGTCCATCCGGACGAACCCGCCCTGCCGGTACTGCTCCACGCATGCCTGCCTGCGGATCTTGCCGCTCGTGGTGATCGGAATCGATCCACGCGCGACCAGCACGAGGTCGGCCGCGGTGATCCCGTGGGCCTGTGAGATCGCGGACGTGATCTCACTCCGCACGGTGGTCAACCGCTCCTGCGTCTCCTCCGGAGTCGCGCGGGGTTTCATCTCGACGATCGCCACCAGTTGTTCGGTGGTGTCGTCCTCAACCGAGATGGCGGCCACCCGGCCACCGGAGACGGCGCCCACGGTCGCCTCGATGTCGTCGGGGTAGTGGTTGCGGCCACGCACGATCAGCAGATCCTTGATTCGACCGATGATGAACAGCTCACCGTCGTCAATGAACCCCAAATCGCCTGTGCGCAACCACTTCACCGTGTCGTCAGCGGCATCCGCGAGCACGCCGCCAAACGTGTGGGCGGTCTCATCGGGCTTGTTCCAGTACCCGGCGCACACGTTGTCGCCGAGCACCCAGATCTCGCCGATAGTCGACGCGGGCGTCTCGAGTCGGGTGTCCGGGTCGACGATCAGCACCTGCGGTGACTGCGGTGCGCCATAGCTGATCAGCGAGGTTCCCGTGGTGCTGCGCTTGGCCATTCCGGCCGTGAGCTTCTCGGTGTCGAAGGTCGCCACCGTGGGCGGCTCGCCCGCTTCGTGCGTCGCGACGTACAGCGTCGCCTCGGCGAGGCCGAAGGAGGGGCGGATGACCTTGCCTGCGAAGTTGAACTTCGCGAACCGCTGCATGAACCGCTTCACCGTGACGGGCTGGACACGCTCCGCTCCCGACATGATCGCCAAGATCCCACCGAGGTCGAGGCCGGCCATGTCGTCGTCGGTGGTGCGGGCCGAGGCGAGGTCGAGCGCGAAGTTCGGCGCGGCGGTCAGGGTGTGTGGACGCTTGGCCAGCTGCTGCATCCATCGGGCCGGCCGCTGCAGGAAGGCGATGGGGCTCATCACCACCGAATGCCACCCACCCAGGATGGGTGCGCAGATGCCGAGCATCAGTCCCATGTCGTGATAGAAGGGCAGCCACGACACCGTGGTGGTTCCGGGCGGACCCACCTTGCCGTGTTCGCTCAGCAGCGCCGAGACCTCTTGTTCGAAGTTCGCGAACAGGTTGCGCTGCGACACCATCACACCGGCGGGTGTGCGGGTTGATCCCGAGGTGTACTGCAGATAGGCAGTGGCAGGTGGGGTTTCGCGCCGTGACGTCGATCGCTTGCGCACGGTGAGATCCAGACGGTCGATCTCGAGCACTGTCGGGGCGGACTGGCCGTCCTGAGCCGTCGCGTACGGGGCGACCGCGGCGGCGGTATCCGCCGTCGTGAGGATCACGGTGGGGCGGGCGTCGCGCACCACGGCTGCGGCCCGCTCATCATGCGCGCCCAGGGTCGGGGTCGACAGTGGCACCGCGATGACATTGGCCTCGAACGAGGCGAGGAAGCCAAGGATGTAGGACATGTTCTGCGGCGCGAGGATGACGACGCGGTCGCCGATCTGCGCGTGCTCGCGGATCTCGGCTGCCAGGGCAACCACCCGCTGCTGGAGCTGGGCCCAGGTCAGCTGCTCCTCGACACCTTCCCATTCCTGCTCATAGTCGATGAACGTGAATGCGATGTCGTTCGGCTGCAGGCTGGCTCGCTCGCGAAGAATCGCGGGAATCGACGAGTCGAGCATGGACTTGCCCCCTCTACGGCGGGTACTAAAGCGTTGGATCGAGCTTAAGAAATGAAAGCACGCGATGCGCATCATAGCGAAACCGACTAAGAGGCCGGGTGTTAGCTGTGGCGTTTTCAGCGAAACCGTTGACGGGTGTTTCGATGGGGTCCGCCGGGTCGTCGTCATTCACCAAAACCCGATACCTTTGGAACGAAATGCGCTTCTTCTGACGTTCAACACCGCCATGAACTGGCCTTCGGTGCGTTCTTCGCTGCCGCGGCGTGGGTCAGGTGAAACTCCGCGAAATTAGCCAGAGCTGGCGGTGGTGGATCGAGGTGGCAGAATTGCTCGGCCGGGTGTGACGAACCTCAATAGACGGAGGCGCCACTGCGCGACTAGTCGATGCCGATCGCACCACCGTGGGGTCCGGCAGCGCCCTGTGTCGCGAAGTCGAGTTTGACTGCGACGATCGCGCTGTCGGGCCAGACGGTCCGCGTGCGGATCCGGCGGGCCTTCACGCGCAGTGGGAGGGCATCCTCAGAACTCTTGACGCCGGGAACCTTGATCAGTGGCATCAGATTGTATTGCCACCCGTAGCGTCGATGGAGCGCGCGGTTGGCCGCTTCGGCGTCCTCACCGGTCAGGATCGATGCCTCACCGGTGACGGTGACGGGCTTAGGCGCGTAGCGGCCGCGATAGTCGCACGGCCAGATCTCGACGCGTGGGTCCGCGGCGATGCGACGCGTCTTGGGGCCCACTTTGGTGCGGAACACGAGGGTGTCGCCATCGAGTTCGAACCAGATCGGGGTGTCGACTGGATCGCCGTTGCGGCGGTAGGTCCGCAACTGTGCGTACCGGACTGTTTCGAGGGCGGTGCGGAGCTCGTGAAGGGTCATGTCCCCATTTAATGACTTCGAGTTGACTCGAGGTCAAGCTGCATCGAGGATGTCGAGATGGGCATGTCCATAGGCGAGGTCGCCCGGCGCTCCGGTGTGGCCGCCACGACACTGCGGTTCTACGAGGGCGAGGGGCTGCTGCGCACCCCGGACCGCGTCGGCGGTCGGCGGCGTTATGCGGAGTCCGTCCTGACTCGCCTCGAGGTGATCGGGCTGTGCAAGGCCGCTGGCTTCAGCCTCGACGAGATCGGGGTACTCCTGGCCGACGACGTGCCCGGCCGGCCGGCCAGCCACTCGTTGGCCGAGAGCAAGTTGATCGATATCGACCGTCAGATGGCGACGTTGCAGCGGGCCAGGGAGATCATCGAGTGGGCGATGACGTGTGAGTGTGTCTCGGTCGACGCGTGTGACTGTGGCACACACGTGCTCAGTGATCAGCCTTCTTGAACCACTTGGTCTTGGTGCGCCAGGAGTAGGCCGACGTCAGTGCGAAGCCCGCACCACACATACATGCGAAGAGCCACACCAGGGTGCCGTTCTCGATGGGTTGCAGCGAGGGGATCAATGCGGTGGTGATTCGCACGACGCACGCCGCGATACCGCTGAACGACGCGACCAGGTAGATATTGGCGATCGTTCGCGACCGCGGGTCCTTGCGGAGGATGAGAAGGGCGCGTGAGCCGTAGCCGAGCAGGTAGATCAGCGTGGTGCAGAGGATCAGCCAGTACATGGTGAGCCAGAAGTCGGTGTGCAGCTGGAAGAAGTCCGCCGCGTAGATGTGTGCGCCGTTGCCCATGGTGAACGTGGCCAGGAGCAGCGGGATGCACAGTGTGGCGGGCCGCTCGACGTACTGCTTGAAGGCGAGTTGCATGGCGTGGTCGTCCTGGAGGCGACCCAACGCGTTGTAGACGATGGCCGAGGCGGCCACGACGTACAGATCGTGGCCGATGTAGTCCTCGAGGTTCCACTTGCCGGTCAGGGCATGTAGCCAGACGCCGAGTGTCTCGGATGCGAAGGGCGACATCAGCAGCACCGTGGCGCCCTGCAGGGCGATGTTCAGGGTTGCGGCAACTTCCCATCGGCACGACCAAGTGACACGGCGAATCCACAAGCTCCACGCGATGCAGACAAGCGTGATCACGATGAGCACTGCCAGCGCCATGGCCGTTGCCTCCGAGTTAAAGATTCGTCAGCAAATGGTACTGCCTAAAGCGGCGGAGCGTCTTCACGTGGCGCCAATTCCGACAACTTGGCGCGACGAATGGTTCGCAGTTCGGTAGCGGGGTCGGCGGCCGTTGCGACGGAAACGGGGGAGGACTCGAGGTAGCTCCAGACCTCTTCGCGGCTCATCAGCCCGAATCGAACCTGCAGGTCGGGGTAGCTGAGGTCGAATCGGTCGCAGACGTGCCGCAGTTCCTCGGCGTTCGGGTAGTCCGATTCCTTGATTCGTCGGTAATAGGTGCTGCTTGAGGTGCCAAGCGCGTCGTAGATCGCCTTGGCGTCGACATCGCCGTCGAGGAGGTAATCGAGCAGGGCTTTGAGCTGTCTACCGTTCTCGTCTGTCCGCGGCATCGATACACCATAGCGGGCTTCTCGGTATTGGGCAGTGCGTACCGGAAACTGGATTGGTTGCTCGTTATTGACAGTGGCGTCACAGTTTTGAATGACGTCTCCCATTTCTGGGACTCCCCGTGTAACTTGGTTCACATGATCTGCGCAAACTTGCAGCTGACCGACTACATTGCCGACGGTCGGCCGGGACACGACGACATTGTGGTCGTGTCTGCGCCCCTGTCCGAGGTGTTGACCGGGGAGTTCGATGGCGCGGCTGCCGTGCTCGGGCTAACTGCCGAGGAGATCCTCCTCGCGGCCCTGGGCCGCACCATCGTGCGGACCATCGGCGATGGTGTCGTCCTGGTGGATTTGCCGGGGGACACGGAGCGCACTGCGTCCGTCTATCCAGTCGAGCTGCTGTGCACGGGGCCTGCTGTCACATCGGCGTCGGACATGCTCGCCGCCGTCCACCGCTCGGTCTCCGCGCTGGCTCTGCGCCGGATGGTTCCCGAGGACGCGCACGCCCAGTCGTCGGCCGCCGTGCTGCTGGTCGTCGACGGCGAGAGGGAACTGCCCGCCGAGCCCGCAGCCCTGGGACATGCTCTTGAGCTTCGTGCCCACCGCCGCGACGGAGTCCTGGTGCTCGACTGGTGGTATGACTCCCGCACGTTCGAGGCCTACACGGTCGAGGAAATGTCCGAGCAGTTCGCGTATGGGCTCATCGAGCTGACGTCGGAGGCCTCGGCCCCCGTCATCGCCGGCAGTGAGCTGGCCGCCGCGCATTAGCGTCGGGAAACCTCGACACTCTAGAATCGACGAACGGCATCGATCCGGCCATCACCGGGGAGTCTTCGGAAGAACCGTCGTGGTTGGTTAGCGGCGCAGTAGAACCGAACGGTTGGGCCCGTCATCGCCCACTACGAGCGGCGCACTTTCCCGGGGCGAGTGAAGCGACGGGGACTAGATTCAGTGCGCAAGCGGGGTGGTACCGCGGCGCTCGCGCAGACGCGCGACGTCGTCCCCGTGCCTGAACGAACCTGGGCTCTCCGGAGCGCCAGCGACATTTGGCACAGGAGACGACGAACTAGTGAACGCCTACCCCAAGCCAGCAGGTGGTGCACCGGCATTTCCCGAGCTGGAGACCGAGGTCCTCGACTTCTGGGATCGCGACGGAACCTTCCGCGCGAGCATCGAGCGGCGCGAGAACGCGCAGGAGTACGTCTTCTACGACGGGCCTCCCTTCGCCAACGGCCTGCCGCACTACGGGCACCTGCTGACCGGCTACGTCAAGGACATCGTGCCCCGGTACCGCACAATGCGCGGCTACAAGGTGGAGCGACGCTTCGGCTGGGACACGCACGGGCTGCCCGCCGAACTCGAGGTGCAGCGCCAACTGGGTATCACCGACAAGGCGCAGATCGAAGAGCTCGGCATCGACAAGTTCAACGACGCCTGCCGCGCCTCGGTCATGAAGTACTCCGACGAATGGCAGGCGTACGTCACCCGCCAGGCGCGTTGGGTCGACTTCGACAACGACTACAAGACGCTGGACCCGACCTTCATGGAGTCGGTGATGTGGGCGTTCAAACAACTGTGGGACAAGGGCCTTGCCTACGAGGGCAACCGGGTGCTGCCGTACTGCTGGAACGATGAGACTCCGCTCTCGGCCCATGAGTTGCGGATGGACGACGACGTCTATCAGAGCCGTCAGGACCCGGCGATCACCGTCGGCTTCGCGATTGCCGACGGTCCGTTGCGCGACAGCTACTTCCTGGTCTGGACGACCACGCCGTGGACGCTGCCGTCCAATCAGGCGGTCGCTGTCAACCCTGAGGTGACATACGCCCAGGTGCAGGTGGACGGCAAGCGCTACGTGCTCGCCGAGGCGCGACTGGCGTCGTACGCCCGCGAGTTCGGCGACGAGCCCGAAGTGCTTGGCACATATCAGGGCTCAGAGCTGATCGGGATGACCTACCTTCCGCCGTTCCCGTATTTCCTGGACTCGCCCAACGCTTTTCAGGTGCTGCGCGGTGACTTCGTCACCACCGAGGACGGCACCGGCATTGTCCACCTTGCGCCCGCGTACGGCGAGGACGATAAGGCGACAACCGACACCGTCGGGATCGTGCCCGCCACACCAGTGGACTCCAAGGGCAGGTTCGATGCGACCGTTGCCGACTACCGGGGTCAGCATGTGTTCGACGCCAACCCGCAGATCATCCGCGATCTCAAGAACGGCAGCGGCCCGGCCGCGGTCAACGGCCCCGTGCTGATCAGGCACGAGACCTACGAGCACTCCTACCCGCACTGCTGGCGCTGCCGGAATCCACTGATCTACCGGGCAGTGTCGTCGTGGTTCATCAAGGTCACCGAATTCCGGGACCGCATGGTCGAACTCAACCAGCAGATCACCTGGTATCCCGAGCACGTCAAGGACGGTCAGTTCGGCAAGTGGCTGGCGGGTGCGAGGGACTGGTCGATCTCGCGAAACCGATACTGGGGCAGCCCCATCCCGGTGTGGAAGTCCGACGACCCCGAGTACCCGCGGATCGACGTCTACGGCAGCCTCGATGAACTCGAGCGGGACTTCGGCGTTCGCCCGACCGACCTGCACCGGCCGTTCATCGATGAGCTGACGCGTCCCAATCCCGATGACCCGACCGGCAAGTCGACCATGCGTCGCATCGAGGACGTCCTCGACGTCTGGTTCGACTCGGGATCGATGCCGTTCGCGCAGGTGCACTACCCGTTCGACAACGTGGAGTGGTTCGACGGTGTCGTCGGCGCCGACCCTGACAATCTGGTCGACGCGCACTTCCCCGGCGACTTCATCGTCGAGTACATCGGGCAGACCCGCGGCTGGTTCTACACGCTGCATGTTCTCGCCACCGCGCTGTTCGATCGGCCTGCGTTCAAGTCGTGTGTCTCACACGGCATCGTGCTGGGCAACGACGGTCAGAAGATGAGCAAGTCGCTGCGCAACTATCCGGATGTCAACGAGGTGTTCGACCGCGACGGATCCGATGCGATGCGCTGGTTCCTGATGGCCTCGCCGATCCTGCGTGGCGGCAACCTGATAGTCACGGAACAGGGTATCCGCGAGGGTGTGCGGCAGGTCCTGCTGCCGCTCTGGAACGCGTATTCGTTCCTGACTCTCTATGCGCCGAAGAAGGGCACCTGGCGCACGGACTCGACCAACGTGCTGGACCGATACATCCTGGCCAAGTTGGCCGCGCTGCGCGATGACCTGACCGTGGCGCTGGACGAATGCGATATCTCCGGCGCGTGCGATCAGCTTCGGCAGTTCACCGAGGCCTTGACGAATTGGTATGTGCGTCGGTCACGTTCGAGGTTCTGGGACGAGGATCCTGACGCCATCGACACGTTGCACACAGTGCTGGAGGTGACCGCGAGGCTGGCGGCGCCGCTGCTTCCCCTGATCACCGAGGTGATCTGGCGTGGCCTCACCGGTGAGCGATCTGTACACCTCACCGACTGGCCGGAGGCCGGCGTCCTGCCTGCCGATCCGGATCTGGTCGCCGCGATGGACCAGGTGCGCGACGTGTGCTCTGCGGCGTCGTCGCTGCGCAAGGCCAAGAAGCTACGCGTGCGCCTGCCGTTGCCGAAACTGACTGTCGCCGTGGAGGGTCCGGAGCGGCTGCGGCCATTCGCCGACCTGATCGCCGACGAGCTGAATGTCAAGGCCGTTGAGCTGACCGACGATATCGCCGCCTACGGTCGCTTCGAGTTGACGGTCAACGCCAAGGTCGCGGGTCCACGAATCGGCAAGGACGTGCAGGCCGCCATCAAGGCGGTGAAGGCCGGTGAGGGAGTGGTCAACCCCGACGGGACGTTGACGGCGGGTCCGGCCACTCTGCTGCCAGAGGAGTACAGCTCGAAACTGGTTGCCGCCGAACCCGACTTCACGGCTGCACTTCCAGACGGTGCGGGCCTGGTGGTCCTGGACGGCACGGTCACCCCCGAGCTGGAGGCTGAGGGCTGGGCCAAGGACCGGATCCGCGAGCTTCAGGATCTGCGCAAGTCGACCGGGCTCGAGGTGTCGGATCGAATCAGCGTCGTGATCTCGGTGCCGCCGGCACGGCAGGAGTGGGCGCGTACGCACGCCGGACTCATTGCCGGCGAGATCCTGGCGACCAGTTTCGAGTTCGGGGAGCCAGTCGACGGCGCGGACATCGGTGACGGTGTGACGGTGGCCATCGCCAAGGTGTGACGGGCGGGCCGACTACTCGACAGTGCCCGACAGTTCCATGTCGGCGAGTGCCTGACGCACCGAATCGCGCAGGGCCTCTCTGGTGTTCGCCGCGCCGACGACCCAGCTCGCGACGGTGACGAAGACCCGACCATGCGCGCGTCCGGTCACCAGGAACAGCAGGCCACCCATGCGGTCGAGAACCGCCGCGGTGACCTTCGGCTCGAGCATCCGGATCGTGAGGTAGTCGGCATCGCTGCCGTCGGGGCGGTTGATCTCCGATTCCAGCTCGCCGATGTTCGAGCAGCCGACGGGGCTGCCGACCTGCTGAACCATTCCCTCGAGCCGGCGGACCAGAAATCCTGGTGTCAACGGCACCAGGGCTAGAGGCCCCAGCAGTTCGTTGGGCGCCTCGCTCAGCGCGGTCAGCGCGGCCTTGACGTCGCGGCGGATGTCGCTGAGGTCGGTGGTGACCTTCGACGGGTCGGCGATCACTGAGGCCTCGGTCAGCGCGTTGGCGCGGATATCGTCGGCACCGCGTTCGCTGACCGGCAGGGACAGCCGCACCCGCCCGTCCTCGTCGGTGCGGCCCAGGATGTGGCCCAGTCGGGCGCCGAGCGCAGCAAAGAGTGAGTTACTGGTACCGCCAAGGTTTCTCGCGCGTTCGTCCCAGTGCTCGGCGTCGAAGAACACGGCAGCGTTGGGGGCCACCACCTCGGTGGTCGCCGCACGTGACCGCTGCCGTCCACCCGACTTGACCGATGTCGAAAGCCCTTCGCTCTCCGAGCGGGCCACCTTCACCGCCGAGACGACAGCCTTGGCCAAGTCCGGGACGTTGCGCAGCGTCTGTCGGGCGTCCTCACGCAGTGCCTGTCCGCGGGTCCGGGAACCGGGCGGTGGATAACCCAGGTCGCGGCGAAAGTCCTGTACGGCATCGGTGATCGCGATGTTGATCGCCTTGGCGTCACCGACGGAGTGCGACACGACGAGGCTCACCGCCGTTCCGCCATCGGTCAGCGGCGCGACACCCAGGTGCCACGACGGCCCCGCCTGTGGGTCGATCGGCAACCGCACGCGTTCGTCGGCCCACAGCCACACCTCGCTGCGCTCACGGTCCTGCGTGGAGATCTCGAGGTCGGCGGGTCCCGGAGAGGCGACCCAGCGATCGCGGCCGAAAGGGAGAGCCGACCTCTCGATGCGTCGACCCAGCAGTCCGTATCCGAGATTGGTGTGGAATCGGCGTAGGCCGTCGATGTCGACGGGGCGGTCGTAGATCCACGTGAACTGGATGAGCGGCCCCCGGCCGAGCGCCCGCAAAGCGAGGAACGAACCCTGGTCGATGTACTCGAGCGTGTTGTCCACGCGCATATGTTAAGCGTCACGCCTTGATCGCCCGCCAGCGCTGCTGACCGCCGCGGGTCTCGACCGTCACGTCGGCGAAGCCTGCTGCGCGCAGGCGGTTGGGCAAGGTGTCCGGGCCAATCGGGTTGTAGGTGTCACCGACGTGCACGAGACGGAACGCGATCGAGTCGATGCCGTCGCTTCCGGCGAAGGTGCCGCCGCGCTCGAGTACGCGGAACGCCTCGGTGAACAGGCGGTCCTGAAGCGACTGCGTCGGCACGTGGTGGAGCATCGTGAAGCAGACCACCGAACTGAAGCGTGCCTCCGGCAGCCCCGTGGCGGTGCCGTCACCGGTCACGATGGTCGCGCGTGAGCCGTAGCGCCGGCTCAGGCGGTCGGCCAGCGGAGGATCGATCTCGACGCAGGTCAGCCGTGGTGTCATGCCGGCAAGGACACGAAGATTGGCGCCATAGCCCGGCCCTATCTCCAGCGCGTCGTCACCCAGGTCGACGTCGGACAGCGCCCACGGCAGCAGCGTGCGCTCCACCGAGCGGGCCCACAGCGTCGAACTGCAACACAGCCGATGCAACATATTCATAGCCATGCATATGACGGTAGGCGATGAGCGAGCGGTCTAGGGGAGTACGTCGGAGACCACACCGGAGAAGTCGCGAAACACGCTGCGTGCGAATGTGGTCCGCCGAAGCTCGAGTTAGCGGCATCCGATCATGCGTGGGTGACCCGAGCCGACGACCCGCCGATTGACACCGTGTCCCCGGGGCGCAGCTGACGTCCGCGCCGCAACTCCACGTCGCCGTTGACCGCGACGAGTCCCTCGGCGATGGCCGCCTTGGCGTCCGAACCGCTGTCGATCAGCGACGACAGTTTGAGGAATTGGCCCAGACGGATCGAGTCGTCGGTTATCGGTATGTCGTGAGCCATGGTCGTCAGGCTAGTCCCCGATTGGCCTCGTCTCCTCGTCCATCGGTCGGGCCCTAGGCTCGTTGGAATGGATGGGCGCTGGGTCCTGCACTTCGACATGGATGCCTTCTTCGCATCCGTCGAGCAGTTGACGCGTCCGACCCTTCGTGGCCGCCCAGTGCTCGTCGGCGGGCTCGGCGGTCGCGGTGTGGTCGCCGGAGCCAGCTATGAGGCTCGGGTGTTCGGAGCCAGATCGGCCATGCCCATGCACCAGGCGCGCCGGCTGGTCGGGGCGACCGCTGTGGTGCTGCCCCCTCGCGGGGCGGTCTACGGCGTGGCCAGCGCCAGGGTGCTCGACACCGTGCGGTCGATGGTCCCGGTCCTCGAACAACTGTCGTTCGATGAGGCCTTCGGCGAGCCAGTGGAACTGGCCGGGGCCGAGGCCGCTGAGGTCACACGGTTCTGCGAGGCGCTGAGGGCTCGGATTCGGACGGAGACAGGTCTGGTGGCCTCGGTCGGCGCGGGATCGGGGAAGCAGATCGCCAAGATCGCATCGGGGCTCGCCAAACCGGACGGCATCCGTGTCGTCGACCGCACCGAGGAAGAGGCGCTCCTGGCCGGACTGCCGGTCCGGCGACTCTGGGGAATCGGACCCGTCGCCGAGGAACGTCTGCTCCGACTGGGCATCGGTACCGTCGGCGCCCTGGCGGCGCTCAAGGAGGCCGAAGTCGCCGACATCCTCGGTGGCACGGTCGGGCCCGCCCTGCACCGGTTGGCCCGGGGTATCGACGACCGTCTGGTCGCCGAGCGAGCCAGCTCCAAGCAGATCAGCGCGGAGTCGACGTTCGCACAGGACCTGACGACGCTTGATCAGATGCGTGAGGCCGCTGGCCCGATCGGCCAGCACGCCCACGCCCGCCTCGAGCGTGACGGACGCGGCGCGAGGACGGTGGTCGTCAAGATGAAGAAGTCGGATATGAGTACTCTCACCCGGTCGGCGACGCTGCCGTACGCCACCGCCGACGAGGCCACACTGATCGGCACAGCCAGGCGGCTGTTGCTCGATCCGATGGAGATCGGGCCGATTCGGCTTCTGGGCGTTGGATTCTCGGGTCTGTCCGACGTGCAGCAGGAGTCCTTGTTCCCCGATCTGGAGCAAACGCTTGAGGCGGCGGTCGGCGTACCACCTGCGCGGGAGATGCCGAGTTCGGCAGAGGCCGAGCCATGGCGGATTGGTGATGACGTCGTGCACAGCTCGTACGGTCACGGCTGGGTTCAGGGCGCGGGCCACGGTGTCATGACGGTGCGTTTCGAGACGCGCGGCACCGGAGCGGGGTCGGCGCGAACGCTCGCCGTCGACTCGCCGGAGATCAGCCGGGCCAATCCCGTCGACAGTCTGGACTGGCCCGCCTACGTCGACGGCCTCGCAGGCGACGAGTAGCAGAGCACGGCGTCATCCGCCGGGATCGCGTCGTGGGTGTCTGTCAGCCCCACCGTGCGAACACCTCGCTGGCCGGCGTCGAGGTGGCCAGTGCCGCCATCAGCAGAACCCGTGCCTGGGCGGGACGCAGCGTCGGCACCGGAACGGCTCCGGCGTCGGCGAGGGCTTGACCTGGGCCATACCGCGCCGAGACCGTCGCGCCGGGCACCCGCGTGGACACGGCCACCGCCACACCGCGGTCGCTGGCGCGTCGGACGCCGTCTGCGACGGACCGGCCGGCATTGCCCGAGCCCATCGCCTCGAGCACGATGCCGCGTGCCCCGGCGGCCACGTACGCGTCGATCGCCACGGCGTCACTGCCGGCGTAGGCGGCGACCACGTCGACGCGAGGAGCGGACCCCAGCGCTCCGGTCAGGGTCGGGCGCTTCTTGCTCCCGTCGAACACGACGCCCAGTGTGGTGACCGAGCCGAGTGCTGTGCCCGTGAATCCAGCGGCGGTCTTGGTCAGACCCAACGGCTGCCACACCGTGCCGGCCAGACTCACCACCACGCCGATACCGTGCGCGGCGGGATCGGCCGCCACAGCCAGGGCGTCACGCAGATTGCCCGGCCCATCGGGCTCAGGTGCGTCGGCGCTGTGCATTGCTCCGGTGAACACCACCGGCTGCGGTCCGTCGTGGACGATGTCGCACCACAACGCGGATTCCTCCATCGTGTCAGTGCCGTGCGTCACCACGACGCCGTCCGCACCTGCGGAGAGGGCGGCTGCCACAGCCCCGGAGATCCGGTCCCACTCCGGTGGGCCGACCTCCGAACTGTCCACTGCCATGAGGTCGATGACATCGACGTATGCTCCGGTCGACACGTCCGACACGAGGTCTGAACCGCCAAGCGTCGGGCGCGCGACGCCGTCGGCATCGGTGCTGGTGGCGATGGTGCCACCGGTGGCGATTACGACGACGCGGCTCATGCCGCGATTGTTCACCATGACGACTTTGGAATGATGGGGGAGTGACTGATGAATCAGGGGCCTCGGTGGAGCCAGTGACCGCCGACGACACCGTCGAGCATCGGTCACCACGCCGCCGACTGCGTCTGCTGGTGTCGGTGGCCCTAGTGGTGTTGATTCTCGACATTGTGACCAAGGTGCTGGCGGTGCGTCTGCTCACGCCCGGCCAACCCGTTTCGATCATCGGCGACACCGTCACCTGGACGCTGGTCCGCAATTCCGGGGCGGCGTTCTCCATGGCGACCGGCTACACGTGGGTGCTGACACTGGTTGCCACCGGCGTGGCGATTGGCATCGTCTGGATGGGTCGGCGCCTGGTGTCCCCGTGGTGGGCGGTGGGGCTGGGCATGATCCTGGGCGGTGCCATGGGCAACCTGGTCGACAGGTTCTTCCGGTCGCCTGGGCCGCTGCGCGGGCACGTGGTCGATTTCCTCTCGATCGGTTGGTGGCCGGTCTTCAACGTCGCCGACCCAGCGGTGGTGGGTGGTGCCATCCTGCTGGTCGCGTTGTCGCTGTTCGGGTTCGACTTCGACACCGTCGGTCGACGCAAGCCTGACGACGAGGCCGAGCCCGGACCGGACGAGAAGGCCGAGCCGGTGACTGCCCGTGGCGCAGACGACGAATCCGACCCGACCGGATGACGACCCGCTCGATGACGGTTCCGGACGGGCTGGCGGGCATGCGGGTCGACGCCGGGTTGGCCCGTCTGCTCGGCCTGTCGCGGACTGCCGCCGCGAGCCTGGCAGAGAACGGCGGCGTTGAGCTCGACGGTGCCGCCGCGGGCAAGTCCGACCGCCTCACCGCAGGCGCGTGGCTCGAGGTCACGTTGCCCGAACCTCCCGCGCCACTGGACAACCCGCCCGTCGATATCGAGGGCATGACGATCCTGTACTCCGATGACGACATCGTGGCCGTGGACAAGCCGGCCGGCGTCGCCGCGCACGCCTCGGTCGGATGGACGGGTCCCACGGTGCTTGGTGGGCTGGCCGCCGCGGGCTACCGCATCACCACCTCAGGAGTCCACGAGCGCCAGGGCATCGTGCACCGCCTGGACGTCGGCACCTCTGGTGTGATGGTCGTTGCGATCTCGGAACGCGCATACACCCTGCTCAAACGCGCGTTCAAGGCGCGCACAGTCGACAAGCGCTACCACGCACTCGTCCAGGGGCACCCGGACCCGTCAAGCGGCACCATCGATGCGCCGATCGGGCGGCACCGCGGCCACGACTGGAAGTTCACCGTCACCGAGGACGGTAGGCACAGCATCACCCACTACGACACGGTCGAGGCGTTCGTCGCGGCTAGCCTGCTCGACGTCCACCTGGAAACCGGTCGCACACACCAGATTCGGGTGCACTTCGCGGCGCTGCACCACCCGTGCTGTGGTGACCTGACCTACGGTGCCGATCCGACTCTGGCCAAGCGGCTCGGGCTGGAACGCCAGTGGCTGCACGCGCGTTCGTTGGCGTTCGCGCATCCGGCCGATGGCCGGCGCATCGAGATCACCAGCCCATACCCCGCGGACCTGCAACACGCACTGGACGTGCTGCGCCACCACGATTCGTGACTGAGAACGCCGCACCGGCGGGACGTCGGGCCGGCGTTCTGTTCGGTGTCGGCGCCTTCACGTGTTGGGGCATGTTTCCCGGCTACTTCCCGCTGCTGCTGCCCGCGGGCTCACTGGAGGTGCTGGCACACCGCATCGTGTGGAGTGCGCTGGTCCTGGTGCTCATCCTGGTCGTCGCACGCAGGCTTTCCGACCTGCGGCGGCTGAGTGCCCGGACCTGGTTGCAACTGGCGATCGCCTCGGCACTGATCGCGATCAACTGGGGGACCTACATCTACGCGGCGACGCACGGTCATGTCGTCGATGCGGCGCTCGGATACTTCATCAACCCGCTGGTCACCGTCGCACTCGGGATCCTGTTGTTCCGCGAGCGCATCAGCAGGTGGCAGGCTGCGGCGCTGGCGCTCGCAGTGATTGCCGTGGTGGTCCTGACCGTCGAGGCCGGGGATCCCCCCTACATCGCCGTTGCGCTGGCCGTCAGCTTCGCGCTCTATGGCGTTGTCAAGAAGGTGGTTCGGGCCGACCCTCGGGTGAGTGTCGCGGTGGAGACGCTGCTGGCGCTGCCGTTCGCTGGTGGCTACCTGATCGTCCTTCAGGTGTTGGGGCAGGGACACTTCGCCAACCAGGGCACCTGGCACGCCGTGCTTCTGATGTTGGCCGGCCCCATCACGGCCGTGCCGCTGCTGCTGTTCGCCGCCGCGGCGCAGCGCCTGCCGCTGGTCACCATCGGACTGTTGTTCTACCTCAACCCCGCCCTGCAGATGGCCTGGGGAGTGTTCGTCGGGAACGAGCCGATGCCAGTGGGCCGCTGGATCGGCTTCGGGCTGGTCTGGGCCGCGTTGGCGGTGATGGGAGCGGGGACGCTGTGGGGAAGGCCACCGCGTCCGGCGGCGACGGACGCCGCCTCCGATACGGGCGAACATTTGCCCGAGCGTCAATGTTGACCGGCCGATAGCTATGCCCTACGGTTTGCTGAGCGAGGCCCCCGACCCTCCTCGCGTGTGAGGTCAGGACATGTCGCAAGCCGATGCCGGGTCGCTGCCGACCGCTCGTCGGCGTGGTCGACCCGTCGGATCCGACTCCGTCGAGACGCGTAACCGCATCCTGGAAGCCGCTCGCCGGGTGGTCAACGAGCGCGGATTCCCCGCGGCCACGTTCCAGGCGATCGCGCTGGAGGCCGACCTCAGCAGGCCCACTCTGCACTACTACTTCACGTCCCGTGAGGAGATCTACGACGTGTTGGCCGAAGAGGCTGGCAGCGTCGTCGCCGACTGCATTGCGAGAGCGGAATCACGTGACACGCTGGTGGGTTCGCTGTCATCGCTGATTTCGACGATGTGGGACCTGGACTACCGCGATCATTCCCAGATCGCCTTCCTGATCAGTGCGCGCCTGGAGTACAGTCGCAACCCCAAACTCGGATATGACCGGTGCGCGGGACTGCGGTCCCATCTCGGCGCACTCGTCGAGCAGGCCGCGGCTCGTGGTGAGTTGGCCGACGGTACTGATGTGGGGCCCATCGCCGACATGCTCAACGCGGTGTTGTGGGGTGTGGGTCTCTACGCGGGTTTCATCGATCGCCAGCTAGACATGGGGTTGATAACTAAGCAACTTGATCAAACTCTGACGCATGGATTGCTGAGCGGTTCGCACCGCGCGGCGCGGCGTGCCGATGAATCCGGAGACACGTGCCACGACACGCCGAGCGCCGTCGGAGGTCGGCCATAGACTGACCTCCCTATGGTCGATTCGTCTGCTCACCGCGCATCGTTCGTGCACCTGCACAACCACACCGAATACTCCATGCTGGACGGTGCGGCGAAGGTCAAACACATGTTCGCCGAGGCCAAGCGGCTGGACATGCCCGCGATCGGGATGACCGACCACGGCAACATGTTCGGGGCCAGCGAGTTCTACAATGCGGCCATCGAGGCTGACCTCAAGCCGATCATCGGCGTCGAGGCCTACATCGCACCGGCGTCACGGTTCGACACCAAGCGCGTGCAGTGGGGCGACCGCAGTCAGAAGGGTGACGACGTCTCGGGTAGCGGCGCCTACACCCATATGACGATGGTCGCGGAGAACGCGGTCGGGCTGCGCAACCTGTTCAAGCTGTCGTCACTGGCGTCGTTCGAGGGTCAGCTCGGCAAGTGGTCCCGCATGGACGCCGAGATCATCGCCGAGAACGCCTCCGGCATCATCGCCACGACCGGGTGTCCCTCGGGTGAGGTGCAGACCCGGCTCCGACTCGGTCAGACCCGCGAGGCGCTGGAGTCGGCGGCCAAGTGGCGCGACATCTTCGGGCCGGAGAACTACTTCTTGGAGTTGATGGACCACGGCATCGAGATCGAGCGCCGGGTCCGTGAGGGTCTGCTGGACGTCGGGCGGCAGCTCGGCATCCCCCCGTTGGCGACCAACGACTGCCACTACGTCACCAAGGAGGCCTCGCGCAATCACGAGGCGCTGCTGTGCGTGCAGACCGGCAAGACGCTGTCCGATCCGACCCGGTTCAAGTTCGACGGTGATGGCTACTTCCTGAAGCCCGCGTCGGAGATGCGGGCGATGTGGGACGCCGAGGTGCCCGGCGCCTGTGACTCCACCCTTCTGATCGCCGAGCGCGTGCAGTCCTATGCCGACGTGTGGGCGCCCAAGGACCGGATGCCGGTGTTCCCCGTTCCCGAGGGACACGATCAGGGGACATGGCTGCACCACGAGGTCACCGCAGGACTTCGGCGACGGTTCCGCGACGCCCCCGTGCCGCAGGAGTACACCGACCGGGCCGACTACGAGATCAAGGTCATCTGCGACAAGGGCTTTCCCGCGTACTTCCTGATCGTGGCCGACCTGATCAACTATGCGCGCTCGGTCGACATCAGGGTGGGGCCTGGCCGTGGTTCGGCCGCCGGGTCGCTGGTGGCCTACTCGATGGGGATCACCAACATCGACCCCATCCCGCACGGTCTGCTGTTCGAGCGGTTCCTCAACCCGGAACGCCCATCGGCACCCGATATCGATATCGACTTCGACGATCGTCGCCGCGGCGAGATGCTGCGCTACGCGGCGAACAAGTGGGGTAGCGATCGCGTCGCCCAGGTCATCACGTTCGGCACCATCAAGACCAAGGCCGCGCTGAAGGATTCGGCCCGGGTGAACTACGGCCAGCCCGGGTTCGCCATCGCCGACCGGATCACCAAGGCACTGCCACCACCGATCATGGCCAAGGACATTCCGCTGTCCGGCATCACCGATCCCGCCCACGAGCGGTACAAGGAGGCGGCGGAGGTTCGGTCTCTCATCGAGACCGATCCCGACGTGCGGACCATCTACGAGACCGCACGTGGCCTCGAGGGTCTGGTCCGCAACGCGGGCGTCCACGCGTGCGCGGTGATCATGAGTTCCGAGCCGCTCATCGACGCGATCCCGTTGTGGAAGCGCCCCCAGGACGGTGCGATCATCACCGGCTGGGACTACCCGTCGTGTGAGGCCATCGGCCTGCTGAAGATGGACTTCCTCGGCCTGCGGAACCTGACGATCATCGGTGACGCGATCGACAACATCAAGGCCAACCGGGGTATCGACCTCGACCTCGACGCACTGTCGCTGGACGACCCCGCTGCCTACGAGCTGCTGGGGCGCGGTGACACCCTTGGTGTGTTCCAGCTCGACGGCGGGCCGATGCGAGATCTGCTGCGGCGCATGCAGCCCACGGAGTTCAACGACATCGTCGCCGTGCTCGCGCTGTATCGTCCCGGGCCAATGGGCATGAACGCCCACAACGACTACGCCGACCGCAAGAACGGTCGCCAGGAAGTCAAACCGATCCACCCCGAGTTGGAGGAACCGCTCAGGGAGATCCTCGCCGAGACGCACGGTCTGATCGTCTACCAAGAGCAGATCATGTTCATCGCGCAGAAGGTCGCCGGCTACTCCATGGGTAAGGCCGATGCGCTGCGCAAGGCGATGGGCAAGAAGAAGCTGGAAGTGCTCGAGGCCGAGTACAAGGGCTTCCTCGAGGGCATGACCGCCAACGGGTTCTCCGCAGCGGCGGTGAAGGCGTTGTGGGACACCATCCTTCCGTTCGCCGGATACGCCTTCAACAAGTCGCACGCTGCCGGCTACGGACTCGTCTCGTATTGGACGGCCTACCTCAAGGCGAACTACCCGGCGGAGTACATGGCGGGCCTGCTCACGTCAGTCGGTGACGACAAGGACAAGGCGGCGGTGTACCTGGCGGACTGCCGCAGGCTCGGCATCACGGTGCTGCCTCCCGATGTCAACGAGTCGGTACAGAACTTCGCGTCGGTCGGGGAGGACATTCGGTTCGGCCTCGGGGCCGTGCGCAATGTCGGCGCCAATGTCGTTGCGTCTCTGATCAATACACGCACCGAAAAGGGCAAGTTCACGGACATCTCGGATTACCTCAACAAGGTCGATATCGCCGCCTGCAACAAGAAGGTGACGGAGTCGCTGGTCAAGGCAGGCGCGTTCGACTCCCTTGGCCACTCTCGCAAGGGGCTCTTCCTCATCCACACCGATGCGGTCGACTCGGTCCTCGGCACCAAGAAGGCCGAGGCGATGGGGCAGTTCGACCTCTTCGGAGGCGCGGATACCGCCACTGACACCGTGTTCGCCATCAAGGTGCCTGACGACGAGTGGGAGGACAAGCACAAACTCGCGCTCGAGCGCGAGATGCTCGGCCTCTACGTATCGGGTCATCCGCTCAACGGCATCGCGCATCTGCTGGCCGCGCAGGTGGACACCCAGATCCCGGCGATCCTCAACGGCGATGTCGCGAACGACACGCAGGTGCGCGTCGGCGGCATCCTGGCGTCGGTGAACCGACGTGTCAACAAGAACGGGATGCCCTGGGCTTCAGCGCAACTCGAGGATCTCACCGGTGGTATCGAGGTGATGTTCTTCCCGCACACGTACTCCACGTTCGGCGCGGAGATCGCCGATGACGCCGTCGTGATAATCGGGGGCAAGGTCAACATCCGCGATGACCGGGTCTCCCTGATCGCCAACGAGATGGTGGTGCCGGACTTCTCCAGCGCCCAGGCGAACCGGCCCGTGGCGCTGACCCTGCCAACCCGGCAGTGCACCGTTGAGAAGGTCGGCGCCCTGAAACAGGTGCTCGCCCGTCATCCAGGAACGGCGCAGGTTCACCTGCGACTCATCAGCGGGGATCGGATCACCACGCTGGAACTAGACCAGGCACTGCGCGTCACGCCGTCGTCTGCGCTGATGGGAGACCTGAAGGCGCTGCTGGGTCCTGGTTGCCTGGGAGGTTAGCGATGGAGGTCGACACCGACGGACCGAGGCCGTCACGTCACATCTCGATCTGGGTCGAGGCGGCGCCCGAGGTGGTGTACGCCTTCGCCTCCGATCAGCGGGAGTTGAACCGCTGGGCGGCGGGACTGGCCGATCCGGCACTGAGCGACGCCGACGTCCAGTTCACTCCGGTGAACACCCTCGGCGTCCTGGATCACCAGGTCACCCTGCCGTCGGGGGAGTCGGTGTACAACCCGATGCGAGTGATCCCGTCGGGGAGCGATGAGCAGAGGTGCGAGGTGGTGTTCACACTGCGGCGCAGACCCGGGGTCACCGATGAGGAGTTCGAGGCTGACGCCGCAGCCGTGGAGGCTGATCTGAGAACGCTGCGCGACCTGATTGAGGGCTGAGCACCCTGCCATGCACTGATATGGGTTGAGCCACAACCTATTTCAGGTGCGCCGAGTCGTCATCGAGGTCATCGCGGCGCAGACCCATCGGAGTGGCCGCCGGGATGTCGCCGGCAGCCACCACCGCTCTGGTGATGGGTGTGAGCGTGCGGAACAGCAGCTCGAGATCGTCGTCGTCGAGCGCATCGAGGGCTGACAGTGCCAACCGGTCAGTGGTGTCCTCGAGATCGCGTTTGAGGTCGGCGCCCGCCTGCGTCAGTGCTCCGGCATCGTCGAGTACGCCACGGTCGGCGAGCCGGCGTGAGCACTCCCGCCACTCGTCGTCATCGTATTGGCGGCTACGCGTGATGAATTCGCGGGGAACCCGGTCGGCCACACTGTGCAGAACGTTGCACTCCCGACCGCTGATCCCCGCTGCCGACAGGACAGCGACGTGGCCGTCGCCGCGCTGCTCCCGAAGCAGCGTGGCGGCATGCCAGAGCTTGGCCACCGGTTCGTCGGGCCACGGCAGCGCGAGGTTCGCGGCGAACAGCGGGCGACCGTCCAGCGGGGCGCCGGATGCTGCCTTGCCCAACAGGTCTGCGGCGGTGGCCACGTCGTCGCTATCGATGACGCCGCAGCGGTGCAACGCGGCCACTGCGGAACTCTCGCGGGCTGCCAGCGCGTCGGCAGGGGAGGCGAACGTCCACGCCGAGGGCAGCGCGCGGGCCACATGTGAGGACGCGAAGTTGTAGAACACCGCCGTGATCACACTCGCGGGCACCTCGCCCAGCGGAGCGGCGCGTGCGGCGAAGTAGCCCATCCAGAAGCCGCGGAAGCCGACCTCGTCGAACGCGGTGCGCGCCTCGGGTGCAAAGTAGGTGATCGCGTGTACCGGCTCGAACCGATCGAACAGTCGGCGGGCGATCAACGGTGATCTGGTCACATGGGGATTCAAGCATCATTGGCCGGAGCGGGTTGTTATGGTCCGGACGGATTTGGGTGGAGGTGGGTCATGCGAATGGTTGCGACGGCCCTCCCGCTCATCACATCGGTTGTCGCGCTGCTCGCCAGCGGGTGCGGCAGCGGCGATGGCGATAGCGGCCCCGAGTCGCTGATCGTCTCCAAGGAGTCGTTGCAGGCTGATATCGCCGACCGACTGGTCAAGGCTGGTCAGCCGCCGGGATCGGTCACCTGTCTGCAGGACCTTGTCGGCGAGGTTGGGCGGACCGCCCGTTGCGACGTGGTGATGGGTGAGACCAACAGCTTCCAGCCGGTGGCGACCGTGACCGGCGTGGAGGGGACCATTGTCGATTACGAGTTGGCGCCTGCCCTGTCTCAGGCGCAGTTGGAGCGGGCGGTCGCCCGCCTGGTCGTCGAGAACGGCGGTCCGCCGATCGATTCGGTGGACTGCGAGGCGGGCCTCGATGGCATGGTCGATGCGGTCGTGTACTGCGACGTCGCGACAGGTGGGATACGGGCTCGTCGTGCCGTTCAGGTGACCGAGGTGTCCGGGCTGACGATGAACTTCACTCTGCGGACGGACTGACGCTGCTGACCGCCTCGTCGATGATGGCGCGCATGGCCCGTTCGGCGCCCGCCTCATCGCGAAGGCGGATGGCTCGCGCGACCTCGTCATGCAGTTCGATCGCGACAGGATTCGGTCGCTCCGGCATGAAACCGTGGTGGGTGCGACCGGTCAGCACCTCGGCCACGACGCCGTTGAGCGCGCGAAACATCTCGTTACCGCTGGCCTCCAGCAGGGTCTGGTGAAAGACCTTGTCGGCCAGCAGGTAGGCCGCGAGGTCACCGGACCGGCCGTGCATCACCATGTCCGACACCGCAGCCGCCATGATTCGGCACTGGTGCGGGTCGGCGCGACGGGCCGCCAACGCGGCGGCCGCGGGTTCGAAACCCCGCCGCAACTCCGACAGTGACACCAGCTGTGCGGCACGATCACCAGACTCGATTCGCCAGCGAATGACTCTGGGGTCGAACACATTCCAATGCTCAGCGGATTGAATGGTGATGCCAACGCGCCGCCGCGAGTTCACCATTCCCATGGACTCGAGGACCCGGATCGCCTCGCGGGCTACGCTGCGTGAGACACCGTTCTTGGCGCTGACACCTTCGAGGGTGATGACCTGGCCGGCCTGCAGATCGCCCGACACGATGTCAGCCCCTATCGCCGTCAGCACGTTGTCGTGCAGAGCGCTGACGTTTGCCTGGGCCGCCACTCACACATCTTGTCATAGACCCAGACCAATGGCATTAACCATATCTTTTAGAGATCCTATTGCAATAATCAGATCATTGATGCAATGTATGTGAGATGGAGCACCAATGGGCGGGTGGTGAGTGATGGGTGGAATCGAAGCACCGGTGGTCGTCATGGGGGTGTCCGGCTCGGGGAAGTCCACAGTTGGCGCAGCGCTGGCTCAACGCCTGCGCGTGCCGTTCGCCGACGGCGACGACTTTCACCCGGAGGCCAACATCGCCAAGATGACGGCCGGTCACGCCCTGAACGACGATGATCGGCAGCCGTGGCTGGACGCCATCGGCATCTGGCTGGCCGAGCACGCCGACGGCGGGGTGATGAGCTGCTCGGCGCTCAAGCACGCCTATCGCGACCGACTCCGGGCGCACTGTGCGGGCGTCGAGTTCCTGCATCTGGCGGGAACGCCGGAGGTCATTGGCCGTAGGCAGGCCAGCAGGCCCGGCCACTTCATGCCGCACTCGCTGCTGGTCTCCCAGTTCGAGACGCTCGAACCGCTGACGGTGGATGAGAACGGTGTCACCATCAATGTCGATCAGGACATTGATTCGATTGTGCAGGAGTATATTTCGCTCACGGGGTTGGAGAACTGATGAATACCGGACTCAGCTACCTGGCAGACGCTGCAGATCTCGCGGAGCCGGTGGCGTCCGTACCTCGGTTGGTCCTGTCGTTCTTGGCGGGCATCGCTGTGATCGTTGTCCTGATCACCGTGGTCAAGTTGCATCCGTTCCTCGGTCTGATCTTCGGTGCGCTGACCGTTGGTGTGGTCGCGGGGGAGGGCGTCACCACGGTGCTCAAGTCGTTCTCCGACGGCTTCGGGTCCACAGCCGCCGGGGTCGGCATCCTCATCGCGTTGGGCGCGATGTTCGCCAAGTTGCTCGCGGACTCCGGCGGTGCTGACGAGATCGTGGACACCATCATCGGCAGGGCGTCACCGCGCATGCTGCCGTGGGCAATGTCTCTGGTGGGCGCCATTATCGGACTACCGATGTTCTTCGAGATCGGCCTGGTGCTGTTGATGCCGGTCATCTATCTGGTCGCCCGCCGGTCGGGGCTGTCGCTCATCACGGTCGGCATCCCTGCTCTCGCAGGCCTTTCCGCGATGCATGGCTTCGTCCCGCCGCATCCCGGGCCGCTCACCGCCATCGGCTATCTCAACGCAGACCTCGGCGTCACCCTGGCCCTTGGCGTGCTCGTTGCGATCCCCACGATCATCGTCGGTGGTCCGCTGTTCGGCAGGCTCGCGGGCAAGTGGGTCGTCGTGGGCGCACCCGACACCTTCGACGCGGACCGGCCCGAGGACATCGGGGACCGCAGGCCGTCATTCGGCGCAACTCTGTTCTCGGTGCTGCTGCCCGTCGCGTTGATGCTCGGCAAGGCGCTCGTCGACATCTTCATCGAGGACGAGAATCAGTGGTTCCGGCGGATCTTCGACACTCTCGGGACGCCTTTGATCGCGCTGCTGATCGCCGTCATCGTCGGCATCTTCACGCTCGGGCGAGGCGCCGGCATGAGCCGCGACGAGATCACCAAGTGCGTCGAGTCCGGTCTTCCGCCCGTCGCCGGCATCATCCTGATCGTGGCCGCGGGCGGCGGATTCAAACAGGTCCTGGTGGACACCGGTATTGGCACCGCGCTCGCGCAGTGGGCCGAGGACGCCAGCATCTCGGTCATCGTGCTCGCCTGGGTGCTCGCCGTGCTGATCCGCCTGGCCACCGGATCGGCGACCGTCGCCACCATCACGGCATCATCGCTCATCGTCGGCCTGGTCGAGGGCATGAGCACCGGACAGGTCTCCCTGGTCGTGCTCGCGGTCGGTGCCGGGTCGTTGTTCTTCTCGCACGTGAACGACGCCGGATTCTGGTTGGTGAATCAGTACTTCCGGCTCACCGTGGGGCAGACCATCAAGACGTGGTCGATCATGGAGACCATCCTGTCGGTCAGCGGCCTGGTAGTGGTGCTGCTCCTGGACCTGGTGATCTGACGCCGTGCGGCGCCAGGGTGTCAGCCCTTGACCACCTGGGTTCCGCCGGCCAACTCGTCGTGCTTGCCCTGCTTGGTAGGACTGCCACTGATGGTGACCGCGATGACGATGATCGCGATGACGCCGAGCAGTCCACCGACGAACGGCACGATGGGCAGCAGCGTGAAGGCATTACGGATCGCGGACTGCTTGGCGTCGGGCTTGGGCTGGCCGCCCGGTCCGTGAACGCTGAGCCCGAGCACCTTCTTGCCCGGAGTCCAACCCTGTGTCACCTCGAAGAGCACGAAGTAGCCGAATGTCAGGACTCCGGTGAACAGTCCGGTGACGAGGATGTTCGACAGGGTGTCGGTGGTGAACGCGATGAGGAAGCCGACGATTCCGACGATGATCCCGTCGATGAGCCGTGCGACGAACCGGACCAGAAGGCCGCCCGGCTCGCCGTGCGATGGGCCAGAGGCACCGTATGGCGCCGAGTATGGGTCGTATCCACCTGCAGTCATGCGGTCAATCTACGCCGCAGTGGCTACCTCAGCGTGACTCCCTTTAAAACTCTGGGTGCGCGAATGTCGATCTGCTCGCTCAGCGTTGGCGACGTTGCTTCTTGACTTGCTCGCGCGCGACGTCCGCGAACTCTGCGCCGCGCTCGCGGGCAACCTCGGCGATCTCGGCCCCGCGCTCGCGGGCAACCTCGGCGAGTTCGGGACCGCGTTCCCGGGCGAGCTCGGCGAGTTCGGCGCTCCGCTTGGAGGCGACGTCGGCTAGGACGGCGCCTCGCTTCTGTGCCACGTCGGCTAGGACGGCGCCCCGCTTCTGCGCCACGTCGGCCAGTTCCGCCCCGCGCTCGCGCGCCACGTGCGCCAGTTCGCGGCCCCGCTCCGCGCCGACGTGCAATCCCGACTGCAGGCTGTGGCCGACCCTGTCGACGAGCTCAGTGTCGATCAGGGCGTCGGATCCACTGCTCGGCAGCACGTTCGAGAAGGTCTCCGAGATGTTCTCCGAGACCTTGTGTGCTGCTCGCCGGCCCCGCCAGCCGAGTGAGGGCCTGCCCTCGGTGTCGACCGACGCGATGATCAACCCGCCGATGAGGCTTATGTCCGCGAGGAACGCGCGCCGCTCGGCTGCCTTTCGCTCGACGTCGGTCTCCTTCCAGAAGGCATGCCCGCCAAGGCTTCCCGGTACCACGCTCAGCGCGAGTGCGGCGGATGCGAAACGGGGGAGCCTGCCCGTCGCGAGCAGCAGGCCCGCGCCGATCTGCACCGCACCGTTCACGCGGGCCACCGTCTCGGCATTGGTGGGCACGTGGGGGCCGACCGGTTCGGGCAGTCGGCTCAGGCTCTCGAGGGTGGGGCGGGCGGCATCGGCGGCAGGTTTGGGACTGCGGAGCGCATCTACGCCGCGGGCGATGAAGGTGGTGGCGAGCATGGGTCGAGCGATGCGTCGGATCAACATGAGGGGCGTATTCCCTGCTGGCCTGCGCTACAAACCACTCAGCGCGTGGCATAGCGAAGAAGCGTGATTCCGGAGCGAAACGACTTTGCGGGCTCGACCAGACGCAGATGTCCGATGGCGGTCCCGTCGGGGAAGAGTCGCCTACCCCGGCCCTGCACGGCGGGGTACACGAACAGTCGGTACTCGTCGACGATGTTCGCTGCGATCAGTGTGTGGGCCAGCCTGATGCTTCCCGTCAGGATGATGTCCTTGCCGGGCATCGCCTTCAACTCCCGTACGTGCTCGACCGGATCACCGGACAGCACGGTGGAGTTGTGCCATCCGGGGTCAGTCATGGTCGAGGACACCACGTACTTGGCCACGGTGTTCAGGTAGTCGGTGATCCCGGTGGCATCGCCGGTCCGCGCGGGCCAGTAGCCCCGGAAGTCCTCGAATGTCTGGCGGCCCACTAGGAGGGCGTCGGCAGCCTCGTCCTGCCGGCGGTTCTCCGCCAGCAGATCGTCATCCTGGAGCCGTGGGTCGAACCAGTTGTCGAGCATCTCAACCGCACCGTCGAGCGTGACGTTCTGCGTGATCACCATGTTGCGCATGGTTCACCTCCGTGTTCGGTCCTATGGTGTGTCGACCGATCGGCGGCGAAGTACTCATCGGTCCGCGGGCTGTGTGGGCGGCAGACGCCGAGCATGGCGCGGGTAGCTTCTCGGTAGGCATTTCAGGAATCGATACCGAAGGAGGTCGCGGTGACGCTTGTCGCGGGAGTCGACTCCTCGACCCAGTCCTGCAAGGTCGTGGTGTGCGACGCGGATACGGGCGTGACCGTCCGCTCGGGTTCCGCGCCGCATCCCGGCGGCACAGAAGTGGACCCCGTCGAGTGGTGGCTGGCCTTGGGGCAGGCGGCCGAGGCGGCCGGGGGCTTGGACGACGTCGCGGCTGTGTCGGTGGCGGCGCAACAGCACGGCATGATCTGTCTCGACGCCGGCGGCCAGGTGGTGCGGAAGGCGCTGTTGTGGAATGACATCCGGTCCAGCGAGGCGGCGTCAGACCTCGTCGCCGAACTCGGGGGCGCAGCGGAGTGGGCGGACCGCACGGGGGTCGTGCCCGTCGCCGCCATCACCGTGGCGAAGTTGCGCTGGCTGGCCGATGTGGAGCCGGAGCACGCCGACGCCACCGCTGCGGTGTGTCTGCCGCACGACTGGTTGACCTGGCGGCTGTCGGGATCGGACCGGATCGATGACCTGCGCACCGATCGCAGTGATGCGAGTGGCACCGGCTACTTCGTCGCCGAGAGCGGGCGATACGACCTCGAGCTGCTCGAGCTGGCTCTGCGGGGGCGCCGTCCGTCGGTACCCGCGGTCGTGGCTGCGGGCGACCGCGCCGGCCGGGCGAGCACGGGTGCGACTCTTGGCGCTGGCGCCGGTGACAACGCCGCGGCGGCTCTTGGCATCGGTGCCGAACCGGGGGACTGCGTGGTGTCACTGGGCACCTCGGGTGTGGTGAGTGCGGTCAGCGACGCCGCGTCGCACGACGCGAGTGGGCTTGTCGCGGGCTTCGCCGATGCCACGGGGCGGCAGCTGCCGCTGGTGTGCACGTTGAACGGTGCGCCGGTCCTCGCCTCGGTCGCGAGGATGCTCGGCGTCGACTTCGACGAACTGGATCGGCTGGCGCTTCTGGCGCCCGCCGGAGCCGAGGGGCTGATTCTGGTGCCGTACTTCGATGGGGAGCGGTCACCGAACCTGCCCGACGCCCACGGCGCGCTGCACGGTGTGACGACACGCAACCTGGTCCCCGCCAACGTGGCCAGATCGGCGATCGAGGGTCTCCTGAGTTCCATCGCGTTCTGCGTCGAGCGAATCGCGGGTCAGGGTGTCGACGTGCGACGGGTCATCCTCGTGGGTGGCGGGGCACGATCGGAGGCGGTCCGTCGTATCGCTCCCGCGATCCTCGGCATGCCCGTTCACGTTCCGACACCCGCCGAATACGTCGCGTTGGGCGCCGCACGACAGGCTGCCTGGGCGTTCTCGGAGTCCGCCGCCCCGCCTGGGTGGTCCTTCGGTGTGACCGCCAGTTATGAGGCTGATCCGACGCCGTGGGTGGTTGAGCGTTACAACGTCGCCCAGCGGTTGACGCTCGGACAGTGACGGGTGGGTGAGCGCACGTCGTCGACCACGATGTGACCAACCACCGCCGAGAATGTGGCGTAGGTCATTGCCCTCGCGGCGCTCTGCAGGTAAGCCTTGCCTTTCCTGTAGGAGAGCGACATCTGGGAGTGCCATGGCTGACGCCGATACCGTCGCGGGCGAGTGGGCATATGACCTGACCCTCGACGAGGTTCGCCGACGTCAGGCCGTCCTGGCCGCGATCGGCGAGGACTGGGACCCCGTAGCGGTGCTGGCCCAGGAAGATGAGGCCTACGCCATGCTGTACTCCGGCCTCGATGCCGAGCAGCAGCGGATCTACAACGATCTGGTGATCGCAGGCGTGCTGCCGGAGGGGTTGGGGCGACGTGCTGCCGATTGATCCGACCGCCGATCGCGCCCGCCGAGCCTGGCTGCGGTGCCCGAGCTGCAGGCATGGTGGTGACTGCGGGCCCTGCGCCGACGATCGAAACTGCGACGACCACTGGCAGTACCTGCTGAGCAATCGGGGCACCCTGCTCAATCTGCAGTGCGTCGACTGCGGTCACCTGTGGTCGACCGACACCGGCAGACGAGCACTTCGGCGGACTGACGTCGCGTGACAACCACACCGGCCTGACGGCACCGGGTGCCTCAGTAGACGAGTTGCGACAGATGACGCTGTGCGTATAGCCGCACGGCAGCGGTGTCCGCGGTGTCGAGAACACGGCTGTTGATCTGAGCCAGGGATGTGGCCAGCCGGATGTGCAATTCGGCGACGGCGAGCAGATCCGGATCGGCCATGGTGGCACCCGCGGCACGCAATGCCTTCGCCATTGTCGCCGAGGCACGCTCGAGGAACTTCTCGGCCGCTTCGCGCATGCCGGGTGACATGGTGGTGTCGCCGTCGAGTTGCAGGAATCGGCGCATGGTCGGCTCGGTGGTCAGGATGCGCACTCCCTCGCAGAAGCCGGAGACGGCCGCCTCCCGGGGGCCGGAATCCACGTCGACAGTGGCCAGTCTGGACATGGCGAACGCCACCGTTCGGTGGCCGAGCTCGGTTAGCAATGCGTCGCGGCTGGGGAACCGGCGATATAGCGTGCTCCGGCTGACCCCGGCCCGTCGCGCGACCACATCCAGGCTCAGCCTTCCGACGCCGACGAGGGCGACCTGTTCCGCGGCGGCCTTCAGGATGGCCGTCTCCTGCTGCGCCGGGGAGGTGCGGGTACGCACCTGGCGCATCGCGGAGGCCCTCACTGCCGGCTGGCACTGGCCGCCGGGGCAATTGGCGGGTCGATCAACCGGAGAGTCGCCATTGGTGTTCTCCATCTTTGACACAGAGAGGCGGGTTGTGTGTCAAAGTAGCACGGTCGCCCGCATGTCGGGCAGCCCGCGGGGCCATCTAAGTTAATCATCGTACTTCTGACGGTTCGATACGAAAGTGCATCGTCGCCAACGGGCTCGACCTCCGCTCGGACTGAGTCGAGTGCCGGTTCGCGCTCTGCACATCCACGCGGAATGCGGATAGGCGCTGAAATATGGCTATCGAGAGGCGAATTACGCAACGGACAGTTGCGGATCGTGACTTCTTCGAAAGTCCTCAGTGCCGGATGTACGGCTATAGGCGATCGGGCAGGAATTCTCATCGTTTTCGCTAAGTAAACATCAGTTCTCCAAAACCGTTGACGGAGGCAGGTGGCCGACATACGGTGACCACCACTAGCCACCGGCGCTACCGACAGGTGCCGGCACCTGCTGGGTCCGTCCATCGGGAAAGGGGTCGACGTCTTGCGTGAGCCCACCGGTGTCGACGCCATCGAGGACTGGGCCACCGGCTACGTCAGGCGTCATCCGCTGGCCTCACTCACCACCGTCGGCGAGCAGTTCATTCTCGGCCTGCGCACAATCCAGTACCTGTTCATCGATTTGGTGACCGGGCGGTTCCAGTGGCAGGAGTTCATCCGCCAGGGCGCATTCATGGCGGGCACCGCGGTGTTACCGACCATCCTGGTGGCCCTGCCGATCGGTGTCACCCTGTCGATTCAGTTCGCCCTGCTGGCCGGCCAGGTCGGCGCGACCTCCCTCGCAGGTGCGGCGAGCGGGCTCGCCGTGATCCGGCAGGCGGCCTCGCTGACGGCCGCGATCCTGATGGCCGCGGCGGTGGGGTCGGCGATCACCGCGGACCTCGGCTCGCGCAAGATGCGCGAGGAGATCGACGCCATGGAAGTGATGGGCGTGTCGGTGATTCGGCGCCTCGTGGTGCCGAGGTTCGTGGCCGCCATCATGATTGGCGTGGCGCTCACCGGCGTCGTGTGCTTCGTCGGCTTCCTGGCGAGCTATCTGTTCAACGTGTACTTCCAGAACGGCGCTCCGGGCAGCTTCGTCGCGACGTTCGCCTCGTTCGCGACGACCGGCGACATGGTCGTGGCGTTGGTGAAGGCCGTCATATTCGGCGCCATCGTCGCGATCGTGTCCTGCCAGAAGGGCTTCTCGACAGTGGGTGGCCCGACGGGCGTCGCCAACTCGGTGAATGCGGCCGTGGTCGAGTCGATCCTGGTGCTGATGGTCGTCAACGTGGCAATCAGCCAGCTCTACATCATGCTGTTTCCCAGGGTGGGGCTGTGACGTGACCGCATCGACGTTCCGCCCGCCGCTGCTGGCTCCATGGATTCGGCTGTACAAGAAGGCGTCTGCGCCGGTCATCCGACTCGGCCACATGATGGTGTTCTTCGTGCGGGCGATCATCGCCGTACCCATTGCGCTGCGCCAGTACCGCAGTGAGTTCGTCCGTCTGCTATCCGATATCGCGTGGGGCAACGGTTCCCTTGTCGTCGGCGGTGGAACCGCAGGCGTGGCAGTCGTTCTCGGTATCACCGTGGGCGCGCTGGTGGGCATCGAGGGCTACAACTTCCTCGATCTGCTCGGGCTGGGCCCGGCCACGGGCATCATCTCCTCGCTGGTGAACACTCGCGAGCTGGCGCCGATCGCGGCGTCACTAGCATTCGCAACACAGGCCGGTTGCCGGTTCACCGCCCAGCTCGGATCTATGCGCATCGCGGAGGAGATCGACGCCTTGGACGCCATTGCGGTCCGGCCGATTCCGTATCTGGTGACCACACGCCTGATGGCCTCGGTCGTTGCGGTGATTCCGTTGTACGTGGCGTGCCTGGCGGTGAGCTATCTGACGACACAGCTGGTGGTGTACCTCGTCAGTGGCGGTTCGACGGGCTCGTATCTGCACTACTTCACGCTGATGCTGTCCGGCCAGGACATCGCCTACTCGCTGATCAAGGCCGTCATCTTCGTGTGGATCGCCTCGACCGTGCAGTGCTACTACGGCTTCTACGCATCCGGCGGGCCCGAGGGTGTGGGAGTCGCTGCCGGACATGCGATGCGGGCGAGCATCACCGTGGTGATCATGGTCAACATGCTGCTCACCATGGCGCTGTGGACCGTCGACTCCGGAGCGAGGTTCGGCGGATAGATGGCGAATTCCTTTGAGTCCGACGGACGAGGCGCCTCGGAGCGGCAACTCCTGGCGTGTGGCATCGCAGTGCTGCTGGTGGTCGGCGTCGTCACGGCAACCCTGTTGGTCAAGTCCACCGGACGGCTCGACCCCTACGTCCGCGTCGTCGCCGCCATGACCAACGTCGGCGACGGCCTGCCGCAGAAGTCGGACGTCAAGTACCACGGCGTGCTCGTCGGGATGGTGAACGACGTGACACCGGCAGCGCACGGCGAACCGAACTACGTGCAGATCGATCTCAATCCCACCTACGCCGAATCCATCCCGGCTTCGGTGACGGCACGAGTGGTGCCCAGCAACGTGTTCGCGGTGTCCTCGGTTCAGTTGGTCGACCGCGGCGCCGGCCCGGCCATTCGTGCCGGGGCGAAGATCGGAGAGGACACCGAGCTCCCGACAGTGCTGTTCCAGACCACGATCAGTAAGCTGCGCGACATCCTCGCCGCCACCGGTCGAGGCCGCGAGGACAAGACGGTGGGAATCCTGGCCGCGGTCAATGCGGCCACCCAGAACCGCCGCACCGAACTGCTGACCAGCGGTGCCCAGTTGAACCGGCTGGTCGATGAACTCGACGCCATCGTTGCCACCGAGCCCGGCCCGACGACGGTCTCCGCGCTGATCGACGCCACCCGTGGTCTGCAGCAGACCGCGCCCGAACTGGTGGACGCACTGCACGGTGCCGTGCAGCCCATGCAGACCCTGGTGGAACAGCGTGCACAGCTCACCGCCTTGATCGACGGTGGCGTGCACACCATGGGAACGACGCACACGGCGTTGAACAACCACACCGACCGGCTGGTGAAGATCACCGGAAACCTCACCCCGGTCGTGGGTCAGCTGGCCGACACCTCACAGCACTGGGTGCCTGCCTTCGTCAAGCTGAATCAGTTGGTGGACAAGTTCTTCAACGAGGTGTGGATACCCGATCGCGATATCGGCAACATGAGGGTGAATCTGTCTTTCACACCCACCTACACCTACACCCGGGCGGACTGCCCCCAGTACGCCGGCCTCAAGGGTCCGAGCTGCTACACCGCCCCGCTCGTGCCGACGCGCCCCGAGCTACCCGATGTGCTCGTGCCGCAGAACTATCAGCCGCCCAAGGATCTGGCTCCGCCTCCGGGAACCGTCCTGGGCCCCAATGGCAATCTCGTCGCCGTCGGCCCCCCGTACCTCAACCCCAACCCGAGTCTGGAAGATCCGAATCCGCCACTGCCGCCGGGGATGTTGCCTTCGCCGCCAGTGCCGGGGACGGCCAACCCCGCGCTCATTCCCACCCCGCCACCGCCGGTACCGCTGTCACCTCCCGCACCGGTGGCGCCTGCGTCATGGGGAGGCAATGTCGGTCCGGTCGGCAGTGCGCAGGAACGTCAGCAGCTCGGCATCCTCACCGGCCAGTCCGCGTCGACGGCCACGCAATTGCTCCTCGGACCGCTCGCGCGCGGGACGACGGTGGCTGTGGCAGAACCGACTTCGGCGGGGAGTCCGAGATGAAGCACCGTGGTGCAATGGTCGGGCTGTCGCTGTTCATGGTGGTGGCGGTGACGTTGACCTGGCTGGTCTACGTCACGCTGCGCCGCGACGTGGCCGGGCAGACGGTCCCATATGCGGCGGTGTTCTCCGACGTGTTCGGCCTGCGTGAGGGCGACGACGTGCGGATGGCCGGGGTGCGCGTCGGGCGGGTCGAGAAGATCGAACTGCAGGGCGATCTGGCCAAAGTGTCGTTCGTGGTGCAAGCCGATCAGCAGGTGTTGGGCACCACCGTCGCGTCGGTGACCTACCAGAACATCGTCGGCCAGCGATACCTGGGACTGTCGCTGGGCAGTATCGGCGAGCCCGGGCCGCTGCCAGCAGGCAGCGTCATCCCCATCGACCGCACCGACCCGTCGTTCGACGTGGGGGCGATGCTCAACGGCTTCGAGCCGTTGTTCAGCGTGCTCAACCCCCGCGATGCCGACAACCTCACCAAGGGCGTGATCCAGTCGCTGCAGGGCGATGACGCGTCGATCGTCGCCCTGGTCGACCAGACGTCGCGGCTCACCGAATCATTCGCCGGAAAGGACGAGGAGCTCGGGAACGTCATCACCGATCTGAACGTGGTCGTGGATAACCTGGCCCGGCACAACGACAGCCTCGATGTGGTCATCGGTCAGACCCGCGACGCGGTGTCCACCTTCGACGCGCGCCGCCCCGAGCTGGTGTCGTCGATGGGGTCGATCTCACAGGTGGTGCGTCAACTCTCGACCATCGCCGACGAGGTCCATCCCGACCTCAACGAACTCGTCGTGCGCGAGCCCGGCTTCGCCCAGCACATGGTGACCATCGAACCGCAGTTGGCATTCACGGGCGCCAACCTTCCACTGCTGCTGAAGGGTTTCGCGCGCATGACCAACGAGGGCGCGTACGTCAGCGCCTACACGTGCGACCTGAACCTCACCGGTTTCTTCCCCGGCCTCAACGACGTCGTGCCGATCATCGTCGACGCCGCCACCCCTGGAAACAAGGCGTGGAACACGCCGAGATGCAGGAACATGGGCAATGGCTGATTCAACCCCCACCCAGCGGCGTAGGCGCCGGCCCCTGGAGAGCCGCAACAAGGCGTGGCTCGGCTTCGGCGCGATCGCGGTGGTGACCGTCCTCATCGGCGCGATGCTGACGGTCAAGGTCGCCGACGTCGGATATCGGCACTACACCGCACGGTTCCTGCAGGCCGCGGCGCTGCAGCCGGGCAACCCCGTCACGATCGCCGGGATACCGGTTGGCGAGGTGACCAGCATGCGGCTGGCAGGCGATCACGTGGAGGCCGGCCTCAAGGTCCGCAAGGACGTCGTGCTGGGGCAGGACTCCAGAGCGACGATCAAGGTCACGACCATCCTGGGATCCCGGTACCTGTCGCTGAGCCCCGGAGGCCCGGGTTCGTTGCGCGACAACACGTTCGACATCTCCCAGACCGAGGTGCCCTACGACCTGCAGGAGGCGCTGGCGGACGTCACCACGACCTTCGATCAGGTCGACTCCGACAAGTTCGCGGAGACGCTGGGCATCCTCGGCAAGCAGCTGGAGGGGCTTCCCGCGGTGTTGCCGCAGGCGCTGGAGAACACCCGCACCCTGTCGACGATCATCGCCGACCGGCGTGACCAGCTCGGCTCGCTGCTGAAGACGACGGAGTTGGTCAGCAACACGCTGCGTCGCCAACAGTCGAGCATCGGCAGCCTGATCAACCAGGGCAACGACCTGATCGGGGAGTTCGTCAGCCGACGCGCATCGTTCCACGCCATGATGGCGGCGCTGACCAACCTCGTCGAAACGCTCAGTGGCATCGTCATCGATGACCGGCCCGAGCTGGAGAAGCTGCTGGTCAACATTCGCGAGCTGTCCGACATGCTCGGCAAGCACGATGACCTGCTGCGCAGCACGCTGCAGGCGGGTCCGCCGGCGTTGCGAGGACTGGCCAACGCCAGCGGCACCGGCAACGCGGTTGACCTCAACCCGGCCAACGGCCTGCTGGTGGACTCCTGGATGTGCGCAATCAGCGGCCGCGCCAAGCAGTTCGGGATGATCGAGTACTTCAAGGACTGCAAGTGAAGAGAGAACTGCAACCAAATCGACGCCGGAGCAAGGCGCTCGCACTCGCCGCAGCTGGCCTGGTGCTGGCCGTGCTGGTGTCGGCAGCCAGCTGGCCGTTCGTCAGGGACACGCTCGACACCATCACCGTGACAGCCCAATTCGACAGTGCCGCAGGACTGTATGAGGGCAACACGGTCGCCGTGCTCGGCATGCCGGTCGGCAAGGTCACCACGATCACCCCGAGGGGTGGATACGTGGAAGTCGAGTTCACCGTCGACTCCAACGTCGCGGTCCCCGCCGACGCGCAGGCGGTCACCATCTCGAACTCGATTCTCACTGACCGCCAGATCGAACTCACCCCGCCGTATCGGGGCGGCCCCACACTGCAGAACCACGACACCATCGGGCTCAACCGCACCAAGACCCCGGTCGAGTTCGCGCGCGTGCTCGACGTTCTCGACAAGCTCTCGGTTTCACTGCGCGGTGACGGCGCGGGCGATGGTCCCATCGCCGAGCTCGTCAACGCCAGCGCCGCGATCGCTGACGGCAACGGTCAGGACATGAGGGACGCCCTCGGCGAACTGTCCAACGCCCTGCGACTCAGTGCCAATGGGGGCGTGGTCACCAGGGATCAGCTGACCACCATCATGCGCAACCTCAGCTCGCTGACTGAGGCCGCAGCCACCAATGACACGACGCTGCGGGAGTTCGGGTCGACGGTCCGTGCACTCAGTCAGATACTGGCCGACGAGAACCTCGGCAGCGGCACGACCGGCAAGAAGCTCACCGAGGTGATCACCACGGTCGGCGAGATCCTCGACACCCATCGCGACGAGATCAAGCAGATCGTCGCCAACGGCGACATCGCGCTGAAGACGACGGTCGACCATGAGCGTGATCTCGCCGAGTTCCTCGATGTCACACCGATGACGCTGGACAACATCTACAACGCCATCGATCAGAAGAACGGGGCATTCCGTGCCCGCGTGCTCGTCGACAAGGTGCTGTTCGACTCGCAGGCGGTGAAGGAGGTCTGCAACATGATGGGGCTGCGACAACTCGGTTGCAGCACCGGCACGTTGGCCGACTTCGGGCCGGACTTCGGACTGTCCTACATACTGGACGGCCTTTCGGCGATGGGCCAGAAGTGATGGCGCGCTACCGAAAAGCCGTAGTGCCGCTGGCACTCTCGGTCTGTCTGACCGCGGCCGGATGCGGCACCGAGGGTCTGGCCAGCCTGCCGCTGCCCGCGCCGGGAGTCGGCTCGGGCGGCTACACCCTGACCGCGGTGTTCAGCAACGCGCTCAACCTTCCCTCCAACGCCAAGGTGAAGTTGGCCGGCGCCGACGTGGGCGAACTCGAGTCGATGGTGGCGCGCAACTACACCGCGGTGACGACGTTGCGCATCATGGACGGTGTGCAGCTGCCGCGCGGCAGCACCGCGGAACTGCGCTCCGCGACTCCGCTGGGGGACGTGTTCGTGGCCCTTAAGCCCCCCAACCCATCGGATCCGGGGGCTCCGCTGCTGACCGACGGTGACACCATCGGGCTGGAGTCGACGACGGCGGCAGCGACCGTCGAGTCGGTGCTGGGCTCGGCGGCGATCCTGGTCAATGGCGGCGCGGTACGCAACTTCACCAAGATCATCAACGGCCTGGGTAAGGCGACCGGCGACCAGGGTCAGGCCTTTGGCGATCTGATCCGCAAGACCAACCGCACGCTGGGCACGCTCAACGCGCGGTCCGATGAGATCTCGACCGCGCTCACCGAGACCTCGGGCCTTGTCGATCAGATCGAGGCCAAGAACGACATGCTCGGCGAGCTGATGACGGAGGCCGGGCCCGCCAGCGAGGTACTCGCCGCGCACACCTCGCAGATCGCCGATCTCATCCTGCAGATCGGTGACACCACCGAACAGCTCGGCAAGTTCCCGTCGATCGCGGGCACTGACACCAGCGGCCGAAGCGTTGTTGCCGATGCCAACCGGGTGGCCGGAGCGTGGAACGACGTCGCGCTGACTCCAGACGCCACGCTGTTCGCGCTCAACAGGTTGATGCCACCCCTGGTGAAATCGACGTCGGGTCCCTCGATCGCGACGCGGGCGAGCATCGATCGACTGATTCTCGGGTCGATACCGGATATCGGCTTCGCCGGTGACGCCGGCCTGCACGGGCCGAAGCGCTACAACTGGCAGCAGATGGTGGGCTCCATCAAGTACACGCTGCTGCGTCTGCAGGAGAGAGTCGTCGGAAAGGGGCCCGGCGTGCCGCAGGTCCCGGTGATCCCCAGCCCGACCGATCCGGGTCAGGTGCAGGTCGTTCCGCCACCCGAGGCGCCGCGATGATCACCACCGCCGCAGACACCATCGTCGCCATCGTCAGGGCGGCACACCGCAGGCGTTCCTGGCTGTCGGCGGGTGCGCTGATCCTCACGCTCGTGGTCGCGAGCGCATACCTGTTCCTCGGTGCGCTGCGGGTGAATCCGCTCGCATCGAGCCACTCCATCACCATCGAGCTGCCGGACTCCGCCGGCCTGCTGCCGAATCAGGACGTGACACTGCGCGGTGTGCCGATCGGACGGGTGGAGCGCCTCGACATCACGCCCACTGGTGTCAACGCCGTGGTCAACGTCAATTCGACCGTGCCGATCCCGCAGTCGAGCGAAGTGCGGGTGTCTGGGCTCTCACCTGCGGGCGAGCAGTACATCGACTTCGCCGCCGAGTCCGACGCAGGACCCTATCTCGGTGATGGGGCCGTCATCGCTGCGGGCAGGGCGACCGTCCCGGTCAGCTTGGCGGAACTGCTCGCCAACGCCGATGGTGCGCTGGCGCAGGTCGACACGTCGAAGATCGAACTCATCAAGAGGGAACTGAGCCTGAGCGAGGCGGGGCCGCAGAAGCTGGCCGACATCATCGACGGCGGCACCTTTCTGCTGTCGACGCTGGATTCGGTGCTTCCGGAGACGACCAGCGTGCTGCGGAACAGCCGGGTCGTGCTGACGATGGCCGCGGACAAGAGTGACGGAATCGCGGTCGCCTCGGACAATCTGGGCGCGACCTTCGGCGGCATCACCAAGATGCGGGAGGGCTACCGCAGGCTCACAGACCAGGCACCGGGCACCCTGGACGCGATCGACAATCTGTTCGCCGACAACTCCGACACCATGGTGACTCTGCTCGGCAGCCTGACGACCACCTCGCAGCTGCTCTACCTGCGGGTGCCTGCGTTGAACGCGCTGTTCCCCAGCTACCGCACGTCGGCACTCGATGCCATCGGAAGTGTCATGCACGACAACGGATTGTGGGCGATCGGCGATATCTACCCGCGCTACGCGTGCGACTACGGGACGCCGCGACGACCGCCGTCAGCGGCTGACTACCCCGAACCGTTCATGTACACCTACTGCCGCGACGATCATCCGGGCGTGCTGGTCCGCGGCGCCAAGAACGCACCGCGGCCGGCCGGCGACGACACCGCAGGCCCGCCCCCCGGCGCGGACCTGGGCCGAATGACCGACCCGACCCCGCGGGGCCGGTTCACGATCCCCACCCCGTATGGCGGGCCGGTCCTGCCGATCGAGCCACCCCGCTGAGCCACCGACACGCTGTTTCGAGGAGATGACCATGACAGTGACGAACGATGCGTTGGCCGAGTCGGCTGACGAGACGACGGAGCCCGAAACCGACGAGCAGGCCGTCGATCTCGACGCAGACGCAGACGCAGACACTGACGCAGGTGCCGACACCGATGAGGGAGAAGACAGACCGCGGCCGTGGCTGCGACGGGTGCTCGTGGGCGTGGTCGCCGTGATATTCGTTGCCGCACTCGCGGTCTCGGGTGTTCTGGGCTGGCTGCTGTGGCAGGAGCGGGAGGTGACCCGTGCGGGGGAGCAGGCCCAGCAGGCCGCCGTCGCGTACGCGCAGATCCTGACCAGCATCGACTCGAGCAAGGTCGACGAGAACTTCCACCAGGTTCTCGACGGTTCGACCGGTGAGTTCAAGGACATGTACTCACAATCCAGTGTCCAGCTTCGTCAGCTACTCATCGACAACAAGGCATCGGCGCATGGAGTCGTCGTGGAGTCGGCGATCCAATCCGCGTCCAAGGACAAGGTGGTCGTGCTGCTCTTCGTCGATCAGTCGGTGTCGAACACCAGCGTTCCCGACCCCCGCATCGACCGCAGCAGGATCAAGATGACCATGGAGTTCGTCGACGGACGTTGGCGTGCAAGCCAAGTCGCGCTGCCGTGAGGATAGGGGACTGACGTGCGGGTGAGCATGCTCGTTCGGGTGGTGGCTGCCATCGTCACGGGTGTCGCCACTGGCGCCATGGCCGCCACTGTCGGCGCCCCCACTGCCGCGGCGTCGGCGCCGTCGTTCTGCGATGAGTTGGCTGGCCAGTGGAACGGCCAGTACTGCCAGACCTCGGTGCGCTCCCAGCGCGACGCGGTGCGTGACATCAAGGTCGCGATTCCCGCCGAGATCGTCGACGACCCCGTCGCCGGGCCCGTTGTGCGCCAGTATCTGAGGACTCTGGTCGACAACTGGAGACGGCTTGGGGTGAGCATGGTCGCCGACAGTTTCGGCGAGGGCAACTACGAGATCTTCCGTCATGACAACACGTTGTCGGTGGTGTTCCACGAGACCTATCACGCTGATGGGCCGGCGTTCAACAACGCCTACCGCACCTTCACCTTCGACATGTCGGCTGGCAGGCAGTTGCAGCTGTCGGATCTGACGAAGGCCGGCGTCGATCCGCTTGTCGCGATTCCTCCGCTGGCACAGCCGTTCGTCGAGCAGGCGCTCGATGCGGCACCGCCCCCGCATCAGCCCCGCACGTATCCATTCGTGGCGGACCGGTGGACGCCCGACAAGGTCTACTCGGGCGGCTACAAGGCATGGGCGCTCACCCCTGACGAGCTCGTCATCTACATGCCGGACTATCCCGTGGCACGCGACACCCCGCTCGACTTCACTCCCGGCGTGATGAAGTGGTCGATGGACGGCGGCACCGTGGTGGCGCGCATTCCGCTCGCTGCGCTGAGCCCGGTCCTGCGGCCCGAGTTCGGTGGGAGCTAGACCGTGCCGCCCGCGCATGCGCGTGACATCAGGCTGCCCACGTCAAGTGTGAGCGCGGACCGGCGTCGGCGACCGAAGGACCGAAAGGCGCAGATCGCCCGGGTCGCGGCCGAGACGTTCAGCGAGGTCGGCTATCACGGTGTGAGCATGGAGGGCATCGCCCGTCGGGTCGGCGTGACGGCCGCCTCGCTGTATCGCCACTACTCCGGGAAGTACGAGCTGTTTGCGGCATCGGTCCTGGGGTTGGGTCAGCAGTTGGTCGACTGCACCGCGTTCGTCGACGACGGCGGCGGCGATGCAGGGCCCGACCAGGTATGGGATGCCATGGTGAGAGCACTGATCGACACCGCCCTCGTGAATCGGACCAGCGGTGGCCTGTATCGGTGGGAGGGCCGATACCTCGAGGGTGGCGATCAGATGGTGCTGAACGAGCAGATCAAACTGGTCAATCGCCGACTGCAACAGCCGATGTCGAAATTACGTCCCGATCTGGAGCCGCGGCAGGAACGCTGGATCCTGTCAGCAGCAGTGCTCAGCGTGCTGGGCAGCATCACCGACCATCACGCCCAGCTGGCGAGCGACCGGATTCACGCAACCCTGGCCACGATTGCGCGCAACGTACGCGACACCGACCTGCCGGCGGGGCTGTCGGGACACCACATCCCGGCCCGGGCCACAGTGGGTCCGGAGTCGGGGGAGTACGAGCAGATCCTGCACTCGGCGATACTGCTGTTCAACGAGCGTGGGTACCGGGAGACTGGGATGGACGACATCGCCGTCTCGGTCGGCGTGTCCACGACTAGCCTCTACCGGTACTTCCCCGGGAAGGCGACGATTCTGGGGGCAGCGTATCGGCGCGCGGCCGACCGGGTGTCGAGTGACCTCGCCGCGATCCTCCCCACTGCAGACGGTCCGCGTGACGCGGTCGGCCGACTGGTGGAGGCGTTCGTGCTGCGCTTCTTCGCCAATCCGGAACTCGCGTATGTCTACTACGCGGAGCGCCTCAACGTGCCCACCGAGGATCGTGTTGCGCTGCAAAGCATTCAGCGCGCCACAGTCGATGCGTGGGCCCGTCAGGTGTCTGCTGCCAGGCCTGACATGTCGCCGGATGAGGCGCGTTTCGCAGTGCACGCCGGCTTCGCACTCGTGACTGATCTGGGCCGGTTCATGCACGCCGCGCACACGAGGTCGGCGACGGCGGTCGTTCGTCATCTGCTGCTCGTCACGCTGCTGGGCCAGTCAGCTCCATAGTTTCGCCTATTCCAAGAAGGGGTCCACGATGGGTTTGCCGACAGGCGCTTTGTCAACAGGACGGCCGAGTCGGAGGGCGCGGATCTGCTATTCCGCCGCCCGGGTGTTGGTCGAGCCGCCGATCCGCCGGTACCTGACGTCCGAGCGCGACAAGCCGGTGAGTGATCGTCTGTCGTTCCTTGGCCGAGGCGTTCGGAACCTCTCGCGGCTGCAGCGCGTACGGCCCTTCCGCGGCTTTCGCTTCGATCGTCACACGACAGGCGCCGTGACAGTCGAGACTGTCCGGGCGCCCGGATGCGTCGCGCCCATGAGCGATGGCGTCGTCCTCTACTTCCACGGTGGCGGATTCTTCTGCGGCAACCTGGACTCTCATCTGCACGTGGTGGCACGAATTGCCCGACTCACCAACCTGCCGGTCGTGCACGTCGATTATCGCCAGCATCCGGAAGTGGCGATCGACATGTCGATTCAGGACTGCGTGGATGCATATCGGTGGCTACTCGAAGAAGGTGTCTCCCCGACGAGGGTTGTGGTCGCGGGGGACTCGGCGGGCGGATTCCTGGCCTTTGCCACACTGATCGCCGGCCAGCGGAACGGATTGGCCGTGCCCGCAGGCGTCATCGGGATCTCTCCGCTCCTTGAACTGGACAGCTTGGCCCGAAAGTCGCACGAGAACTTTCGACGCGATCCATTCGGGGTGGCATCGGTGCTGCCATTGATCGTCGAGTGCATTCATCCCGCGCAAGCGGACGTCGATGATCTCTCGCCGCTGAATGCCGACCTGAAAACACTTCCGCCGGCACTGATCATCGTTGCCGAGTCCGAGGTCCTGCGCTGCGATGTGGAACGGATGTGTGAGGGGCTCACCGTGGCTGGCAGGCAATGCACCGTTCAGTCCTGGCCGCACCAACTGCATGCGTTTCCCGCGCTGTTGCCCTTTCTTCCCGAGAGCAGGGCGGTGTTCGAGAGCATGACCCAATTCATCGAGACATGTCTGGCCAATTCGTCCCCCTCGTCGTCGATGGGGGTCGGTTAGTTTCGCCCCGTCGTAGGCACCCGAGCCGGGCGATCGGCGGGGCTCAGGTACCGATGTGCGACGATGCGGAGATGACCGCTCGTCCGGCGCACTTCGTGCAACTTGCCGATGATTCGTTCCAGCCGACGCCGTTCGCCCAGAGCCATTGGGGAGCAGACCATCTCAACGGTCCCGCACTCGTCGGTCTGGCGGCAGCGATCCTCGACGAGCGATACGGCAGCGAGGACTTCATGCCCGCACGGGTCACCGTCGACCTCTTCAAGGCCGCTCGCGGGGTGACGACGACTGCGGTGACACGACTCGTCCGCGACGGACGCCGCGTGCGCAACACCGAGTGCGAACTCGTCCAGGACGGTGTCACCGTGGTCCGCGCGATCCTGGTCCAGTACCGGCGCTCGGAGCCGCCGCGTGGACAGGAGTGGTCGGCCGAGGTCGACTTCACCCAGCCCGTCGAGCTCGACTCTGACGAGTACGTCCACATCGGTAGCGACGGGCACGGCTGGACGCGGTCGATCGCCGATCACCAGAACGACGCGCGCAAGCGATTCGTGAACAGACCCATCGACGCGGTCGAGGGTCGCAAGAACACCCCGCTGGTCAACGCGGTGATGGCGGCCGAGGGGACGAGCCTGGTCACCAACCTCGGCACGGCCGGGGTGGGTTACATCAACGGTGACCTCACGGTGGCCCTGGCGCGGCTGCCGCGCGACGGCAGGATCGGCGTGCAGGCCGACTCGCACTGGACCGACGACGGGATCAGCGTCGGCTCGGCAACGCTGTACGACAGCGACGGCGCGTTCGGGACCGGCGTGGTGACCGCTGTCAGCAACCTCGCCGCACAGATCGACTTCTCCAACGACCCGTTCCCCGATCGCACGCGCTGAACCACGGATTCGGTCGGAGTGATACCCGGCCCGGACAATCCCGTGGACACGGAGCTTTTAGGTCCCGTTCAATGCACTGGTGGCCGATGTCGTGAATGCGAACCGCGCCCGCACCGGTGCGCTCATGGCGACGGCATCGATGCTGTGCGTCCAGGTCGGGCTCGCGCTGTCCATCGGCCTCATCGAGTACATCGGGGTCGAGGGTGCGGCATGGCTGCGACTGCTCTGGGCGGGCATCATCCTGCTCGTCATCGTCCGTCCGCGGCCGTCGAAGTTCACCAGGTCGACATTCCTGATGTGTGTTGTGCTCGGCGTTGTCACAGCCGGGGTCACACTGCTCTTCATGGCGGCCCTCGATCGCATCCCGCTGGGGACGGCGAGCGCACTGGAGTTCCTCGGGCCGTTGAGCGTCGCGGTGCTGCTCGGCAAGGGCAGGTACCGATTCGTCTGGCCGGGGATCGCCGCGATCGGTGTGGTCCTGCTGACCGAGCCGTGGCACGGCAGCATCGACCTGATTGGGGTGGCGTACGCGCTTGGTGCGGCCGTGTGCTGGGCCTGCTACATCCTGCTGACCCAGCGCGTCGGTGACGGCGTCGACGGCGCCAATGGTCTCGCGGTGTCGATGGGCACGGCTGCGCTGTTCTCCAGCATCCTCGTCGGGCCGTCGGTGTTCTCCCGGATGACTCCGGAGATTCTGCTCATCGGAATCGGTATAGCGCTGCTACTTCCCGTTATTCCGTTCACCCTTGAGCTGATGGCGCTGCGGCGACTGACCACGGCGTCATTCGGCACCCTGATGAGTGTCGAACCGGCGTTCGCCATGCTGGTCGGCTTCGTGGTCCTGGACCAGGTGCCGGGCCCAGGGGGTGTGGTCGGCATCTGTCTGGTCGTCGCGGCGGGTATCGGCGCCGCGCGTGCCGGTGGCAGAAGCGCCCCGCCCGTGCCTGCCGAGGTCGGTGGCTGACGGTCGACTCGGGCCCGCGGCCTCACACCCATCCATCGAGACTGCTGTGAGATCGCCGAAATGACGATTTGTGCGATCTCCCAGCAGTCTCGGCGCCGGACGGTGGGACTCAGACGTCGATTCGCTTGCGGCGGTACAGCGTTCCGACGGCCAGCAGAATCAGGCTTATCACCAGAATGGCCGTGGCCAGCACGTTGATCTGCGGTGGCACCGCGGCCTTCACCGCGGCGTTGACGTAGAGCGGGTACGTCACGGATGAACCGCTGACGAAGTACGTGACGATGAAGTCGTCGAGGGACAACGCGAACGAGAGCATGCCCGCCGCAACGATCCCCGGGATGATCAACGGCAGGGTCACCCTGAAGAAGGTGCGGGTGGGGCCGGCGCCGAGATCCATCGACGCATCCTCGAGCGTCCAGTCGAACCCACGGACCCTGGCGCGCACTGTCATCGCGATGAAGCTGATCTGGAACGCGATGTGGGCCAACACGATCGTGGTGTAGCCGGCCGCCACATTGAGATCAAGGAACAGTGTCAGCAGCGAGGCGCCGAGCACCACCTCGGGAGCCGTCAGCGGCAGGATCAGGAAGGTGTCGATGGCCCGGTCCCCGGTGAACCGTTGCCGCACTAGGGCTATCGCCACGAGCGTGCCCAGCACCAATGCGATTGCCGTCGAGACGGCGGCCACGTTCAGGCTCAGTTTCAACGCATCGGTCAGTGCGGGGTACTTGAACGGGTCGGCCCAGTTGTCCAGAGTGAAGCCCTGCCAGGTGTAGTTGAACTTGCCCGCCGGCTTGTTGAACGAGAACAGGATGATGACGAAGATCGGCAGGAACAGGTACAGCAGCACCAGGCCCGCGACCACGCGCAGCAGGTTGTCGCCGAGGTTGAGCCGCTGAGTCAGCGCCCGCTTCGGCTTGACGTCGGCGATGTTCTTGTTGGCTTCGGCGATGCGATCCTGAATCGTCATACCAGGTCCTCGGTTCCGAGCGCCTTGGTGTAGAGCAGCACGCCAACCAGGATCAGCGCCATCAGCAGGAAGCTCAGCGCGGCGGCCGCTGGATAGTCCTTGACCACCAGGAACTGTTTCTGAACGACGTTGCCGATCATGGTCGTTTGCGTACTGCCCAGATAGTCGGCGTTGATGAAGTCACCCACCGCGGGGATGAACACCAGCATGCTGCCCGCCAGCACGCCCGGCACCGACAGCGGCAGGATCACCTTGCCGAAGCTGCGTGGGGCCGACGAGTACAGGTCGCGCGAGGCCTCAAGGAGTCGTGGGTCGATCTTCTCCAAGCTCACGTACAGCGGCAGGATCATGAAGATGATCCAGTTGTAGATGAGACCGCCGATCACCGCCCAGCCGGTGGAGAGCAGTCGCCCCTCCTCGGGGAGCAGACCGACGGTGCCAAGCGCCTGCACCACCCACCCCTCGTCGGCCAGGATCGTCTTCCACGCGATGGTGCGGATCAGGAACGTCACGAAGAACGGCAGGATCACGAGCCCGAGAATCAGGTTCTTGTACCGACCGGCCTTGAACGCGATCACGTACGCCAGCGGGTAGGCCAGCAGCAGACACACCACCGTCGCGACGGCGGCATAGGTGAAGGACCGGATGATCTGGTCCTCGTACTGCGCGAATGCGTGGGCGTAGTTGCCGAAGTTCCAGTCGAACGTCAGCGTCGGCAAATACACCGAACCACCTGAGGACGACAGCGACGTTCGGCCCAGCGTGACCAGTGGGACCACGAAGAAGACGCCGAGGTACACCAGGGCGGGAAGGATCATCAGGTAGGGAGCGATCTTGCTCCGTTGCCTGCCGCTGCTCGCGACTCCTGCCATCGCGTCAGCCGCCGGTGACTGCTGCGTACAGGGTGTTGAACTCCTGAGTCTGCTCGTCGGTCAGCGCGGCCCATGACTTGAGGTTGGCCTGCACCTCCGGCGACGGGTTGATCAGCGGATTCGCGGCGGACGCGGCGTCGACCTTGGCCAGTTCCTCGGTGATGTCGGACAGCACCGGTACGAACTGGGTGAATGCCACCAGCTTCGCGTAGTTGGGCCGGTCGTAGACGTAGTTGATCCACGCCTCAGCGGCCTTCTGGTTCTGTGTGGTGTACGGGATCACCATCGTGTCGATGAACCAGTCGCCGCCGGCCTCGGGGACGATGAACTGCAGGTCGGGATTGTCGGCCTGCAACTGCACGACGTCGCCCGAATATGCCTGGGCGACAGCGATATTGCCGGACGCCAAATCGTCGGCGTAGTCGTTGCCGGTGAACCGCCGGATCTGCCCCTTGTCCTTCTGCTCGCGGACCAGATCCACGGCCTTCGTCACGGCTTCAGTGGTGGGGTTCTCAGGCGAATTCCCCTGCGACTGCATGATCATGCCGAGCCCGTCCTGCACATCGGAAAACAGGCTGACCCTGCCCTTGAATGCGGGATCCCAGAGATCTTCGATCTTGGTGATATCGCGGCCGGTCGCCGCTCTGTTGTAGGCCAGGCCGACCATGCCGGTCATGTACGGCGCGGTGAACTTGCGGCCCGGGTCGACCTTGGAATCCAGCAGATCCTTGCGCAGGTTCTTCCGATTGGGCACGCCAGCGTCGCTGATCTCGTTGAGCCAGCCCAGGCCCTTGACACGCGCCGCCATGAACTCGGTGGGCACCACCAGGTCGGCGCCGATGTCCTGCTTGCGTGACAGGGGTTCCTTCACCTTCGCGAACCACTGCTCGTTGTCGTTGAAGTCCTCCTTGTAATCCACCGTGATGCCCGAGGCGGTCTGGAAGGCGGCAACGAACCCGTCGGCCATGTACAGCGGCCAGTTGGAGACGCGCAGGGTTCCGCTGGCCGGGCCGCTGTCCTGCGTTGGCGAGGAACCGGACGTCGAACTGTCCGAACCGCAGGCGGCGAGGAATGACGGGCCCAGGATGGCGGCTGCCGCTGCGGCGGCGCCGCCCCCGATGAAACGTCTGCGGCTGCTGCGGTTCGCCGTGAGCCGAGACATGAGACGGGGGTCGATTGCTCCGTTGTTTTCGGGGGCCATGGCTGCGGTGCCTTTCGATTTGCGGAAGAGGTCGGGGTTGCGGAAAAGGTAACGAGGACAAGCTGTATCGGGAAGCAAGCCGATCAGGAGTCGTCGAGCATCTCCTCGAGGTCCTCGGTCGTGGGTATGTCGGCTGCGGGAAGCACCAGAGAGGCCTCCGGTTCCCAACCGACGTACACCTGATCGCCCGGACGCAGCATGGGCAGTTTCTGCTCGGGTCCGACGTGAGCGAGCACCGTTGAGTCATCCGGTGCGGCCAGCGAGAGCCGGATCACCGGTCCCTGGAAGACCACGTCCCGCACGGTGGCCGGCACGCTGGCGAGGTTGCCGGCCGGCGGCTCGACGGAGACCTGAACCCGCTCCGGGCGCACCATGAGGGTGGCCTGACCGCCGGCCTCTATCGCGGTGTCGCCGGGACGTGCCCGCAGCGTGGTGCCGAGTACCGAGAGTTCGGCCAGTTGACCATCCATCCGGTTCTGCCGCCCTGGCCACAGGTTGGCCTGTCCGATGAAGCTCGCGACGAAAACCGTCGAGGGGCTGTCATAGATATCGGTGGGGGAGCCGATCTGCTCGACGTTGCCTGCATTCATGACCGCGATGCGGTCACTCATGGTCAGGGCTTCCTCCTGGTCGTGCGTCACGTAGATGAACGTGATGCCGACCTCGCGTTGGATGCGCTTGAGCTCGAACTGCATGACCTGGCGCAGTTTGAGGTCCAGGGCGCCGAGCGGCTCGTCCAGGAGAAGGGCACTGGGGTAGTTGACCAGTGCGCGGGCCAGCGCGACCCGCTGCTGCTGGCCGCCGGACAACTGACCCGGTTTGCGCTTGGCGAAGTCGGTGAGGCGGACGATCTCCAGGATCTCGTCGACCCGGCGTTTGACCTCGGCTTTGTCCTTCTTCATGCTCCGCGGGCCGTACGCGACGTTGTCCCAGACCGACATGTGTGGGAACAGGGCGTAGTGCTGGAACACCGTATTGACGTTGCGTTTGTGCGGAGGAACGCGCGAGACGTCAACGCCCTCAAGGCGGATCGCGCCGCTGGTCGGCGTCTCGAACCCGGCGATCATCCTCAGTGTCGTGGTCTTGCCGCAGCCCGACGGACCCAACATCGAGAAGAACTCGCCCGATGCAATGGAGAAGTCGGCATCCGCCACGGCGACGTAGTCGTCGAAGCGTTTGGTGACATGGTCGATCTCTATGACGGGGCGACCCGTGCCATGGGTGTCCCCGTGCTCTCCGGTCGTGCTGTCAACGGCCGTGCTGTGTGTCCCGCTCAGGGCAACCTCCCTTGTGCGGCGCACGATGCCTGTCGTTCTGGGTGATGGAGGTCAGCCCGGCAACGTGCGCTGTTGGGTAAACAATCGCCGATGACGCGGACCTTCGCAACCGTTTCCGCAACGAATTTACATTTGAGCAATGGATTACCTCAGCCTGAAGGTTGCCGGGGCACAGATTCCGCGCCGGGCTCGGCGGTCGGGGGCCTATCGCCGGCACCGCGGGGCCGTTCGGCGGCCCTCACGTGGTCGAATGAGGGCATGAGGCAAGGGGCCGGCGAGGCATCCGAGATATCCAAACGGCCGAGCGCGCTGACCGCGGCGCCGTTCAGCGGGCGCAGCCCCACAGGTGTTGGCGACTTCGCCGTCGAGACGCACGGAATCGCGCCGGTCGCGCCGGGCCACCGGTACGGAACGCCGGGACGTTTGTTCACGGTGTGGTTCGCCCCGCAGGTCAACATGACGGGCGTCTTCACCGGCGCACTGGCCATCGCCCTCGGCCTGGGCTTCTGGCTGGGCCTGCTCGCGATGCTCATCGGCACCGTGTTGGGTTCGTTGATCGTCGGATACCTCTCCACATGGGGACCGCGAACCGGAACTGGCCAGTTGCCGATGGCGCGGATGGCCTTCGGTGGCACCGTCGCGGTACCCGCGGCACTGCAGTGGATCTCGTCGATCGCATGGGACGCCCTGGTCGGTCTGTTCGGTGGCCAGGCGCTGTCGGTGCTGCTCGGCATCCCGTTCTGGGTTGCCGTCCTCATCGTCTTGGGCGTGCAGGGCTTCGTCGGGTTCTTCGGTTACGAACTCATCCACCGTTTGCAGGCCGTGCTGACCGTCGTGCTGTTCGTGACGTTCGTGGTGTTCGCCATCAAGCTTGTCGGCGGGCACGACGTGATCACCCCCGCCACGGTTACCGGCCCGGATCTGGTCGGGGCGTTCGTCCTGGAGGTGACGATCGCGTTCAGCCTGGCGGTGTCCTGGGCCAGTTACGCTGCGGACTTCAGTCGGTATCTACCCGCCGAGTCATCGCGACTGCGGGTGTTCAGCTTCACCTTCCTGGGCATGTTCACGGCCTACGCCTTCGTGCAGGGCATCGGGATCGCCGCAGGTGAACTTGTCTCCGAGCACTCCGTGGAGGGTGTGCAGAGTGTGATGGGCGGCGGCGTCGTCGGTGCGCTCGTCCTGGCGGTCATCGCCCTGGCCGCCGTCGGATCGGGGGTGATGAACGACTACAGCGGTTCGCTCGCCCTGCAGACGATCGGGGTCAGGGTCCGTCGACCGCTGTCGGCCGTGATCGTCACGGTGCTGGCGTTCGCGCTCATCCTCTGGTTGCACGGCGGCGACACGGCGCTACGGTTCCAGAACGTGCTGTTGCTCATTGGTTACTGGATTCCGGCCTTCGTCGCGGTGATAGTCGTGGACTGGCGGATCCGCAGCCGCGGGCGGAACACTGTCGACCCCGCCGACGAGGCCACCGATCGCACTGACGCCGTGGCCGCACTGGTCGCGTTCGTGGTGGCCTATGCCGCGGCGGTGCCGTTCATGAATACCTCGCTGTTCCAGGGGCCGGTATCGGTCGCCTGGCACGGTGCGGACATCGCCTACTTCGTCAACTTCCTTGTCGCACTGCTTATCTACGGCGGCTATCGGTGGTCCCGTCAGCGCTCCCGCGGTTTGGGCCACTGACCTGCGGGGTACTTGCACCGCGACGAAGGGAATTGATGATGCGACCGATGACTCTCGCCAAGACGAGTGCGGCGGTCCTCGCGACCGCGGTGGTCGGTAGCCTGGCGAGCCGTCCCGCGAAGTCCGCCTGGTATGCCAAGCTGCGCAAGCCCAGCTTCCAGCCGCCGCCTCAAGTCTTCCCGATCGTCTGGCCGCTGCTGTACGCCGACATCGCGGTGGTGTCGGCTGGTGCGGTGGACGAGCTGACCGAGCGGGGCCGTCACGAGGAGGCCCGGACCTACTCTGCGCTGCTGGCACTCAACCTGATTCTCAACGCCGGTTGGTCGTGGCTGTTCTTCGACCGCGGCAAGCTCGGCGCGTCTGCGGTCGCCGCGGCGGCACTGACGGCCAGCAGCGCCGATCTCACCCGTCGCGCGGTGAGCGTCAGCGGTGCGCCCGCGGGTGCACTTGGTCTGTATCCGCTGTGGTGCGCCTTCGCGACGCTGCTGTCCACGCGGATCTGGCAGCTGAACCGCTGAGTCATGGCGAAGTCGACTGACGAGGGCGACGGGAGCGAGGAGGCACGCCAACGCCTCGCCGATCGCGTGCTCGGCTGGGCCGAGGACGCCATCTACTGGGCCATCGCCGTCGTCCTGGTGTTGGGCTCGGCGGCGCTCCTCGTAGCGCAGTTCAACACGCTTCTGCACGTGCGGGACACGCCCACGTCCGCGCTGATGCTCGAGTTGCTCGACGGACTGTTGTTGCTCTTCATCTTCGTCGAGCTGCTGTACGCCGTGCGGGTCAGTCTGCGGTCGCATGAGATCGCCGTCGAGCCGTTCCTGATCGTGGGAATCCTGGCCGCCATCAAGGAGATTGTGGTGCTGTCGGTGGAGGCGGCCTCGCTGTTGGCGAAGGGCCCGGAGTTCTCGCGTGCGGCAGTGGAGATCGGTGTGCTCGGCGGTGTCGTGCTCGTACTGTCGCTGTCCGCGTTCGTGATGCGGGTGCGCAAGAACGACGGTGGCGCGCAAGCCGAAACCTGAACCGCGCGTAGGTGTCAGCGGACCGTCGCGAAGAACCGGCGCACGTCGTCGACGAACAGCTCGGGTTGTTCGAACGCGGCGAAGTGTCCGCCGCGCGGCATCGTGGTCCAGTGTGTGATGTTGTAGTTCGCCTCGCACCATGACCGCGGTGGGCGGCTGAGTTCGGAGGGGAATGACGCGATGCCGGTCGGCAGTTCGACCCTGTCGCCAGACCCGAAGGCGCCCATGCTCTCCCAGTACAACCGGGCAGACGACGCGCCAGTGCCAGTGACCCAGTAGAGCATCACGTTGTCGAGCATCTCGTCGCGGCTCAGCGCGTTCTCCGGATGACCGTCGCAGTCGGTCCAGGACCAGAACTTCTCGACGATCCAAGCCAGTTGTGCCGCAGGCGAATCGACCAGACCGTAGCCCAGTGTCTGTGGGCGGGTGGACTGTTGCTTGAAGTAGCCGGAGTCCCACCGTCGGTAGTGGCGCATCGCGGCCAGGGCCGCCTTCTCCTCGTCGGTCGGATGTTCGAGGTCGGCTGGTGGCCTGCCCACGGGCATGTTGGTGTGGATGCCGACGCAGTGCCCGACGTTGCGGCCGATCTCGGTGGTCACCGCGGCACCCCAGTCGCCACCCTGTGCGCCGTAGCGCTGGTAGCCGAGACGAGTCATCAACGTCTCCCACGCCGCGGCGATCCGGCCGGTGTTCCAGCCCGTCGCCGTCGGCCTGCCAGAGAAACCGAATCCCGGCAGTGATGGGCACACCACATGGAAGGCGTCCTCGGCGCGGCCTCCGTGTGCGGTGGGGTCGGTCAGCGGTTCGATGACCTTGGTGAACTCCACAACGGAGCCGGGCCAGCCGTGCGTGATGACGATCGGGAGAGCGCCCTCGTGCGGCGAGCGCTGGTGGATGAAGTGCAGCTCGAGGCCGTCGATGTCGGTGGTGAACTGGTCGAAGCGGTTCAGGGCGGCCTCGCGCGTCCGCCAGTCGTAGTCGGTGGCCCAGTACTGGGCGAGCTCGCGTGTGTAGGCCAGCGGAATGCCCTGGCTCCAGTCATCGACTGGTTCCGCCTCGGGCCACCGGGTGTTGTTGAGCCGGAGCCGAAGGTCGGCAAGCACGTCGTCGGGCACGGAGATGCGGAACGGCGAGATGTCAGCGTTGGAGGCCATGACCGTCATTGTCGTCACGCGGCACCGAGATGAGCGTCGGTTCGGGGCGTCCGCGCAGGAGTATGGGGTCGCGGGATTCCCAGTTGCGACGTTCGGTGTCGTCGGTGCGTTGCATCGCGGCACCGGAGGCGAGTGCCCGTCGCGAGGTGTTCTTGGCGGCATCGGCGAGGCGCGCCGCCTCGTTCACGGGGTCGCCGATGACGGTGTACTCGTAGCGGTTCTCACCGCCGATGTTGCCTGCGAACACCGAACCGGCTGACACCCCGATGCCGTAGTCGACAACGGGCAGACGGCGCAGATCGTCGGCTAGGGCCCGGGCGGTGCGCAGTGCCGAGGTGGCGGCGTCGGGCGCGGCGGTCGGTGCGCCGAACACGGCGAGCGCGGCGTCGCCCTGGAACTTGTTGATCAGGCCGCCGTGGGCGTCGACCGCCGCGACGACGATCTTGAAGAAGTCGTTGAGGACGTGGGCCACCTCCCGCGGGGTGTGTGTGGTCGCCAGCTGCGTCGACCCGGCGAGATCGATGAAGAGGATGGCGACGTCGCGGACCTCACCGGACTGGTCCTCGTCGGTCTCCACGGCCCGGCGTGCGACGTCGGGGCCGACATGTCGGCTGAAGAGGTCTTGGAGGCGATCGCGCTCGAGGAGGCCGGCCACCATGCGATTGAAGCCGTTCTGAAGTTTCCCGATCTCGGATTGCTCGTAGACCGCGACCGTGCGGCCGATCTCGCCGCGCTCGACCTCGGCCATCGCCGCGACAACGTCGTTGAGGGGGTCCGAGATCGAGCGGGACACCAGGATGAGGGACCGCAGCCCCAGTGCCAGAGACACCGTGGACAGCACGACGACCGGGATCACCAGCGAGGCCGAGCGTGGGATGAGCCATCCGTTGACGTGGAAGACGACCAGCAACGCGATCGCGAGGCTCGGCAGGGCGCCGTGCGCCACCCACATCAGGACCAGGCGTGCGGTCACCCCCGGAGCTGTCTCGCGGCCGACGAAGTCCTTGGATGCCGCGGACACGACGGGCCGCACGATGCGCTGGGTGAACAGCACGCTGGAACTGATGCTCGATGTGCCGCCGAACAGCATGGCACCGAGGATCAGGAGCGTGGACCCTATGCCCGGGGCAGGGTTGGCGGCGACCACCACGACACTGCTGACGGCCCAGACGCTGAGCAGGATGCCCGACTGCCGTCGAACGAGGTTGATGGCGCTGGCCCGTTGATCGGCGTCGGGTTCGACACCGGCGACGAACCATGTCAGTGACGGTGCAATGCTGCGATAGCCACCGTAGGCCGTGGCCAGGAGTCCGAACACAATGAGCGCGACGAGCAGCGAGATGCTGGCCGGTGTCGAATAGGCCGTTGCCGCGTCGAATGTCTGATTGGTCAACGAGATGAGAACCGCGGCTACCTCGACGGAGGTGATGAGTTGGGCCAACGTCATCGCGAGCGCGTACTTCAGGCCCAGGCGGGTCGCCGACATGGCACGGCGGTCACTCGACTGGTCGGTCGGCACGGGGTAACGCTCCCACACCATTCCGGCTGTGCGCCGCCACGACGCGAGGTGGGTGTTCCGGTTCAGCACGTGACATCAAGCCGGTGGTTGACTGCCGCGCAGCAAAATGTACAGTCGTTCACCGAATGTCGGGATTCGATCGCGACGCTGTGCTCATGTCCAGTCGCGCCGAACCCGGACCTCTGAAAGGACAGGCCCTCATGTCGTTTTCACTCGAACTCCCCGAGGACGTTGTCGAGGTACGCGACTGGGTACACCAGTTCGCCCGCGACGTGGTGCGCCCTGCCGCCGCGGAGTGGGACGAACGCGAGGAGACCCCCTGGCCAATCATTCAGGAGGCCGCCAAAGTCGGCCTCTACTCGATCGACCTCTTCGCAGCGCAGACGGCTGAACCGTCCGGTCTGGGCATGCTGACGGTGTTCGAGGAGATGTTCTGGGGCGACGCGGGCATCGGGCTGTCCATCCTGGGCACCGGGTTGGCGGCGGCGGCGCTGGCGGGGTCGGGCACACCCGAGCAGATGGGCGAGTGGCTCCCGCAGATGTTCGGCACGGTGGATGAGCCGCAGCTCGCCTCGTTCTGCTCGTCCGAGCCGGGCGCGGGCTCCGACGTCGCCGCGATCATCACCCGCGCCAAGTACGACGAGGCATCCGACGAGTGGGTGCTCAACGGCACCAAGACCTGGGCCACCAACGGCGGTATCGCGAACGTCCACATCGTCGTCGCGTCGGTCGCACCCGAACTCGGGTCCCGGGGCCAGGCGACGTTCATCATCCCGCCAGGCACCAAGGGCTTCTCGCAGGGGCAGAAGTTCAAGAAGCACGGCATCCGCGCGTCGCACACCGCTGAGGTGGTGCTCGACGATGTTCGGCTGCCCGGGAACCTGATCATCGGCGGCAAGGACAAGTTCGACGAGCGCATCGCGCGCTCACGCGAGGGCAAGGGCTCGGCAGCACAAGCGGCCATGAAGACGTTCGAGAGGACCCGGCCCTCCGTCGGTGCCATGGCGCTCGGAGTCGCTCGGGCCGCCTACGAGTACGCGCTGGAGTACGCGCAGCAGCGGGAGCAGTTCGGCCGCAAGATCGGCGACTTTCAGGCCATCGCGTTCAAGCTCGCCGACATGAAGACGCGGATCGACACGGCCCGGCTGCTCGTCTGGCGGGCCGGCTGGATGGCGCGCAACAACAAGCCCTTCGTCAACGCAGAGGGGTCGATGGCCAAGCTCGCTGCGAGCGAGACCGCGGTCTACGTCACCGACGAGGCCATCCAGATTCTCGGTGGCAACGGCTACACCAGGGACTACCCGGTGGAGCGGATGCACCGCGACGCCAAGATCTTCACGATCTTCGAGGGCACCAGTGAGATTCAGCGGTTGGTGATGGCGCGGGCGATCACGGGTCTTCCGCTGAAGTAGCGGGTGGTCAGCGACAGCCGCACTCGCGCAGCGCCACGGCCACCGCGTCAAGTGCGGGCTTGGCGACCTCCGAGGGTGTGCCGGTCGACATCAGTGTGAAGGTCAGCGCACGGCCGTCGCGGTCGGTGACGATGCCGGCCAGCGCGTTGACGAAGTCCAGAGTGCCGGTCTTCGCGCGGACCCAACCGGAACCGGGCGACGGGCTGACGAACCGATCCCACAGTGTTCCGCTGCCCCCTCCCACGGCGAGATCGTCGAGCATCGGTCGCAGGGCGTGGGCGTGCTCGCCGGATCCGGTCGCCGCGGTGAGCACGTCGTCGATGAGGCCGGCCGGAATTCGGTCGTCGACCGACAGGCCGCTGAGGTCTCTCAGTTGCAGTCCGCTGGTGTCGAAGCCGTGGTCGATGAGCGCCCCGGTGGCGGCGGCGACGGCTCCGTCGAAGGTGGACGGCTGGTGGCGAGCACGGGCCAGCTCGAAGCCGATGGTCTCGGCGGTGACGTCGTCGGACACCACCATCATCTGGTGTAGCCGAAGGCCGAGCGGAGCAGACCACACCGTCGCCACGGTCGTGGCGTCTGGTGGTGCCGATCCGATGGTCACTGTGGCCGGGTCGAGGCCGAGGCGTTCGGCCAGGACCCGTCCGGTGTCCAGCGCCGGCGTGGGCGTGCGGGGTGAGTAGGCCAACAGCGGCTGCCTGCGTCCTCCGTCGAGCATCACCGACTCGATCGGCGCGATGCTGCCGCCCTCGATGTCGATCGGATTCCAGCCAACCGCCATGGTGGGGCCACCGAAGAGTGACGTGTCGACGACGATGTCTGCCACCGGGTTACCGGATGCGCGAATCTGGTCGACGAGGTCGTCGAGGCGGGGGGCGTCCCGGTAGTAGCCGGGTACGCCCGGGGGTTGCGCCGTGAGTGTTGCGTCGCCGCCACCGACCAGGACCAGCTGCCCTGGGGTGGCGCCCGTGACGACGGTGGTCGCCAGCCGCTGATCGAGCGGGACGCTCAGCCGCACGGCTGCCGCCGTGACGACCTTGGCGACGGAGCC